>NZ_BAFN01000001.1:3362150-4034580 GCF_000949635.1 Candidatus Brocadia sinica JPN1
TCCTTAGTACCTGCAGCAACCAGGGTCTCTGTTAACCGCTTTGATCCACCGTAAGCATGTAAATCATCCACTATCATAGAAAGATATCGGAAAACTGGCAGTAAAAATTTATGCTCAGTAAACGCTGATACGAAAATTTTTTATTACGCGATTTTCAAATTAACTGCTTCTTGTCGGTCACTCGCCAAAAGATATCATGAAAACCTGTCAAAATAGTAATAGTCTTTTTAGAATATCACCACCCAGAGATAGGCCAGTGCAAGGAATAGGTACGCGAGAAATGAAATGGCAAGGAGCCACTGAGATATCCTTCCTGGGCGTGCCCAAGGCGGAAGATGTGGCGCCAGGATTTTGTAATTCAGGAGATAGAGAGCAACGGGGAATATCACAGTGCCGATAAAACCGATAACCGCACTGGTCATAATCAGAGGGCCTGGTGCATTGAGCAGCATGGTAAGAGAGGTAATCATAGTTAAAATTCCCAGGAAGAAATAATACCAATGACGCAACTCAAAGCGGCGGCTCCGGGGAAAAAGGATATGCACAATGTCTGCCTGCATCCTACTTACTGCGTCTGCGGTGGCCAGCCAGGTGTCTGTCAGAAAGGCCGCGGCCACGATAAGAAATAAGAATCGTCCCACAGAACCCCAGCTTACCTCGAAAAAACTGCTTTGCACAACGGCCAATTCGTATTCCCGGGGCAGGAGTCCTTTGGGAAAGAGCAGGGCATAAGCAAGCAGACAGGTCATAAGGGTAGTAAACAGATTTCCGCAAATGCCGACCATGGTATCAACAGAAAGGTAACGCCGCCAGCGTTTCCATCTTCCAGGATTATCCGGGGAGTCGTCGGGCAGGTTCCCGTCGCTCGTAACTGTTTCAGGTTTTCCTGTGACAGGTCCGGTAATACGGCCCATATGATCCGTCATGGCATTGCCCTTATCACGCATCCAATAAGAATAGAAAAGGATCCAGAAACCACCAAGACCGGCAAAGGTAATTGCGGTTAGCAGCTTGGTAGCATCACTGTTATCCCATGTACGCGGTATTGGACCACAGGGACCGAACAAGCCTTTCATGAACCCCGGTGCCGAGTGTAATACCTGCGGTTGAAGGCATGCCCAGAGCAAGCCGCTGACGGTGATCAATGCCACTACCTTCATGAGTCGTTCAATCAGTGAATATACCACACCGCTCATCAAGATGGCGGCAAGAAAGACCATGATAGAAGTGTAACCCCAGAATAACGTTTGACCTCGCTGGCTCCAGCCTGCAGGAAAATGGGTAAGCGCTGCCATTGCCGTTCCTCCCGCAGAGGCAAATGCGCCGAACCAGAGGAATGAGACTGTCATGAGCAGCCAGAGAAATATCCCAAACCAGCGGTTTAGCCGGATAAAGCCGTGGAAAATACTCTCGCCCGTGAGAAGTGTGTATCGACCAATTTCAACAGTAACAGGGTATTGGAGGAGGCAGGCAGGAATAAGCAGGAATAAAAAAGTCAGGCCGTATTTGGCAATGATGTACGGCCACCAGATCAGTTCTCCACTCCCCTGGGCAAGTGCCATCCAGACGATTCCGGGACCCAGCGCTACCCACCAGCCAGGAAAGCGTGGTACCGGTTTGCGTCCAAGAGAAGCGAATTTATTTTTCACTGTTTTGTTTTGTTCCTGTAGCGAATTCATTCAGTGTGAAAATCCCTTGAGATATCGAATTCTCTCCAGAATAGGTGGGTGCGAATAGTACAAGGTAACATAAAGGGGATGGGGATAAAGATTGGTGAGATTCTCTTTTGAAAGCTTTATGAGGGCACTTGCCATACTTTCAGGATCCTTCGTGAGCTCATAAGAAGCCCTGTCTGCCAGTCTCTCGTGTCTTCTCATAAAATAGCTCACACATGGAGTAAACAGTAATGAGAGAATATCCGTAAGGAATGCAAGGATTATAAATTTTGCATAAAGGGTATTTGAACTGACATGAAAAAGCGTTACAAGAAAGTCGCTTTGTATAATTTTGAACGATAGATAAAGGGCAATGAATGAAAATACTTCAAATGCAATGATCATTTTCAACATATGCTTTTTCTTCCAGTGCCCTATCTCATGCGCCAGCACTGAAAGGATTTCCGTCTGGCTCATGCTTGCAAGCAGGGTGTCATAAAGGACAATCCTTTTTGTTTTCCCAATACCGGTAAAATAGGCGTTGGTGTGTTTGCTTCTCTTTGATGCGTCTATTCTGAGAATCCTGCTTGCATGAATGCCAGCCTTATTTGTTAATTTAAGAATCCTTTCTTTTAGTGATTCATCTTCAATTGGGGTGAATTTATTAAAGAGAGGCTCAATGATGTAGGGAGATATATACAGAATAAAGATGCTGAAAATAAAAAGAAAACCCCATACCCAGAACCACCAGTAATGGGGACTCCACTGAATGAGCCAGAATCCTGCAAATGTCACCAGCGACAACATGACGGTTGAAATCAGGAGCGTTTTTATGAAATCGGATACCCATAGTCGTGAGGTCATGGCGTTGAATCCGTATTTATTTTCTATCTTAAAGGTATGGTAAAGGCTGAAAGGTATGGATAGGAATTCGGAGCCATAGGCTAAAAGTAAGAAGAACAGCCATCCCGATACGATAAATGACAGGTTCAGCGAAGCAATCCATGAATTATAGATATTCAGCAGACCGCCAAAGATGAATATGATGGTAATTATATTACTGAATATTGACGATATAAAGCTGAAACGGGTTTTTTCTGTTTCGTAGTCAATTGTTTTTTTTAGTACCGATTCGTCTATCTTTCCCGCAAATTCAGATGGAACAGTTGCGCCAGCCCTTCTCATGTGTCTGAGATTGAGATACTGAACCCAGTATTCAAAGGTCTCTTTGAAGATGTAAAGGCAAAGGATGAGAACAAGATATGCGTTCAGGATAAGACCTCCTTTTCGTTCACCTGGATTGTGTTCGTATTGTTAGCATAGACATATAAGTAATGATACTATCAAGAGGGATAGTTATGATAAATCAAAATTTTAACTTCTTATTTGACCATACAAAAGTGGAATAGTGCAATAGGAATTTTATTTCTTTTATTTTTTTGCTTGAGATAAGTTACTATGCATGTTATATAAGTATGAAGTTTCAATAATGGTTTTTACGAAGTAGTGCGGTAAAAGAACATTACGATAAAGGCAAATCCTGAGTAATCAGGGGACGCAAAGTAAAGGGTCTTATCAGTTGTTTAAACAGTTTAAGCCGTTTAAACTGTTTAAACGGCTTACGAAGAGACAGCCTTACTGCCGAAGATGTTTAATAAATATCTTTGCAGTAAGGCTTTTTTGTTTGGTTTTTCAGTAATTGAGTTTGATGACTATAGTCTTTTAACCAGGAATATTTACGATTTAGGAGATATATATTTTACAAAGAGAAGTAGGGGCGTATTGCAATACGCCCTAAGAAGCCTTTTTATTCTTACCCCGGCAACTTTTAGAAAGAATGGGAGGTGTATTATGGCAGAACCCGTACGTATTACTCCGAAAGAAGTTTACCAGAAGTTGAAATCCGGCACAACGCTCCTCGTCTGCGCATATGACGACGAGACAACATTCAGGCAAATGAAACTGCAGGGTGCGATTTCGCTGCACGAATTTAAATCAAGGTTACCGTCATTATCAAAAGATCAGGAGATTATCTTTTACTGCGGCTGACCCAAAGAAGCGAGCGCTGCCGGTCAGGCAGCGGAATTCATAAAGAAGGGATATAAGAATACAAAGGCCCTTGATGGAGGCGTTAATAGTTGGAAAAAGGCGGGCTATCCTATCGAACCGTAATAACGTATAAGGTTGGGTGAAGCTGACAGACTAGGTCAAATGAACTTTTTTGCTTCAAAAGTGAGTAAGAACTGCTATAAATTGCCATTTTTTGCGCTTGTTTTGTCGCTTTTTAACCCATAAAGCGGGGAATAAATCTCACGAAATAGGGTGAAATTGCCCATTTGACCCAGTCTGGAAGCGCATCTCGGTCATTACGGATGCCGATCATTAACTTTACTATAAGGAGGGAAGGGTATGGAAAACAAAATTATATGGGAAACAGGAATGGACAATGCCCTATCAAGGGCACGATTGGAGAAAAAGCCAGTGTTACTTGATTTCTTTAACCCAGGCTGAATCGGATGCCAACAGATGGATACAGTTTCGTATCCAAATAAAGACGTTACCGAATTTATCAGAGATTCTGTAATTCCACTGCGCGTGCGCTATGATACGCAGCCCCTTGCTACGGATTTTAGTATAAACTGGACTCCAACCCTTATAATTCTTGATATGGAAGGCAAAGAACATCACAGGGCAGTCGGTTTTCTTTCTCCCGAAGAATTGATGCCTTTGTTATTGCTGGGTATTGCAAAAGTTCATTTTGACCACAATGCATTCAAAGAGGCGTTTTCAAACCTGGAGAAGATTTTATCTGATTTTCCTAAAAGTGACTCAGCACCGGAGGCAATTTATCTGAAAGGTGTATGCTTATACAAAGATACGAAAAATCCAAAAGGACTTAAAGAGGCATACGAACAACTTCAGGCCAGGTATCCTGAGAACGAGTGGACAAAGCGGGCATATCCCTATCGGCTTTTATAGCTGTGTACCTTGCGATCGTGAGTTAGGCCACTCCGGACTGCGCTGAAGAAACTCCAACAACTCTAAACCAAACGTAAAGGAGTTACCTATGAATACAAAATACACTTACCGCCGTCTCTCCAAAGATAACGCCGCAGTCCTTCTCATTGACCATCAATCCGGCCTTGTTAATCTTGTGCGGGACTACTCGCCGGATGAATTCAGGAATAACGTCCTCGCACTAGCCGACCTCGCCAAATACTTTAAGCTGCCGACCATCCTGACGACCAGCTTTGAAGATGGTCCCAATGGTCCAATCGTACCAGAACTTAAGGAAATCCACCCAGAAGCCGTTTACATTCCGCGTCCTGGCCAGATCAATGCCTGGGACAACGAGGACTTTGTGAAGGCGGTCAAGGCCACCGGCCGCAAACAGTTGCTCATCGCTGGTGTTCTGACAGAAGTTTGCGTGGCCTTCCCCGCGCTCTCAGCACTGGAGGAAGGCTTCGAGGTCTTCGTCGTCACCGACGCTTCCGGTACCTTCAACGAGGTCACGCGCCACGCTGCGTGGGCGCGCATGGTGGCTGCAGGCGTGCAATTGATGAACTGGATGGCCGTTGCCAGCGAACTGCATCGTGACTGGCGCAACGACATCAAGGGATTGGGCAAACTGCTATCCAGCCACCTGCCTGCTTACAGAAACTTGATTACGAGCTACTCGGTAAAGAAACCAGTGGCCTAATCTGCGCTCAGCTAAACGATTTCGCACATCACGGCTCCTGTTCCCGTAGACCCAACGCGCAGGAGCCGTGCCGTACTCTGCCGGAAGCTGTTCTTGTTGGGCGAAATTGCGTTCCTGGTGCCGTACGTGTTTTGTTTTTCTGAATGCAGAAAGAGGGAGAGATACCGTTGACCTATTTGAAGTACCTTCAACCATGTGCATGATCTTCAATGAGACAAACAATAAAATGTACCGGTGCTTTCCATGAGCAATTAACGCCCTATAACGCTGTTATGGAATTATTTATATACCTGATAGCTCAGGTGATAATTGAGACATATTTCTGACCAAAAATCGATGGAGGAACGCAATGACTGAAACGAGAAAGATCCGTAAGGTCTTGAAAAGTAAACCTACGATAGAAGGTGCCGGTGTCCACCTCAAACGTGCATTGGGATATAGCCAGGTTCCGATGTTTGACCCTTTTTTACTTCTGGACGATTTCCGCTCAAACAATCCAGAGCATTATATCAAGGGTTTTCCATGACACCCGCATCGTGGAATCGAGACAATCACCTATGTTCTTCAGGGAGATGTTGAGCATGGTGACAGCATGGGGAATAAGGGCATTATATCGTCTGGCGATATACAATGGATGACCGCGGGAAGCGGGATCATACACCAGGAAATGCCGAAAGGCGACCCAAATGGTGTGATGTTTGGATTTCAACTTTGGGCCAATCTCCCCAAATCCCACAAAATGATGGAGCCTCGTTATCGGGACGTGAAAAACAGGCAAATCCCGGAGGTAATGCTTGAGAATGGCACAAAAGTCAGGGTCATATGCGGTAAAGCTGGCGGTAGGCAAGGACCTGTTCGGGATATTATCACCAACCCGGAATATCTTGATGTAACAGTTCCAGCCCGTTCAGAATTCATACATCCGACAAAGCGTGGACACACTGTTTTTGCGTACGTCATCGAAGGTAAGGGATATTTTTGCAAGGAAAAGCTACCGTTTTCTTACGAGATCGAAGGAGTCAACTATTTCGATATTCAAAGAGATCCCTTTGTAAGTAACGAGACTCTTGTTCTCTTTGATGATGGCGATCAGATGATGGTCTCAACGGAAGGCGATGCAGTCAGGTTCCTGCTTATATCGGGCAAACCCATTGGTGAACCGATCGCCTGGTACGGACCTATTGTGATGAATACGGAAGATGAACTACGGGTCGCTTTTGAAGAGTACCATAATGGCACATTTGTCAAACACGGGAGAGTTTAATAGTATGGTAGAACTACAGAGCGTGGAGAAATACCCTGTAGTTTATTTTGAATATTTATAAAAAGGAGGATAGATATGAAAGTACTAATCGTCTACTATAGCACATACGGCAATGTATACAAGATGGCGAAGTTCGTGGCAGAAGGGGTTAAGGAGGTTAAGGGTGCGGAACCAGTTATCCGTACAGTTCCAGAATTGATACCTGCATCTGTCATCGATTCCCGGGAGGATATGAAGGCAGGCAAGACGATGCAGAAAGACGTTCCGATGGTTACAAAAGATGACTTCAAAGAAGCAGGAGCAATAGCTTTTGGCACACCAACAAGGTTTGGAAATGTATCAGCGCAATTAAAAAACCAGGTAGACCAACTCACATCGTTGTGGCTCTCAGGTGAACTTGAAGGCAAACCTGCCGGCGTCTTTGTGTCTACGGCAAGCCTTCATGGAGGGCAGGAGACGACGATACTTACCTTGATGGCCCCTCTCTTGCACCTCGGTATGATACTCGTTGGTGTACCTTACTCGGTTAAAGAGCTTTTTACGACTCAAGCCGGAGGTTCTCCATATGGACCAGGCCATGTTGCAGGACCGGACAGCCAGCGGGAAATTGACCAGCATGAGGCTATAATATGCCGTGCTTTAGGGCGCAGGCTCGCCGAATTCGGGCTTAAACTGCAAGGAAAGAATAACAATCAATAACTCCACCATTGGTCTAAGGAAAGGAGTTTGACAAACAAGACTTTTACAATACAATTTGAATTGAATGTCTTGAGTTTAAACCAATGACCAAAAATTTGAAAGGGAAAAATTGTTGTGGAACCTCTTTTTCAAGTCGTGTCAACCAATGGAATCGGGCCTGATGGTTCTCGGATATCTGAAGCAGTTGCCCCTCCTGATGAAGAACTTCTTGATGCGTATTCGAAGGCCGTCGTTAGCGCTTCAGAGAAAGTTATCCCGGCTGTAGTAAATATTAACGTTCGTCAGTTGTTGAATGGCAGGCAAACAGTCCATCCACGGATGTCACAACAAATGATGGGCAATGGATCGGGGTTCATTTTTACCCCGGATGGTTTTATTCTCACAAACAGTCACGTTGTGCATAATGCCGGTCAAATTGAAGTGGCGCTTGCGGATGGCCGCCGTTTGACAGCAGATATGATCGGCGACGATCCTGATACGGATTTGGCGGTTATCAGAATTCATGCCCCGGACCTGGCATATGCACGTTTAGGGAACTCTCAATCTATTCGTGTAGGCCAACTCGTAATTGCAATTGGTAATCCCTATGGCTTCCAGTGTACAGTAACCGCCGGTGTGGTAAGCGCACTCGGGCGCTCACTCAGATCACGATCGGGAAGGTTGATAGATAGTATCATCCAAACTGATGCTGCACTCAATCCGGGCAATTCAGGAGGCCCGCTCATAAATTCCCACGGAGAAGTAATTGGCGTCAATACAGCGATTATCCAGGGAGCACAGGGACTCTGTTTCGCTATCGCGGTTGACACAGTTAAGTTCGTTGCGACAGGGCTTATGAAAGATGGGAAAATCCGCCGTGGTTACATTGGTGTAGCAGGGCAAAGCGTCTTTCTCCACCGCCGACTTGTGCTATTCCATAACTTACCGATAGAGAGCGGCGTACTGGTCATTTCCGTTGAGAACAACAGTCCTGCCCAAAGAGCTGGCTTGGTTGAAGGGGATGTAATCATAGGTTTCGACGATCAGACGATTGAGAGCGTAGATGATCTGCACAAGCTCCTTACTGAACACTGGATCGGGGTAAAGTCGGAGCTAACCATTATTCGGCGTTCCGAGAAGGTCGTTCTTGAGGTCGTCCCGGAGGAATCTAAAGTCAGATCGGATGAATAGTGTTAAATAACTGCATAATAATTACATTGTCGGGAAATTGTTGATGAAAAAAGGAAATGTGGCTATGAAAAGTATAATAGTGTTGGTTATTGTAATTGCCCTTTCCGGATGTGCCGCTGTAAAGAAAGATAAGGCTCTGGAATCTATGCCTTATGATGCGCCGGTGCAGAAGATATCCATGACTGCAAAGCGGTTTGAATTTACTCCGGAAGTAATTCAGGTTAAGCAGGGCACTCATGTGATTTTGGAAATCGAGAGTCTGGATGTGACGCATGGGTTTAAGATTGAACAGTATGGAATTCTTGTGACCATCCCGGAAAAAGGAAGGGCTACCGTTGAGTTCTATGCTAAAGAACCCGGAACGTATCCTTTTCAATGTTCTCACTTTTGTGGTGCAGGGCATTTTGGAATGAATGGAAAGATCGTTGTAGAGTGAAGATGAAATATCAGGAGTCTTTTTTATAATAAGACCTTTTCAATTTTAATGATTTCGTAAGTAGACTCTCCTTCCGGGAGTTTGATCGTTATCGTTTCACCTGCCGTTCTGTTTAGTAATCCTTTGCCGATGGGTGACAGGTAGGAGATTATGCCTTTTTCAATATCCACATCCCACGGTCCCAATAGGGTATACATCTCTAATTCTGCCTTTCCCTCATGCCTTAAGGTAACCTTTGTGCCCGGAGATGCTGTATCTGCATGAACGGAGTGGGGGTCAATGATCACAACCTTCTGTAATTCAGCCTTCATGCGCTCTGCCTTTTCCACGAGCATTGCTTGCTTTTCCCGTGCTGCCTTATACTCTGCATTTTCACGCAGATCTCCCCGGCTTATGGCCTCTCCGAGATCACGTGCGTTTTCTGGAAATTCCACGTTCATAAGATGGTCAAATTCCTTCTTTTTCTTCTCATAACCTTCTTTCGTGACGTAGATTTTGCTTTCATCGAGTTTGGGGAGACCTGGTTCTTCGAATAGTTCCGGATAACGGTCCTGAATGACACTTTCGATAGAAACTTTGAACCAATCCTCCATGCCCTTGCTGCGGGAGACGACGTTAAAAATGGCTTCTGCGTTGGCATCATTCAGAATACTTATGGCATAATCGGTACCTTTATCCTCCAAGAGATTTTTTATCTTGGTGATGACGGTCTTTAAATCCCCATCGCGCCCTTTCTGGATCTTAAAATAGATATTATCTGATAGCTCGATTAACCGGTTAAACATGAGGGCTGGGTCGATGTTTTTATAAAGTTCAGGGTATCGTCTATGCATGCCATTTTTGCAAAACCAGATATAGTGTTCCGGGTAAGCGTTAAATTGATTGAATAATTTTAAGGCTATCCCTTCAATGGCATGTTGCTTGTTTTCAGTAATAAGTTCCTTGATAATGAATTCCCATAGATTGCCACTGTTCAGAAAAAACAGAGATGTAAATTCATCCTGCCAATGTTCTGGTTTGACCTGTTTGATTAAACCGAGGGTATGTTTTCTGTATTCCAATGTGTTGATGTTATCTATAAATTCCGGAAGATTTTCAGTTGTGCGAATAAGTGTTTCGATAGTGTCTTTATATTTCCTGGTCTCTTCTTTGAGGATGTCTTGTATCTCGTCGAGGAGGAAGAGGCATTCTATGGCAAGGGAGGGGTTTTCCCCCTGCAATGTGGCGGCGTCTTTTATAAAACGAGTTGTAATTTCATTCAAAGTTTCTCTGCATGTTTCAGTGTTTTTCATCGTTGAAATATATTTTTTGACGATTTCGATCTTTTTGCTGATGTCTGCGGTGATGGCCAGTTTTTCGAGTATCTCCTGATGGTGTGTCATTGGGGAGGTACGAAGTTCCAGGAAAGACGTGGTGGGTGTACCGTCGGTCAGTTTTATGTAAGGGTCTTTTTTGAGCAACTTTTTGGTATTTGTCCACCATTTACTCCATGCGCCGGGTGGTATGACACCGGATATGAGCCGGTTCTTTATATGAGAAACCGATGCTTTTCCTTTAAAATATTTCAGGGTTAATTTAATTAAGCCTACGGGGTCTTCTTCAATCATTTTATTCAATGCATCTTTTCGGGCGTAAATCATCACCAGTAAATCATCCTTATCCAGTTTCTGTAATATATCCGGGGCAATATCCATGGAAATGCTGTGATTGTTCTTCTTTTCGAAATTGATGTTTACCTTTTCGCCTTCTGTGTCAACAGAGACTACCTGACCCACCCCCCAGCTTTTATGGGAGACATAGTCGTCCAGATCGAGATAAAAGTACTTTTCTAGTTTTTTCATGGCACTGCGGATGTCGGATGCTGACTCTATACCCGTTTTTTCAACCAAGCCCTTTGCATAGGGTCTGTCTTTATAGATGTTTGAATAACATTCGGCGATTCCTTTTGCCAGCCCTTTTTCCTTCGGATTATATTCTAATACCTTTTTGAGTACTTCCAGGGCGTCTTGATAGAGCCCTTTTTGTTGGTAATGAGGTGCCAGCATTATCAGGAAATCGTGAGCCCGCTTTTTTTCTTCCCGTTTCGCAAGGAGATCGACAATATCGAAAAGCGCCTGTAAATCTTTGCTGTTGGATTCAATAATTCCAAGCCATGCCTCTTCCAGCTTGTCATACTGTTCTGTATTGATAAGGTTTATTAATTCATTTGTATCGAGCTTATCCCCGGTAATAGAACACTCATTGGACATGCTTATTCTCCTAATCTTTTATAACGGGAAAAATAGAGACCCGTTTAAAAATGAAATTATAAACAATAATTATAAAACTATTTGGTGGATAAAGGAAGTAAGAAATTGGATTGTGCGTGAAAACGTAATTTTTAAAATAATTTAATGAAAATACAATATTTTTTACTATAATTCATAGTTTATAATAGTAGGTAAGAAAAACCTGCTCTGTGTATGGTATGTTTTTAAAGAAGCCAGTAGTCAGGAGGTGGAATGCGGGCATGAGAAAAATACCAAGAACGATGAGTACCCAACATCCGGATAATGTCACTATGCCATTCTTTACCGAGGGGACGTGTTTTTTGGGTGAAGATGAAATAAAAGAGGCATATTATGTGTTTTCACATCTGCAATGCGACGAGCAGATGTGGGATTGTGAAGGAAAGGAAGTTGATGAATTTGTCATTAAGAAACTGCTTACCCGGTATGATAATTATTTCAAAAAACACAGGATTGGGCAGGACATCTTTATTACTTTACGTGCACCAAACCCTATGGTAGAAAAAAGTGAAGCAAAGATTCTTCTAGAAACTTTGGAAAGTGCGCCTCGTTCGTACGATACCGCAAGCCAGTTTTACGGAGACGATAACATACCACCCATCTTTGAGGTTATTCTTCCCATGACGACCAATACGGAAACAATTAACCGGGTGTATTATTATTATCGTGATTTTGTCGTCGGGAAGCAACATAGGAAGTGTTTTGAGAATGATATTACCATAAAGGAATGGATTGGTGAGTTCAAGCCAGAGACTCTGGAAGTGATTCCGTTATTCGAGGATATCCCGTATATGCTCTCTGCGGATACTATGGTGCAGAATTATCTGAAGGATAAACAATTCTCATATCAAAGGGTATTCCTTGGCCGTTCAGACCCCGCATTGAACTATGGTATGCTGCCTGCAATACTGGTAGTCAAAATTGCTTTGCAGAGGTTGCATGCGTTGCAGGAAAGAATCAGGATTCCCATCTATCCCATCCTGGGACTTGGTTCAAATCTCTTTCGGGGCAATCTGTCGCCGTTAACTGTGAACGAATGTCTGAAGGAATTTCCCAGTGTTCAGACCTTTACGATACAATCGGCATTCAAATACGATTATGACGAAGGACAAGTCAGAGAGGCCGTTCAAAAGATTAATAACCATGTAAGAACAGGTCCGACTTCAATAAATGAAGAAGTGGCCCTGGATATTGCGGAAAGATTGGCGTCAGCTTACCGGGAACAGATAAAGGAGCTTGCTCCTTTAATCAATGAGATAGCCAGATTTGTTCCTAAACGGCGGATGCGTAAACTTCACATCGGCCTTTTCGGCTATTCGAGAAATATTGAAGGGATTACCCTGCCGCGGGTAATTTCTTATTGTGCCACACTCTACTCGATTGGACTACCACCGGAACTGCTGGGATTACATTATCTGACTGAAAAGGATTTGGTGTTCCTCAAGACCGCGTACCCTGCATTCCTGGACGATCTTTCATCGGTGGCATCGTACTATAATGGGGACGTGATGAAATTAATATCTCCGAAAATTGCAAGGGATGTCGAGAAGGTGTTGGGTATGGTAAAATATAACGAAAACATACTTCACAGCGAGTATACTTCCCAGATCATTCAGGCAATCCTCTCCGGGAAGAAAGAAACCGTTACCGAAAACATGATTGCAGCGGGCAAAGCGAGGAGATTCCTGGGATGATCAATTGCCGGTATTAACAAACATGTTTTTATTGAAAAAAATTTCGGGTGCAAACAAAAATTCATAAAATGTCTAAAATCTTTGCCAATAAGATATTACGACGCTATCTAATGACAGAATGGTTCAGGATGTTTTTACCATCCTTGGCGTGTTTTGAGTTATTGATCTTCCTGGGATTTTCCATTCAATTGTTACATAAAGGACTTGATATCATTACCCTGCGGGCGCTGATTCCTCATCTCTTTATTCAGGCATTTCCTTATTCGATACCTTCGGCATTACTTACTGCTACGTCTATGACGTATGGACGTATGAGTGCCGACCATGAAATTATTGCCATCCAGGCAAGCGGCATCCATATACTGAGAATAATTACACCCGTTTTGGTAATTGGAGTTGTCTTTAGTCTCATAACATTAACCTTATCCGCCGAGATTTTACCACGGTCTTGCTATAAAATAATATTACTTCAGGAACGCGCTATTAATAACATTCTGGCAGGGCGTTTGGCTACCTTTCAGAAAAAAATAGACCTGCATCCGTACCAGATTTATATCGGGAGTGTGGAAGATGGTATAAATAAAGACATAGCAGTAATTGAGTATGCGAATGACTATGTGATGAATGTTATCCTTGCCGAAGAGGGGGCCATTAAAATGGATGAGGCGGAAAATAAGATATTTCTTACGTTGCATCGGGGGGAATTTCTCAAGCCGAATTATAAAAAATTGGAAGAAATTCCTCGTGTGGGTGTGTTTAAGGAAACCACATTCGAGATTTCTCTGAAAGAAAAGAAGAGAGAATCTTCTTCAAAGTATATGACGATATTTCAACTCTGCAGATACAACAGGGAAATTAACAACGAATTGGCAAAAAATCCGAAAACGCCATTAAGCCCAGAAAGGAACAAGGACGATTTGATGAAAGACCTTGGCGCCCATCGGGAGGAACTCAGTAATTTGTCACGGAAACGTGAGAAACTTGCCACAGAATTGAAGCGTTCAAACGAAAACCTGGCACGCCAGGCATCAAAGATCGAAGGACTGGAGAACGAGAGCAAGATAGCAAAAAATTACATCCTGGTTGCTAATGAAAATTTGATTCAGGTGAAAAAAGAAACGAAGGCAGGTACCTTAATGGCCGAAGACAGGGATAAAAAAATCATGCAGATAAAAGAGACCATTGAGAGGGAAAAGCAAAGAATTTATAACATCGAACGAAAAGTTAGTGCGGCCAGGGATGTGCAGAGTGAAGAGACAAAAAAAATTACCTCTCTCTCTCAGGCTATTTCAGAGATAAATATCAGGCGTGATGCCTTGTTGAAAAATGTTGAAGCTATGGAGGAGGAATCAACCGTTGCCGGAAAAGAGGACATACGGCGTAAAAATGATATTTCCATACACAAGAGGCTTTCGCAAGCGCTTTCCTGTATACCTTTTGTCATAATTGGCATTTCACTCGGCATTATGCTGCGAAGCGGGCATCTCATGGTAGGGTTTGGCGCCAGCTTCATGGTGATCCTGTTTATCTATTACCCGCTGGTAGTCACAGGAATGGTGCTGGCAAAGGACACTTTCATACCCGTGGCACCTGCCCTATGGGGTGCAAATAGTATCCTTTTTATTGGTGGCATGTTTGTTTTCAGGAAACTGTTTATCAGGTAAAAGCTCTACCGTATTACGTTCTTGACTTTTAACGGAAAAGAATTAGTATAAATACAGAAATTTTTTAAGTATTCTCCTATAAGACGGTTTAATGCATGCGCAATAATCGGCTCACTTTTGGAATAAATATCGGAAGCAAGTGGACACGCATAATCATGATTTTGATTATTGCCAATGTGGGCGTGTTTATGCTTCAGTTGTTATTTTCTACGGTGAGTTTGCAGTGGTCGCCGCAGATGATAAACATCTTTAGTGATGAGCAATTGGGGCATACAGCGGCACTGCCGTGGTATTACCCTGCTTCTGATAAATTTACAAAGCTGTTCTGGCTTTATCCACCTGACACTTTAGGACATTTGTGGCTGTGGCAGTTTTTCACATACATGTTCTTGCACAGCACAACAGACCCGTGGCACCTGATATTTAACATGCTAGGCCTTTGGATGTTCGGAAGTGAGGTTGAACGGGTACTTGGGTCCAGGCGATTTTTAACCCTCTATTTTACAGCGGGAATTTTCGCCGGGATATGCTGTTGCATATTTACTCCTTGGACTCCTATTCTCGGAGCTTCGGGGGCAATCTTTGCTATTGAAGTAGCCTTTGCCATGTATTTTCCCAACAGTACGGTCATTCTATATTTCTTTCCCATGAAGGCGAAGTATCTGGTTATGATTTTTGCCGGTATTACGATATTTAACTGCATTGTCCCTAAAACCGGCAATATTGCCCACTTTGCGCATTTAGGCGGCCTTGTTTATGGTTTTTTATTTGTTCGATATTCCTACCGGGTGGAAACGTACCTCAAAAAGTGGCAAATACACCAGCATGAAAAAGAGTTGATGAAAGAACAGGAACTCCGTGCGAGGGTGGATGAAATCCTCGATAAGGTGAATCGCGAAGGTCTAAGGAACCTATCCTGGAGGGAACGGAGTTTTCTCAAGAGCGCCAGTAAGAGGTATAAAAAGAATAGAGAATAATGCATAATAATTGCTTCGAGGCAGACAATGATTGAGATTGCTATAAATGGTGCTTGCGGCAGAATGGGATCCAGGATCGCTGCCCTTGTATTTGAAGATTCCGAATTGAAATTAGTGGCTGCCCTGGAAAGGCCGGGTCACCAGTCGCTTGGTAAGGATGTGGGTCTGGTTGCCGGGTGCGGGGATACCGGTATCATAATAACAACGGCATTCAATGCACATGCAGACGTTTTAATTGATTTTTCATCACCCGAATCTGCCATAGCTATCGGCGAGATTTGCGCAAAGAAAAATGTTGCCGTTGTTGTTGGTGCAACAGGATTAAACCCGCAACAACACGAAAAAATGCAGCACTTCTCCAGGCTGATTCCATGCTTAGTATCTCCTAATATGAGTGTGGGGGTTAACGTCCTGTTTAACCTTGTTGCTCAGGTGGCAAAGATGGTGGGAAAGGAATTTGATATTGAAATTATCGAAACTCATCACAGGTTTAAAAAAGATTCGCCCAGTGGCACAGCCTTGCGACTCGCTGAAAAGGTATGTGAAGCAACGGGTCGAAAAATGGATGAGGATGTTGTTTATGGCAGGAGTGGGATTACCGGAGAGCGACCCTTGAATGAGATTGGTATACATGCGGTTCGTAGCGGCGATGTCATAGGTGATCATACGGTTATTTTTGGCAGTTTGGGAGAACGCATAGAGATTACCCATAGGGCACACACCAGAGATACTTTTGTACGGGGCGCCATCCGTGCAGCGAAGTTTATAGCGAAAAAGCCTCCGGGGATGTACAGTATGTCAGACGTCTTGCAGATACAACCATAAATCGACCTTCAGCAACTTTTCCTTCCCATAAAGGCTACAAATGGTTTATTGAGTGTCTTTGAGCATAAAATTTTATTTCACTGTATGCTTGGGAATTTTCATAAAAAAAGAAAACTATGAGATTTGATAAATTTACCATCAAGGCACAAGAGGCTGTGCAGGAAGCACAGGAATTAGCGGAATCCAAGAGGCAGCAGCAAATCCTGGCCGTGCATTTATTGGAAGTCCTTTTAACTCAGGAGCAGGGTATAGTTGTGCCTCTTCTGAAAAAATTAGGAATTAATGCGGATGCCGTTCTCGATAAGACGATGTCGGCTGTTAACAAATTACCACAAGTAAGCGGATCGGGAGCGCCGGGACAGGCCTATGTAAGCGCAGAACTTCGTGATACGTTCAATCTGGCCTGGGAAGAAGCCAGCAAACTGAAGGATGAGTATGTAAGCACAGAACACCTGCTGTTGGCGCTGGCGGGGCAGAGGAACATAGCTGCCGGCAGAATATTACATGAAGCTGGTGTTATCAGAGAAAATATTTATGCGGCATTAAAAGAAATCAGGGGGGGCCAAAGGGTTACAGACCAGAATCCTGAAGAAAAATATCAAGCCCTTGAGCGCTACAGTAAAGACCTTGTCGAACTGGCGCGAAAGGGAAAGCTCGATCCTGTTATCGGACGGGATGATGAGATAAGACGCGTGATACAGGTTTTATCCCGCAGGACAAAGAACAATCCTGTCCTGATCGGTGAACCTGGCGTGGGGAAAACGGCCATTGTAGAGGGTCTGGCGCAACGTATCGTGAGTGGTGATGTGCCCGAAAGTCTGAAAAACAAGCGGGTGATGTCTTTAGATATGGGTGCACTGATCGCAGGTACAAAATACCGGGGTGAATTTGAAGACCGTCTGAAGGCAGTGCTCAAAGAAGTAAGTGAAAAAGAAGGCCAAATCATCCTCTTCATTGACGAGTTGCATACGGTTGTGGGGGCTGGCGCAGCCGAAGGTGCCGTCGATGCATCT
This sequence comes from Candidatus Brocadia sinica JPN1, assembly GCF_000949635.1. Lineage (NCBI taxonomy): Bacteria > Pseudomonadati > Planctomycetota > Candidatus Brocadiia > Candidatus Brocadiales > Candidatus Brocadiaceae > Candidatus Brocadia > Candidatus Brocadia sinica. The sequence goes on from NZ_BAFN01000001.1 coordinate 3,379,536, forward strand.
AATCTGTTAAAACCAGCGCTTGCCCGTGGCGAGTTGCGTTGTGTGGGTGCTACTACCCTGGATGAATACCGGAAGCATATTGAAAAGGATGCCGCATTGGAAAGACGGTTCCAGCCGGTATATGTTGGAGAGCCGTCCGTAGAGGATACCATTGCAATCCTGAGAGGATTGAAGGAACGGTATGAACTACATCATGGGGTGCGTATTAAAGACTCTGCGATTGTTGCTGCGGCCACGCTTTCACAGCGATACATCTCAGATCGGTTTCTGCCTGACAAGGCTATTGACTTGATTGATGAGGCGGCCTCTAAGCTGAGGATTGAAATCGATAGTGTGCCCGTTGAACTGGACGAGATTGAGCGGAAGATTATGCAACTGGAGATCGAAAAAGAGGCCCTGAAAAAAGAAAAGGATACCGCCTCAAAACAGCGCATGGAGAAAATCGAGAAACAGTTGTCGGATTTGCGGGAGGAATCGAGCGCCCTCCGCGCCCAATGGGAGAACGAGAAAAAGATTATCAAAGAAATACAAGAAATTAATGCCAGGATCGAGCAATCCCGCATCGATGAACAGGCGGCGCAAAGGGAAGGGAACTTAGGGAAGGTCGCCGAGATACGCTACGGACTTATACGGGAAAGCGAACAAAAACTAAAGCAAAAACACCGTGAATTGCAAGAATTACAAAAGAACTCGTCGCTCCTTAATGAAGAGGTTGACGCCGATGACATTGCCATGGTTGTATCCAAGTGGACAGGGATTCCTGTGACACGCATGCTGGAAGGGGAAAAGGAAAAACTCCTGAAGATGGAAGAACGACTCAGAGAGAGGGTTGTTGGTCAGGAAGAGGCTATCAGGGCCGTTTCACATGCGATCCGGCGTGCCCGTGCCGGACTTCATGATCCTAACCGGCCTATAGGTACCTTTTTATTCCTTGGACCTACCGGAGTGGGGAAAACAGAACTTTGCAAGGCCCTTGCTGCCTTTTTATTTGATAGTGAAAATGCCATGGTGCGTATCGATATGTCTGAATTTATGGAACAACACTCCGTGGCACGACTCATTGGCGCCCCTCCCGGGTATGTAGGTTACGAAGAGGGCGGACGTCTTACCGAGGCAATCCGGAGGAGACCGTATTCTGTAATCCTGTTTGACGAGGTTGAAAAGGCACACCGGGATGTATTCAACATATTGCTTCAAGTCTTTGATGACGGGCGGTTAACGGATGGACATGGCAGAACGGTGGATTTTAAGAATACCATTATCGCAATGACTTCTAATATTGCCAGCCAGTGGATACAGGACCTTACGGGTCCTGAGAATGAGGATGAATTGAGGAGTCGGGTGAAACAGGCATTGAAAGAGGCCTTTAGGCCGGAGTTTCTTAATCGTATTGACGAAACGATCATATTCCATGGTTTGTCAAGAGAGATGATTGGACAGATTGCTGAGATACAATTGAAAGAACTCCAAAGGCGTCTGGCTAAAAATAACTATCGATTAAAGGTCTCCGACCGATTAAAGGAAAGGCTGGTGCAGGAGGGTTTTGATCCTCACTTCGGGGCAAGACCTCTAAAGCGTACCATACAGCAAATGATTGAGAATCCGCTGTCCCTGGAGATACTGGAAGGTAAGTTTGCTGAGGGAACAGAGATTCGAGCGGATATGGAAAATGGAAAAGTGGTTTTTACCACAGGTGAATTTGTCGCTGTGTAGAAATCAAATATTTGTTTACCTTGGAGGCACACAAGATAACACAGAAAAATAATAGTCAACAACGATACCTTGAGATTTGAATTATTTTTATAAACTCTTACACATTACTGAATGGAGCAGGTCGTGAATAAGATAATAGTTAAATACGTATGGTTTCCTTTCTTGTTTGCTGCGGTTCTCTCTCTAGCCCCAATAATTACTTACGGCGGGAATTCTGTTACTACGATAAAACTTGCGGAATTAAATGCCATACTTGACCGCAACAAAGGCAAGGTGGTAGTTGTTGATTTGTGGGCAACGTGGTGCCCGCCGTGCAGAAAAGAGATACCCGGTTTTATAAATCTCTACAATAAATATAAGGGAAAGATTGAGATTATTGGTATTGCCTTTGATGAAAATGGGCAAGACGTCGTTCCTTCGTTCATAAAAAAAATGGGCATTAATTATCCCGTTTATCTGGGAGGGGGAGATATTGCCGAGTCACATGATCTCCGGGCATATCCAACGACCGTTGTTTACGGTAAAGATGGAAAAGTGGCCAATACGCACATTGGCTATGTATCTGAGCAGGATTTTGATGACGAAATCAGTATATTGGTGAAGAAGTAGTGAATTACCCGGTCATGACTGAATAACAAGTACTATCGTTGGTTTTTGAGAAATATGAAGGGAGAACTTGCGACCCCTGAAAGAAACGAAAATTCTCCGCATTTTGTATCTTTTGCCTACTGCATGATGTGCCATGTCACACTTGTGTTACGGCACAGATCTGTGTCGTGACACACTTTTCTTGTTTTTCATCTCAATAGATTATCTCGTTCTTTATTGACATAACAATTTGTGTTTGCCATGGTTATTGTCAATAAAATATGGGTAAATTATTTTATTTTCCTGTGGCATCTTTTTTGCTTATTTTCTAATGACCTTAGATTGTATTTTTTCTGGAATGGGTGAAATATATGAACGATAAGTCTGATATTTGTAAAGAATTTATAACTGATGGTACAAGCAGACAGATGTGTAATGCGTATGCGAAGATATTGCTGCCGCTCTATCCCAGCCCCAATAAAATCAGGATGTTTTGTGAGACAGCAAATCATAAAAGATGCCCTATCAGAAACTTTTCCGCCTTGATCAATTCATCCGGGATAAAGACAGCAGAAAGCGATGTCCAGCCTTACTCAAAAGATCAAAAGGAAAAATCTAACCCAACACATTTGTAAAGATACGTGCATAATACATTTTGACGTTATTGTTTGGTGAGATTATTGAGTATGTCTATACCGCGTTTGAGGGTCTCTTCTGAGGCTGCGTAAGAGATACGAAAGTGGGTATGGCGTTCGGAAAAGACACTGCCGGGGATAATGAGAAGGTTCTTTTGGATAGCGGCTGTAACGAATTCTTCATCGGTACCCCATGGAACCTGTGGGAAAAGGTAAAAGGCGCCGCCGGGTTTTACCATTTGATAATTGTCCTTTAGCCCATCATACATCAAGTCCCTTTTCTTGCTGTAGTTTGCAATATAGTTGCTCAGGTTTGTATCTAATGATTTTGCCACGGCATGCTGGGCTGGAGAAGGCGCGCACACAAACGTGTACTGTTGCAGTTTGATCATCTCGCTGATTATATTGGCAGGCCCTGCCGCATAACCCATTCGCCAGCCTGTCATGGCGAAGGATTTGGAAAATCCGTCCAGAATCAACGTTTTTTCATAGTACCTTCCAATACTATCAAACTCGTGATTGTAATCATAGTCATGATATATTTCATCTGAAATCACAAGAAGGTTGTGTTTTCTTGCCAGCCCTGCAATCTCTTTTAGTTCCTGGCTGGTGCACATAGCTCCGGTAGGATTTGCAGGGCTATTGATAACCAGTATTGTTGTCTTTTTTGTAATACGGGATTGGATGCGCGCAGCCGTCAGTTTAAAGTCTGGATAAGTATCAATATATACCGGTTTGCCTCCGCAGAAATTGGCCAAATGTTTATAACTCACAAAGGAGGGGTCGGGTATGAGCACTTCATCTTCGGGATTGATCAAAACCATAAATGCGAGTGTCAATGCCCCTGAGACGCCTGACGTGATCATAATGCTTTCGGCATTAACTTCCCGTTCTTTCTGAAGCCGTTTGAGCAAACCATTCCGAAGTTCGGGTATGCCTTGTGTGACGGTATACTTATTGGTGCCATCCTGAATGGCTTTAATGGCCTCATTTTTAATCTCCTCAGGAACGTCAAAATCCGGCTGGCCAATACTGAGGTTCACCGGATTTTGCATTTTTTGTGCCAGATCAAAGACCTTTCGGATCCCCGAGGAGTCGATCTTCGACATCCTGTGGGCGATCATTATTTTTTGGCCTTTTCTTTAGCGGCAGGCGCTGCAGCACTTGCTTCTTTTGATGTTGCTGTTGGGGCGGCTTCTGCTGTCTCTGCTTTAGCTGCCTTTTTCTCTGACTTCGTCTTTCGTTTCAACTTAACGGTTTTTACCTTGGGAATGCCGAAGACTGACATCGTTGGCTCCCATTTTCCCTCTCCCTTAAGTATTTTGATGCGTTCTACCCTTGTAAATACATTCCTTGGCCTCACTAACTTACCCTTTGTCTTCAAACTTTTATCGATACTCATATTTTCCTCCTAAATTTTATCTCATACGTATGGGATAGCATCCTTCAAATTGTTTTTTATTTTCGTACTTAAATTCAGCAAGTGTCTTTTGTGCATGGATCAAATTGGCATTGTCGCTCGTTTCAAATTCACCCACACAAATAAAAATTTCTTTACCAGTATTTACAATGAATGTGTCGTAACCTAAGGTATTCTGAATTTCTTTGGCTATTTCTTTTGCCTTTTCAACATTTTCTTTGGTATTTTTATATGATATTACGCGCAATGTCCATTTATCTTTAATAATTGGCTTTTGTTGTTCACTTTGTTTCTCCGATTTTACCGATGCAGGTTTGTTTGCAGCCTTTTGTGGGGGAACCTCCGCTGGCTCTGCCTGTCCAAAGGTAGCCTTTTTAGCGTCTTGAGGTTCTATCGTTTCCAACCATTCTTCCGCCTGACTCGATATGCCCTTATTGTATCCAACTTTATGTCCAATAAAAAAACATGCAATGGATAAAAAAGTCGCCGCTATCGCGCCAATAATAAGGGTCTCTTGCCTTAGTATCACCTCGTCCTTTCTTAAACTTCGTTCATTTTTTGAAAGAGGGGGGATGGGCAGGGATTCTCTTGGTTTTTCTTTTACAAGAGCGTTTTCTGAGCTTGTTTTCTTGATCCATCCCAGGGGGTCTGCTGCTGGGATTGGTTTGCCAACCGCTTTATCCTCAGGAATGATAGGTTTGTATTGGGGACTTGTCTCCGGCGCTTCTGTTTGAGATTTAACTTCATCCTTTTGCGTATCCTGTACCTTCTGCGGTGGTTTAAATATCTCAAAAAACTCCCTTGAGTCAGTTCCTTTAGTCATAAATTTTTCACTCCATACTGAGGATAATTTATTGAATTCATAAGAATTTCATATAATGGGAGTTACACCAAGCATCCAATGTTTGTTGAATTTTATAACAGATATATGATAAAGTCAAGCGATTTATATCTTTAAAACACAATACGTTGACAGCAGTTTAAATTGTGATATACTGCATCCATTTAATTCTTAAAATCCTCATCAAAGGCAGTATGATGGATACTTTGGTTACGGCTACGCTGCTCTCCCTATGACGTTAACCATTAAAGAAAAGATTGAACAGCTTCGTGAAATAATACGATACCACGACCGGAAGTATTACGTAGAGAATAATCCCGAGATTACAGACTACGAATACGACCGGCTCGTAAAAGAATTGCAACAGCTTGAAAAGGCACATCCAGAGTTTATTACGCCAGATTCACCTACCCAGCGAGTTGGGGGAGAGCCTCTTACCCAATTTCCCACCGTAGGGCATAAGATTCCCATGCTGAGTATCGATAATACATATTCAGATGAAGAGTTGAAAGAGTTTGATCATCGCATAAAACGTATGACGGGAGTCGATACTCATAAGGATATTGAATATGTTGTCGAATTAAAAATTGATGGGGTCGCTATTACCCTTTGGTACGAAAAAGGTTTGTTCGTGCGAGGCGCTACCAGGGGAGACGGTTTTAAGGGAGATGACGTGACGGTTAATCTTCGGACGATCCGCCAAATTCCTTTGAAATTAGAACTAGAGGATAAAAAACTGAAAATTCCATCTGTCCTGGAGATTAGGGGGGAAATCTACCTGCCGAACAAAGAATTTCAGAGACTTAATGAAGAAAGGGAAGATGAGGGTGAACCTCAGTTTGCCAATCCCAGGAATGCCGCAGCAGGTTCGCTTAAACTGCTTGACCCACGTATTACCGCAAGAAGGAATTTGCGCATTTTTACCTATGCTATTGGCTATTATGAGGAAATAGAACTCAAAACTCACATCCAATGCCTTGAATTTCTTCGGGTTTTGGGTTTACCGGTAAATCCTCATGTCCGGTTATGCAAAAACATTGAGGCGGTAATTCACTATTGTAACGAATGGGACAAACGCCGCAGGGAATTGGATTACATGGTTGACGGGATGGTAATAAAGATTAATTCTCTTGCCCTTCATGGTCAACTGGGGTCAACGAGCAAGGCGCCTCGCTGGGTGATTTCGTATAAATACCAACCTGAACAGGCCGTTACAAAAATTGAAGAGATTGTTATGCAGGTTGGAAAGACTGGCACCATAACACCTGTTGCCAATCTCACTCCGGTATTACTCTCTGGCACTACCGTTAGCCGTGCCACGCTTCATAATTTCGATGAAATACAGAGGAAGGACATACGGGTGGGTGACCATGTTATAGTTCAAAAGGCAGGGGAGATCATTCCACAAGTCGTATCGGTCTTAAAAGAAAAACGGGACGGGACAGAAAGAACCTTTAAAGAACCCACGTCTTGTCCGGAATGCAAAAGTACCTTAGAAAGAGACGGTGTATACTTGCGATGCCATAATCCGCTTTGCATGTCACAGGCGAAAAGACGTATCCAGTATTTTGCCAGCCGTGATGCCATGGATATAGAAGGATTAGGTCCAGCGCTCATTGAACAATTAGTTGACAGGTGTTTGGTAAAAGATTATGCTGACATATATTGTCTCAAACATGATGATCTGACAAATTTGGATCGTATGGGTGAAAAATCTTCTTCAAACCTGGTTCGCGCCATAGAAGAGAGTAAGCATCGGGATTTAGATCGACTGATCTGTGCCATGGGAATAGGAAATGTAGGTTCTCATACGGCAGAAGTTCTGGCAAATCACTTTGATACATTAGATAAATTGGCAAATGCGACGCAGGAAGAACTGGAAGAGATTTACGAAATTGGGCCGGTTGTTGCGCGGAGCATCGTTGGGTTTTTTCAAAACGAATACACACAAGAAATCATCAAAAAACTCAGGGCTGCCGGGGTTAATACAAAAAAAATAATGACTCCAAAACTCGTAAGAAACCCTAAAGTTTTCGGTAAATCCTTTGTCATTACGGGTACGTTACAAAAATACTCTCGTAAAGAAGCAGAAACGCTTATTAAAAATCTGGGCGGGAGGGTACTAGCCAGTGTGAGCAAAAAGACAGAATATCTTGTTGCGGGCGAAGACCCCGGAAGCAAACTCGATAAGGCAAGAGAATTAAACGTCCATGTTCTTGATGAAGATGCCTTTGAGAAAATGATACAATGAACATGTAAAACAAATGGTTGTTTTTAGAATTTGATTTAGAATTCAAAGGAATAATCCAAATGGAAAAATTGATAAAAAATGCCTTGAAATCAGCAAAAGCTGATTATGCGGAAATAAGAATACAGGAGGGGGTCAGTACCGGTATTACCTATGTAGGGAAGGAACTTGAAAGTATTGGTGAAAATAATGCCTTCGGCGGATGTGTCAGGGCATTGATTAAAGGCGGCTGGGGATTTGTTGCCTTTAATGACATTGCGAATCTGCCAAGATATGTGGAAATGGCCTGTGAACAGGCGCGGTTTGTTGGCGCTGCGGAAAGTCAGCTTGCCCCAGTACCTGTAATAAATGACCAGGTAAAAACAAAGGTAGAAATAGACCCGGCTGATATCTCTTTAACCGACAAACAGGCTCTTTGCAATAAATACAACAACATGATCCTTTCTTCTCCTCAGATACAGACCTCCAATGTGCGTTATGTAGATTCCCATGGGACAGTATATTTTGCCAGCACAGAGGGTAGTTTTATTGTGCAGGAGACCATTTTTTGTGGAATTTCACTCCTTGCCATGGCAAGGGACGGGATGAATGTACAACAGGCCTATCATTCTGTGGGTGATTTACGGGGTTTCAGCAATGTTCAGAATATGGAGCACAAATGCGAAGAAGTTACGAAACGTGCGGTAGACCTGCTCTCGGCACAGCCGGTAACGGGGGGTAAATATACCGTTATTGTTGATCCAAAACTTTGCGGTGTCTTTGTCCATGAGGCATTCGGACATCTCAGCGAGGCCGATTTTATTTATGAAAACAAAAAACTTCGGGAAATCATGGTTCTTGGGAAACGCTTTGGGATCGATGCCCTTTCCATTGTAGACGATGGCTCTTTGATTGGAGAGGCAGGATATAATAAATACGATAGTGAGGGTGTTCCGACACAAAAAACCTATCTCATTAAAAATGGTATTTTAACAAGCAGGCTCCATTCGAGGGAAACGGCTGCCAAGATGCGCGAAAAACCAACGGGTAACGCACGGGCTATCGGTTATGCACATGCTCCTATCGTACGGATGACCAGTACCTATATGGAATCCCGTGATTACACCTTTCAGAAAATGCTCTCCGAAGTCGATAACGGCATTTATGCCATTGGCTCCCTGGGAGGACAGACCAACATGGAAATGTTTACCTTCAGCGCCGAAGAGGCTTACATGATACGACACGGGAAAATACAGGAAAAGATACGGGATGTTGTTCTTACAGGGAATGTGTTTGAGACGCTTATGAATATCGATGCCATCGGAAATGATCTTCAAATACATGGAGGTCTGGGAGGATGCGGCAAGGGCGGGCAATCACCGCTGCGTGTCAGTGATGGTGGTCCGCATGTCCGTATACGAAATGTCGTTATCGGAGGCCGATGATATGTTAAAAATGATGGAGCAGTTCATGGGATTGTTTAAAAAGGGTAACATTACGGCAATTTTTTGAAAATGGTAAGTATTTTGCCCTACGAAATACCGGGATGTTAACTTTTATGCCCGAAGGGCAGACAGTGTATAGCAGGGGGTGAAGCCCCCCTGAAAATGAATAATAAATTGGTTAGCCCCGAAAGGGCGAAAGGAATTCGCGTGGGTGGCACATTTACATTTTTGGGGATTCATTTTGTGTTTAGCACAAAAAATAGAGTTCCATTGTTAGATAATACCATCCATGAAAGGCTTTTCTCATATATGATGAAAATTATATTTGGAAATAAGGAGATGTCCTTTCTCCCCTTTGGGGCTTGTTGTTTTGTATTCAAGATCAGGGGGCTTCACCCCCCTGATATATCCTAACGGCCTTTTCAGGCCTAAACTCGAAGCCAGGCTAAGTTTCATTTTGCTGAGAATTTTCAAAAAACCAAAATATTGCGAATTTTTAAAGAATATCTGATTTTAAGTCTTTGTTTTCTTTTATCGGAGGGAAAACTTTGGCGGGTTCAGATTCGTCCCCGAAATCTTAGTTTGGTAGTCTCGGAGGAGGAATAAACCAGACCAACCTCTCTATCATGCTTGCAGAATGCATCGTACTAGCTTTGGTAGTATCCTTTGTCGCACATGGGCAGGACACAAAGAAAAACATACTTATTAAGAAAACAATGAACCATATTATTTGTTCGTGCTCAACGAGGATTTTTTATCTGACAACCATACATCCATGGAAATTTTAGAATTACTCACATTCGCTAAAAAAGAGAACGCCTCAGATATTCATATAAGTTCCGGGGAACCTCCCATGATCCGTATTCATGGTGATATCAGGAAGATCGACGTTCCACCGCTGAATAAGGAAGCCGTGCATAAGATACTCTATGATATTCTCAATGATCAGCAACGGAAAACGTACGAGGAACATCATGAGCTTGATTTTGCCATTGCATTGGGTGATACCGGGCGGTTCAGGGTAAATGCATTCCTGCAAAGCAGGGGAGAATCTGTCGTATTCAGGACGATACCAGCGGCCATTCCGACCCTGGAACAGCTTGATATGCCAAAAATCGTAGGCGAGCTAACGAAAAAAAATAAGGGACTTGTGCTTGTGACAGGGCCTACGGGATGTGGCAAATCAACTACACTGGCGGCGATGGTTGACCTTATCAACCGTGAAGAAAAATGTCATATCCTTACGATTGAGGATCCCATTGAGTTTGTACATCAGTCTAAAAATAGCCTTATTAATCAACGGGAGTTGGGACCGCATACCCACAGTTTCGCTAACGCCTTGAGGTCGGCCTTGCGTGAGGATCCAGATGTTATCCTTGTGGGTGAAATGAGAGATTTGGAAACCATTTCTCTGGCGCTCACAGCAGCCGAGACGGGTCACCTGGTTTTCGGTACTTTACATACATCCAGCGCACCCAAGACGGTTGACAGGATAATTGACGTGTTTCTACCAGAACAACAGGCGCAGGTGCGCACGATGTTTTCTGAGTCTATTCAGGCCGTTCTTACCCAGCAACTTGTAAAGCGAAAAGACGGGAAAGGACGTGTTGCGGCGCTGGAAATTATGATTGGAACATCGGCAGTAAGAAATCTCATCAGAGAAAATAAGATTGCTCAGATACCATCGTCTTTGCAGACGGGGCGTCAATACGGTATGCAGACCATGGATCAGGCCTTGATAGAACTCTGCCAGAAGGATTTGGTTACCAGAGAGGTAATCGAAGGTTTGGTGAGCAGTCATAGTGTTTTGAGCGGTCTTAAATAAAGCGTAAGCTGGCAGGAGACGCTAAAATGCCAGTAGAAGAAGGGTTGACAGATTGAATTTTATTTTTAAAAGTTTCTTATCTTTTCTTTCTCGTTTCACTGATGTCTCGACTCCACTCAGAATCAAGTCGTGTTGATCCAGGAACGGTAGTTTTGATTGCAGCTATGCAGTTCTAGGGAGATTTTATGGAAATGAAAGAACTCCTACAAGAAATGGTTCGTCTTGATGCTTCGGACATCTATATTACTGTTGATCTTCCTCCCATGTTTCGCCGGGAGGGTGTCAACTTCCCTTTTGGAGTAAAAAAACTTACTGCAGAAGATACCCGTTTGCTGGCGGAAAAGTGCATGAATGAGAAACAGAGAAAAGATTTTTATGAAAAGATGGAAATGAACCTTGCCTTGTATTATCCTGAACTGGGCCGTTTTCGTGTAAATATCTTCTTCCAGCAAAGGAATATTGGCATTGTTATGCGCCGGATAAAAATTAATATCCAAACTATTGATGATTTAGTCCTACCTCATATTTTTAAAGATATAGCAATGACGAAAAGAGGGTTGGTGCTTGTCGTAGGTGCAACAGGCTCCGGGAAATCAACTACCCTGGCGGCAATGATTGATTACAGAAATGCCAATAACTCGGGGCATATCATTACAGTTGAAGATCCCATCGAGTTTGTGCACCAGCACAAGAAATCCGTTATTACACAGAGGGAGATTGGTATAGATACCCTGTCTTTTGGTGACGCACTGAAAAATACCCTGCGTCAGGCCCCAGATGTCATCCTCGTTGGTGAGATCCGCGATACGGAAACTATGGAATCGGCCATTACATTTGCCGAGACAGGACATCTCTGCCTGGGAACGCTTCATGCCAACAATGCTAATCAGGCAATAGAGCGGGTTATAAATTTCTTTCCCCCGGAACGCCACGAACAGATCTATTTGCTGCTTTCGCTGAATCTGCGTTCTATTATTTCCCAAAGGTTAGTGCCGGCGAAGGACGGAAAACGAGCCGCATCCTTCGAAATATTGCTGGATACACCCAGGGTCAAAGATCTTATACTCAAGAAACAGGTTGAATTATTAAAAGAAACGATGTCAAGAGGGATACAGGAAGGTATGTTAACCTTTGATCAATCATTATTCAACCTTTATAAAGAAGGCAAGATTAACTACGAAAATGCTATTGCATATGCTGATAGCGCCAATGATCTGCGTTTGCGTATAAAGGCGGAAGGAATAGGCGAAGTGAAAGAAGACAAACCCGCAAGTTTTAAATTAATGCAGTGAATATGAAACCGCAGTCATTACAGTATTGCCTTGTAAAAACTTCTCAGGAGAGGTATTGGCAGTTTGCCTTCAGCCGACTGCTGATCGCTAATAGCTATTAAGTTTTGATGATGCATTTTAGACAAACAGAGGTCAAAAACATGAATAAAATTGAAGAAAAAGTCCTGGAATTGGCTTTAAAACAGACCCCTTCTGCAGAGGTTCTTTACGACGAAGGTGAGTCACGGTCGGTGAGTTTTGAAAATAATAAGTTAAAATACGTAAATACAAAATCTATCCGTGGAATTGGACTTCGTGTAATTAAAGATGGGAGGATTGGATTCTCCAGTACCACCGATCTCAGGAAACCTGAGAAACTGGTTGCCAATGCTATAGAAAGTGCAAAATTTGGCCAGACTGCCGCCTTCGAATTCCCTTCCGGGAATAACTTTCCAAAGATTGCCATGTTTGATCAGCAGGTAGTAGACTATCCTATCCACAAATGTGTGGAGATTGGGAAAGAGGCCATTGAGAGGGCATTATCGGTAAATTCCAGCTATGAATGTAGCGTAAGTATGGGGAAAGGGCACGGGATGCGAAGGCTTATCAATTCAAAGGGGCTGGATATTTCCATTGCCTCCTCATCGTTTGGCATAGGTATAGAGATATTGGAGGTGAAAGGACAAAGTTTACTCTGGGTTGGGGAAGGGGAAAGCTCAAAAGGTCTTGTTACTGACCTCAATAAACACGTTGATAAGGCGTTGAAAGGCTTAAAGCTTACACAAAAGGAACTGAAATTAAAAACAGGTGCTTATCCTGTGGTGGTTACGGCAAAGGCTATGGGAAACTTGCTTGCAACCTTCGAAACCGGTTGCAACGGGAAGCTGGTGCAAAAAGGCGCCTCACCTCTTACCAATAGATTGGGTGAAAAGATTATCGATGAACGGGTCAGTATTTATGATGATGCTACAATCGATATGGCCGATTCCAGCTATCCGTGGGATGGGGAGGGTACACCATCGCAGCGCACCCCATTGTTTGAAAGGGGTGTCTTAAAAAATTACCTCTTTGACTTGCAAACGGCTGGAATAATGAAAACAAAGTCCACCGGGAACGGCAGCAGAGGTTTTTCTTCTCAGCCTTCTCCAGGTAATTCAAATGTTACCGTTGAACCTGGTAATATGTCCTTCGAGGCCATGATAAAGGACGTCAAATATGGTGTGCTGGTTGATCAAGTGCTCGGTGGTGGTCAGAGCAATATCCTTGCTGGAGAATTCTCCGTAAACATCGATCTGGGATATTTGATTGAGAATGGGGAAGTTGCAGGCAGGGTAAAAGACTGTATGATAGCGGGAAATGCCTTTGGGGTGTTTAATAATATTGTAGCGATCGGTGATAGGGCTGAATGGCACGGTTCGACAAAAGTACCGCCCTTTTATTTTAGGGCAATGAATATTGCCGGTAATGCTGACTAATTTTGTGTGTTGAATACGGTGTAATAGATAAAAATAGAGATGTTATGTGATTGGCTCAAATGAGAAAAAGTTATGAAGCAAGCACTTTCTAAAAAGTGGAATTTACTCACAATTGCGCTTTTGTTTTATATTTTTTTCCTCCTTTTAACGCCGCTTGATCGGTTTAATGAAAAAATTCCTGCAAATTTCCATAAAGGTTTTTTTTCAATTATCAGATTTGATATTGCTGCCGATGATGGAGGACATTATGCCTATTTGAGGTCGCTCTTCTTTGATCATGATATTGATTTTTTTAACGAACCATTTTCTTTATTAATGCGACTTAATAAAACAACCGGATACATCAACAATCCATGGCCAATTGGTGCATCTATTTTGTGGTTACCTTTCTTTCTGCTTGGTCATTTAATAACAATTATTCTGAATATTTTTGGTTGTAATCTTAGTGCAGATGGTTATTCTTTCCCGTACATATCAATGATCGCTATAGGATCGATTTTTTATGGATTTTTGGGCATAGTATTCATCTATAAATCCCTATGTCATTTTTTTAAATCAGAAATTGCTTTAATTACAGTAATTTCAGCATTTTTTTCTTCGATTTTAACATATTACGTCTATATAAGACCTTATATGGATATGAGTTTAGATTTCTTTAACTTGTCACTATTTATTTATCTATTCACAATATTCATTGTAAATAAACCTTTTAGTAAAATGTTTTATCTGTTTTTCGGCATCGTATGCGGTATGTTATCCATAACAAGGTTTAATGGAGTAATTTATACAATTAGTTTCTTTTTTTATTTATTTTGTACGTTTCTTTTAAAGGTAAAAAGAAGAGAAAAAATAGAATGGTGGTCAGAGTTTAGGAATTTATTTTTTGTTTTAGTTGGATTTTTTATCACAATAGCGCCACAGTTAATTGTTAATTTCATCTTAAATGGTTCTTTGTTGAATACAGGCCCAGCCTTTGGTATGAATGTTTCCACATTCAAAGTGGATATATTCATTGATAGGGTTGTCAATATTTTAATAGGTAAAACCGGAATACTTTATCAGTGCCCTATCTATATTATAGGTTTTGCAGGTTTTGTAATAATATCATTCTTACGACGTAGCCAAAAAAATGAAAAGTTAAAGCTTTTTTGTATTTCGATTTTTTTAGCGTTTTTTTCTCAAATAATGTTAACTGCAAGACTATCTGGTTTTGGAAGCGAATATGGGATTAAATTTTTATCTTCTTCAATTGTTTTAATAATGCCTGGAATTGCTGTATTTTTGGACTACTTCTGGGGAAAAAGGGTTGTTATAGCTTTTAGTTTCGTGGCAATTTTTCTGGTTATCTGGCAATATATTCAACTAATACAATACAAAATTATCTTTGATTATAATGAGTTTTCTGTTGCAAAAGCGCTTTCAACAATTTTTCTTATCATGAAGAGCAATATAAATCTTCTTTTGAGATCTTCAAATATCTTTGCTTTACTATCTCACGGTCATTTTTATATCGACACCATGGCAGATAGTTACTTTTTAATTTTTATCCCGCTCCTTTTGGCGATATTCATTTCAGTTTCAATAGTGTTAATATGGAAAAATGTGCTTTCTGGCATTGTTAAAAATAAAATATTGATTTTAACTAATGTAATCATATTCCTGCTTTTTTCAATTAGTTTGGGTTATTTCCTAATCAGACAACCAAAAAAAACGCAAGAAGAAATAAAGGAAAGAATCATGCTTTATTCGAAATTGGAACCGATAGAGGGAAATCTTGTAAGCATAGAATTTCTATTACTGGACTATACCCTTGGAATTAAAAAGAAAGATAACAATTATTTTGCTTTAATTAAGTATAAGAATGAAGTTAAAGGCCTTAATCCAGCGACAATTTTAAATTTACCTTGAGGATTCGCTATAAAAGGAGTTGATTTGCATGAGAAAAAATTATTACCCCAGTAGGAGACATTTCATAAGGAAATATAGTGCTATTTAAATACATCCTTTTATCAATGAGACCTGAGCAATGGATAAAAAACTTTTTTGTGTTCACTGCTCTATTATTTTCAAAAAACATGTTCGATCTATCAAAGGATTTCAAGTCCTTTGCCGGGTTTCTGATCTTTTGCGGAATCACGGGTTGTGCCTATATCGTAAACGACCTTATCGATCTGGAAAAAGATAAACTACACCCTGTCAAATCTCAAAGGCCCCTTGCATCCGGAAAGCTAAAAACGAATACCGCGATTGTAATAATTTTCTTTATTTGTTGTGCCGGACTCTTTCTTGCATTTTCCATGGGCCTTTTTTTTGGGATTATTGTTCTTGCCTATTTTTTACTCAATATAGGATACAGTCTCTATTTGAAAAGTATCGTGATTATTGACGTTGTTACTATTGCGGCAGGATTTGTGCTAAGGGTTTTGGGCGGCGCAGTCATTATCTCGGTGGCCGCATCGCAGTGGCTGATCCTCTGTACGATCCTTTTGGCCCTATTTCTTGGTTTTAGTAAGAGGAGACATGAACTTGTCCTCTTGGAGGATAGCGCTACAAATCATAGGAAGGTACTTGAACATTACAGTCCCTATTTTCTGGATCAGATGATAGCCGTTGTTACTGCATCCACCGTAATTTGCTATGCATTATACGCCATGTCAAAAGATACTATTGAAAAACTGGGAACGTCAAAACTCATCTATACGATTCCATTTGTCTTGTATGGCATTTTCCGATATCTTTATTTAGTGCATCAAAAAGAAAAAGGCGGCAGTCCAACGGAGATTATGTTTACCGATAAACCCATGATTATCAATATATGCCTATGGGTTGTTTCTTCTGTTGTATTTATTTACATCATACACTAAAATGAGGACACAAATTACGTAGATTGCGCAGATTTTATGGCATAAATTTCCGCAGATTATGGGTATCTTTTGCCTGTGTAATCTGTAAAATCTGTGCTTTTAAACCCTTTTGGCGGCATAGGGGCATGCCTTGCTATGCGCAGCATTTTAAGTAATTGCGCATAAATGACTGAGTTTTTTCAGGGTTATTAAAAATAAAATACTATATCATGCCCAATTATTTATGTCGTTAGGTATAGCTTCAAATCCGTATAATTCGTGTTTATCTGCGTCCGGAAATAATTCCCGTGCTATGAAATTAGAAAAAGCACTTCTCTTTAATCCCCCCGTCGGCCTTTATCAGCGTGGGGAAGACAGATGTCAGGCCGAGGTTGATGGAGGCAGCGCCACATCGCTCCGTCCGCCCAATGACCTCGGGTACATCGCTTCTATGCTGAGGCAAATAGGGGTTACACCCTTTATCGCTGATTATCCTGCGGAAAAGAAACTGTGGAGTCATTTCGAAGATGACCTCAAAACGATACAGCCCAACTTCCTGATAATGAGCATCACCACCCCCACCATCGAAGATGATATGAAGGCATTTTCCATTGCAAAGACATTGAACTCCGAAATCTTTACTATCGCAAAGGGGGCTCACTTTTATACGTGTAATAGGGAAGACCTTAAAAAAGCGATCTACGAGGTCATGGATGTTGCCATTGTCGGAGAGGCGGAGACAGTTATCAACAACCTGATTCATGCAAAAAAAAACGGGGCGGATTTATCCAATGTCAGGGGGATTTTATGGAGAAACAATCTTAACCAGATCGTCCAAACTGGCCAGGAGCCATTCTTGACGGATCTTGACAAGATACCCTTTCCTGCCAGAGACCTGATGAAAAATCATCTTTACGTCCGTCCTGATACCGGCGAGCCGCAGGCAACGATCCAGACCTCCAGGGGTTGCCCATCCCAATGCATCTTTTGCCTATCGCCCCTCATTTCCGGTATGAAATTGCGGGAACGATCGGTAGGAAATATTATTGCAGAGCTTGAAGAATGCGTGAATGAATATGGTATCAGGAATTTTTTTTTCCGCGCCGACACCTTTACCATGAATAAAAAATCAGTGATTGAATTATGCAAGGAAATTATAAGCCGTAAGCTTGGCATTGCATGGGTGGCAAACAGCCGTGTAAATACCATCGATGAAGAACGTCTGGCATGGATGAAAAAGTCGGGGTGCTGGCTGGTGGCATTTGGGATTGAATCGGGAAATGATGAAATCCAAAAAAGAATCAAAAAAGGCACAACCCGGACACAGGCACGGGAGGCCGTAAACCTGTGCAGAAAGCTGGGGATAAAAACTTATGGTTTTTATTTAATTGGATTTCCCTGGGAAACGAAAGAAATGATTATGGATACCCTGCAGCTTGCAAAAGAGTTACGGTGTGATTTTTCGGAAATCCACATTGCAATTCCCTATGAGGGCACGGAATTTTATAAGATTGCCCAGGATTTGGGGATATTAACGGAAAAAGCCGTTGGACACAATTATTTTTCCAATCCTGCTATTGGCACCTTACATGTATCAAAAGAAGAACTTATTCAAATGCGTAAAAAGGCTTTGAGGTCATTATATCTGAGTCCACGCTATATCGGTCGTACCCTTGTTCACATGAAAAGCTTCCGGGAAGTAAAAAACTACGCCAGATATGGATTACGCTTGCTTATTCAAAACTACCGTAAGGGTTAAACTGATATCAATTCCTGCCAAACGTCTTACACTTCTCACATGAGCAGAGGCCAAATTAGCATACTTCATGTTTCACTCATCTAAATTCATGTCAATAAATAGCTGCATTCCCCTTCATGTTCATGCGCCATCTATTCATTGTGGCATCCATTCCAATTTTGATTTAATTCAAAGCGCCCAGTCAGAAAAAAACCGAGTAAATCTTGTCTTTGAGATTGGAGAAAAAAACATCAAGAAGTAAAAAAATTTTTATTCTGTATTTCAGGGCTCGGGGTTGTCTCTCTTCACCTTGCATTCGTTGAGTTTCGTGCCACGACCCAACCTTACGCCTCTGTCTAGGATTTTCACACCCTGTATGGAAATAAACCCATTTGAAACCATCAAGTCACTATGACAAATCTGCTTCAATTTTCCCGAGGAGCGCTGAAAGATGCTTATCCCTTTTTCGTTTTTCTCGCAATCGTTTCCTCCCTTGACTAACCGTACTATAATCTACCCCTATCATCTCTCCTATCTCTGTCCCTGTCAATCCACCAAGTCGATACAACACGTCCATGGCCATCTGTCGTATCATACCTCTTTCCCTTTTTATCTCATCAAAGCTTTTACCCACCTCTTTACAGAGGACCTTAATAATTTCCTCTTTTGTGCTATACTTTCTCACTCGTTTTACCGCAGGAATCTCACGGGACTTTGCAGGTAAAAATCGATCTCGTACCCACTTTATAAAGCTATCACTCCCCAGGATGCTCCCACCAACTACCTCTTCCTTTATGTCAAGACCTGTTGATACATCATTACAGATGGCCTCCCAATACAACCTTCTTCCTTCTCTAGTTTCACCTCCATACGCCTCAAGGACCTGGGCATAATCAATACAAGCGCCTCTTTTCGTATCATCGATATAACCCAAAAGACTGCTCCAAGGATAATTTCTTAAATATCTCTTCTTTTCTGACAAAGATGCTTTTTCTTTTTGCCTCGTTCTGACGGGGTTCAGGTGGATATATCGGGATAAAACATGCAGATAGCTCGCCTTTTCCACAAGGATACTCTTGTATCTTCCCTGGTACAGATGACCGCTCCTTTTGTATCGCCTGTTATAATGTGAGGTATAGGTAATATTAAACCACCTCATAAACTCGCCCAGATTGCCCAGGGGAGTTTCCAGGAGCAGGTGGAAGTGATTATCCATGAGAACATAGCAATACAGGTTAATGTTATATGTCTTCACACCATCGCTCAATAACTCAAGAAACACGTTCCTATCATGGTCATCCCTAAAGATCGCCTTCCTCTCGTTACCGCGACAGGTCACATGGTACAATGCACCTTCATATTGTATTCGTAATGGTCGTGCCATTACTTCATCATACCAGAGCCAAACGATTTGTCAAATATAAAGATTTGACCCCACCTTTTGCCTCCCATGCGGTGATAGAGCCGCTTCCGGAGAAGCCGGTAGAAGACTTTTGCGGAATCTTTAAAGATGGAACCTCTCTTACCAGGGCATTATTAAGGCAAAGAAGGGAGGATAAAAAGCATGAAGAAAAAGTACCTGTTGGACTCTTTCGTCCTTCTCGCATACCTAAAAGAGGAAAATAATTATGAAAAAGTGAAGAATATTCTTTCATCGCACAATACCCACGTCTTAATGAATGATATCAATATTGGAGAAACCTTTTATATTCTAGCACGAGAACGTGGCATGGAAAAAGCAGACTACTTTTTGTGCGTAATTTTACCTAATTTGCCGATAGCTCATATCGAAAATTCCTTACAGGAAGTAATTGAAGCCTCGAGAATTAAGGCCAAATATCCCATCTCTTACTCATATTCCTAAAACCAATTGACAAGCATATTGCAATGCCATACAATCATGTCATATATTATAAGCATATGAATAAGGAGGCACAACATGCGTACCACGTTAAATATTGACGACCTTTTAATGAAACAGCTTCTTGAGGCTACTCATGAAAAATCAAAAACCAGGGCGATTGCTATTGCCATTAAGGATTACCTCAAAAAGAAACACATTAAAAAAATTCTTTCTTACCAGGGCACCGTAGATATAGAAAACAACTGGCAACAATTGGAGAAAGAAGAAATAATGGAATATGAAGGCAAAAAATAATCCAAAAGTTATTGCTGATACGTGTATCTGGGTCGAATTCTTTCGTACAAAATCAGAAACCTCAAACTGCCTGAGAGACCTTATCGCTAACAATCTTGTTGCTGGCGTTGGGATAATCATTGCTGAACTCCTTCAGGGTATTAAGACACATAGAGAACATGAAATTGTATTAGACGTATTCAATGTCATTGAATATCTCGAAATAACGAAAGATGTCTGGATAGAAGCCGGAATGCTTTCCAGAAGACTTCGGTCACAGGGAAAGACAATTCCACTTTCTGATATCACCATCGCTTGTTGCGCAAAGAAACATCAGTATCAGGTATTTACCATTGACAATCACTTTCATGCTATTCAGGATATAACCAGTATTCCTTTTTTCTCTCGATAAACCAATCAGCATAGCCAAGATCATTTTCAAAAATCAGATAATTTCTAACCCTCCCATCCCGTGGGTTCATGTTTGCCTGCCTGTGCGCACGGCGTACGCAGACAGGCAGCGTGAACCCGAACATTTTGCGACAACACACCACGGTTTGTGCAAGACAAAACCATGGGTTACAAACCTGCTAAGGGAAGTGCACGTAAGAATCAGGGCATGACCCCCCCAGCGGGTTCAAATTTCCCCCTACCGGGTTCAAATTTGTAATTTGAACCCAATAGTTGTCGTGCCCATGCTACTGTAACTTTAGTTTGTGTAGGGTGGACTTCGCCGTGAGCGTTCAGCCGAACGATTAAGGCGTTTGCCTTTTTGCGCCGAATCCACCAATATCATGCTGCTGCCTTCTCTCTTCCCTCGTCTCTCGTTTCTCGTATGACTTCTGTATTCCGTACCCTGACAAGCGACCCCTTCCCTTCAATGCCAGAGCCAAACGATTTGTCAATAATAAAGATTTGACCCCTATTTACTCTCTTCAGAGAAATTTCCGGAGGTTTCTTGTTCATGACCAGGGATGAAGCTATAGCTATTTTAGAGATGGACAGAGAGGATGCGATTCAAGCCATCCTGATACTGGCCGAGAAAGCAGAGAACTATGACAGACTCTGCGATAAACCGAGTCCGACCACCCCGTCCGGCATGACACCACCGTATCTAAAGCCCGCAGGCAAAAGGAAAAGACGGCCTTGTGGCAGGAAACACGGACATAAGGGGATTTCCCGGAAACGGCCGGAAAAAATAACTGCCTATCAGACACATACCCTCAAGAGTTGTCCTGATTGCCACCAGCCACTGCAAAATCCGGTAAGAACGTATAAGCGATACATCGAAGATATCCCACAGATTGATCCGGTCGTGACTGAACATACGGTTCATGGTTCCTGGTGTTCTTGTTGTAGAAAGATTGTCCAGCCTACGGTCACAGACGCGTTGCCAAATGCCCGACTCGGATTGCGCCTCGTTGTCTTTACCGCCTGGCTTCATTACTTAGTCGGCATAAGTATAAACAATATCGTAAAGATGGTTTCCGTATTTTTCAACTTTCACATAAGCGCCGGTGGTTTAACCCAGGCTTGGAAGTCCCTTGCAACACTCCTGGAATCACGGTATAACGATATTGGACAAAAAGTCTCCGCAAGTGCCGTTTTACACGCAGATGAAACAGGGTGGCGGTTGAACGGGAAAACCCATTGGTTGTGGTGTTTTACAACCAAAACCCTCTGCTACTACCTCATAACACGCAATCGGGGGTCGCCTGTCATAGAAAAGTTCTTAGGCAGACTATTCAAGGGCATCCTGATTTGTGACTTCTGGGGCGCTTATAACAAGATAAACGCACTGGCAAAGCAGCGGTGTTTCTATCATCTGTTCACGGAACTGGTAAAAGTCGACACATACAATCGGTCAATTCCATGGAAAGCTTTCCGGAAAAAACTCTCTCGTGTGCTCAAAGACGCATTGCGGTTATCGGAGGAAAAGAACCATTTGAGTCCAGAATGCTTTCTTCGGTTGAAAAAGAGATTACATTATCGGCTTGAACAGTTTTTGATAACACCCTATCAGGATAAAGACGCACAAAGACTGATCAAACGTCTGAATCGCCATAAAGAGGAACTCTTTACGTTCCTGGAACATGAGGGCGTGAGTCCCTATAATAACCATGCTGAGCAACAGATGCGAAAGCCGGTATTGACTCGAAAGGTCTCACAACAAAATCGTTCTGCTCAAGGTGCGAATACCCAGGCTATCCTTATGACATTGCTTCGCTCTGCGGAATTACAAGGTGCTAATCCCGTTGAAAACCTTCTGGCAATTGCCAAAAACGCCCTGACGGTAAAAACGCCTTCTGGGTTGGCCTATAAAATCGCTTGTTAATTTTTCAAAGAACTAAAGTGTTACCTTCTTTATTGTATGCATAATGGTCGTGCCATTACACCATCATCCCAGAACCAAACAGATTGTCGGCGATAAACAGGCTGTCCAAGAATGCAACTGCAATCTTTAACGTATACTACATATCGATTAAATTTTAATTACAAATCAATACATAGTATGGCTTTTGATCTGCAAAACAATTCTCGGACAACCTGTAATGGGTGGCCCTCGCTTCCCCCTTAGAATGTACTATCCCCTTTGATAGTGCCGGTATGTGCAGGTCCCAGCTTCTCAAATATATCTTCGTCAGTGTAGGTAATCACTTCTGGCGCTTCGTATCCGGGTAATTTTTTGCCTTCCATTATATGTTTCCTTTCTCTATAAAAATTTGCGATGTCTGTCTTGTCATTTGGCCATCAGCGGTCAGCCTTCACCCTCTGCCTGATACCTGATCCCCGTATTCTGGCTTCTAACTTCCAACCTTCATCTTATTTACGTTTCTTTGTCCTTAAACTCTTTATTGTGGCATCATCTGACCTTACCTTTACCTTTTCAGGACCGTGCATGGCGCTCACCCCTTTGTAGTCCACGTCCTCCAGCTTGTAATAGTACGTGCCTTTGGCTGGTGGCGTATCTACAAAGCTGTAACCGGCTCCGGACGTGGCATTGCCCTGGGCTGGGATGAGGATGTCGTTGATCTTTTTATAAGCGCCATCCTTGGTTTCTGCGCGGTAGAGATTAAATCCGGCATTGTCCACCTCCGTGGCCGTTTCCCAGGTCAGAATTACACTACCATCATTACCCGACTTGGCGTTAAAAGATAATAGAGTAACAGCACATGGAACAGAGAACAAGAAACGCCTTCCGTCTTCTGTGAAAGCCAGGATCCTACCAGAGGCGTCCGGGAGGTACGCCATAGCGACTACTCGAACAGTGCTGGTAAACCCATCCATCGGAAGTGGCGACCAAGTGACTCCACAATCGTGAGTTATAGAGAAGGTTGTGCCTCCGGTCTGGACAACCCATGTGCAAGGCTCAGTCGGATGAGCCAATAGATTGTAACCATCTGGGAAATCAATGTTCACACCGTTGATTGGTACCGCTGAAGAAACGTCCGGCACACCTCCCGCCGCATAGTAAAGAGTTTGGGTATTCTCGGCGGAATAAATAAACCCACCATCTGCGGTGCATCGTCCCATGAGTCCTCCTGCCCTCTTTTGGAGACCTCTGACTGGAACATCATACGTGATTCCACCAAGTGGTCTTCCCGCAATAACGCCAGGGAAGTTAATCTCAGTTGAGTTGCTTCCGTCCAGATTCATACTCATGGGAGAAAGAAAATCGTGTTTATTGAGGATCAATCCCACCACGAAATCGATCGTAATTACTGCGTAGTTCCATCTATCGTCACCAGTCTTGCTCACGTTGTTGTGACCTTGGAGGATTGTAAAAGTCACACCAGCATCCGTGCTCACAGACACGTTGCCGTAATCATAGCCGCGTCCAATAAATACTTTGCCCTGATCGTCAGGGTCTGGGATAATGCTATTGATCTCGCCACTTTCTCCTGGCTGTCCTGCCATCAGATTTTCAGTCCATGAAGTACCATTGTCATCGGAGCGCCATAGCCCTCCTTTGGGCGCAGGAGAGTACCATGGATGCCCGTTCGCCGCAAACCAGATACGATTGGGGTTGGCTGCCGACCGGGCAACAACGCGGTCCCGCCAATTATCTCCCCAACCCTGTGTCTCGATTTGATCGAAGTTCGGTGAATCATGAACAACCCAAGACACCGCTTGGTTAGTAGACGTGGCTGGACGGCATGCAACATCGTCACGTTCAGCTCCCACTGGACCCACAATCCCAGTCAGCAAATTAGGCTGATCCTTGTCGGCAAATGTGACGGAATAAACGTAACCGGGGTTTCCATTTTTGTCGATGATCGGGTTTCCGATACCGATTTCAGTCCAACAGGTTCCCGAAGCCACTGTTACCAAGCTGCTGAGCATCAGCAGTAGAACCAGACTTCCAATCAACGCCTTCATCATTTTGCTTATGTGCTTCATAGAACGCTCCTTTCTTTCTTTCTTTCTTCATTCTATAAATGTTAAAGTAGTAGAGATGTCCAAAAAGCCGAATCGGCTGGGACGACCCCCAAATTCACAGTATCTATGTAATGTTCATATTTGTTTCCTCCTTTCTTGAAGCTTAGGAATTTTAAAATTTTCTCCTCCCCCTTAGTCCCCCTCGTGAGGGGGACAACAACTAGCTGGTAGACTGGAGGACTAGCCTCCAGCCCCCAATCGTCGCCGGAAGCACTGGACAACGTGCAGTGCATTCTTTTAAACCGTACGTCTTTCTCGTAGTTAGCGACCCCACAGCGTTGCTCTCGAATAGAGAAAAGTACCCTATCATGATTTAGCACATACCTTAAGAAATTCTCGTTCAAATGAGAGTAACCCCAATTTGAAAAAACGGGCCCCCTTTTTTAATGGGGACTTGCAACCCACCCCTTATTTCCCAATTCAAAAAAACAATGCATCGTTTTGTACAAGCGCCCTCTTTTCATGGTAAAATTGAGCCTTCGGTGACTTACACATACACCTTTTACGACAAAATCCCACCCCCTTCACCCCCGTCGGCGGGGGACAGTTATTTGTCCCTCTCATAGAGGGGGATAGGGGGGAGGAACAAGGCATTTCGAATTTCGACATTCATTATTCCTTGTTCAATATTCGATATTGGAATCCCCAGAGTAAAAACGGGGACCGGGGAAAAGAGTTTTCACACCACCATAATCGTATTTCCGCATCCTGCCAAAAAACCTTCAGCAGTTCAGCAATCAGCCTCCAGCCCTTTGTCTGACTGCTGAAAGCCGAGTCAGGGCACGTGGCAACGTGCCCCTACATTGAAATCATTACGGATTAAAATAAAAAAGCCTTACTGCAAAACATGTTCATTGAAAAACATCTTCGGCAGTAAGGCTGTCTTTTTTCGTCAAGGTATCCTTCAACTACATCCGTGTGAATTTAAAGACCCTTTCCTTTGCGTCCCCTGATCACTCAGGGTTTGCCTTTATCGTATGTTTTGTTTCTTTGTAACAACCCTCCCCTAATCCGAACGAGTCGGAAGAGTATTTTTGAGAGGAGATGCTGAAATAAGCATGTCCTGATAAAAATCAGGATTCAGCATGACATTTTGCGTTTTGTCATTCCGAACTTGTTTCGGAATCTCCTGTATTATTATAGGTTTTCTTCCGATTCATTCGGGTTAGTCTTCTAAAAACCTTAAAAGTTCGTTACCTTAAAAATTAGCTTATAAGTCTTGATATTACCTGGTATTCCGGTTTTTGATAAAAATATTTTTGCTGAAAATGTTAAAATATTTTTTGTAAGGAATTAATCCCCCTAATTTTGCTAAGGGAGGACTTCTTCGCCCCGCTTTTAAGGGGATTTGCAACCCACGGTATTCAGGCAGAAATGTGGGCAAAGATACGCTTTGATAATGGGAAATTTATAATCCTTTATTTTTTGATTCAAAATAAAAGGTTCGTCGTTTTAACAACAGCTATCTTCAAGCTTAGGAATTTCAAACTTTTCGCCTCCCCCTTTAGTCCCCCTCACGAGGGGGACAACAACTGTCCCCCGCTGGCGGGGGTAAGGGGGTGGATTTTGTCGTAAAAAAGGTGTACGTGTAAGTCACCGAAGGCCTAATTTATACTAACTGAAGGGTAGTATACGTTTACGGGAGTGCAGATGCAAGAAAACAAAGGTTGGTGTTTTCGGTATCTTTGGTTACTTGAAAAAGCAGACTTAAGTTACCTTGAAATAAGACGGCCAGTGCTCCATGGCATAAAGTGCGAGTTGCAGCCTGTTAGCGACTCCGACCTTTTTATAGATACCGTTCATGTATTTTTTCACGGATGGTTCACTGATGTTGAGACGTGCCATGATATCCTTGTTGCTGTATCCCTTGCAAATGCATTGAATAATCTCCGTCTCACGCCTGGTCTGGGGGGGGGTGTGTCAAATTTCCTTTGACAATTTTTTACACACGTGATGATGTCTTTTAGTTTCTTATGGGTAAACCACAGTTCGCCGGAAGCAGCGCATTGTATCGCCTTCTTGAGCTGTGTTGAATCGGCTCGGGAAACAAGATACCAATGATTCCTTTTGAGATATATTCCAGGAGACGTTGATCTTCTACCTTTGGGAGGCAATCCGTCAACAAGAGGAGGGTCTTCACCTTGTGGTGAAAGAGTGTTTCAGGAGACATCCTGGAAAAGGTATGAAAATCAGCAATGAGCAGGTCTGTTTTTGTTGCAATCTCTTTTTCAGATTCGACGATACCAACACGATAACCCATCTTCCGTGCGTCTCCTGCCACCAAGTGTTTGATACCTTCCGAAAAGAGATAGTTACAGCAACAGATCGATATCTTGAACGGCATTGTTTTTCTCCTCAAAACGATTACCGGCAGCTTATCTTCTGACAGGTTCAGGATGAACGTATTATACCCCTCAAACCGTTCATGCGAACCTTCGTCCTTGAGAAAGAAAAAAACCCTACTGCAGAGTTTACAGTAAACATCTTCGGCAGTAAGGCTGTCTCTTCGTAAGCCGTTTAAACAGTTTAAACGGCTTAAACTGTTTAAACAACTGATAAGACCCTTTCCTTTGCGTCCCCTGATCACTCAGGGTTTGCCTTTATCGTAACGTTTTTGTTGATTGCAGGATACTATAGCATTGGTAATTAACTATGCAAGCGAAAAATACAAGAGGAAGTTTTTCCATGACATATAAGCAGGATATTTTGTTTGCAGCTTCGCTGCGGCAGGGAATGTTTTGGTAAGTTTCAGCGAAGGTAATAGGAAGTACTTTTTTTATTGAATAAAGCCGGTTACGAGCGTAATATATGGAATACGATTACATAGGAATGTTTGTTTCAATTATGCAGGACACATGGTATATGAGGTGTCAAAATCCCCCTTAATAATAGGAGGGCAAAGAGGGTTGTCCGGAACCCGAAAGGAAAAAGACAACCCCCTGAATCGTTCGACTGAGTGTTCGTCTGAGCTCACGCCAAAGTCCTCTTTTTTAGTGGACTGAAAAAGGAATGCTTTGAATATAGCTCTTATTGCCTTGACAGAAGAAGGATTAAAAACTGCACGAAGGATTGGAACAGGTTTTGATCCGCCTCCTTCTACGTATATATTTAATAAAACGGGAGAGGGAAATAATTGTAGTACCGAAGACAAGACGCCCCCATATATTAGGCCTTTTTCTGAACCGCTGCAACAACTGGTTAATCGAATCTTCAAACACTATGACGGCCTTGTCTTTGTTATGGCCATGGGGATTGTGGTGAGGATGATTGCCCAAAATATCCTCGATAAATACACCGATCCGGCTGTGGTTGTGGTTGATGATGTGGGGCGTTTCGTTATCAGCGTGCTCTCGGGTCATGAGGGTGGCGCCAATCTGTTGGCACATCGGATTGCCGCTATCTTGCATACAGATGCCGTGATTACTACCGGCACCGAGGCGCAGAAGGACATTATCGTTGGTATCGGTTGTAAAAAGGGGGTTAGTTCTGAGGCGGTAAAACAATCCATTCTTGATGCCCTTCAGAGGGTGAATCTTACGATGGAACGTGTCCGACTGCTTGCTACTATTGAGATTAAATCTCAAGAGCCGGGATTATTGCTGGCGGCGGATGAATTGGGCATCCCGTTAAGGGCCGTTTCCAGCCGGGAAATTGCGGTATGTGCCAAAGAGCATGGTAGATCAGATTTTGTGAAAGAAAAGATAGGGGTGTGGGGGGTGTGTGAACCCGCGGCGCTTCTTTCGGGGAGGAAGACTCAATTACTACTCAAAAAACAGAAATATCCAGGCGTGACCGTAGCCATCGCCCAGGAAAACTTTACGTGGTAGGCATTGGCCCCGGGGCAAGGAACGAGATTAGCCAGAGGGCATTAGACGCATTGAAAGATTCTGAAACGATCGTTGGCTATAAACTGTATGTGGATCTGGTGAAAGATATTGTAGGAAATAAACAGATCGTTGCCAGCGCCATGCGTAAGGAAATTGAGCGTGTGGAGATGGCGATACAGGAAGCCCTGGCGGGAAAGATCGTGTCTCTCATCAGCAGCGGTGATCCGGGTGTTTACGGCATGGCCGGACTTGTGCTGGAGGTGGTTTCTGAAAAAAATATCGATTTGCCCCTAGAAATTATTTCAGGAATTCCTGCAGCCAATGCCGCTGCAGCCGTGCTCGGCGCGCCGCTCATGCATGATTATGCCGTCATTAGCCTTAGCGACCTGCTCACACCGTGGGAGACCATAGAAAGGCGCGTAAAGTGTGCTGCCGAGGCAGATTTTGTCATTGTACTATACAATCCCAGGAGCTCTCAAAGGGATTGGCAGATTGAGAAAACTGCCCATATCATCCTTCACTATAAATCTCCAGCGACCCCTGTAGGGATCGTCAAAGACGCATCCCGGAAGGATGAATCGGTTATCATCACAACACTTGACAAAATGACTTCTCATCCTATTGACATGACGACCGTTATTATCGTAGGAAATTCGACTACCTTTCAATATCATAATTACCTGGTAACAAAACGGGGTTATCAATTGTAATTGCTTATAGAAAAGGAGGCTGGTATGCCAAAGGAAAAATTACCTCAACAGTATATCCAAATGAAAAAAAGGCATGAGAAGTTATTCAACGCAATTGAGGAGGTTGGTAAGACTGTCAGGCAGGAAGGCCCTCTTGACGAAAATACTGCGCATCTGATTCAACTTGCGGCTGCGGCAACCGTACATTCCGAAGGCGCTGTCCACAGTCACGTAAGAAGGGCTCTTGAAGCAGGCGTAACACCTGATGAGATTTATCACGCAATCATTCTTCTCACAAGCACCATCGGATTTCCAACCGTCGTTGCTGCATTAAGTTGGGCGGAAGATGTCATAAAAAAAAGAAAAAATAGGAACTCTCATCCTGGTAAAACCTTGAAATGTGAAATGAACGGCAATCCGGCGTGAGTATGATAGTCAGAGAAGGCGGTGGATGCCCCACATCACCCTGATTTATCCATTTCGGCCAAGGGAAGAGTTTGAGTTCTTAGCTGAGCAGTTCTCTCGTGTGTGTGTGAAAGCTCGGGACTTTTAAAATTACACTGAAGGAGTTCTTTTTCTTTCGCCATAATCGTGATTGTTGCACACTCTGGCTGGCTCCTGAACCAAAAGATGCTCTGGTTAGATTGCAGAGGATATTGCAGGGTGTGGTGCCAGACTGTGATGATGCGGGAAAATACGAAGGGGGGTTTACACCTCACCTGAGCGTAGGCCAGGCTCTGGGGGTGGAAGCAGCGGCGTTGAAGTTACTCAATCTGTTTCAGACAAGCTGGAAGACAATGTCATTTCCGCTGAACGAGGTTAGTTTCATCTGGAGCGATAATCCTCCTAACGATGTGTTTCGCGTGGTTTGCACAGTACGTCTGGGACATTTGAATTTGTAATTCTGAAGATATTTTTGTCAGGTGAGGTTGATTCTTGTGGCTAAATTTCTCTCTTTCTTTACCTGCAACAGATACTCTCTTCCGATCCGTAGTCTCATCCTGTCATTTTTTATGAAAGGTTGTGTATTTAATGATATGAATGCAAATGAAAATAGCGCCCGGTTGCCATCACAACAGGAAATGAAATCCTCTCACAAGAGAAAACCTAACCGCTTAATTTCTGAAAAAAGTCCTTATCTTCAACAGCATGCATATAATCCTGTCGATTGGTATCCCTGGGGCGAAGAGGCGTTTCAGAAGGCTGTGAAAGAAAATAAGCCCATCTTTCTTTCCATCGGTTATTCAACCTGCCATTGGTGCCACGTTATGGAATATGAATCATTCGAGGATGAAGAGGTTGCGAGGATTTTGAATGAAAATTTTGTCTCCATAAAAGTCGATAGGGAAGAACGCCCTGATTTAGACAATATTTATATGGCGGTGTGTCAGGCTATGACCGGAAGCGGTGGCTGGCCTCTCAACTTATTCCTGACTCCGGAAAAGAAGCCATTTTTTGCCGGAACGTATTTCCCAAAAACTGAACGGTTTGGGAATCCGGGATTCATAGCTATTCTTCAAAAGATATCCAGCTTGTGGCAGACAAATAAAGAGAGCGTTATTGCGTCGAGTGAGCAAATCACAAAGGTCCTGCAATCCATGGCCTTTACAACACCGGGAGAAATCCTGACGAAAGAGACGCTAAAACACGCTTACGAACAATTACGGGATACTTTTGACACTATTTATGGCGGGTTTGGTTCTTCCCCCAAATTTCCCACACCACACAACTATACCTTTCTTCTTCGATGGTGGAAACGGAGCAACGACCCTACGGCCCTGGAGATGGTTGAAAAAACCCTTGAACGAATGGGAAGGGGCGGCATGTATGATCAATTGGGAGGCGGATTTCACCGGTATTCCACCGACGAATATTGGCTCGTTCCCCACTTTGAAAAAATGCTTTACGATCAGGCTTTGACCGCAATAGCTTATACGGAGACCTATCAGGCCACGGGAAAGCCTTACTATGCCGATATAGTGAGAGGTATCTTTATGTATGTTCTGAGGGATATGACTTCTCCGGAAGGTGGTTTCTATTCTGCCGAGGATGCCGATAGTGAAGGTGTGGAAGGTAAGTTTTATGTCTGGACACCTGACGAGGTCATAAAAATTTTGGGTGAAAGGGACGGTAAGATATTTTGTGATTATTATGACGTCTCCAGGGAAGGCAATTTTGAGGAAAAGAACATCCTGCATGTGGACAAGCCATTAGATGCCTTTGCCAAACTGGAAGGTATACAAACAGAAGAACTGCAGGAATTGTTACGCACTGCCCGGGAAAAACTCTTTGCTGAACGGCAGAAACGTATCCATCCTCACAAGGACGACAAGATACTTACCTCATGGAATGGCTTGATGATTGCCGCCCTTGCCAGGGGTGCTCAGGCATTACATGCACCTGAATACGCACAAGCGGCAGTGCGTGCAACCGATTTTATTTTGAATGCGTTGCACAGAAAGGACGGGACGTTATTACGACGCTATCGTTCGGGAGAAGCCGCTATTCCCGGTTATCTGGATGACTATGCCTATTTTGTCTGGGGTTTGATCGATCTTTATGAGGCTACTTTTGAGACAAAATACCTCAAAACTGCTTTGGAACTGAATAAACAAATGATTGAAAATTTCTGGGATGAAAAAGGAGGGGGATTATTTTTTGGTGGCAAGAGAAATGAACAGCTTATAGCACAGACAAAGGAGATCTACGATGGGGCAACTCCTTCAGGAAATTCGGTCGCTTTATTCAATATGTTGCGATTAGGACGTGTGGCGGGGAATCCTGGTTTGGGGAAAATGGCGGACCAAATTATGAAAGCCTTTGGAGAAACGATAAACCAATATCCGTCAGGATATACCCAATTTATGTGTGCCCTGGACTTTGCCCTGGGCCCTACAAAGGAGATTGTCATTGCAGGCGAACCCGATCAAAAGGACACACAGCAGATACTTCAGGAAATAGGAAAACGATTCCTTCCGCGAAAGGTCTTGCTATTGAACTCCCTGAAAGACAAATCTCTTGGGGAAATTGCAGGATTTGTAAAGGAACAAAAGCCCATTGAAAACAAGGCCACTGTCTATATTTGCGAAAATTATGCCTGTAAGGCTCCTGCGAATGAGATAAACAAAATCATACAACTATTAGATGAACCTTAAATCTTTCCGGTATCAGCATTATGTTTGATCTCATCTTGCTCTGTGCCAGCGTTATCTCTGCAATCATTTGGCTTGCACTGTTGTTTATGCCTGTACGCTGGCGGATGTCGGAACGCTGGGAAGTCTCCGATTCTTTACACACAACGATTACCCAATGGCCAAGCTTGTCCGTTATTGTGCCTGCGCGAAACGAGAGCACATCCCTTCCGCTGACATTACCCTCGTGGCTCGGTCAGGGCTATCCAGAATCGGAAATCATCCTGATAGACGATGAATCAAGCGATGGTACGGCAGCATGTGCAAAAGGTATTTCATCGCAGACAGGTCGCAATGTGAAGGTCATCTGCGGCACTCCACCACCAACCGGGTGGACTGGTAAACTGTGGGCGCTTGAACAAGGAGTCAGGGCTTCAACAGGTGAATGGTTATTGTTTACCGATGCCGATATTTTTCATAGCCCAGGCCTGTGGTGTGGACTGGTGGCAAAGGCACTCAATGAACGGCGGGTCATGGTTTCACTGATGGCCTTGTTGGATACGCAGGGGTTATGGGCGCGATTGCTGATTCCAGCCTTTGTTTATTTCTTTCACGGTATGTATCCGTTTAAATCGGTACAGAACTTGCTCTCGAAAGTATCAGCGGCTGCGGGTGGATGTATACTTATTTCACGTCAGGCCCTGGATAAGATAGGTGGTATAACCGGATATTCTAACGCCCTGATAGACGATATTGCGCTCGCCAGGAAAATTAAAGATGCTGAAATGCCTCTCTGTCTTTCACTGACGAAATCGGTCGTAAGTGTTCGTCCTTACCGCCGTCTTGGCGACGTCTGGAATATGGTTGCACGCAATGCCTTTGCACAATTGAAATATTCGTGGTTGGCTTTGGGTGGAACGGTATTGGGATTAGTCGTTTTGTTTCTAGTGCCTGTGGCAGGGATATGCACATTTATGGCCGGAACTATTTCACAAGTGACAATATTGTCCTCAGGACTGTCGATTTTCATGATGGCGCTTATGTACGTGCCGACACTACGCTTTTTTGGCTTGAACGTATGGAGGGCATTTACATTGCCCATTGCCGGGGCATTCTATCTCGCTATGACGGTGTCTTCTGCAATCAATTATCTTTTCGGCCGACATGAGTGGCGAGGTATCCGCATAAAAAGGGATTGATTAAATTTTTACCATGAGAAGAATAAAGATAAATAATGCAGAACCAGGTATGGTTCTTGGTAAGACGATTTATGGATATAACTATGAGGTGCTATTAAACAGGGGAGTGGTGTTAACAAATGCATATATTAAACTGTTGAAAAACAGGGGGTTCATCAGGATTTATATAGATGATGAAGAGACGGAGGATATTGTCCTTGAAGACCCAATATCTGATAAAATCCGTATTATGTCTACAAAAGACATCTTCAGAACATACAAAGTAACGCAGTCTTCCATAGCAAATATAGAAGCAGATACTGCCGAGTCCATTATAAAATGCATCAACACGCCGAAGGTCAAGCAGTCATTTCAGGAAAGCCCTGCCTTTAAACAACTTTGTAACGATATTAACTATTTTCTTGACGAAATCATGAATCAGGATATTTTGTCGGGATTAAATTCGATAAAGAGCTTTGATAACTATACGTATGAACACTCCGTTGATACGGCTGTAATAGCCCTTATCATTGCAAAAAGGTTGCGTCTTGATAAAGAAAAATTAGTCCAGATTGCGATTGGTGAGTTTCTTCACGATATTGGGAAGATATTCGTTGACGAAAAGATTATTAATAAGCCCGGTAAATTAACAGCAGATGAGTTTAAATTGATAAAACTTCATACTATTTATGGATACGAATTACTCAAGGATATTCATACAATTGGGGTAGCTTCTGCACACATCCCTTATCAGCACCATGAGAGACAGGATGGCACAGGCTACCCCCGTGGCCTGAAAGGTACTAATAAACTCGATTCGAAGGGTGTTACTTACACCGAGCACGAGAAGATGATTCTGATTGCAGAGATCGCAGCGCTTGCAGATGTGTATGATGCCTGTAGTTCAGACAGACCTTATCGTCCGGGATTGCCGCCTGATGTGGTATTCGAACTTATAAGAGCCGGGGCTGGATCACAGTTCAATAAAGAATTGGTGGATTGTTTCTTGGGCGTGGTGCCGAAATATCCGTTAGGTTTTGAAGTGAAGATCAAGAATGGCACATATAAGGATTTTACCGGGGTCGTTGCATCCTTAAATTTGTGCCAGCTATCGAAACCAAAAGTGAGGCTACTCCACGATGACAAGAAAAATAAAATTAGCCCTATTGAAATTGATTTAAGTTCTCAGGGCGTTACCATAGAGATGGAATGTGTTTCTTAAAGCATCTGGCGTGTGGCCACACCACTTTTCACAGCTGCGTCTGCTACAGCCATGGCTACCTCGTTATGAACCTTTTCATTGAAGACGCTTGGAATGATGTAGTCCTCTGATAGATGTTCTTCATCAATGGTATTTGCAATGGCATATGCCGCTGCCATGTTCATTTCATCATTGATCGTTGTTGCCCCAATATCTAACGCCCCCCTGAAAAGACCCGGGAAACAAAGCACATTATTAATCTGATTATGATAATCTGAACGACCCGTGGCGATTATCCTTGCAATATCCTCAATTGAATCCGGTTCGATCTCCGGGTTAGGATTTGCCATGGCAAATACGATTGGGTCCTTATGCATGGTTTTTACCATGTCTTTTGTAATGACATTTGGCCCGGAGACACCAATGAAAACGTCCTTTCCCCGCATTGCATCAGCAATTGTCCCTTTTTCATTATCCGGATTTGTAATTTGCGCCAGGTCATTTTTGGCGGGATTCATGTTAATCGCTCTTCCTTTGTAAATAATTCCTGAAGTATCGCAGACCACAATATTCGTCGCTCCTGCGCTGAGGAGTATTTTGGCAATCGACATCCCCGCGGCACCAGCGCCACTGATTGCGACCGAAATATTTTCTATCTTCTTCCCAACCACCTTTAATGCATTAATAAGACCCGCAAGGCAGACCACCGCTGTTCCATGCTGATCATCGTGGAAGACAGGGATGTTTAAGGCTGTCTTTAATCTTTTTTCTATCTCGAAACAGCGGGGGGCTGAGATGTCTTCGAGATTAATACCCCCAAAGGTAGGGGCAATGTTTATAATCGTTTTCACTATTTCATCTACATCCTTGGTGTTTAGTAAAATGGGGAATGCATCGATATTCCCAAATGCCTTGAATAACATCGCCTTACCTTCCATTACGGGCATACCAGCGACAGGGCCAATATCACCTAATCCCAGGATGGCTGTGCCGTCTGTGATAACAGCGACTGTATTCTTGATAATGGTATATTCCATGGCTAGTCCTGGTTTCTCCTGGATGGCCTTGCATACTTTTGCAACGCCAGGTGTATAAACCCGTGAGAGGTCTTCAAAGGTAGTGATGCTGATACGATTGCACAAAAAAATCTTTCCTTTCTCATGGAGTTCGAAGACCTTGTCCTTGACACTGATGACTTCAACAATGTCCTTTCCGATAGCCGAAAGTGCATCCATAATTTCTTTGATCTGTTTGTCCGTACTGACATAAACGGCCAGATCTCTGATCTTAAATTCTTTATCTGCCTTGATGATCTGAATATTGCCCATACTTCCACCCAGTTTACCAATGACAGTAAGCGCCTTGCCTAATGTGCCGGGGATGTTTTTTAGTCTTAAACGAAAGGTCACGAGATTTTCTGCTAGTTTCATTATTTAAACCTCAAATAAGGGAATTTTTAGAAAAAGCATAGGAGAAAATGACAGTTGAAATAACTCAATACATCTGTAAATGTATTGAGTTATACCTTGATTACAAATGTTTCTATCGGTATAATTTGCGATTTTATAATATTTATTTGTTGTAAGGCAAGGGAAATACAGGGTATGAAGATACTTATATTATCAGATATTCATGGCAATATAGCTGCTCTGGATGCCGTGCGTGAAAGGGCTGATATGGTTTTTTGCCTGGGAGATTTGGTGAATTACGGTCCATATCCCAGGGCGTGTATCGAACGAATCAGAGGCTTAACAGACAAAGTGGTTCGCGGAAATCATGATAATGCGGTTGGCAGGGATATGGACTGCGGGTGTTCCATAAGGTACAAAGAGCTGAGCGATGCGGGAAAGATTTTTACCAAGGCCGTCTTAAATCCGGGTGAAAAAGAATTCCTTGGTAATTTACCAACGACGTTAAATTTAGAAATAGAAGGGAAGAAATTTGTGTTGTCACATGGCTCGCCCGGCGGCGATATGTATAAA
Organism: Candidatus Brocadia sinica JPN1; assembly: GCF_000949635.1. Classification (NCBI taxonomy): domain Bacteria; kingdom Pseudomonadati; phylum Planctomycetota; class Candidatus Brocadiia; order Candidatus Brocadiales; family Candidatus Brocadiaceae; genus Candidatus Brocadia; species Candidatus Brocadia sinica. The sequence goes on from NZ_BAFN01000001.1 coordinate 3,416,142, forward strand.
TATCTCAGACCGGATGTCTCTGACGAGCAATTGGAGTCTGAGTTAAAGGATATGAGCGCTGATATTGTCTTTATTGGCCATACCCATCTTCCCATGGTGCGAGAGATAGATGGTACAATCGTTGTAAATCCAGGCAGCGTAGGTCAGCCGCGTGATGGTGTTCCTATGGCATCGTATGCCGTCTGGGAGGATAGTCATATTGAGATAAAACGGGTTCGCTATGATATTGAGGCAACCGTGAAAGGGTTAGAGGCAACAAATATACCGTCCGTTCAGGTTTCGATGCTTGCAAAGATCTTAAGGGATGGTGGGATGTAACTAATCAGCAGTAATCAATTGCCAAAGATCTACGCGAAACAAGTGCAATATCAGAAATGGGGAACTTTAATGGGCTTGCCTTATTTTAATTATTGTATTATAATTACAGCCTTTGTAAAATGATTTACAAAGGCAGTATTTTGTGAAGATTATTTAGGGTAAGATAATAATGTCAAACGAAACTGAAAAAAATATCAACCCGTCTGACAAAGTGGAAGTTGTCCAGGCATCCGAGGTATTATTTGCAGAACAACAGGCGATAATTCAATCCTTGAAGCAGGAATTGGAGATTAATAAGAAAAGGGTTGCTGAACTTCAGGACTCGATGCGAAGACTTGCAGCTGACTTTGACAATTATAAAAAATGGGCTGCAAAAGAGCGCCAAACAATTGAACGTACAGCTTCTGAATCACTGATCAAAAAATTATTGGATATTTACGAGAGTTTGGAAAAGGCGGTCTGCGCGTCAAAGGATATCACAAATAATGAATTGTTTGATGGGATTAAAATGATTTATAAAGAATTTTCACGTATCTTAAAGTCAGAAGGTCTGGAACCCATACCTTCCATTGGTTTGCCTTTGGATGTTTACAGGCATGAGGTCTTAATGCAAAAGATTAATGACGAGGTGCCGGAAGATACGGTATTGGAAGAAATTCAAAGAGGCTATTTATTAAATACATTCGTGTTAAGACCAGCAAAAGTAGTGGTTTCTCAGAAATCAACAAAGGAAAACGTTCAGAATCAAGAAAAGCCAGAAGAGGAAAAAGGAGGTTAGGATATGGCAAAGATTATAGGTATAGATTTGGGGACAAGTAACTCTGCCGCGGCTGCGCTGATAGGCGGCAAACCCACAATTATTCCAAGCGCAGAAGGTGCGACGGTCGGCGGCAAAGCATTTCCTTCTTATGTTGCATTTACGAAGGATGGTGAAAAACTTGTAGGTGAACCTGCAAGGAGGCAGGCTGTTAGTAATCCTGAGGGTACGGTTTATGCAATTAAGAGAAAGATGGGTACCGACTACAAAGTCACTATTCGTGGGAAAACCTTTACTCCTCAACAAATCTCAGCTTTTATTTTACAGAAGATAAAACAGGATGCCGAGGCCTTTCTGGGGGAACGGGTTGAAAAAGCGGTAATCACAGTTCCCGCTTATTTTAATGACAACCAGAGGCAAGCAACCAAGGACGCAGGGACTATTGCCGGACTGGATGTGGTTCGAATTATTAACGAACCTACAGCGGCATCACTGGCTTATGGGTTGGATAAGGTCGAAGAATCTCAAAAGATACTGGTATTCGATTTGGGTGGAGGTACCTTAGATTGTACGATTATGGATTTTGGTCAGGGTGTTTTTGAAGTGGTTTCCACCAGTGGAGATACCCAATTGGGTGGTACAGACATGGATAACGCTATCGTTGATTATCTGGTGTCTGAGTTCAAGAAGGAATACGGGATCGACCTTAAAAATGATAAAATGGCGATGCAGCGCTTAAGGGAGGCTGGGGAGAAGGCTAAAATAGAACTTTCTACAACTTTGACGACTGACATTAACCTTCCATTCCTTACAGCCGATGCCTCTGGACCAAAACACTTTACCCATGCCATAACCAGGGCAAAGCTAGAACAATTAGTGTCTCCTATTGTTAATCGTTGTGGACATTCGGTTGAACAGGCATTAAAAGACGCCAAATTGACGCCAAATGACATTCATAAAATCATCCTTGTGGGCGGTCCAACACGTATGCCTATCGTTCAGAAATTTGTGGAGGATTATGTAGGAAAAAAGATTGAACGTGGGATTGACCCAATGGAATGCGTAGCCATGGGTGCTGCGATTCAGGCAGGCGTTTTATCCGGGGAGGTCAAAGACCTCGTGCTTCTCGACGTAACGCCGCTGTCGCTCGGCATAGAAACCCTGGGTGGCGTGCTTACTCGTCTCATTGAAAGAAATACTACCATTCCGACGAAGAAGAGCCAGGTCTTCACAACGGCAGAGGACAATCAGACCAGCGTAGAAGTTCATGTCCTTCAGGGTGAAAGAGCAATGGCAAGAGATAACGTGACACTGGGAAGATTCCATCTTTCCGGTATTCCACCGGCGCCAAGGGGCGTTCCTCAGATTGAGGTATCTTTTGATATCGACGCCAATGGCATTATTAATGTCCATGCAAAAGACCTTGGTACAGGAAACGAGCAGAAGATTACGATTACGGCTTCGACAAAATTGAATAAGGAAGAAATTGACCGGATGGTCAAACAGGCACAGGAATACTCGGACCAGGATAAACGAACAAAGGAAAGAGCCGAAACAAAGAACAAGGCAGACAGTCTGGCTTATAGCGCTGAAAAGACTTTAAAGGACGTTGCAGGGAAGATAGATGACTCACAAAAACGAAAGATAGAGTCTGCTATTAAAGATTTGAGAGAATCGATAAAATCGGAAGATGAAAAAGATATACAGCAAAAGATGGATGCTTTAACGAGCGCCCTGCACGAAATTAGTGCGAAAGTGTATCAAGAATCTGCTAAGCAGGAAGAACAGCAGCCTCCACCACCTCCAGGCGGTGAAGGTAAGAAAAGAAAAGAAAAAAAGGGTGAAGGGGGAGAGGATGAAATCATCGATGCGGATTATGAAGTAAAAGAATAGTTTGTAAAATCAGCCTTAACTGAGAATGAATACCAGGGGGTAGAGGACTACTTTGTAAAAATTCTTAATTGTACTGTCTTTACAAGGAGTCAGTTGCCAGGATTCAGAATTCAGGATGAAAATGCACTTTAATAGGTAAAGTGGCAGTCCATTCTGACCGCTGAATTCTGAGTTCTGACTCCTTTTTTGAATCTGTATGCAGCTATTCTGCACCATGATTGATCCCACACATACTGTTCTTCTTCAAATAGCAGTTGCCTACGCCCTGGACATTGCCATCGGTGATCCTCAATGGTCATGCCATCCTGTTCGACTTATTGGGAGGTTTATAGGAAGCATAGAAATTGTATTACAAAGATTTCCTATACCAGAACGCATGAGTGGGATACTGTTAACCATCATAATTGTGTTAGGAACGTACCTATTGACCTACGCCGTGATGTCCATAGGGAAACGATGGTGTTCTCCGTATGAAATAATACTTGGCGCTGTTATTGTGTATTCCACAATTTCTATAAAAAGTCTGGCTGATGAAGCAAAAAAGGTAATGATATCTCTCAGGGAAAATGATTTAATAAAGGCCCGGCAGGCATTATCACAGATCGTAGGCAGAGATACAGCGCATCTCGACAAAGAACAAATAGTACGGGCATGTGTTGAAACGGTGGCAGAGGGTAGTGTAGATGGCATTGTGTCGCCATTATTTTATTCCTTTGTAGGGGGGCCTACTGTGGCAATGGCTTATCGGGCTGTAAATACGCTGGATTCCATGGTAGGATACAAGAACGAAAAATATATCCGATTTGGCTGGGCATCTGCACGATTAGATGATGTAGCCAATTATATCCCAGCCAGAATTTGTACGGTATTAATTCCAACGGCTTCTTTTTTGTGTGGTTACGGTTTCCAGAATTCTTTACGGGTTGCCTTTCGGGACGGACGTAAACATGAAAGTCCCAATAGTGGCATTCCAGAGGCTGCAATAGCGGGGGCATTGAAAGTACAATTAGGGGGGCCAAGTATCTATCAGGGTGAAGTTGTTGAAAAACCCTTTATCGGGGACGTTCAGAACCAGTTAACCATAAAGTCGATTGATAGTGCTGTAAGGATAATGTACGTTACGTCCATGTTGTTTTTGATTTGTGGAGTTGGGTCTGTCCTGTGCTTAAAATATTATGAGATTTTCAAATAGTCTGTTGGAATGCCTTGATCCCCGGTCAAAGATCATTTCCTTCCTTTCCATTACTCTCTGCATGATACTGACCCCCATCACGCGTCTGAAAGATTTTGGGCTCTATTTCTTGTTGATACTGGCAATTTCATTCCTTTCAAGGGTTACACCCAGACAGATATTGAGAAGAATGTGCATCTTGATGTTGTTTGTTCTTTTCATTGCGATATTTGTGCCTTTTGTAAAGGAGGGACAGGTATGTTGGTCGTTGAAAATCGGTTATTGGAAAATGGACGTTACTTACGAGGGCGCCTGGACATTTCTTAATATTATTGTTAAGTCAGGTTTATCTATTCTTTTGCTTGTGATTGCTTCTTCAACAACGACCTTTCCTGATTTTTTACATGGGTTGGACTTGTTTCGTCTGCCGAGGTTACTGGTTATACTTATGTCATTTATGTACCGTTACATCTTTGTGCTTTTAGACGAGGCGAAACGACTAATGCGAGCCCGATCTCTGCGTTATTTTGGTTCAAGGTATGTGGAGCAGTTTCGGGTGCTGGGATATATGATTGGTATATTGTTTATCAGGACGTTTGAGCGGGCCGAGAGAATTTATAGCGCAATGATTCTCCGTGGATTCAGTGGAGAAATGCGGAGTGTTAAACGTTTCGGTTTTTCTTATATAGACTTTTTATTTATAGCAGGTATAATCGTTTCGCTGATGTTTATCGTTTCTGGTCTCATCTATAAAATGGAACACGTCAAAATAAGCAACGTTCATCTATGGCAAGGGCTATAATTGTTTCAAACCTGAATTACTGCTACCCGGACGGGACGATGGCGCTAAAGGACGTTAATTTTGATGTGGAAGAAGGGGAAACCCTGGTTATCATCGGTGCCAATGGAACGGGTAAGTCAACACTGTTTATGAATTTGATGGGTATTCTGGAGGGTGACGGACGCATCGAGATTATGGGTTTGACGCTTGACAAGAAGAACATGAAAGAGATCAGACGGAAGATGGGATTGGTATTCCAGAATCCAGACGATCAACTGTTTTGTCCTACCGTTATGGACGATGTCTCGTTCGGTCCTTTAAACCTGGGATGGGATAACAACCAGATAATCGCAGCATCAGAAGAAGCGTTAGTCCTGGTGGGTATGGAAGGTTACGGCTCACGGATATCGCATCATTTAAGTTTTGGAGAAAAGAAGAGAGCGGCTATTGCCACGGTATTGTCTATGAATCCAAAGGTCTTGTTGCTGGATGAACCCACCAGTGGACTGGACCCAAGGAGTTCATCGAAATTTATCAATATACTGTATACCTTAAAATCACAGGGGAAGACGCTTTTGGTTGTAACACATGATATTTTTCTTACCCAGGAGATAGCAGACCGTGTGCTTGTTTTTAGCGAAGAAAAGAGGCCTGTGGCAATTGGTAATTATAAAGAAATATTGAACAATTATGACTTATTATTAAAAAACAATCTGGTTCACCAGCATCGCCACCGCCATGACGAGATGGTACATGAACATGAACACCGGCATGGTCATATCCACAAGCATTAAACTTATGAAAACAGATTCCTACACCAGTGACTGCAATAGGAATATAGAGTTTACCAGCGATATCTGCGCTGATGGGATATGTTGCTTTATGAGCATCCCCCGGCAACAGACCCATCTGGGCATGTGGAGACATTTTTTAAAACGGGGCAATGCTACTGCTGGTATTAAGCTGCTTTACACAGCCCTCCGGGCGAAGGATATTGTATACGATCCATGCCGATGCCTGAATTTCCATTTGAAAGAACTGAATACCCCGGACGGTTTTACCCTTCAGATATTGTTGAGGTGCGGTATATTTGGCAAGAGGTGCCGACCATACACCTGTAAAGAATTCCCGGACAAGGCAGATAGTTTCATGCATGATATTCTTGCACCTTGCGTTTATAATGAATACATTGCTTCAGAAAATTATCTGACGTTGAAGCATAAACAGGTCTTTCGCTTATTTTATGCTATCAAGGATGACCATGGATTGCTTGGAAAGATTTTCCCGGCCCATACGGTCAATGAGACGAGAGAAAAGTTAAGCCAGTATAAAGAGATAACTAAGATTAGTGCGATCTGGAATGAAAAACCTGCCGAATATTTTCTTCTGGAGGTACCCAGGTCTGACTGCGTTTTGTACACTTCCAAGATACATCCAAAGATCGAAAGTGTAAAACAAGCATATAACCTTTGGCAGGGGCATATCGAAAGTTGGTTAGAAAGACATTATGGCAGCAGATGGCAAGATCATTTGGACCGTGCGATTAAACAGGAAAATGAGAAGTTGAAAGAAATGAAATAACCGCAGGCCGCGGAGGAGTGAAGAAAATTCTTGTCTTTTCCCGATCTTTGTGGTAGAAAAAAGTTTCTTGGTTTAAGTATAATGGCAATATAGTCTCCTAAATTATGTTACAAAAAAGGGATTTCAAATGTCCCTTTTTTGATTGGAATTATGGCCTTTTCGGATGAAAAGTCATAAAATACTTACATATATTCAAATTTCAGTCATTGTATGTCTGCTAATATGCAATGGCGGTATAAGTGTAAACTCTGTCAGGGAATCTGATGGATTCCCTTGCAAAGGACATCAATGTGGATGCAAATCGGAATCGGATTGCAGGACTCATTGTTGTTGCGGAGTTTACAAAAATCGAGATAAATTTCAGAGTAATGAGCAGAAAAGCAGTTTTCATGTGTTCATGAGCAGCATAAATTGTACATATGGGAATGACCCGCTCACCGGTGTAACATTTACTGCTAAATACATGGTAGGTGATCAAGTTCAACAAATCAAAGAATCATTTTTGTGTTTTCTTTCTTGTGACATTTCAAATTCTCTTCTTGAAGTATTTGCGTCTCCACCGAAAAAACCACCCAGACATTTCATCTAAAGCCAAATCCAGATTCAACAAAATTTCATAACTTTGGTCTTATTTTCCGGTTTTGCGGCAGACAGACCATTTCGCTCGGAGTGATACTATTGCTATTGCATATCATCCTGACTGAATGAAGCGATCCGTCTGTTCGCTTTCCGCAGAGGTTGACTCAGGGATCTCACAGTTGAAATTCTATCTCTGTAATTTTCAATGGAGGCACATATGAAGAAAAGTCTAACATCAATTAAGCTCTTATCGTGAAAATTCACGGAATGTTAGAGATGTCACGAGGCAGTGGTCACACCCATTGAAAATTTTCTGCGAAAGTATTGAAGGTATTGTTCATGTAAGAATTTGACATTACCGGTTAGAGCAAAAATACTGCACTTCAAGTAAGAAAGGGATAATGACATACACATTATCTCTTTTGCTTGAATGTAATGCAATAATCTGGGGAAAATAGTATTTGTGAAAATTTTTGTCGCGATTTTTTTGTTTTTAATTTTTTTAAACGGCATTATTTATGCTCACGGCGAATGTTGCTTATCAAGATCCCTTGCTGAGGCGACAATCTCGGGTGTAACCATTGCACCGAATTTTGGACTTTCCCTTCAGTATGAATATACGAACATGGAGACCATTAGAGAAGGCAGCCATAGGATAAGCTACAATTCAGTGTTGGATAATATAGCTGCAGAATGGCCGGAAATGCCAGAAGAGGCAAAGAGTTTTTCTATTCCTACACGGATGATTATGCAGAAATACACCCTGTTAGGCGCATATGCTGCTACTGAGAAGCTTCAATTCCTTGCTACAGTCCCCTATGTTATCAATGACATGGATATGAGGATGGTGACAAGGGGTGCAGGAAGCAGCCATCATCATGCACCGCAACTTGCCCCACAGGTGTATTTGAGACCATTGGCAAGTGACGCAGCAGAAAAAGATATGAGGATGGACATGAAGATGGATACGGTTGAGGGACTTGGAGATATGACCCTTATGGGGCTTTATACCCTTTATACCGATAAACCCGATCTACCAACGAAAAAAGTTACCCTTGGTCTGGGAGTAAAAACCCCCACAGGGAAAAATGATGAGGAATTTGACTCCGGCGGTCTTGTGCACGCCGCAATGCAAACTGGGACAGGTTCATGGGACCCGTTGTTTCTCGTTAATTATATGCATGCATTTCAGCCGCTGATATTCCAAACCAATTTATTTTACCAGATGACTACAGAAGGTGATGAGGGTTATGAATTCGGGGACAAAATATCATTAGACCTTATCGCCAGGTACCAGCTAACCAGCTATGTAAATCCTGGTTTAGAGCTAAATCTATTCTATGCAGGACAGGATAGAGATCACGATGGTAGATATTCAAGGCCGGATGAATCCCTTTTGGACAATACCGATAACACAGGCATTACTTCCTTCTCTGTTTCGCCTTCTCTTCAGATAAAGATTCCAAAGACTGGCGGGAGTATTGACCTGAAATTTCAAAAACCCATATACCAGAATGCCCGGGGTACTCAGCAAGTAGTGGACTGGAGGGCGATGGCTTCAATCGTATGGGCTTTTTAGTATGAGGCATATTCCCCAGTATTTGTCCGCATTTGATACTTAAAGATGAAATACTTGACCAATTTTCTGTGACAATATATAATCCAAACCCTCATCAGGATTACGTTGGCATATTGCCGGGTGATTTTTGATGTCCCCTTATTTGCAAAACTGTTGAAACCAGATCTTCGATGATTTTTTTTCAGTGCAAAGCGAAGATTCTCTTTGGTTTTCAGACAAAATTTTGAATTTTCTTAATATCCAGTTATGAAACACACTTCGTCTCATTATCCAAGGATCCTGATAGCGGGTACGCATAGTGGTGTAGGTAAGACGACCATTACCCTTGGCTTAATGTCTGTCCTGATGGAAAAAGGGTGCAGGGTACAGGGGTTTAAGGTCGGACCTGATTATATCGATCCATCGCATCACATGGCCATTACTGGACGGCCGTCTCGTAATCTGGATACATGGTTGATGAGTCGGGATGTGTGTCTGGAATTATTCGAACGTGCCGTTATGGGATCGGATATGGCGGTGATTGAGGGGGTGATGGGGCTCTATGACGGTTGTCTGGATGGGACGGAATTCGGGAGCACAGCTCATCTTGCCAAGATATTGGATGTGCCTGTGATATTGGTAATGGACGCAAAGGGGATGTCCCGCAGTGCAGGTGCGATTGCATTGGGGTTTAAACATTTTGATAAGGATGTGAAAATACAAGGAGTAATTTTAAACAGAGTCCGGAGTGAACGGCACTATACTTCTCTTAAAAAATCTATCGAGGGTAATTGCAATATCCCGGTATTGGGGTACCTGTCTTTCGATGAGGAAATAATACTGCCGGAGCGGCACCTTGGTTTGGTTCCATCGATAGAACAGGAGTTCTCAAAGTCTGCGTACCAAAAAATCGGAAATTTGTTGTCGGCCACCATGGATATTGAGAAATTGATTGGTATGGCTTCCTCCCCAAATAATCTTCCCGCTTTTCAGAAGACGGTATTCTGTGGGACTACTGAACGATTTAATTTCAGGGTTGCCGTTGCCGTTGACGAAGCATTTAATTTTTATTATCATGATAACCTTGATCTCCTTGAATCATTTGGGGTTGAACTAACGTATTTTAGTCCAATGTATGATAAATATCTGCCTGCGGACATTCATGGTTTGTATTTGGGGGGTGGTTTTCCGGAATTACATGCCGCTTTACTCGCATCGAACACCACCATGAAAGAATCCATACGAAAAGCGTACAGGAATGGTTTGGTTATATACGGTGAGTGCGGGGGAATGATGTATTTGCTTGAACAGATGGTGGATTTTAAAAAAAAGATACACGAGATGTGTGGAATACTAAAAGGGATGACGAAGATGGAGAATAAAAGGCAGGGATTAGGCTATATTACAGTTGAAGCGATACACGATAATCTCTTGTGTAAAAAAGGAGATGTATTCAAGGCCCACGAATTTCACTGGTCATCACTGCATGTGTCTGAAGGCACACGATTCGCTTATGCAATTTCGAAATGTGATGACAACCGATCACGGTCTGACGGTCTCTTTGCTGATCGTGTATTGGGTTCTTATACTCACGTTCATTTTGCAACTGAGCCCGGACTCGTAAAGCACTTTTTACGTACTATGGGAAGCGCTTAATTCTCTGTTTGCATGAGATACATTACATTTTAGTTAATAATGATAAAATGGAAGGGGTAATTTTGTTAAGTGGAACGACGGTGTCAACCGCTCCCAATTTGATCGCTTCCTTTGGCATACCAAATACAACACAACTTTCCTCATCCTGTGCCAGTGTTTTAGCGCCAGATTCTTTCATTTTTAAGAGGCCACTTGCACCATCATCGCCCATGCCCGTCATAATCACACCCACGGCATTGGAACCAGCATATTTTGCGACCGATTCAAATAACACCTCGACAGAGGGTCTGTGACGACGGACAGGAGGTTCCTGGTTCGTTGTTATGTAATATCGGGCGCCGTTTCTTCGTAGTTCCATGTGGTAATTCCCAGGCGCAATCAACGCAAGACCTGGAATAACACTATCGCCGTCTTTAGCCTCTCGTATTTCAATAGAACAAAGAGAATTCAAACGGTCAGCAAATGATTTTGTAAATAGCTGTGGCATGTGTTGTACAATCAGTATTCCCGGCGCATTTGGTGGCATTTGCATCAACACCTCTTTGAGCGCTTCTGTTCCACCTGTAGACGCCCCGATTGCAATAATCTTGTGTGTGCTGTTGATGAGTGCATGGCTTGTCTCTGTGTGTCTGGTAATGGTATTTTTTCCGGTACTTTTAAAATATTCTTTCTTCTTTACTTTAACATTCGCTGATTCTTTTATCTTTTCTGCTAATTCTGTTACTATCTCATTCAGCGTATGTGATACGTCCAGTGACGGCTTTGCAACAAAATCCAGTGCACCTACTTCCAAAGCCTTTAAGGTGGTTTCGCAACCTGTCTGTGTCAATGAGCTAACCATAATGACAGGTAATGGGTAGTATGTCATTAGTCTTTGCAGGAAGGAGATGCCATCCATCCTGGGCATTTCTACATCCAGCGTAATTACATCAGGCTTTAAATTTATGATTTTGTCTCTGGCAATAAAGGGGTCTGCTGCGGTTCCTACGACTTCAATCCCATGATCCTTGCTTAAACCAGTAGATAATATTTTCCTGACCACGGCTGAATCATCCACAATCAACACCTTTATTTTTTTTACCATGTCGAGCCTCCTTGTAAATCTCCTGGATCAGAATGCAAACAGCGATGAAAACAAATATCACCCTACGAATAACAGAGTTTCAACAGAAACCAGATATCAAGGGCAAAAAGTCAAAAATACGCATCAATAACATATTATTTCTGATAAATCGTGGGTCGTACATACTGGAATCTGGTTTCAGTGCCGGCAAGGCTTTCAGAATGACCTATGAAAAGATACCCATCGGGTGTAAGATATTGATAAAATTTCGACACCAATTTACTCTGAGTTTGTTTATTAAAATAAATCATTACATTTCTGCAAAATATAAAATCAAATTGCCCTTTGAATGGAAAGGTTTCATCGGTAAGATTAAGCCTCCTGAATGAAATCAGGTTTCTTAAGGACTCTTTTATTTGATAGTGATCTTTAAAATTATGTGTTCCCTTTTCGAAATAGGTGTTTAACATTTGAAGGGGAATACCTTGTAACCGGTCTTTTGCGTATATTCCCTGCATGGCCTTTTTTAGAACCCGGGTCGACAAATCGGTAGCTAATACTTTTATATCCCATTCACTAAGCTGTTCTATACATTCTGCCAGTACCATAGAAATACTGTATGGCTCTTCACCGGTTGAGCAGCCTGCACACCATATCCTGATTCTTTTTTCTCGTTTTTTTCTTTTATTTTCCAATAAGACAGGAAGTACTTTTTTTGACAGGAAATCAAAGTGTGCTGCTTCTCTGAAAAATTCAGTGAGGTTCGTAGAGATGCAATCAAGCATACTGACCAATTCTTCACCCGTTGTATCTTCTTCGGTAACATATTTATAATATTCTTTAAATGAGGACAACGATCTTTCCCGCAAGCGCTTCATTAATCTGGATTTTAACAACTCTTTTTTTGCGGGGGTAAGATTTATTCCACTTTCGTTGTAAATTAAGCGCTGGAAAAGAGAAAATTCTTTATCGCTGATGTCGATGTCCATAGGTATTCCCCTTTAAAACCTTTTTCCAAGTATTTTAGTAACTATTTAGTCGGCTCATATAAGTGGACAGTTGGCATTTTACAGTTGACAGTAGGCAGTAGGCATCCAACTGGTTCTGATACATTATTTGCCATTCGTTGCTATGTATCTATTCCTAAACTGTCAGAAACAGGTTTTATATTCTTTCTTAGATACTTTTCAGGATTTTCAATCATATAATTTAATAGCTTTCCAGCTTCTGTTGATTTGTTCAATAAATCTTTTTGGGTTTGTTCATTTATATATTTGCAGTGAAAGGCAAAATCAATCCAAACCTGCGTTTCACTGTTCTCCATATCTGCATCTGATATCTTGCTTACAAAATGTGCGGGGTATTGGCGTTTTCTGTATCCTTCAGCAATATTTGAGCAAACCGAACGTGACGACTTTCTGATTTGACTTATTAACGAATAAAGTTCATCTTTAGGGAAACTTTTCGCAAGGTGATAAATATCCATTGCCAAACAAAACGCCTTTTGTAAATCATTAAATCTTTAAAATTATTGATAGTCGTTGTATCCATTGTTTATTGTGCCTACTGCCTACAGCTTACTGCTTACCGCCTACTGTTCATGCCCACTGCTTACAGCATCTTTTTGGCTTTCGCCAAATATATTCCGTAGTGACGATACCATACGATCGTCTTCAAACGGTTTTACGACGTAGTCTACTGCACCATATCGAAGGGATTCCATTAATGCGTCTCTCTGGTCAATGGCGGATATCATGACAACCTTTGCCTGTTTATCAAAGGCAATGATCTCTTTGAGCCCCTGAATTCCATCTACTTCAGGCATTACAATGTCCATTGTTACTGCATCAGGTTTCAATTCCTTATATTTTTCTAATGCCTCCTTACCATTACCAGCCTCTCCGGCAATCTCAAATCCATGCCTTGTCAAAATTTGCCTGATTATCATCCTTATGACTTTGGCATCATCCACTACTAAGATCTTTTTCATGTTTTTACTCCTATATTATCTAATAATTTAGCAAACGATGTCATTTCAGGGACCAAAAACAGGTAGCATTCGAGTTCAGTGCCACTGATTTCAAATATTGTTTCCATCAGTAAGAGATTATCATCCACCATGCCCTGTTCTAGCACAAGGTTTGAAAATATGACTCCTGCGTAATCATTATGTACCCGTGGCGGTTGTGGGATTAACGTAGCATTAAAATCAGAAACTAATGCATTGCTGATGTGACTGGCGAGAATATTTCCCAGTTCCTGTATTGAGCTTTCAGCAAAAACGTCGAATTCCTTTGCGGTTCCTATGCGTTGTCGAAGAAACAGATCTGTAAGGATTAACGACCCCTCCAACGGTAACATAAATAAAAACTTACAGCCTTCTTTTCCCTTGAAATTAACCATAACGCTTGTCATTTCTCGTTGATCTTCATTCATCTTCTCTGTGGTTTTACTCAAATCAGCAATGGATACTTTTGATAGCGAAATTCTTGCGCCTGTCCTCAGTGACTTTGATAATGCCCTGGATGCACGGTCAATACTAAGACTCGACATAATTTCCAATATTTTTAAACGTTCTTGAGAAATGTTCATTATATTATCTCTCCGATTCCAATTAAATTTTCCTTATTGGTGTAGTCTTTCCTTGAACATGTTAATAAACTATGACTGCTTCTCCAAAGATACGGCACGTTACTGCACCCGTTTCCGTGTCGAACGAAATATTGTATCCTTTTGTGCCACCGGTTCTCGATGCTACAATCCTAATACCTTCTTCTTTCAATACCCGCCTTACCTCTAATTCATTTGATTCGCCTATATTCAGCAGACCATTAGTTTCAAACATTTTTGCGCCGCCAAAGATCTTTGCAGAAAGAGCTCCTCTGGAAGCGCCTGCATGAGTAACCATCTGATGAATGAAATAGGGGAGTCCAGTATTCGCATATTTGGTGATCTTTACATCATTACCATTTTTTTTCGGTAGCATTATGTGTAAAAGTCCACCGATTTTTTTGACACGGTCGTGCAATACGACTCCAATACAGGAACCCAACAATGTCTTTAATACATGAGGTGCTTGTGTAATCTTTAGATCGCCAACACCAACAGTAATCATACACTGAGTATTGTTCACCAGAAAATTCCTTTCTTGCTGTGATCATTAGGAAGTTGTTTTGTCTCCCCTTCATCCCCTCCTGGTGAAGGCGGGGATGAAGGGATTATCTTGTAGCTGTGGCTATACCACAGTATGTTTTATTCAGCTAACACCGGGTAGTTAAACTTTACAGGTACTAAAAATCCTTGAAATCTTCACTGAGGGGCAGCAATTCTTCCGGCGTCCTGGTTAAAACTCTCTCGCTTTTTTTAGAGCCATTTCCGTTCACTTTATCATCCGGCTTTGAAAAATTGTTGGTTTTTTTGATCTGAATCGTTTGCTTACTTTTCTTATCAGAAGTTCCTTTCTTCGAAAATTGAGATTTCTTTTCGAAATACGGATGAAGTTGTGGTTTTTCAAAGGATTTCAAATCATCATCAATATTCCCAATTTCCACAGCCAGCTCATGGATAATAGCCTTCAGGTTCTCTGCCTGTGCAGATAATTCTTCACTCGATGAAGCTAACTCTTCCGCATTTGCAGCATTCTGTTGTGTAACCGTATCCACGGTCGTAACTGCCTTGGATATTTGACCAATTCCATCTGACTGTTCCTGCGAGGCAGCGGCAATTTCACCAGCTAAGTCCGTTACCTTTTTTGCCTCGGTTACGATTTCTTTAAGATTGGCTGCAAATTTATCGGCAATCTTTGCGGCATTCTCGGTGCTTACTACCCTCGAGTTGATTAAGTCCGCAGTTTCCTTAGACGCCACGGAACACCTTTGCGCAAGGTTGCGTACTTCCTCTGCAACAACAGCAAATCCTTTTCCATGCTCCCCTGCTCTTGCTGCCTCAACCGCTGCATTGAGGGCCAAAAGGTTCGTCTGAAATGCTATTTCATCAATAGATTTGATTATCGATAGGACTTTGTCATTGCCTGAATTTAGGTCCCGCATAGTTGTCTGCAGGGTATCCAGGGCCTCATTTCCACTTTCTGCGGATGTTTTTGTCTTGATTGCAAGTTGATTGGCCTCCCTTGCATTATCAGCGTTTTTCATTGTCATTGAGGCCATTTCTTCAATCGAAGCAGAGGTCTCTTCTATGGAAGAAGCTTGCTGCGATGCCCCGTCAGCAAGAGACTGACTGGAAGACGAGATCTGGTTTGCTGCCGAAGAAACTTCTTCGGCGCCATTTTTTAAATTATAAACCAGTCTCTTAAGCAGGGATATGATATTTCTGGCGATAAAAAAGACTATCATTCCTATCAGAATCACGTAAATTCCATTTCCAATGATGTTGAAATTTCTATTCGAGGCAATTGCTGCATTTACGGCTGCCATCGGTGCAGTTACGCTTATTCCGCCACGAATATCTCCCAGTTTGTAATTCTCCATTTGTCGGCCTGCCAGGTCTTTGCCATCCCCGGTGGAACTCGTTGCAGGGTCACCATGACACTTCAGGCATGCCTCTTCGATTTTCAGGGGCACCATCAATCGAAAAACCTCCGTACCGTTCTCTAATTTTGCTATTTCTGAGATGTCTTTTAAATCCGGGTCTCTCTCAAATCTTTCTAATTGATGAATCTCCCATGCATCAGGCTTGTTCGAGGGGTTTCTGTATTTAATACTCGTCTGTTTCATCTTAAAGATGGTTGTTTGACTAAAGTGTTCAGCAATCTCTCGTCCTAAAACTGCCGGGATTACACCCTTGAATTCAAAATTACCTTTTGAGTCTGTGTTTATTGCCTTTTGCTTCTCTGCAATTATCTTTCTTGTAGAAATTAATTGATCCGCTGCCATTCTCGCTTGCTTTTGTACCTCTGCTAACATCTGTGTCTTTTGTCTTTTCGTATTGATATACGTCAAGATGGTTGTCGAGACCACAATGACAGCAATGATCATAACAATGAGTCTTGTCATCATATTCATTTTACCAATCATTTTTTCCTCCCGTTTTTTTGTTTAAGCTGTGAACAATCAGAATCTGGAAACCATAAATATCAAAAATGAAATGTAAAAAATTAAAAATACAGATCAAAATGCAAAGATTATCTCTTCCCTTTCAAGGTAAGTATACTGGAAGCTAATATATTGGCAATCTCGGTCGTTTCTTTCAAAAGTTTGTTAGCCCTGTTTTTATCGGCTTTGCCTGAATCTCTGAGTAACCCCAACCAAAATTTGGTCTCGTTGGCTGATTTTAGGGCGTAATTAAAAAAATTGGTGTAATCTCTCCTTGAACTTGCAGCGTTTGCTTCTACCATATTAGCTCCAATACTGGTGGCACTCCGAAGGAGTTGATTACCAATGGTCTCACTGGTTTTCTCTTTCGGCAACTCATCAATAAACTTAATTGCTTCAAGGGTATATCGATAAATTCGTCTCTTGAATTCATCTTTGAATTTTGATTTTTAACCTTTACATTTATAAGAAATTTACCCACCTTTCTTACGAAAGGATCCAAAATTAACTTACACTTGTCAAACTCTCAACCATATTGATCTCTTCGGTGCCTAAGACCTTATCGATGTCAAGGAGAATTTTTACCTTGTTCTTTATCTTTGCCATGCCTAAAAAGATTTCAGTATTGATGCCTTCTCCAAGATGAGGTGCAGGCTCCAAATCCTCGCCGCGAACATCAAGTACTTCCGAAACTGTATCTACAAGGACTCCTGTGAGTTTGTTTTTGACTTCCACTACTATAATACATGTTTCTTTTGTATGGTCAGTCTCCTGAAATCCAAATTTTAACCTCAGGTCTACTACAGGGATCACCTTTCCCCGGAGATTAATTACCCCTTTCATGTAACCGGGTGTCTGTGGTACAGGTGTTATATTCATAATGCCTATAATTTCCCTTACCTTGAGTATCTCTATGCCATACTCCTCGCCACACAGCACAAAGGTCAGGTATTTTCCTTCATGCGACAGCGACTCCAAGGCATCTGATTTTTTCCCTTTTTCCATTACTGCTTGCATAAGATTTTCCTTTCGCTTAGTTAAATGTGATAATTTAATATTTAAGGTGCAGATTATTTATGGCGGGCATTGCCCGCCCTATCATCTGGCGCTTCACCCATCCTGTAATCCCCTCATTGATAAGAACATGGCTTGCGTAGGACGCACCCAACTATGGCTTTTTTACCCACCCCTCAATCCCTCCCAGGAGGGGGGTCTCAAATTCCCCTCTTGAGAGGGGCAAGGGGTGTGGTTACTCATAGCTTAACGAGAAAAGATTGAAATTCCTCTTCTTCTCAACAAATGCACGAAGGTCATCCTTTTATTTTCAAAAACGCACCAATTTTTTTATCTTCGTTCCCGATATGATTCGTCAGCCAGTTACATACCTTTTGTTGTATCTGTATTACCAGATGTGGGGTAACACCTCTTGTTTCAAATTCTTTTTTTAAGCCAGAAAAGTCTTTTATAAACTGCGCATGCTCTGCCTTCTGCGATGGAAGGTCATCGTAGTTATTCTTGGCCATAATCGCCTCTTCAGCACTGAAATGCTTTACGACATAATCTGCTAAAAAGGCTATTACTTTACCCACTTCATCCCTTCCCTTACCCTGTGCCATCGCGCTCAGCAGATTGTTTACCCTGCTAAATATTCCTTTATGCTGATTATCAATCATGTCTACGCCCACTGCCAAATTTTCAGTCCATTGAATTGCCATTTAATTCTCCTTTCTTGAGTTAAGAAATTCCAAAGATGTGATTGTAGAGCGACGAGCCTTGTCGCTCTACATTGAGAAAACCGCCGAAGGCCTAATTTACACCTGGACTAAAAATCTTTAAATTCATCATCCGACATGGGGATTATACGATTAGACTTGGTAGTCGACATGGCATATTTCTTGCCGTTCTCTTCTTGCAAAGTTTCGTCCAGTGTATCATGTTTAGATTCTTTGCTATCTTCGTCTTTGTTTGCTCTCGTAATAATGCGGCCTGCCTTTTCCCGGGTGGATAAGGTTCTTCTGATGGAAGGAATAAACACATCTTTCTTTGACGATTGCGCATCCTCCTTCATTGAACCTTCTTTTTTTTCCTTTCCAGCGCCAACCTCTTTTGCGATTCTTTCCACAAGCGCTTTTAAGCTCTCTGCCTGTGCTGAGAGTTCCTCACTGGATGACGCCGTTTCTTCGGCATTTGCGGCGTTTTGTTGCGTAACTTGGTCCATCTGGGTAATGGCCTTGCTGACCTGGTCTATTCCATCTGCCTGTTCATTTGATGCGTTCGTAATCTCATTTACAAGATCGGTAACCTTCTTTGCCTTTATAACGATCTCTTTGAGGATTTCGCTTGATTGTTTGACAAGATCAGTACCTGAGGTAACCTTCTTTGCGCTGTCTTCAATCAATCGGGTAATGTCCTTTGCTGCGCTGGCGCACCTCTGCGCAAGGTTCCGCACCTCTTCGGCAACCACCGCAAAACCTTTTCCATGTTCACCAGCCCTCGCAGCCTCTACAGCTGCATTGAGCGCCAGGAGGTTGGTCTGAAAGGCAATACCGTCGATAACCTTGATAATGCTTACGATATTGTTGCTGCTTTCATTGATTTCCTGCATTGAATCGTTTACCTTCGTGATTGACTCGTTGCCTGTTTGTGCAGAATGGTAGCAAGAGGTTGCCAATTCGGATGCCTTATGGGCATTCTCAGCATTCTGTTTGGTCATTGAAGACATTTCTTCCATGGATGATGAAGTTTCTTCAATGGAGGCGGCCTGTTCTGATGCCCCCTGGGCAAGACTCTGGCTTGATGAGGAGATCTGTTCTGAAGCGGATGCTACCTGTGCAGAACTCTCGGTCAGATCATCCAGAAGGGATCTGAAAAGACTTGATATCTTGCTGGTAATCTTGACGACAAGGATGCCCAGTCCAGCTACAAAGCCTGCCGAAGCTATTCCAACGATAATCATCCATTTTCGTAAGTCGGCAACAGCTTTAAACGCCTCTGCCTTGTCTATCTCGGCTATAATTGCCCAATTCATGCCGAGTACATGAAACGGTGCATAAGCGCTCAAAACAGGTATGCCACGATAATCATTAAGAACCTTACAGTCAGTTTTACCTCCAATGGCCTCTTTTACCGCCTCTGTATCAACCTTATTAACCAAAACTGTTGGTTTTTCTGAGAATCTTGAATTGGAACGCATCAATTTATCCGCTCCTACCAAGTAGGTTTCTCCCGTTTCTCCCATGCCTGAGCGTTCTTGCATGACTGCATCAATTTTATTGATAGGCATCTGAAAGATAAGTATGCCGACCTTCTGGTTACCGTCATAAATTGGGCTGGCAATAAAAGAAGCCGGGTCTCCATTCGAAGGGGCATACGGTTCAAAATCAGCCAGTTTTGCATAGCTACGATCATTGAGAGTATCCGCAGCGTTAACATCCTTATATAACTTTGCGATATTGCTCGTATTATAAGGTCCTGAAACTAAATTCGAGCCAAAATCCAGTTCTTTAAAAACCGTGTAAACGACATTTCCTGTTTCAGCATCAACAAGAAAAATATCGTAATATCCATATTCTTCAAGGTATTGCTTGAAGATAGGGTGAAAACGGGCGTGCAACTTGCTGTAATCGCTGCCGTCCTGCGCATCGAAATATTCCAATTTTTTACCTGTAGGGAATGGATTTTTGATGATATACAAGTCCCGCACTTTTTCCGTCCCCATCTGATGAAATGCCTTTTTGAATTCCTTTACGGCAGTAATGACCATTTCATTTCTTGAAAGAGTTACTGCATCACACTTTCTCTTTGAAAACCAGTCATTAATAAAGGCTTGTTTGACATTTCTCACGGAAACTAACTGGTTAAACGACTGTTTTTCCAACGCCTTACTGGAGCTATAATAACTTAGTACTCCAATCGCAATCAAAGGCACTAAACCACCTATGATAAATAACGAGATAATTTTTGTATTCAAATTCATTTTCATGCAATTATCCTCCGCCTTTTAAAGGATTAATAATGTGGGTCTATACGTAGTTTTTGATCTCATCTGCTTTTGTGTATAGCACCTCCTTCTTAGCGTTTGTATGATGAAGTAGTTTTAAAATAAGTAACTTTTTAGCGATCGGCTATCAGTGTCAGGTGTCAGGGACCGGGGATCAGGGGAAATCAAAAATCAAAGATAAAAAATTAAAAATTCATATCAAAATGAAAGAAATGTTTTCTGTCTTTAAAATCTCGAACTTATCTTTGAATTTTGATTTGTCATTTTGCATTTTGATCTTTAATTTTTAAATTTGAATAAAGTCGTCAGATTCTTATCTCCTATCCTAAAACCCGATCCCTGATCCCTATTACCACAGCCCTTTTAATTCAGAGCCATACTCATAATACCCCCGACATCCAGGATAAGGCCTACGTGTCCATTTCCAAGTATGGCGCTGCCGGAGATTCCCCGAATATTGCAGAACCGCTCTCCCAAACTCTTAATGACTATCTGCTGTTGACCCAGGAGGTCGTCAACGAGGATTCCACACCTTCGCCCCTCACCCTCAACGATCAGGATAAGGGCCTCCCAGGGATTCATTTTTTTGGGTTTAACGTTATACAAGGAGTGTAGTCGTACCATGGGTAACAAATTGCCACGTACATTAATCAATTCTCCGCGTTGTTGTACGGTAGAAACGTCTTCTTTTTTCGGACGGATAGATTCTTCAATAGAGAGCATGGGGACAATATATTTTTCCGGACCTACCTGTACAATCATGCCATCGATGATCGCCATGGTGAGCGGTAGTTTGATGGAAATTTTGGTGCCTTTTCCTTCTGCTGTAGAAATCTCTACCTTCCCCCGCAAGCGTTCAACATTCTTTTTTACTACATCCATGCCCACACCTCGTCCTGAGACATCAGTCACCTTGTCTGCCGTAGAGAATCCAGCGGCAAAGATGAGATTATAGATTTGCTGCTCGGAGAGAGAGGCATCTTTTTCGATCAGTCCTTTTTCAATAGCTTTTTTCAAAATTTTCTCTTTACAGAGACCTTTACCATCATCTTCAATTTCGATAACGATATTACCACCCTGATGGAAGGCATTTAATCGCACAAGACCATCTGCAGGTTTTCCTCTGGCTACTCGTTCCTCTTGAGATTCAATCCCATGGTCAATTGAATTTCTAATGATATGTACAAGCGGGTCACCGATTTCTTCAATCACCGTCTTGTCCAGTTCTGTATCCTCCCCGGAAATTTCCAGCCGTACCTTCTTGCCCACTTTTGCAGAAACATCACGCACGAGTCTGACCATTTTTTGAAATGTTGATTTCAAAGGCACCATCCTCATGCACATGACTTGGTCCTGTATGTCCTTGACGATTTTGTTCAGATGGGAAAGGTTTTTATTTGCACCATTGCTGGTGTTGCCAAATGTTTCACTGATGAGGGCGTTGGCTATTACCAGTTCGCCCACAAGGTTAACGAGATTATCCAACTTTTGGGTATCAACTTTAACCGTTTCAATCGAAGGTTTGCCAATTATCGATTGGACCTTGAGTGCGTTGCTAATTTTCTCAGGTGTGGTTATTCCTTTTTCTACTAATATTTCACCCAGTTTTTTTCTACACCCTTGCTCTTCTAATGCCTGTTCCAGCTGATCTTTGCTGATATCTCCGCTTTCAAGTAATATTTCACCGATATGCATTACTTTTGGAAAATGAGTGTCAGTATCGTTTTGTAAAGACGAATTTTGATTATTTCCTAAAACAGCAAATATTTTCGATAAAAGTGGCTGGTAATTAATTACCTCTGCTGAAGCATTTTTGTTATCTATCTTATTTGCTATAGTATCTCTCAGCTTTTTTAGTATATCCACGCCTTCATACAGGATTTCAATAGTTTCCGGTGTGATTTTTATTTTCGCCTTTCTTGCTTCGTCTAAAAGGGTTTCTAATTCATGGCTTACTTTACCGATATCTTTTAGACCTAGGAAGCCCGCGCTGCCCTTCATACTATGAATTGGACGGAATATGCCGTTGATAATATCCACGTCTTCCGGGTTTTCTTCTAACACCAGTATCTTAGATTCGACATCTTCAAGGTGATCACTGGATTCGACAAGAAATTCTTTAACAATTTCAACATCGTCCATAAAATTTATATTGTCTTCCATAGTTATATCCTCAATAGTCAGGTTTTAAGAGAAAACCACTGATTTCGCAGATTGCACAGATTATAAATATGACTAATAAATCTGTGTCATCTGTGAAATCTGTGGCTTCCGTATTTTCATAGTGTTAAGGTAATCCCTTGCTAAGAATTTAACAGTACGTTGTTTTTTATTAGGTGCTTATTAATCTTTTCAATTAATTTTTGTCTTGTAAAAGGTTTTACAAGAAAATCTACTGCACCAGCGCGAATGGCTTGTATTACATTATTCTGTGTTGGAGAAGAGGAACACATAATGATCGGTATTGTGTTGGACATAGCGTTTCTTTTAATGCGTTCACAGAGTGTTATACCATCAACACCGTTCATGTAAATATCCATCAACACAAGGTCGATATGGTCTTTTTGAAGCTGGGAGAGAGCGCTATTTGGATTATCTGTGACCAATATTTTATATTCACTGCTCAAAAGTTTCCGAATAATTCGTAAATCTGTGTTCGAATCGTCTACGGCCAGTATCGTGCCCTTGAACTGCTTATTGTTCTCTTCGATGACTTCGCAAAAAAACTCTTCGCCGACCAGTTTTGACATGCTTAATATGAATTGACCGTCATCAAAACCCAGAATTCGCATTGTTGCAGTCAGAATAAGACACTCTTCGTTCAAGGTTTCTTCATTGAGCGCGGCGCTTGCATTTTCTTTGTTCATGATAAGCGTACTTGTTAATTTCAAGTGGATGGGTTTGGGTAGTTTCGGTCTTAATTCGTTATCCAGCATACCGCAGACCTGGTTGGTAAATTCTTTAAATGCGTCCGCACAATCGTTGTCTAAAATGCCCTTGCCTGCATTATCGCGGATTACAGCATCTTCAAGGGTTAACAGGAGACTTCCTATGGTAATTGCCTCCTTTATCGCAAAGATTAAATACAATTCTCCTTCGTAAAATTCTTCTATTGCCAGCTTTGCCATTACATAATCTGTATTAATCTTCTTAATGAATGAGTTCAGTGTTGTACTTTGTAATACGGGATTTGTCAGGAAAAACTGTTTATTCGTTAGTTTACCACAATCGGTACAAATTCTCGGGAATGTACTTACAAGAGTTTCCTCTAACTTAGAAGACGTTTTTTTGTTTAGGGGTTTTTCCATTTTCGTTACTATAGGATGAATAACTATTTATTTGATTCTTTAAGCAATAAACCAATGTTAAACTTTTCGTTGCTGGAGATAAAGGGAGTCATGAGCCAGGGATCTTTGCTGAAACAGGAAAGTGTTGTGTCAGCTACAACAGGGTGATTGTTTACAGCGGTGATAGAAAGACCTTCTCCCGCAATTACAATTGGTATGGAGAGATGCATGTCGCCGTATTGAGCCGTCAGCTTTGTCTTTACATTTCCCGCGATCATATTTGACACCTCACCGATAGCATCTTTTACCTCGCTCGTAAATTCGGTCAATTCTGTCATCAACATAGTTGATGCAACCTTTAATGCGAGCCTTTTCGAGCAAAACAGGGCAATAACACCATGATATTTACCGGTGAAACTCACCATACCAATTACATCCGTTTTTATTTGTGTATCATCTACTAATGAGGCTTCGTTATACTTTAAGTCCATCATAATCATTGTTTCAAATAGTGTCTTTGTAGATTCGGTAATATCTAATGCGATAGTTTCCATCATACTTTCTAACGCCATGATTTGTTTTCTCCTTTTCTTTTTAGGTTTTTAAAATATCATTTCTAATTCATATTCCGTGTCGCTGATATTGGGCGATGGATATATTGCTCAGCGGGGGGATATCTTTACTATTTTACAAGCAAAAAATTTCCTAATTTGGACTTTAATTGATCCGGCGTGAATGGTTTTGTCAGATAACCATTAGCACCGCTGTTTTTTGCCTCTTCAACCTTTGCCTCGCTGCCTTCCGTGGTTACCATTACAATTGGAACATTGCTCTTTTGACCTGATCCCCTGAGTGCCTTAACAAAATCTATTCCTGTCATGTTTGGCATGTTCCAGTCACAGAGGATTAAATCGATATTATTGGAAGTGGCTTTTTCAAGACCTTCCCTTCCGTCCCCCGCCTCGACAAATTCATCCACGATCAGGCCGGATTGCTGGATGTTTCTCTGAATAATTTTCCTCATAACTGCTGAATCATCAATTATTAGCACTTTTGGCATGTTCTTTCCCTCCGTTTCCTTTGAAGTTATTAATTTCACTTTTTTCTTGTATCCACTGGTCAATTTTAGACTGTTCAAATCGCCACATATTCATTATTTTAAAGGAAGGAATTGCTCCTTCTTTTACCAATTTGTATACTGTGCGGGGACTTATTTTCAGATATTCTGCGACTTGTTTTATTGTCATGATATTAGGATTTTGCATAGTCGTTTACCTTTTTGCATTTATTGCCTTTTCATTGCATTTGTTACCTCGGATTATCGGAATAATAAAAAATTATTTTAGGGAGAATAGAATATTTTTTACAAAGGTGAAATGGTCTGAAGGAGTGACAGGCACTGCATTCTTTATGATCCAGGCGCGAACTATTCCAGACGCAGTTGCCAGCGGGAATTGGCCTCTGCCATCTACAGATAATGATTTCAGAAAATGTTATTCAAATAATTGGCATGGTATGTCAGGCGGATGTTCAATCTGTACAATAGAGAGTTGCTAAAGACTAAATCAGTGATACCGAACGGGTGTCGGGGCATTCATCTCCGGAAAACAATTTTCTGATTTGGAAAGCAATTTTTCGAGAAAAGGGCGGTGTGTTGATTTTGTCAAATAAGATTAAGTAATTCTCGAATATATCGTTTTAATCCTTCAATCCCGGCGTACCGTACGCCTAATGACTGAGATTGAGTATTATCAATGGTGTGGATGGGTTGTTTGGGTGTGCCACTGATGTTGGATTGAGAAGCGCAAAATTCTTTGGCTATTTGTGCTACTGTCATGTTATCAACATAAAAGTCTACCAGATTGTAGATTTTTCCTGATGCCTCTTTGTTGCTAATTGCTAAGTCTATGGCCTGAATCACATCTTCAACGTTTACTATTTTTCCACCCCCGGAAACTTCTACATTACATCCGTGTTTGATGTCCTTCACGATATTGTACCAGGCAGAGTGGGCAAGATGTGGATTTATACCATAGATGCCTACCGGACGAAAGATGGTTGTGTCAAAGGTCTTAGTCATGCAATATGCATGACAAAATGCTTCCACAGATGCCTTATAGGCGCCATAATTCGAATCGGGTATGAGAGGATGTAATTCATCCAGCTTGATATGAGGAAAGATGTACCCATATACTGCGCAGGAACTGATAAAGATAAATTGTTTGATGCCTGCTTGTTTGGAGGCATCCAGGAGTTCTATACTGCCCAGCAGATTAGCCTCTACAAAACGTTTAATGTCTTTGTTGGCCGCCTCATGGAAGGAAGCCCCATTTCTTTCATAGGCCATGTGAATAACTACATCGGCGCCTTGTACAAATTTCTTCAAGGTCTCTTTGTCTGTCATGTCACCCTGTATAAAAGTGATCTTTTTCTGATAATCCATGAGATGCAAGGTGTTGCTGGTATTTCGTATAAGGGCAAGAATTTGAATATCCCTTTCAAAGAGTTTTTTTACTACATAATGACCCAAAAATCCTGTGATCCCTGTTAATGCAATTTTCATAATATCTTTCTCCAATTTAAGATCATTTTTAGTCAAACAGAGGGGATTAACGGCTTTCAGTGGATTTCCCCCATGTGCGATGCGTGATCGCATAGCCCGTAATCTTGCCGATAAAGGGAATCGCTAGCATGCCACGTAAATTTACGCAATGCTTTGTGTCCCGAAAATCCCTGAGACCGATCGTCATACCTTCATGGCCCATGTAGGGCTGGGCCCGGTAGGTGCCTAACAAGAGGTCCCACCATGGCAGGTTGAAGCCAAAGTTGCTGTTGGCCTCGTAGTCCTCCATCGAGTGGTGCACCCGGTGCATATCTGGCGTCACCATGAACCACCGTAGCACATAGTCTACACTGTGCAGCATGCGCACGTTACCATGGTTGAACATGGACGTTGCATTGAGCACCACCTCAAATGCGACAACCGCCAGCAGGGGTGGTCCCAGCACCAAAATTACTGCAAACTTGATCAGCATGGAAAGCATGATTTCCAAAGGATGAAACCGCACGCCGGTGGTGACATCGAAGTCCAGGTCTGCATGATGCATGCGGTGTATCCTCCAAAAGACTGGAATAGCATGGAACATCACGTGCTGCAGGTAGATGGCGAAGTCCATGATGACCACGGATACTATGATGACAATTCTCTGAGGTATCTGGAAGTAATTGAAAATGCCCCATCCGTGCTTTTGAGCAAATACCGCCATGCCTACCGCTGCCGTGGGAAAGATGATGCGCAACAGGAAGCTGTTCAGGAACACGACTCCCAGATTATTAATCCAGCGAAATACCTTTGAGGCTGTGAGCACCCGCCTGGGTGTAACCAGTTCCCACAAAGCCATAACCGCCAAGATACCGAAAAAGAAACCGAGGCGAATGACAACCTCATGGTTCATGACAAACTCACGAATGTTCATGTTTTTGATTGAACAGTCAAAAGATAGATACAAAGACGTTAGTTACTATAGCTGAATGCAGACCGTTTTTCAATACGAAGCTTTCATTGTCCGATCTTTTGAACCTAATTATATCAACGAACTCGAGGATACATATACCAGAGATATTGATGATGCCTTTGACAAGACTCCAGACCTCGAGAAGCCATTCTTCGTTGCACAAATGGGTTGGCGACGGGCAGAAGCATCTCAACAGAGAGAAGAGTTGGCGAGACAGCACGCATTAGAGGCAGAGGCAAAGGTCAAGCAACTCGAATCTGAAAAAGACAAGGCCTGGAAAACCCGAGAAAAGAAGAGACAGGAACAAGAGGCTGCAAGGCTGCGAAACCTGCAAGATTCTAAACATATTCGTAAGCGTCTGAAACAGGCCAAGAAGCGCAAAAAGAAAAAGAAGAAATAGGATGATGAATTCTGACAGAATGACTGAGGTCGCCTTGATTAGTGATTAATATATTGACAATAAAAGACAATTCCCCATTTTCATGAGGACAAGTTTGCTCCCTGGTCTGCCATAACAAGACAATGGCGCATAGAACCTGTCCTCGTGGAAACGGGGATTTGTCCGAAAAACCTGATGTTGAAATTCCTCCAAAACGGCAAGTTTTAAGAGATACCAGCCCTAAAACCATCCTGAATGGCGAAAAATAGGGTTAAAACCTTTCATCTATCAGAACTTATCACATGAGGGCGTTTTGTTAAAGGAACAGGCCTTTTAAGTTTTGTATTGTATTCTTTTTTGATTTTTTCAGCGCTTTCCTTCATTTCCTTTATTATCTCTTCGGTACTCATTTTAGCCCGCTTATTATGCAAGTCTTCCATGATTTTATGAATTTCTTCCATACTTTTATCTTCTTTAATCATTTTCTATCACCTCCATCGGCGAATATATCTCAATTTCCTTAACTAAGCTAAGAACTACCCGCACAGCGGGGAGAATGAGCGACCCTTTTTATCCTCCAATGGTTGAACGGTATAGGATTCATTTTGTTTGAGCAAGTCTCCCGGTTAGCACAAAGTACCCTTCAAAAGGAGGGCCAGAGGGGGTTGTGACATTGCCGGGAAAGTGCGGCCCTGATATCAGACGAACACATAATATCTGATGATAACATAGATGGTGGACAAGACCAGTGTTTCCAGGGTAATTGGTATTGAATAGACAAGAAATTTTCTGAAGGTTATGGGATACCCCGCCTTTCCGGAAAGACCGATAGTAATAACATTGGCAGAGGCGCCAATCGGGGTGCCGTTTCCTCCAAGGCAAGCGCCTAGCGCCAGAGACCACCAAACGGGCATAAGGGTTGCATGCTGGAGAAGGGGTTTAATATCCCATCCTCCCGGCAATATGGCCTCTGCCGTATCCCTTACCAGGGGTATCATGCTTGCCACAAAAGGGATATTATCCACAATCGATGAGCCTATTGCTGAAAACCACAACAATACCACCGACAGGGTGAACATGCTCTCAGCGTTGGGGTTTGTCAGCGCTATCAGACCTTCGGAAAGCTTTGAAATGAGGCCGACCTTAACAACACCACCTACGATAATAAACAATCCTATAAAAAAGAACAGGGTTGACCATTCTAATTCCCGAAGCACGTGATGCACGTCTTCTTTAGAAATGATGAGCAGCACTGCCGCGCCGACGAGCGCTATGGTCGCCGGCTCATAGTGAAACATTCCATGAAAGACAAAGCCGAGCATAACCAACCCCAAAACACCAAGAGATTTTTTTAACAAACCAATGTCTTTAATCAATGCGTATTCGTCCATAGCAAGTATCTTCTTCCGCACTTCTTCTTTCACATGCATCTTTTTTCCGAAGATGAATTTCATAGTCAGGATAAATCCGGCAAACACGAATAACACGGCGGGTGTTAGATGATAAACAAAGTCCATAAAGGTAAGCTGCACCTTGCTGGCAATCATGATATTGGGGGGATCGCCAATGAGCGTTGCTGTGCCGCCAATATTGCAGGCCATGACCTCGGAAATCATAAAAGGAAATGGGTCCAATTCCAACTCCTCCGCAATGAACAACGCGACAGGAACAAGAAGCAAAACGGTCGTAACATTATCAAGCAGCGCGGATGCAAACGCAGTTATACACGCAAAGAAAACGAGGATCGGGAAAGGCCTGCCTTGTGCAAGTTTTGCCGATTTAATCGCGATAAATTGAAATATTCCCGTTTTCCTGAGGATGTCGACGATAATCATCATGCCTATGAGTAAAAAGATCACATTATAATCTATCGCGTAATGTTCATCATAAAAGGCCTCGTGCTGACTGACGATTTTGAGGATTATCATCAACCCTGCGCCAATTAATGCCACCTTTGTTTTATCAATTTTTTCCGAGACAATTAATCCAAACGACACAAGAAATATCAGTGTGGCAATCCAAAAGACCATAACGTTTGTTTCCTCATTTTTAATGAAAATAATTGATTATCGTATTTGAAAACGTAAAATAGAGTAACATAAAAAACAGTAATTAAAAATTAAAAATAATAAAATTTGCAATTGGGTGCATTTTTTCTATTTCTTGATATGACACGTTAATAAGGATCGAAATATTTTTTCATGGTGGAAGGGGGGGAATAGTTCATGAAGGTTAAGGACATTATGAGTACAGACCCAACGGTAGTTCCTATCTCAGGCACATTTTTGAACCTTATGGAGATGCTCGGAAAGATCAGATTTCATGTCATATTCGTGGTTGACAAGGATGAAAAACTTGCCGGGGTTGTAACCGAAACGGATCTTTTAAAGGTGCTTATGCCGAAGTATTTAAACACGGGTGATGCGTTATTTTCGATTATGGGCGAAGATTATTTTGACAAAAGATGTCATGAGTGCAAAAATTTAAGTATTACTGAAATTATGTCAAAGCCGATTATGGCCGCTACTGCGAGTGAGAACGACACGATAATCAAGGTGGCCGCCGCCTTGCTGAACAAAAAAATACATGCCGTCCCCGTGTTAAGAGACGGCAAGGTTGTGGGAATTGTGTCCAGATTACTCCTTTTACGATACATGACGAAGGTTATCAAAAAGAAATAGGAGGATTTAAAGTAAGATCAATATTCGAGTTTATTTACCCAGTCGGGATATCTCGTTCCTTCAACGGCATCATAGGGAGGGGTATACGGTTTTATGTCTATGAGGGGTGTTCCATCCAATACATCCAACCCTTTGACTTTGAAGGTATTCCCGTTCCTTTCAATCACTTTTACCGTAGTCATGCCAATGGGATTGGACCTCCAGGGACAACGGCAGGCAAATATACCACCTCCGGCACCTCTTTTTCCCCTGGGGTCTCATTTTAAGCTTGAGCGTGCCCAACGAAGGGTAGCGCCTACTAACGGGTGCAAGTCCCGTCATGGCAAAAGCCGGAAGCCATGTAGCTTGGATGGCATGGGGTGATGGAAACGTTACCTTTTGAAGCCCATCGACAAAGTGTCGCAAGGCGGCATGAGCAACTATCCGGGTTGTAACGAGAGTGAACGTAGAAGTAGCCTCGTAAAGATTGATATCCACTGGCCGAACCTCTTCAATTTAGGTGAAGGCAGAACCGATGTATTGATACTGGCGTGACGATACAAAGGCGGTGGCGGGGTAGCAGCGGCGACACGGATGGAAAGAGGAGCTATCAACTGGGGAAACCCTCCTTGTCCCTTGCGGAAACGTAAGGAGCAAATGTATGCCTTATAAGTTAAAAGGCGAAGTGGGCAGAAAGACAAGAGGGTGGCGGATGAGTCCGTAGTAGTGAAGATGGCAAGGACAGCATAACCTTGCCGGAGCGAAGGGCTCTGCTGTATCTAAATCTTTCTTTAGAGGTGAGGCAGGGAAGAATGACAAATGCTTCCATAAGTCTGCAGGAACTGAGGAGGAAGATATACATCAAGGCGAAGACCGACAAGCACGGGAGGTTTTGGGGATTATACTGTCATATCAGCAAGGATGAACTTCTGAGAGAAGCCTATCGACTGGCAAAGGCCAACGATGGAGCACCTGGAATCGATGGGAAGGACTTTGAGGACATCGAGAGGGAAGGACTGGAAGGATTTCTGGAAGGGATAAGGCAGGAACTCCTCGAACGGACGTACCGGCCGTTGCCCAACAGACGGGTAGAGATACCGAAAGGCAACGGCAAGACCCGAACCCTTGGAATACCGACGATAAGAGATCGGGTAGTCCAAGGGGCACTGAAGCTCATACTTGAGCCGATATTTGAGGCAGATTTCAAGGACTGTTCCTATGGGTACAGACCGAAGCGTCATGCACATCAGGCGATAGATCGGGTGACAAAAGGCATACTCCACGGATTGACCAGAGTAGTGGATGTAGACTTGAGCGGATATTTTGACAACATAAGGCATCACAAACTGTTGGAAAAAATAGCCAGGAGGGTGCAGGATGATGACATTCTGCATCTTTTAAAACTCATCCTCAATGCGAACGGGCGGAAGGGAGTGCCGCAGGGTGGAGTGATATCTCCGCTACTATCGAACATCTACCTGAACGAAGTGGATGAGATGATGGAACGGGCACGGGAAGTAACCCGACGTAAAGGATATGATAACCTTGGCTTTATACGGAGTGCGGACGATATGGTCATACTCGTGCACGGGCATCCGAAAGAGGACTGGTTGCTCCAGAAAGTACAGAAACGACTCAAGGAAGAGCTGGACAACTTAGAGGTTGAAATGAATCTGGAGAAGACGAAGGTAGTAGACCTCAAAAAGGGAGGTAGTTTCAGCTTTTTGGGATTTGATATACGCCTGAACCGCAATTGGAAAAGCAAGATCTATGTCAGCAAGACGCCGCGGAAGAAGAAGTGCATTGAAATCGGCAAGAGAATAAGAGCAGTGCTCAAGGCAAACTGGAACAAGCCTTTAAAAGAAGTAATTCAGGCAGTAAATGCAGTAATACGAGGTTGGGTGAATTACTTTCGGATAGGCAATAGCAACAGTACTTTCTGTAAAGTCAGGAATTATACTGAGAAGAAGGTGAGACGGTTTGTCACGAAGAGGAAGAAACGCAAGGGCTTCGGCTGGAAGCGGTGGAGTAGGGAGGTAATATATCAGGAATGGGGATTGTATAATGATTATCGAATACAATACTTACACCCGAAAACAGCTTCATGTCGATAGGTGTATAATGCCTTGCTGAGAAGGGAACAGGAAAGCCGTATGAGGGAAAACCTCACGTACGGTTTGACGAGAAGATGCTGGAAATAGGGTATGGTTGAGATATTGTGACACTCTCAAAGGAAACGGAGAGAAACGGGGAACACTAACTTCAGCCTGTAGCTACTACGCCAGTGTTTTACTCTACCCTTGTCAACCTTGTCTAGCCAATAAAGGATGATAAGGTGGGAATAGTCATCAATCCCTTCCAAACCATCTGCATAGTTGGTGTCAATGACTATTTCTGTAATAGAGTCCTGCCACCCACCAAACTTTGGCTGTTTAATGGGACTTTTAATATAACCAATGGATTTTAATTGCATACTATTTCTCCTTTAAAGTACACCTGTAATTTATTCTTCCAAAGCATCGACAAGGATTCCATCCTTTTTAATCTGTTCTATAAGAATCTCTCTCAGTATATCAAAAGCGTTTAACATCATAGGATTTGTCAACCGGTAATGAACGATATTTCCCTCTTTTGAATTTTAGTCATAAGAGAATGTTAGAATTATAATATTCTCTGTATTTCTAAAATACGATAATACCTCCCGTATTTCAGTAAAAATATTATTACTTTTTGTTTGACAGTAATATCTAATATCGATATTATAAACCGATATCTATGAACAATATTAATGAATCCATGTTACGAGACATCCATCTCGCATTTATAAAAATGCATATCCTTTACCATGCCTCAAAAGAGGAGGTCTTTGGCATTGGTTTGATTGAAGAACTAGGGAGACATGGATACAAGCTTAGTCCGGGTACGTTGTATCCAACGTTGGCAAAGATGCAGGAAGCGGGTCTTTTGACCTGTGAATGCAGGACTGTCCGACACAAACAGCGGAAATATTACAAGATTACTCATGCCGGTCTTGAGCTGCTCGACGAGGTAAAGGTCAAGTTGAAGGAATTATATGACGAGGTTGTGAAAGGAAAATGAAAAACAATTCTGATTATCAAGGATATGATGTACTAAGAATACGGCCAATTCGGTCGATGGTTTTATGGCCAGGATTTCCTTATATTTTCCAGGCAACGATGCTTGCGGTATTTATTTCCCTTGCAGTTATTGGTTGTGGCCATTTTGCACCGGAAGGGGTGAATGATAAACTTTACGCAAAGACGAATATTGTTAATTTAATGGTTTGGGGACTATGGTGGCCTTCCATGGTGTGGCTTGCCGTTTTATTCGGGCGGGTTTGGTGTATGGTGTGTCCTTTAGAGCTTGTTGCCAATGGAACCGAACGAGTTGCACGAAGATTGGGAGTCAAACAACTTGTTCTTGGCAAGTGGTTACGGTCGGGTGCGTTG
Source organism: Candidatus Brocadia sinica JPN1 (assembly GCF_000949635.1). Classification (NCBI taxonomy): domain Bacteria; kingdom Pseudomonadati; phylum Planctomycetota; class Candidatus Brocadiia; order Candidatus Brocadiales; family Candidatus Brocadiaceae; genus Candidatus Brocadia; species Candidatus Brocadia sinica. Next base: position 3,449,861 of record NZ_BAFN01000001.1, read on the forward strand.
ATCGTTGGAATATACGCCCTTATCCAATTACTTGTCGCCGGTGCACATCTGCACCGCGTTCCGGCTTATACCTCATTGTTTCTATGGGGATTGCTTGGGACGGCTGGACTGGTTGGTTTCTTTATAAAAGACCGTGCCTTTTGCCGTGGATTCTGTCCGGTGGGACTTTTGTTAAGTACCTACGGACGAGGCGGGATGCTGGCGGTACGCGCCGGGTCGGGCCGGATCTGTAATACCTGTACGGGCAAGGATTGCATTATGGCATGCAACCGGACCAAACTTTCTGGACGCAGCTGCCCAAGTCTGCTGAATCCTCCGAAATTGAACAGCAATCGTGATTGTCTTGTCTGCGGTCAGTGCATAAAAGCGTGCAAGCCTGATAATATGCAATTAATCTTGCGCCGTCCCTTTCATCCATCAGACGTTCGCGAACCCGCCGCCTCATGGCCTGTCACCATTTTTGTCATAATAGTTTCCGGATTTGTAACCGGGGAGTTGTGCAGTGAATGGAAAACTGCTCAATCCGTGTTTCTCTGGCTTCCTGATCATTTTACAGAATACTTTAGTCTTTCTTCTGTGGGAGGGTGGATTGAGGGCGTATGGATGATAGGTATATATCCATTACTATTATGGTTTGTGCTTGGTATTTTGGCTGCTTTCAATAGCGATAATGCATTTGTAGTAATAAGGTCATGGCGGTTCCTGGCGCTTCCTTTAGCAGTCATCGTTTCTTCAGGACACATGGCGAAAGGACTGGCAAAGTTTACTTCCTGGATAGGCTTCTTTCCTCATGCATTAAAAGACCCTATGGGCATTATGACCGCTTCAGGGATAAGTTCAAAAGCTATTCAGCAACCGGTGCCTCTTTTATCAATATCTGTTGTTTCTCTTATAGGAATGGCACTCGTTATTACGGGCATTTATTTCTCCATACGTGAAGCTCGTTTGGCCAATCCTGAGACCTACCATCAGCGTTTGGCCCCAAAATTAGTACTGGTTGTTCTCTTTGCTTTTATCATATTTGGGTGGGGTTACATAAAGTAATTTTGGATTTGAGATTTACGATGTTAGATTTGAAACTTAAAAGAAAATCGTAAATCGTAAATCCTCCTTCGAGTCTTATCGTTTCTGAAAATGGAAAGGACATAAAAATGGTTTATCTGATTATCTGTGCTATTGCCCTTATTGTTTCTGCCTTAACGCTCTTTTCGGGTTTTGGGCTGGGAACGCTCCTTATGCCCGCCTTTGCAATCTTTTTCCCCGTAGAAATTGCCATTGCAACAACTGCCATCGTCCATCTGGCAAACAACATCTTTAAGCTGGCACTCGTTGGTAAGATGGCGGATTTTAAAATAGTACTTAAATTTGCTATCCCTGCCTCAATTATGGCCATTGCCGGGGCATTGTTGTTGAACTATTTTGCAAATATTCAACCCGTTGCAGAATACCATCTTGCAGGAAAAACCTTTACCATTACGGCCGTAAAGCTGGTGATTGCTATTCTTTTAGCAATTTTCGCAATCTTAGAACTCAGCCCTCGTTTTGAAAAACTTGAGTTTCATCCGAAGTATGTTCCACTCGGCGGGGCGCTTTCAGGATTCTTCGGAGGACTGTCAGGTCAACAAGGTGCCCTGCGCTCCGCCTTTTTGATCAGGACAGGACTGAAAAAAGAATCCTTTATTGGAACGTCGGTTGTTTCCGTTGTTGTCGTAGATATATCACGTCTGATTGTTTATGGGGTCACCTTCTTTTCAAAAAATCTTGCTGTAATTCAGAATCAGGTTGGGATTGGATTGGTTATCGCTGCTACCTTAACAGCATTTTTGGGATCATTTCTTGGCTCGCGCCTGATCAAAAAAATCACCATGCGTACCATCCAGATTATTGTTGGGATATTATTATTTTTTATATCGATTATGTTGGGGGTTGGATTGATATGATCTATTGGATAATGGGCAAGGTTCAGTTGGGCAAAGGCCTCGGCAAGCCACAACTTGAAGAAATCGTCGCGTTCTTACAATCCATAACAGGCGTGATTCCTGAAGATGCCCTGACAATTCCCCTCATTCCATCAATGGAATAGGACCTTTTATCTATTTTTGGTTCTTGAGATAATATGAATAAATTGACTGAAATCAACACTTTTAACAGCAAGATGCGTTTCTGGTGGAGCGCTTCCAAAGAGTATTTAATTAAGTCGCTTTCGGTTGATACAGAGCGAGGTTTATTGAAGGAGCAGGTTGATAGCCACCGTCGTTCTTTTGGAGCAAATACGCTGGAAGAAATTAAGCTTACAAGGATATGGGAATTAATTCTGGATGGTGTCAAAGAGCCTATGATGATTCTCCTCTTGTCCATTGCCGCTCTTTCACTTCTCTTTGGAAAACCAGCAGAAGCTATCGTTATGGTGTTTGTGGTAGCTGCATATATTTCAGTCGAGTTTATCAATAAATTTAGAACAGATCGCACAATGGCCCGTTTACGAGAGTTGACTCAACCGATGACGAAAGTAATAAGAGAAGGCCGGATCCAGGAAATTCATACAAGCGATGTTGTGGTAGGCGACGTGGCGGTCCTTTCTGAAGGAGTGCGTATCCCTGCGGATATCCGGCTTATTGAATCCTTTGGATTATTGGTAAACGAGGCTCCTCTGACGGGCGAATCCTTTCCTGTTCAAAAAAATGATAAATCAGATAGTGGTCAAGACACTCCTCTTGCAGAAAGGCGAAATTGCGTTTTTTCAGGAACCATAATCCTGGCTGGCGAGGGCAAAGGAATAGTCATGGCAGTTGGAAATAAGAACGAGTTAGGCATCATAGCCCGTCAAGTCCAGGCGCAAAAAAAGGACAAGACCTTTATCCAGGAAGCCATGACCCGTTTGGCCAAGACATTAGCGGTTCTAGCGGTCATTGTCAGCATATTGATTCCTGCTGTTGGCTTCTTACGTGGCTTGAACGTGCAGGAGATGATTCTAACGTGGCTAGCCTTAACTTTTTTGATGATTCCTGGCCAACCGCCCGTCATCATTACTATGTCACTAGCCCTGGCTTCTTTTGCACTGGCTAACAAAAAGCTGGTTGTTAAACGTCTTCGCGGAGTAGAAGTCTTAGGACAAGTTACAGCTATCGTTACAGACAAAACCGGGACAATTACCGAAAATAAAATGAGAGTGGACAGCTTTGTTCTTCCTGATGGAACAGAAGTTAAGCCACAGTCATTGGATGACAAACTGAAACACAGGATAAGCCTTTGCTTGCCAAGGTATTCAAATGATCCCACGGATAAAGCAGTTGAAGCCTCTTTAGGTAGCTTAAATAGTAAAGATTCCTATAACTTTTTAGAGGGTTTTTCTGAAGGACACCCCTGGAGGACACTGATATACAAGGAGAGACAGTCGTCATATTCTGCAATCGCAGGGCAACCCGAAAGCCTCATTAATTTATCTACCATCACTCCCGCACAGAAAGGAACGCTTTTAAAGATTCTTCAGAAAGAAACGGATAAAGGAAGTCGCGTGGTTGCCTTTGCCATTAAGGAAGGTATTGAAGGTAAGGATGTTTCACCAGAAGGCTCAGAATTCTTAGCATTGGCAGTTCTCTCAGATCCGGTAAGGCCCGATGTTAAAGAAGCAGTAGCTTCTCTCCTTAAAGCAGGTATTTCTACTTACATAGTCACGGGTGACCATCCTACAACAGCGAGAATGGTTGCCAGGGCTATTGATATTGATAGCGATGTATTAAGCGGAAACGATATGGAGAAGATGGATGATCGGGCTCTTTCTGATAAACTCTTTTCGGTAAAGGTCTTTGCCCGAATTTCTCCTACTCAAAAACAACGTTTGGTCACACTTTTAAAGCAAAAAGGTGAAACAGTGGCAGTGATAGGTGATGGGGTTAACGATGCGCCTGCTCTTAAGGCATCCAATGTCGGGATTGCAATGGGTGAGATAGGTACCGATTTAGCGAAAGAAGCAGCAGATTTAGTTTTAACGGATGATAACTATGCCCATCTCCCTGAGGCTATATTGTTAGGCCGTAAAGCGCTTGATAACTTTCGCAAAGGGTTAACTTATTATCTCTCAGCAAAAGCAATTTTGTTGTCCATCTTTTTGATCCCATTGGCGCTTGGTATCCCATTCCCCTTTGCACCAATCCATATAATTATGACGGAACTTCTCATGGATCTGGCCTCATCGACAATTTTTGTGACCGAAGCTGCTGAGCCTGATGTAATGAGGAGGAAACCTCAGACAATAACTAATTTCCTTAATAAAACAATCGCATTGCGCATTTTTAGAAATGGTTTTTTTCTTGCAATAGGAATTTTAACTTTATATCTGTGGTTGTACTACCATACCCAAAATGTCATTTTAGCCCAAACCGCGGCTTTTGTAACATGGCTTCTGGGGCACATCATGCTTGCTTTGAATCTAAAGCAAGAGAAGTTATCTCTGCTCAAACAAGGAATCTTCTCTAATCGTTTCGGTTCTCTGTGGCTGGTAGGAATGCTTATTCTATCCTTTATAATCACAACAGTTCCGTTTGTCCGTCCTTATCTTCATACCTCATCCTTGCCTCTAAATGTGTGGCTCGTAATTTTAGTAGTGGTATTCATTTCAACCTGGTGGATAGAACTGTCAAAGGTCATCCATACAAGGTTTCAACAGTAAATCTATGCTTTCATTCAATAGAGAAGGACAAATTTCTTTAGCCGTATCAGGAGGTTGTAAGCGGCAAAATGGGAAAGTATTTTAAGACAACACAAAAAGGCAAAAGAAACTTGAATGATGAATGAATACCTTGTCTGTAAGCAAGATGGATGAGAAAATAACATGAGAATCAGCTCTGCAGCGATACTAATTATTATTTGCATATCGCTGACATCCGGTGTCGTTTCTTGGTTCATTATGAGCAAAAAATCCAGGATCGGCAATTACCTGACGGCAAAAGTTATCCGCGGCAATATAGAAAATACGGTGACTGCCGTTGGGGTATTGCAGCCTTTTTATTATGTGGATGTGGGCGCTCAGGTTACAGGACAGCTCAAAACACTGAAAGTGAAGGCGGGCGACAGTGTCAAAAAGGGACAGTTGCTTGCCGAAATTGACCCGATAATCTTCCAGGCAAAGGTACTGGAGGCATCTGCTACCCTTGAGAATCTGAAGGCGCAGTTGAAAGTCAAGGAGGCGCAGTTCCTTTTCGCCAGGCAACAACATGCCAGAAACAGTGACCTCATCAAGGAGGATGCCGTTGCCGCAAAGGATTTCGAGACAACAGAGGCATCCCTGAAGACATCACAGGCCGAGATCGAGGCAATCAACGCTCAGATAAAGCAGTCAGAGGCCACTCTTAAGTTGGCGGAGGCAAACCTTGGTTATACGAAGATTACCGCTCCGATGTCAGGCGTGGTTGTCTCCGTTATTGCCCGGGAGGGACAGACGCTGAACGCAAACCAACAGACACCGGTTATTCTCCGAATTGCAGACTTGAATACCATGACGGTATGGGCACAGGTCTCTGAAGCAGATGTCTCAAGGTTGAAGCCAGGACAGGAGGTTTATTTTACCACCCTCGGACAACCTGACCGCAGGTGGGTGGGAACGCTCAGGCAGATACTCCCGACTCCTGAGGTTATTAACAATGTTATTCTATACAATGCTGTTTTTGATGTCCCTAATCCTGATGGAGATTTGAAGGTCCAGATGACGATGCAGGTCTTCTTTGTTCTTGAAAAGGCGCAGAATACGCTGATTATCCCTGCACAGGCCCTTCAATTACCTAAAAAGAAAGCACAAAACATGGTATGGGTGTTAAAACCGGACGGAACAGTGGAAAGCAGGGATGTTACCGTAGGGGTTATGAATGCAGTGTCCGTGGAGATACTCTCAGGTCTTCAGGAAGGGGAGACCGTTATTACGGGCACGGTACAACTTCAAAGGGATGGTAAAAAAGGCGGCGGTCTTGGCGGGAAGAAGGGAGGGAAGCTCTGATGCCTCTTATTGAGATGAAGGACATTAAGAAGGTCTTCCGTTCCGGCGAGACTGATGTGCAGATTTTGAAAGGTATATCCATATCCATAGACAGCGGCGAGTTCGTGGCGATCATGGGGCTGTCCGGCTCAGGCAAAAGCACCCTCATGAACCTTATAGGCTGCCTTGACCGTCCCACATCCGGGACTTACCTCCTTGGAGGTGAAGATGTCTCCAGCCTTTCGCCTGACAGGCTCGCCGAACTCAGGAGATACACCTTCGGGTTCATCTTTCAGCGGTACAACCTGATTTCCGTTCTTACTGCCATGGAAAATGTGGAAGTGCCGGCGATTTATGCCGGAATAAAAAGGCAGGAGCGCCATGAAAGGGCTGGGGAGTTGCTTGCGTCTCTCAGATTGGGCGAGAGGTTTAATTACAGGCCTTCCCAACTCTCCGGCGGACAGCAACAACGCGTCAGCGTGGCGCGGGCACTCATGAACGGAGGGACGGTCATCCTGGCTGACGAGCCTACAGGCGCTCTGGACAGCAAAAGCGGTGCAGAGGTGATGGAGATATTGCACAGCCTGCACCGAAAAGGGCATACCATCATCATGGTTACCCACGACCCGGCATTAGCCAGCCATGCCAACCGCACCATACGCATAGCTGACGGCGAGATAGCCGGAGACGAAACGGTGAGAAAACCGGAATTATTAGTCGCGGTCCCCTCTGAAGTGAAGCATAACAGACATACCGCCGGAGCAGCCGACATAACCGAGTCCGTGAAAATGGCGCTCCACTCTCTGCGCATCAGCAAGTTCAGGACATTTCTCACCATGCTTGGCATAACCATCGGGGTTGCATCGGTAGTTGCGATGCTGGCTATCGGAAACGGGGCAAAACAGGAAGTCCTTTCAAGGATTCAGGCCATGGGAACGAACCTTCTGGTTGTAAAGCCTGGCGCACCCGGCGTGCGCGGCGCGGGAGGCATCATAACGACCCTTGTGCCTGAGGATGCCTGGGCCATAAAGGATCTTCAGGGTGTGGTGACGGCGGTTCCGGAAGTGGTCCAGCCGGTTACCGTCCGTTACGGTAGCAAAGACTATGTTACTTCCGTAGACGCAACCAGTGAAGACTTCCCGTCTGCACGGAACTGGACGACAAGTATCGGAGCATTCTTTCAAAGTGAAGATTTAATGCGATATGCACAGGTCGTGGTTTTAGGTCAGACCGTTGCCGATGCCCTTTTCCAGATCGGGGAGGATCCCACCGGCAAATATGTCCTCATGGGGAACGTCCCATTTCAGGTCATAGGTATAATGGCTGTGAAAGGGGCTGATCCACAGGGTAATGACATGGACGATATGGTCTGGGTACCTCTTACCACCGGAATCATCAGGCTTATCGGACAGAGATATCTTAAATCCATTTCTGTGCAGGTGACTGATGAGGCTGTGATGGATGATGTGCAAAAGGCAATCGAAAAACTCCTCATCCAGCGCCATAAGATAGAGGACTTTCAGATAAGGAGTATGGCTGCACTCCTGGAAATTGCGACACAGACACAGAACACCCTCACCTATCTTCTTGGAGCTATAGCAGCCATATCGCTTATTGTGGGAGGCATAGGGGTTATGAATATCATGCTCGTGTCCGTCACGGAACGGACAAGGGAGATCGGCATCCGCATGGCAGTGGGAGCAAGGGGACTCGATGTGCTATTACAGTTTATAACCGAGGCTGTGGTTGTATGTCTCATCAGTGGTGTTATAGGCATAATTGCCGGCATTGGAGGGGGGATTGCCGTATCAAAGGCGATGGGCTGGCTTGTCATATTCTCAGCAATTCCGATTGTTCTCGCTTTCGGCTGCACCTTTGCAACCGGCATAATCTTTGGCTATTTGCCGGCAAAAAAGGCAGCGGGACTTGATCCTGTAACGGCATTGGCTACGGAGTGAAAAGAGGAGAATAACCGCATGACTCTCAACGTTAACGTGAAATTTGTTCTACCCGTCGTAGCAACCGTCCTTTCGGGATGCGCAGTCGGCCCGAACTATGTCCGGCCCGATATAAAAGCTCCAACTTCATGGAAAGCCTCAGAAAAAGACAGAGCGACATTATGGCCGCAGGCTGAATGGTGGAAAAACTTTTCCGATTCCAAGCTGGAAAGGCTTGTGAATGCCGTGCTGAAAAACAATTATGATATCAAGTCGGCAATAAGCAGGATAGATCAGGCAAGGGCACTGGCAAAGATCGCAGGGTCAGGCTTATTCCCTTCAGTTAATGCCAAATCGGGAACCAACCGGGATCAGAGGTCAACGACTATAGCACGGGGTGGCAGGGTGAGAACCTCCAATTTATATACCATGCAGACGACCGCAAGCTATGAGCTTGATATTTGGGGAAAAAACCGTATGACCGCTAAGGCAGCCAAAGCAAGGATAGAGAGTAGCATTTATGACTGGCAGGGTATTCGCCTCGCTCTAACTGCCGAGGCGGCTACAACCTATTTTCAGTTCCTTGTCCTCAATGACCGCCTTGAGATTGCGCACAAAATAACAGAGGCTCAAAGGGGGATCATGGATATTATAGAAAAGAGATACCGCACCGGCATGGTGTCGGGGCTCGACCTTGCACAGGCAAAAGCGAACCTTGCATCCGTAGAGGCAACGATCTCCGCTATAGAGCAGCAGAAGAAGCAGATATTAAACGCGATTGCTGTCCTTGCAGGCGAAAATCCCGGAGACATAGAAATCAAAAACGGCTCTCTTATGCTCGCGGTAATTCCCGTGTCAATTCCGGAAGGGCTGCCTTCCGGACTCCTTGAGCGAAGACCGGATATTAATGAGGCAGAGGCAGAACTCATTGCTGCCAACGCCGATATGCGAGTTGCTAAGGCGGCTTTATTTCCATCCATAACCCTCACTGCACAAGGTGGCTATGCAAGCCAGAATCTTTCAAGCCTGATAAATCCGGCAAGCACACTCTATTCTCTCGGAGCAAATATAGCGGCAACAGTATTTCAGGGCTACCGTCTGAGCGGGGAATATGAAAGGATAAAGGCCCGGTATCAAGAACTCATATATAACTATCAGAAGGCCATGATTTCTGCATTCAGTGATGTGGAAAATGCCCTCATTGCCGTAAAGAAACTTGACGAACAGGAAATACTTTCTACCGAGGCGGTCGACCATGCGCAAAAGGCATACAACATCTCGGGAGTTCAATACAAACACGGGCTTGTGGATTATACAACGGTTTTGCAAACCGAAGCGGCGCTCCTGAACAACCGCAATACTCAAATACTTACAAGGCTCAACAGGCTTATCGCATTAACAGGTCTTTATAAGGCCCTCGGAGGCGGTTTTGAAGGGAAAATATAAGCATAATTAATAGGTTTTGCTGGTTATATTTCATTTGCATGAGAAAAAAGAATTGACAATAGTGTTTTATTAGTTATTATCTAATATCGATAACGTTATACGATAATAAAATAATGGAAAATTTTATGGATCCAGTTGTCCGAAACTTTTTTCTTGGGTTTATTAAAACTCACATCCTGCATCATGCATCTAAAGGGCCCATTTATGGCCTCTGGTTTATCGAAGAACTAAAGAAACATGGATATGATATTAGCCCAGGAACACTTTATCCGATCCTTCATTCAATGGAAAAGGACAAATTTCTTCGATCGTATCAGGAGGTTGTAAACGGAAAAGTACGGAAGTATTATAAAACGACAGCAAAAGGCAAAAAAACCTTGAACGAGGCAAAAGATAAGATTCAGGAATTAATAAATGAAATAATGGAGGTCTAAAAAATGTCAAATTTCTTCTGTAACGTGAAAGATTATCTCAAAAGGGTCTTTTTTATTCTTGATTTAGATAAAGGAAGGAGGTCATTAAGATGAAATATTATAAGAAACCGGTAACAATTGTATTTCTTTTTGTGGCGTCTCTTTTGGGAATTGGGCTATCTTATTGTTTTGCTCAAGCTGAATCAGAAGTGCATGGAGTGGCGATAGTGTCTATGGATGTCCCTTTAAGCGTTAGCATTGGAAAAAAGGTCAATATTGAAATAGTCGTTGGTAATGAACAGAAAACAAAGGTGGCTACAATATTGACAGTAACTTGCCATGAAACAGGGCAGCAAATAGGCAGAGAGGCTTTAAATCTGGATGGTTCATCCTCAAAAAAAATTGTATATACCTGGAATACCGGAGGACTCAAGGAAGGAACTTACCGAATACATGCAGAAGTGGAAAAGATTCCTGGCGAGACTGACGTTGATGATAATGTAAAACATTTAGAAGTTGCTTTGGTACGCTAGATAATTATCAGAGTATTAGCATTTGATAATTAATTGTTGAATTTAAATTGTTTAAATGGAATTTAACAGAACCTATTTTCAGGAATAAAAGGACTCTTTTTGATTGTTGTAAATGTTCCAAGAAAATTTATTTTCCCATGATTTTCATGTGATGGAGAAGAATTCCGATGAAACAGAGAAGAATAAGAAATTGGTTTCCTGGAAATTATGAAGAGATTGTAGTATTTCATGGTAAACACATTATTCTTATGTGTTCTCTATTCCTTTTTGTTCTTTTCACCAGTTCATTTTCTATTCTTCTCCTGGCGGAAGAATTTTCGGGGAAAAAACCAGATCTTACCTTTTCCAACTTCTTCTCTGAAGGTTGGAAATTTGGTCAATGGGAAGAGCCCGAACAGGAACCAGACCAGTCACCACGGTTCAGACTCCTCAAGATTCCAGCTACTGTCTTTGAGCGCGAAATACGTATGAATTACTCGTTTACCAATAACGGTGATAGCGGTAAACTTGACGAGCAAAAGTGGGAGTTTGAATTTGAGATGCCTGTCAGCCGAAGACTTTTAATAGAAGTTGAACCGGCAATTGTAGCGGTATCCCCGGAGAACGATGATGATCACAGTGGCTTGGGTGATACCTCATTCATAACCAGAGTAATGCTTATGGAGACACGCAATACTACACTATTATCTCTCCTGGATATAAAAATTCCTACAGGAAATGAAGATCTTGGATTAGGAAGTGGTATGACGACTATCCGCCCAGGTATCGGTATGTGGAGAGATCTCGGTGGACACTTTGCCCTCCACAGCTTTTTGAAGCTTGATATTCCAGCCGGGGGTAAATCCGATGAGGACCCGGATACTACAATTATCTATGGTTCTGCCTTGACCAAGACTGTTACACCAAAAGATACCCCATTCTTTGGGAATCTTACCTTTTTTGTTGAATTTAATGGGAGTTCAGATATGGGATCTGACGATGATACTACGGTAGTAAGCATTCTTCCTGGTGCCAGATGGAATCTCGGTCGCGACTTTTGGCTCATGCCGGGAGTAGAATTTCCTGTGATCGAAAGAGATGAATTCGATACCAGGATTTGGTTTAGTGTATTAAAGGATTTTTGATGAAAGATTTGAAGAAAGAAATGTTCAGACTTAAAAGGTATGGCAGATAAACACCAGGAGTTATAGCGTGAAGGGGAAGAGAGATCTATTAACACACTTGAAGGAACTAGCCGGCGTTTTTTTTAAACTCGGCATCATTGGATTCGGCGGGCCAGCTGCACATATCGCCATGATGGAGCATGAGGTCGTCAGTAAAAAGAAATGGATGTCCAGAGAACACTTTCTGGATCTCATAGGTGCAACCAACCTGATCCCTGGTCCTAATTCAACCGAGATGGCAATGCACTGTGGATACCACAGGGCAGGATTGCCGGGTATGATTGTTGCAGGCATGGGTTTCATCATCCCGGCGACACTAATAACAGGAGCTATCGCCTGGTTTTACCAGCGATATGGTACTATTCCTGATATCAAGCCATTCTGGTACGGCATAAGACCGGCTGTGCTTGCTATTATCATTAATGCGGTATACAGGTTTGGCAAGAAGGCCTTGAAAAACTGGCAGTTGGGTATAATCGGTGCAGCAGTGATGGTTGCCTCTCTTGCGGGTATGAGTGAGGTGCTCATCCTCCTTGCATTCGGACTCCTTGGAATGTTCTGGCTTTTCCTCGTTCAAAACAAGAGCGGTATGAAAGAATCTCTTTTTCCTTTGCTTCTCTTGTCAGGAAAACCAGGACATTTAAAGACGGCGATTACAGCAACAGCACTTACCACGGGACACGTTGCTGGCAACGTATCGCTTGTTAAACTCTTTTTGGTATTCCTGAAAATCGGATCTGTGCTTTTTGGCAGCGGTTATGTGTTAATTGCTTATCTTCACGATGAACTCATTGACCGGTTAGGGTGGCTTACCCAACAACAACTTGTCGATGCCATTGCTGTCGGGCAATTTACTCCCGGACCGGTTTCAAGTGCAGTTACCTTTGTCGGTTATCAGATTATCGGAATAAAAGGCGCCATACTTGCAACAGTTGGCATGTTTTTACCGTCTTTTTTCTTCGTAGCTATGTTGAATCCGTTCATTCCGAAGATGAGGACTTCAAAGTGGTTGTCATATTTTCTTGATTCAGTCAACATAGGGGCAGTAGCGATCATGGCGGTTGCGGTAATACAACTTGCCCGTGTCAGTCTTATTAACTGGCAGACCTGGTTAATTGCACTCGTGAGTGTTGCGGTTATATTCGTATTGAAAAGAGTGCATTCCTTATGGGTCGTGATTGGGAGTTCGATGGCAGGTTACCTATTGACCCTAATTTAAGAACAATAAACAAGATCAGAATCAATAAAAGGAGGGACATTTAACTAATTGAAGTTTGCTAAACATTAATTATTCGATAAGACCCTTTGGGATTTTTCACTCCGCAACCACTTTATCTAACAAATAAAAAATAAAGTAGTTGACACCGTTCTTTTTTGTGTCTATTTTACAGTTAAGGAATTTCCAATGGTGATGGCGTTTGGTCACATTTCCGAATTGACATATAGATGATGTTGTAATACAATTTGTCCATAATTGATAAAAACAAAGCGATAAAGGCAAACCCTGAGTGATCAGGGGACGCAAAGTAAAGGGTCTTTAGACTTACAGGGAAGTAGGGATAAAGAAGACAGCCTTAATTCAGAAAAAGACAGCCTTACTGCCGGAGATGTTTTTCAGTAAATATCTTTGCAGTAAGGCTTTTTTATTTTAAAGATGAAGAAAAAAACGATCTTTACTAATATTTTGATTTTAGATATTAATCCAATTTCTTCTCCGGAAGGAAATCTTGGGCAATTTTCAAAACTCATTGGGAATATCCTTCCTCACAAAGAAACTTCTATTCAAATCATTTCGCACTTTCCGCCGGGTCCCATAGACCCTTCACCCAGCCTCATTTTTCTTCGGTCCTCTCCCGTTGAATCCTTCATAGAGGTTCTCCTTCATGTAAGAAAACATTGGGAACAGAGTTTAGTCGTCGGTCTTTTCTGTGAGGGGGAAAATACTGCACGGGGTGTTTTCCAATGCCTCGAAAGTGGGCTGGATGACTTTATCTCTTATCCTTTCAAAGAAATAGATCTGGCTCCGCGTATATTGCGGCTTGTCCAGCGGAAGAATGAGACAAGTGCTTTTCCCAGGGCTGAAGTAGTAAAAAAAATGTCCCACCGGGAACACCTGATTGGGCAATCGAAACCCTTCCTTCGCGTGATTGAGAAAATTCCATCCCTTGCCTGGTCTGATGCAACAGTCATAATTTACGGGGAGACAGGAACCGGGAAAGAACTTATTGCCCGGGCAATCCACTACAATAGCCACAGACATGGAAAACCGTTTATTCCGGTTAATTGCGGTGCCCTGCCGGACCACCTTATTGAGAATGAGCTTTTCGGGCATGCAAAGGGCGCTTTTACCGATGCCTCTACCGCAGAGAAAGGGCTTGTAGCGGAAGCGGAAGGAGGCACTCTTTTCCTCGACGAGGTAGATGCCCTTAGCTATTCCGCACAGATTAAACTCCTTCGTTTCCTGCAGGACAAAGAGTATCGGCATCTTGGTTCTTCAAAGAGCAGGGTTGCAAATGTCCGGATCATTGCCGCAACCAACAGCGATCTCAGGTATCTTGTAGAAGCCAAACGCTTTCGGGAGGATCTTTATTATCGTCTGAATGTTCTTTCACTCACACTTCCCCCTCTCCGTGAACGGGTTAGCGATATTCCCCTCCTTGCTAACCACTTTTTTACCCGTTACGCAAGGCAGAATCGCCGGGGTTTACGGCATCTTTCGGAAGGTACAGTACAAAAGCTGATTCACTATCATTGGCCAGGGAATGTGCGTGAGCTGGAAGGGGTAATGCAGCGTGCCGCAGTTTTATGCACTTCTTCTATCCTCAAACCTGACGATATCGACCTTCTTCCGCATGACGAAAGAGAGTTATTGGAAGACTGTTCTTTACGAGAAGAGAAGAAGGGGGCTTTCAGTCCATTCATTACGGCATCTGATCTTCTGGTAACAGATCAGTCCTTACAAAAGGTCAAGATACAGGCCGTCAGTCAGTTCGAACGGTCATATCTAACAAATCTCCTTATTACCCACGAAGGGAACATTACACACGCCGCAAAAGCCGCAAGAAAGGACCGGCGGACTCTTCAAAGGCTTCTCCAAAAATACAACCTGGATGCACGTGCCTTCCGGACCAAATACGAGTAATTTTTGTAACTATTTAGCCAATTGAAGTTTCATCAGACTTAGGACGTGATGCTGAAATAAATTCAGCAAGACAGCGTCTTTCATTTTTCATTCTGAACTTGTTTCAGAATCTCCTCGCAATCACTTCAGTTGACCAAATATTTTTTTTATTAATGCGGCATCTGTGCCGCATTTTCATGCCGCATATTGATTTTGCCTGTATCTCTGCGATCTTCAAGGCGATAGAAAAATATTAATCAGGAACTATTATGCGGCTAGAAACCCACACCTATTTTCAACAAACTGGTAAAACACCTGAAAAATGAGGGTAGAGAGAAATAGCTTTTTTGGCATCTCTATTGCTTTTGTTACACCATAACTATAGTAAACCGTTAATGGATTGACATGTAATAGTCATTGCGAGCGACCGCGAAGCAATCCTGACACAAAGACTTAGTCGCGAGTCTTCGGCGTGAGCTTAGACGAACGCTCAGCCGAACGATCACATCGGGCTAGCGCCCTCGCAATGGACAACTCTCTTTAAGTGTTTGTTATAGAAATATAAGAAAGAAGTGTCCGTCATGGAGGAAAAAATCTTAAACTGTAGCAATCCAGAGGTTTTGAGAGCACTTCTTGCTTACCTCATCAAGCATCAGAACGCAAAAGATACCCTGGAAGGTATTCTCGGATGGTGGTTTCCTAAAGGTTATGTTGTGCAAAAAGACGAGGTTCAACATGCCATTGATTTTTTGATTTCAAAAAATTGGTTGACAAAACACGAGACTACTAATTTTCAAAAAATCTATGGGATTAACAAGAAACAGCTCAAAGAGATCAAATCGTTTCATGCTTCATTTAAGGGAAAAGCGGATGGAAATGACATGCGAGATTATCAGGAAGTATGTGATTCATCTTTGAGAAGATGATAACAACTGGGAAAGAATCATATGAAAAAGGAGAAAAAGATGAAAGATAAAGATCGTTTTTGCAGTTTGTGTTTCTTCTGGAAATGATAACGATAAAGAGATTTTTTATCGATCCCGGTAACTTATCGAGAGTGTTCTTGGTGGTCCGGGATAAACTTCTTTATGTGAGGAGGGGATAAAATGTTAAAGAAGTTTAGTTATAGTCTTGTTGTTGTGGGTGCATTGATGTTCGGTGTAGGTGTTGTGAATGTTGCATTTATGAATTCTGCTACGGCTGCTGAGGAAAAGAAATGCGACAAATGCGGACACCTGCCATCCAAGCCTGAAAAGGATTGCAAGTGTGAATGCCACGCAAAAAAATAAGGGCAAATTGATACCATAATATGGCATGCAATAAACAAGAGGGGGGTTGTCCAAAAAGTCCCAAAAACGATTTTACTATGTAACTAGAGAGCGAAGGGGTCTCTCGTTCTCTACATGGATATATAGTAAATGGTGACTTTTTGGCAATCCCCCCTGCCCATACTGCGGTAGAGTTTAAAGCGGGCAAGGTGAGGTAAATTTTGATTATGTAAATTTCTAAATATGTACAGGAACCCAATAAACCCCAAAGGCAAAATTTGCTACACAAGTACAGCATTATGTGTCCGGGGATGTTTTTCTCCTTTCTCTCGAAGCACGGTGTCTCATCTTTATGGTGAGACACCACCTCCTTTTTTATCTTGATAAAGGATTCGAACGATGAAAACCATTCTTATAGTGGAAAATGATAAAAATCAACTTTTGCTTTACGAGTATGAACTGTCACTGGAAGGGTACAATATTATCACGGCAAAGGATGGTTATGAGGCTTTGAAGAAGGTAAAGGAGCACTTTTCAGACCTGATTGTAATGGATATTATTTTACCCGGGATGGACGGTGTTGAACTGATGGGTAGAATCTTGAGCGAACGTAAAAATATCCCGATTATTATTAACACCGCTTATGGAGGTTATAAGGATAATTTTATGACATGGTCGGCTGATACATATATTATTAAATCTTCTGATCTGAGTGAATTGAAAAACATGGTAAAGGAATTACTAGGGAAAACCGAATGCAGAACACCCTGAAAGTCAAGACAAAATTTGTTAAAAAGTTTTGGTTACATTTGATGAGTAAGGAGGTTCTATTTGAGGAATTCGATGCGCTTAATATAAGCCTCAGCCTTTCCGCCGCCACCAGTTGTGGTAGTGTCAACCTCAAGACATAAACCAGATATTGAGGGAACCTCTTTATCGTAATATGTTTGAAACGCACCAGCCAAATCAAACTCTGAAATTACCGTTTCTTCAAGTTCCGGGTTTCCTACACAAACAAAACGCCCACCCGTTTGATAAAACCTCCCTTTGTAAGGCATGTTAATTTCGTCAGCTTCGCTGAGAAACAGGCTTATGAAATGGGGTAAATCCGGTATCAGAAAATGCCCACTGGGTAATTTTTCTGAACCAAAAAATATATATAAAGCCAAAGCTTGATTCCTGTTTCCGTTCTCAAAGGAAGCATCCTTTGGGTATTTCACAATTCCCCATTCAATGCGCGCTTTAGAAACTTCCGGAAGAGTGATATCCTTACAAACAAGAAAACCTCTGACGGGTTGCTTGGTTTTAGTAAACAACATACTATCCTTAATGAAGAATTCAATTTCCGTAGGATACTTAGCTGCGCCCATATAATAAAGCCCCTTCGATTCCAACCACTTACGGATAGAACCTCCTGTATAATCTGAAAAATCGATTACATGTTTTACCTTCTGAACCTCTTCATTGTCTTGTTTTTTCAGACTGTTGTCCTTAGCAACTTTGGATGGTTCTTGAATCTCAGATAGTTTGTTTTCTTCTGAAAAAGCGTTTCCACTTAAAACAAAGATTACAATTGATATGATACTTGCTATAAAACTTTTCATTTTTTGTGAAATTTTAACCGTAAAATAAAAAAGCCTTACTGCAAAGATATGTTTCTAAAATCTTCGGCAGTAAGGCTATCTTACACTACGCCTTTGTAGTTAAAGACCCTATTACTTTGCGTCTCCCGATCACTCAGGGTTTACCTTTATCGCTCTGTGTAAATTATCATAATGATTCTTTCTCATGTCAAATAAAAATTTATTAACTATTGTAAATTCTCAATCTTATGTTACTAATAAAAACAATGTGATAGATTATTATCAAAAAATAGGTACAATAAATTTAACAATTTGCTTATAAGGTCATTCATGAACAAGGAGGGTGTACTATGAAAAGAGGTTGCCTTATGAAAAGATTTTTTTTTTACATGCATATTACTCTTATTCCCCTTACTTACGTTTGGGGACACTTCTCCATTTACGTTAAAGGTAACTCCATTAAAGGAACACATCCCTGCTGGCGACCTTATCCCTGTCACAGTAACTATCACCATTGCCCCTAACCACCGAGTTTATAAGGATCAGGTCAAGGTAGAAAGCGCAGATCCTTCACGATTCGCGGTGACTTTTACAGAGCTTCCTGCTGGAAAGGTTAAGTACGACTCATTCCTGGAGAAAGAGGTAGAAAATTACGAAGGGCAGGTGGAAGTAAAGTCGTTCGTTCAGGTATCAAAGGACGTTCCCGCTGGCCCTCATAACATAAAGCTCAAGGTACACTATCAAGGGTGTTCAGAGAAAATCTGCTTTATCCCCAAAATTGAGGAGTTTGTATTATCCGTCCAGGTGGAGGCTGTCGATTGGAAAGTACCTGCATCACGAGCAGAAGAAAAACAGTCTCAGCCTGTTTCAAAAGTTGAATCAGTAGCAAAACCCGGGGAAAAAACTGAAGCCACCGGTTTCCAAAAAACTATTGAAAGCCGTGGTATTTTTGTATCCCTGATCCTCGTCTTCCTGGCAGGAGTAGGTTTGAGTTTTACCCCGTGCGTGTATCCCATGATACCTATTACTGTGGCGGTAATCGGGGGACAGGCAATAGGGGATCAGGCTACAACAAGAAAACCGCTGACGGCCTTTTTCCTTTCGCTGATTTATGTCCTGGGTATATCTATTGTGTACTCAGCCATGGGAGTTGCAGCAGCTTCAACTGGTGCATTGTTTGGCACGGCCTTGCAAAGCCCATGGGTTATAGGTTTTGTGGTGACCGTTTTTATTGGCCTTGCCCTGAGTATGTTTGGGGTGTATTACCTGCGGGTTCCATCATTTATCTCTGATCGACTGGGAACAAAGACTGGAAAGGGGTTAATGGGGGTTTTTGTCATGGGGTTGGTATCGGGGATCGTGGCCTCTCCCTGTATTGGTCCTGCCCTGGCTAGTTTGCTGGTCTATATCGCCAGCACGGGAAACAAATTCCTGGGGTTCTGGTTGCTCTTTGTCTTTGCCTGGGGATTGGGAGTGCTACTGATTATATTAGGCACCTTTTCAGGAGCAATAAAGGCCCTTCCCAAATCCGGGATGTGGATGGAGACTGTGGAAAGGATATTTGGGCTCCTTTTAATCGGGGCTGCGCTGTATTATTTAAGGTTCATTATCTCAGAGAGTGCCTTTGTTATTATTCTGGGCCTGTTTTTGATTGTTACAGCCGTATTTTCAGGCGGGTTTGACCGGCTGACTCATGAGAGCACAACCTTTCAACGTGCGAAAAGGGCTTTTGGTATCGTAGCCTTTATCTTCGGGGCTTACTTTCTTGTGGGGCATCTCATGATCAAGGGGTTTATCTTGCCACCGCTTTCGACCACAGTTCCCGGTCAGTCAGTATCAGCGGTAGAAAAGATCGATTGGGTAATGAGCGAGGAGGAGGGACTGAGACAGGCCAGGGAAAGTGGTAGGATAGCGATCATCGATTTTTGGGCAGAGTGGTGCGCAGCGTGTAAGGAATTTGATAAGTTTACGTACGCCGACCCGGAGGTTATCCGTGAATCGCAAAGATTTGTAAATATCAAGATCGACAGCACCAAAAGCGATGACCCAAAGGTTAAGCAGCTTTGGGATAAGTATGGGGTTGTTGGCTTGCCCACGATCGTGTTTATCAGCAAGGACGGAACTGTGCTCAGGGATAAAACTATTACCGGTTTTGTTAATGCCAAAGAGTTTATTCAGGTTTTAAGAGGCTTGGAGTAATGATAAATGAAACATTGGGGGGCAAACTGCGAAATTAAACGGCCTTAGGCAACTTTTTGCGCCACTAAGACACAAAGTCATATTTTTTTATTAAAGGTTATTGAATTTCCTCCGTAAATAGTAGGGTGTTGTATGAAGAGAAAGTACCACTTTCGGAGAAGATTTAATAACCTTTTTTCATTTTTGTTCGAATAAGTCTTGATTATTCATTAATATCGCTATATTATGTTGTTTTTTGGAATCTTACGCAGGAAATTTCTTGTGACGTTTTCTTATGAAATACTAATATGCCGGCAATATAAAGCGCAAAATTGAACATGTAATACAAGGCTGGTGTTGAGGCGAAATTTTTTCGAATCTTTTGTGTAAACATCTCCCATTTATGCAAATTTTTCGCAAAAACTACGCTGGTGTTTTTAACAGATCGTAATTCTCAAAAATAAATTGTCGATAACCCATTAAGAAATAAGTATATAAATGAATTTTTCAAATTATTCAGGGTCTATTGGTACAATTGTTGTTATGGACTGATAGATCCGAAAAAATGCTTTTGGCCGCTGATTTACGGATATTTGCACTGATTTTTGAAGGACGAGAAATTCATTCATGATGTGGATATTTGCTCCGTTTAAATTCCTCGGGGGTATTACCCAGAGATTCATAAAGGAATTGGGAAGGATGGGATGTTTTTTTGCTGAATCCTTATTCTGGATGGTATTCCCGCCGTATTTGATACGAAGAATTATTAAGCAGATCAATTTCATCGGTGTAAAGACTACTCCTGTCATAATCCTGACAGGGTCTTTTACCGGGATGGTATTGGCGTTACAGACTTATTATGCTTTAGCCAAGTTTGGCGCACAATCCAGCCTGGGTCCTGTGGTGGCTTTGTCATTAATACGGGAACTTGGTCCAGTTATTTCCGCTTTAATGGTTACCGGATGCGCGGGTTCTGCATTAACGGCTGAGATTGGCATTATGAGAATAACCGAGCAAATTGATGCCCTTGATGCCATGGCGTTAAATCCCTACAAGTATTTGATTATTCCTAATTTAATAGGGGGTATCATATCGCTCCCTCTCTTAAACGCCATCTTTGTTGTGGTTGGCGTTTTTGGGGGATATGCCGTGGGGGTTGGGCTGATGGGCTTATCAAGTGGGACATATTTCCAGGGAATCAGAGATTTCATTAAAGCCCAGGACGTACTTGAGGGGTTATATAAATCCCTTAGCTTTGGTGTTTTAATAACGTGGATAAGTTGTTACAAGGGTTATTATACCAGCTACGGGGCAGAAGGTGTTAGCAAGGCAACCATCCAATCTGTGGTGCTTTCATCAGTTCTTATCCTGGTGTGGGATTACTTTATGACCTCTGTGATAGTAGCTTAGATATACATGATTGAAGTTATTGATTTACACAAAAGTTTCAAAAGGCACGAGGTGCTCCGGGGTGTTAACCTAAAGGTAAAAGACGGCGAATCCCTGGCCTTGATTGGAGGCAGCGGTCAGGGTAAATCTATATTACTAAAACATATCATTGGTCTCGTAAAACCTGATCAA
The DNA here is from genome assembly GCF_000949635.1 of Candidatus Brocadia sinica JPN1. Classification (NCBI taxonomy): domain Bacteria; kingdom Pseudomonadati; phylum Planctomycetota; class Candidatus Brocadiia; order Candidatus Brocadiales; family Candidatus Brocadiaceae; genus Candidatus Brocadia; species Candidatus Brocadia sinica. The sequence goes on from NZ_BAFN01000001.1 coordinate 3,471,052, forward strand.
GGCAGGATATCAATAAATAATCAGGACATCAACAAACTTGGAAGAAAATCACTGAGACAATTAAAAGAACGATTCGGTGTTGTTTTCCAGGGCGGCGCTCTTTTTGATTCCCTTACCGTATTTGAAAATGTTGCATTTCCCCTGAGGGAAAAGACAAGGCTGAAAGCCTCGGAAATTCAGGAAAAGGTACTTAAAGAGTTGGGCAGGGTGGGTCTCTCAGGCTCCGAGAATAAATATCCAGCAGAGATAAGCGGCGGTATGAAAAAACGAGTTGCGCTTGCCCGATGTCTTGTTATGAACCCCGAGATCGTCCTTTTTGATGAACCGACAACCGGCCTCGATCCGTTAATAGGCAAGGCGATACATAAACTGATCAGGGATTGTCAAAGGAGTTTTCATTTTACGGCTATTATAGTTACTCATGAGATTCCAGCGGTTTTTTCTGTTGTGGACCGAGTTGCCATGTTATTTGATGGGAAAATTATTGCTGAAGGTACTCCCGAAGAAATACAGGCGTCTACAGACCCCGTGGTGCACCAGTTTATTCATGGTGAACTGGAGGGGCCTATTACCATACAATAATTATGTTCCAATATTCTAAGAGGTAGCAAATATGAAAAAATTTGATGCTGAAATTGCTGTTGGTATCTTTGTCTTTTTTGGCATACTGTGCCTGGGTTATATCTCTGTAAGACTTGGGAAGATTGACTTGATTGGTAGCCATTATTATCCGGTAAATGCCATCTTTAGCAGTGTCAAAGGACTCAAAAAAAATACCGAGGTAGAAATATCTGGGGTTGAAGTGGGTAAGGTTGCAGATATCAAACTCGTTAATTATGAGGCGGTGGTTACTTTACGAATTCGGGATGATATAAAATTGCAGGATGATGCTATTGCCTCTATACGCACAAAAGGACTTCTGGGAGAAAAGTACGTAGAGATCATGCCCGGGGGATCGGATATATTAATAAAACCTGGAGATACGTTACATGAGACGGAACCACCAATAGATTTAGAAAAATTAATAGGGAATTTTGTTTTTGGGAAAGTAAAGGAATAAAAAAATGAAAAACAGAAAAATTTTATTAGCAGTATTTGCTGGTTTATTTTCCTTGACGTCTATGTCTCCTTTTCTGTGGGCGGATGAACCAGGAAAACTTGTCATGAAGACTATTGACAGCGGTTTAACTGTTCTGAAAGAACCTTCCCTGAAGGGGCCGGAAAAGTCGCAAGAACGCAGACAAAGGTTATGGGAAGAAATTTCATTCATTTTTGATTTTGAAGAGATGTCTAAAAGGGCGCTTGGCCAGCACTGGAAAAAACGCACCCCTGAAGAAAAAACAGAATTTGTGGGATTATTTACCAACATCCTCAAAGATGCTTATATAGGGAAAACTGATACGTATTCTGGTGAAAAAATTGTCTTTCTCAAGGAAAAACAAGAGGATAATAAATACGCGACAGTACAAACAAAGATTATTACGAATACCGGAACAGAAGTATTGGTAGATTATCGCATGCTCAATGATGGCGGGAAATGGGCAATTTATGATGTAATCATTGAAGGGGTAAGTCTTGTGAATAACTACCGTAGCCAATTTAATAATATCTTGTTGAAATCTTCATATGCAGAACTCATTCAAAAAATAAAAGAGAAACACGGTTAAAGAAAGAATATCAGCAAAATGAGAAAAATGTCATTTTGAATCGCTTCTACATTCTAAGAGGGGTAAATAATGAAAAATTTTGTAGTAGTGACGTTCTTTTTAGTTTTTGCAACGTTTTTTTTGTTGACAGCTTCACGGGCAGAGAACTTGTCTGTGCCTGCCCAGGAGGGATCTTCTGGTGAAACGGGGAGCAATGGAAAATTTTCTGATAAGGATACAGCAAATAAAGATGAAGAAGCGGAACAGACAGAGGCAGAGGAAGCAGAAATGGAGCAAGAAATTCCTCCCATTAAAGACGCGTTCCCAACCTTTAACAGAGCCATGTTTACCTTCAATGATAAGGCTTTCCATTATTTCTTTAAACCAGTATATACAGGGTACAATTCAATGATACCTGAAAAAGCACGGGTAAGTGTCAGGAATTTTTACACAAACATCAAGATGCCTGTCCGTTTTTTTAATTGCCTCTTCCAAGCCAATTTTAAAGGCGCTGGTACCGAGATGACGCGTTTTGTTATTAATAGCACTGTGGGAGTGGCAGGGTTTCTTGATCCTGCAAAATCAAAATTTCATATAGAAAAGCAAGACAGAGACTTCGGCCAGACTCTTGGTAAATATAAGATGGAATCCGGTACTTACATTGTGTGGCCTTTTATTGGACCATCAAATACACGTGACACAATAGGACTTTTGGGTGACGGGGCGTTGAATCCATTAACCTGGATTTCATATTTTTTCCTCACACCGATTGAGAGCATGGGAAATTATACCTATGAATCTGTCAACGATGTCTCTATCGATAAAGGAAATACTTATGAGAGTATAACAAAACCAGCTATTGACCCGTATATTGCGCTCCAGGATGCTTATACACAAAATCGAATGAAGAAGATTAAAGAATCCCCGAATTATGATGAGACGATTGATTAATGAAATTATCATCACGAATTAGAATTAGCCGAAACATCTGCCTTAATTTTGCTACCAATTTTACTTTCTGTGCCGTTCAAGAGTCTTTTTATATTCGATTTATGCCGGATAATAAGAAGGGCTGAGATGAATATTGAAAACAAGGTCAGGGGAAACCCCTGACCAAAAGGGTCTTTACCCAATACTATTAAACACGTTACCAATGCAATTGAGCTGAGGATCGACCCCAAAGATATATAACGGGAAATATACACCGTCAATAACCATATACTGGCTGAAATAACAAGTGATAATGGCGCCAACCATAAAAATACCCCACAGCCCGTCGCAGCAGCCTTTCCTCCCTTAAAACCAAGAAAGACAGGGAATGTATGGCCACATATTACGCCAACTCCACATGATATGACGGCTAAACTGTGACTATAATTAGCAAACATTCGATCAAAGATAAAAACAGGGAGAAAACCTTTTAACATGTCTAAAATAAATACCGATATCCCATAAGGTCTACCCAGAATCCTTGAAACGTTTGTTGCCCCAGGGTTACCGCTACCAAGTTGTCGGATATCAACACCTTTTACGATCTTAGCGATTAAAAATCCGAAGGGAATACTACCGATAAAATACGAGATGATTGGACTGATAATTTGTATGAGCACGGTTTCCTTTCCTGTCACAAAATCAAAGTCGGTTATTTAAAAATAAATAGTTGTATGGTTGCTGGGTGCCACTTGCCTCAGTGCGATGACCGCGTTAAACAGTTATTGCAAAAAGTTATTACACACTTCTCAGGAGTATTTAAAAAAGGTCTAATGCACGCCACCAAAGTTTATGCATAGTGTGATGTGAATAGTATTGCCGGATATGCCTTTTCCAGTCTTTGTCAAGGGTATCGTCATATGACGTATACCCTTTTAAAAACCTGACCCTATCCGTCTTGGAAATCAAACGTATTTTTTGTTTCATAGACGCAGATATCATTCGTTCACCAGACCAGTTACTTTGCGGAACGGCTACTTTGTATGAATGGGTTTCAGCAGAAAATTCCTCCCCGGAAAAGGGGAACTGAGGAGGATTTCCACTGGCACTTGTGTCTTTTTGAGTTGTTTTTATTATACCTGAAAACCAGCGTAACTTTTCAAGAGAACGGTCAAGACGCAGCAGGTTCTTAATTCTTTGTTCGATGCTTAGCTCTCTTGAAACGACAGATTTATCGAGATCTATTATATATGCATGAAACTCCCCGTTTGTATCGTCTTTCAAGAGTATATTTTTCAGATGCAAATCTGCATGGTATATACCTGCATCATGCATGTGTCTTATCAGTCTAACCAGTTCAAAAATTATAGATTTCTTAGACTTTTGTATAAAAGTCAGGGGAGATTCTTTCAGGAATTGGACTATGTCAACTGCCCCGGATATTTCCTTTGATATAAAATCAGCCTTGTAGAATAAACCCCATAATTTTCTTTTGGCTACGGCAATTACTTCAGCAGAAGGAATACCTTTCCGTGCCGCAATTTCATTTATCTGTAGTTCGTTTAAAGGACGATTCCCGTCATAAAATATCCCGCCAAAAAGTTTACCCAACAAACCACCGTGTCTATAGTTTCTGATAACAAATCTTTCGCCGCTGTTTTTTGAATCAGGGACGGACAAATATATTCCCCTTCCATATTTTCTATTTGTGTCGGCTCTCTTCCCAATCCGGGAAAAATTTTTATCAAGGGGTATGGACAGTATAGTTTCTTTATATTCTTCTTTTACAAAGAAGGTCGTATCTTCCCTTTTAACAATGGAAAAACCTCTCGGTTCTTTTGTTTCCACGGCATAATTGGCGCTCATCATTGTGTTAGGCCTTCGGTGACTTATAAATACAAATTTTTCTGACAGGAGTCCACCCCCTTCACTCCGCCAGCGGGGGACAATTGGTTCCCCCCCCTCAGTGGGGGATTAAGGGGGAGGATTTTCGTTTGAAATTCCTTAATGGTAAATTATATAGCAGGATACAAGGTAATACAAATGCAAATTGGCCGGATTGTTATTGAAAAATGGATCTCTTAAGAATTATAGTATACAGGTGTTTAGTATAAAAACCATCAATATAACAAACATGGGAAAACGATTCAATAATCTAAAGAATATCTTGGTTGTTCGGTTGGGTGCCATGGGCGATATAGTCCATGTTATGCCGGCAGCAAAAAACTTGCGAATGGCATTTCCATCTGCCCACATTGCATGGCTTGTGGAGGATAAACTTGAGGATTTGGTTGAAGGGCTTCAGGGAATAGACGAGGTTATTGTTTTTCCGAGAAGACAATGGCAGAAGCACCTCAAATCACCACGAAACTATTGTAATATCTTATCATCAATGCGATTGTTTTTGAAAAAATTGCGGAATAGGAAATATGACATTGCACTGGATTTCCATGGTAATTTTAAAAGCGGTTTATTAACGTATCTGAGCGGTGCAAGGACACGGGTTGGCTTCTCGAAAGGATATTGTAAGGAATTTAATTTTCTTTTTACTAATTTGTGGATTGCACCACAGCAGAAGAGAATGCATAGAATCGACAAATATCTCGGTCTTTTACATGGTTTAGGCATAAAGGCATACTATCAAAGACCTGTATTTTCCATTCCAGATACGGATCGCCTTTATATTGACGATTTTCTTTGCCAAAATCATCTCGATCAAAAATCTATCGCAATAATACATCCAGGAACCAGCATGTTCGGGAAATATAAGCGATGGCCGCCTGAAAACTATGCGCATCTTGCGGATATTTTAACAAAAGAATTTAATTACTCAATCGTTTTTACCTGGGGTGCCTCCGAATATAACCTGATAGAAAAAATTCTATCATTAATGCGGTATCAGGCTACGATCGCATGTGAGACATCATCGGTAAAACAGCTGATAGCCTTATTACAACATGCTCACCTTTTTGTCGGTGGCGATACAGGACCCACTCATATAGCTTCAAGTATTGGAATTCCCACAGTAGCGATTTTCGGGCCTAAAGATCCGGTTATTTACGCACCTTATGATAGGAATGCACTGGTTGTGAGAAAAGATATTCCCTGCAGCCCTTGTGAAAAACGGAAATGTGATCACGTTACCTGTATTAATGTTATTACTCCGGGAGATGTCTTTAAAGCAGTTAAAGACATAGGTAAATTAAAGTAGAAAAGAAGTTTGACTTTTTAAATGCCGCTTGCTATTATAACCTCTCTTGAATATTTGCCAAAATTAAAAAAGGAGCCTGTCAATTGTGGAACCCGTGGGTATCTTCGACTCGATAAAGGTTCTTATGGATGAGGTTGAAACCCGATTCCAGAAAGAATTGCAACCAAGAACCAACTCATTAGCCGATCTCATTGTTCACATCAGTAGATATAAAGGGAAAAGATTGCGACCGGCCTTGGTACTATTGTCGGGTAAATGTGTCGGTGGCATAGTCCCCCAGCACATAGATCTTGCCGTAGTAGTGGAAATGGTACATACCGCGACGCTCGTTCACGACGATATTATCGATGAGGCCTCAATGAGGAGGCATGTTGAAAGTATTAATTCAAAATGGGGGAGGGAAATATCCATCCTGTTTGGGGATTACCTGTTTTCCAGGGGATTCACCATACTTTCCTCCCTTGATTCTCAAATCGCGACTCTTTTGCTTTCTCAGACGGTTAACATTATGTCAGAGGGTGAACTCATTCAACTTCAAAGACGTTATGATCTTGGATTGAGCGAAAACGATTATTTTGATATTATCGAGCGAAAAACGGCTTCTTTGTGTGCTGCCAGTTGCCGTTTAGGCGCTGCGTTTGCCGGAGCCAATCGCAAGGTATCAGACATGTTATCCAATTACGGCTTAAAAATCGGTATCGCGTTTCAGATTGTGGATGATTGCCTTGATGTGATGGGTACCGAAGAAGAAATTGGAAAATCATTAAACACGGATATACAGAAGGGGAAGCTCACGCTGCCTCTCATCCGGCTCGTTAATCAGCTTCCCAAAAACAAGCTTGAAACTGCGCGTGGGTTGATATTTCAGCACGATGCAAAAGATACGAAGAACGCTATTATTGAATTGTTGACAGAACATGATGCAGTAGAATATGCCTTTAATACTGCAAAAAATGTTGTAAAACAAGCGCAGGAAGAGATTGCTCCTCTTCCTGATTCTCAATACAAAACGACCCTCATAGAACTTGCGGATTATATCGTTACAAGAAGGACATAAAAATTCGGAGAATATGCATGATTAGTATGCCCGGTGGTTGGGAATGGATTATTATCGGCATCATTGTTTTTATTATATTTGGCAAAAAACTACCAAACACAATGAAAATAATGGGAAAAACTTTTGCAAATTTCAGACACGGTTTAAAAGGTGTTGAGGAAGAAGTAAAAGACGTTAAACAAATCAAGAACGATATCGATATTATTACCAAACTGAAAATAGGTTAAATCTGAGGTGCTTCCTTTATTTTTCAATATCCGCCAAGCTAAATTTCATACCATCCCCGGCAGCAATAATTTTTAATCCTGTTTCCTTTGATAGTCGTTCTGCAACCTTCCGTGGCTGTGCCTTGATCATCGTCATGCCAAAATGATTTAATATCGTTACTTTCGGTTTCAACGCCGTTACGACTTCCTTCACGTCTGCGATACTGAGATGATAAAGCCAGCTTTTGGTACCCTTATCCACGGTATACCGGACCACATTGATAATGAGAACATCTCCCTTGTAATGTTTCAATAACTCCGGAAAGTAACGGGTATCTACTATCAGGGAAATGGTATAGTGAGGGGTAAAAAAGTTTATACCATATGTTTCACTTGGATGATGGTGTTTCAGGGGAGTTTCGAAAGATACTGCATCCGAGAGACTATACCTTCCTCCTTCCTTAATAATTTCTATCTGCGAGATGTAGCTTCTCACATATTTAAATACCACCGGGTCCTCTGTTAATGCATCTTCAGGTGTGTAAAGTATGCCACGTTTTTTGAATCCACCCTCGGTCATTGCCTCAATCATTACATTTACATCGGCGGCGTGATCAAGATGCCTGTGGGTAAGAATGATAGCGTCCAATTTCATAGGGTCCATCTTTGGCCTGCTTGAAATACATCGCACCAAACAGCCGGGGCCAGGATCTACCAATACATTAAAACCTTGCAGGGAATACCACATCCCCCCCGAAGCGCGCAATTGCTTGGATACAACAATCCTCGCGCCAGCAGTACCGAGAAATTTTATAAAATCAGTTTCCGGAATATCCTTCATAAGGGAGATAATACCACGAATGTGTGAAGGGATCAATAATTTGCTTTTTCATTCCTCCTCTTTTTACTTTTCTTCCAGGCGTCTCGCCTTTTCCGCTAAAAATGCGGCATTGAGTTCTGCATTCTTCCATGCCTGCAATGCAATATCATAGCGAATTTTGGACGTTTCCAGTCTCGTCTTAAATATCATAACCCACTGCTCATTTACTGCCTTTTTCCACAGCAAAATCCTATCAATATTTTCCTGCAACTTCCCCAAAAGTTTATCGTTCTCAATACCTTCTTGCACTGATTTTAAATCTTTAGCAAGATTCTGCTCATCAACAAATATTTTATCTCTGATCTCCTTCAACCTGTTCGTAAAAAAGGAAACTACCGACTCCTTTTCTTTGATGCCGTCCTGTATTTCGGCAATGTAATTCTTTGCAATGTCAACCTCTTTATGAATGATAGGGGCAGTATCAGAAGGTGTCATCGAAATGTCTTCTTCCAACTGTGCTATTAATGTTAATAGCACAACCAGATCGGAATAAACTTTCGTTTGGTCATGAAGTACGGTAATCCGATCCTCATATGTCTCTATTTGTTCATTATTTATATCTATCTTTTCTTTCATTACGGTAATTTCTCTATCCAGTAATTCGAAAAATTTTGGGTTTACATTTCTGCTCTGATAATCTTTTTTATCTTGTTGGAGTCTGTCACGATAGATTTCCTTTGCCTTAGTATCTTGTTCTAAACTTCTGATAAAGGACTTTATTTCACGGATGGCATTACCAACACGTGCTTCTACTTCCTCTTCGTTTTTCCTCGCATGTTCAATGTCTTCAGCTTTTACTGTTATGACGGATTCATCAAGCTTTACTTTGCCGGTTTTTTCCTTTTCAGAGAGATGAGTAGGTGTTTTTACAGTTTGTGCATTTGCAGGAAAACACAGACCTGACCACAAAAAGTAAATACTCAGATAGTGGACTAACATAAAAATATTTCTTTTGATCTTTTTCTGCATCGATATCTTTATGAAAATCTATTTAAGCATATACGTTCCAAGAGAAAAATACGAAGTTAATGACACAATATCGGCAATTGCCAGTACCAGGGGGCACGAAGCGTGTGCCGGATTAATACCGATCTTTTTGAAGAAAATCGGCAGGCTGCATCCAAGGAAAGAGGCATTAACAAGGGTCAATAAAATTGTGAGAGACAAGGTGATGGAGAAGCTTTGATTACCAAGCCAAAAAAAGGATACTGCATAGAGCACTCCGCCACATAATAAACCTATTTTAGCCCCAACCAGCACCTCGTAAAGAACAAATCTTTTCAATTTAATGGTCTTTTCAATCTGAGAAAGGGTGACCGCGACGGCCTGAGTTCCAATACTTTCGGCAAGGCCCAATATGATCGTGATAAAGAAGGCTATGAAAATAAATTCATCTATTGTTTTGTCGAACAGTCTTGTGATAAAGGCACAGACAAGACCGCTTGAAATGTTAAAAAGGAGGTAGGGAAACCGCAAAAAGGTGCTTTTGATGACCGTGGGTTTTCTAAATTCCTCCAGCTGAATACCGATTATTTTGAGAAGATCATCACGCATCTTTTCGGCGCTCTGTTCAAAGGCCAATGTGTCTTCTATAAAATCATTTGCCCTTGCAATACCAACAAGCTTTCCTTGTCCATTGACAACGGGAAAGGCTACGAATTTATAAACCAAAAAATACTCCATTGCATCCTCTATAGAAAAATCGATGGTCAGCCGGATCGGGTTGTGTATCATGATGTCAGAAATTTTCAATTCTTTATAAGAGGTAATAAGTTTTCTTAAAGGCACAACACCAACCAATTTTCCTTCTTTGTCAGTGACATAACAGTAAAAGAAATTGCCGGACAGCGTGCTATTCCGAATTGATTCCAGGGCAGTGTGTGTCGTATCGTCAACCAAAACGGCAAATACCTCCGTACTATATTTGAATTTTGCCCTGTTTTTATTTGGTTTTTTAAGAAAAAGCATGGCTGGTTATTTCTTCTTAATCCGATCCCGGTAAACATTTAATATTCTGAAAAAACGGTGTCAAATTATTTACCCTTAATCTGTAAATACCGTGCAATGCCATTTCTTGTAATGAGGCCGACGGCTTTGTCATTTTCCATAACAATAATCCTTCCTTTGTCTTCTTTTATCATTAATTCGAGTGCCCTCATGACATCTGAATCGGGAGTTATTTCCCATTTTTTGCTATGGGGGACAAAAATATCCGATACCTTTACACCACTCCAATCTTTCCGGGGGATATCTTTGATCTCCTTAAGGGTTACAATGCCCAGAAATTTTCCGTCATCCATAACAGGGAATCCTCCATAACCATATCCGTATCTAAGAAAATATTTATCAACTGCCTCGTCAATGGTAAGCGAGGAATTAAGGGTTACAAGATCCCTTGCCATGACATCTTTGACTTTGATACCTGAGAGTACCTCATGAAGGGTTGCCTGTTGATAGCTTGACTGAGCAGCCATGTAAAGGAACCACCCCAGAAGCAGCAGCCACAGTCCTCCGGAAGAACCGGTAAAAACCAGAAACAGGCCAAAAAGAAGGAAAAACAGGGCGATCGTTTGCCCAAAGTTAGATGCCTTCTTAGTAGCATAAAAAAAATCTTTAGTCCTGCTCCATAGCGCTGCCCTGAGCACCCTTCCACCATCCATCGGAAAGCCCGGAATGAGGTTAAATACACCAAGTATGAGATTGATTCGCGCAAGATAAGAAAAAAGCGCGCTTGGTCCACCTGCTGTATTTATTGCAATCAGGAAAAAGATGCCCGACAGGAGAAAACTCGAAATCGGTCCTGCGATTGCAATCCTGAATTCCGCTTTTGGATCTGGCGGTTCATCTTTTAACTGTGCAACACCCCCAAAAATGAACAAGGTAATGCTCGATATAGAAATATGGTATCTTTGGGAAATATACGAATGGGAAAGCTCATGGAAGGCGACTGAGACAAAAAGCAGCAGGGCCGCCAGTGTGCCTTTTATCCAGTAAGCAGCTACTGGGAGCTCCGGTGCGGCCTTCGGAAAATAATGGGTAGACAAAGACCATGTTATCAAACCAAAGACAATAAACCACGAGAAATGCACCCGTATTGGTATCCCCATTATCGTTGCAATTTTCCACGAACCATGTGTCAATGATTTGTTCATGTTATTTCTCCTTTTTCTGTATATTTTCGGTTTCATAATAAATTGGCACTTTTTAGCCTGCTCTATTCATGGCGAGAATCACGTAACCCGGCCCATTCAGTCAAAAAAGAAATTGTATATCTAAGGCTTCTCTCAAGAGAATAAATAACCCACCCCCTCTAGCCCCTCCGAGGAGGGGAATAGAAAAATGTCTCCTCTCTGGAGGAGATTCAGGGGTGGGTAAAACACGTAACACTACCTTCACTTTCTTATGCATAGGCAATTTTCATCTGGACGGTTTTCTTCTTGTGTTTACGTCCTTTGTACATACTCGATTTATAACCCAAATTTATCCACCAGATGTACCGTGACCGATGCATTGTCATCGCTAACGTGAAATTTAACTTCATCCCATTTTGGATGACGTCGTATTTTTTGGACATCGAGCCTTGAAAAGCCAACAGGTTCCCGAGGTATCCCCAAGATGCCGCTACGTTCCAGGTTACCACTGCGGTTAAGATCATGATACGCAGAGAGGGAGTACTCTCCCAATTCTACATTTTTAATCCTGTATTTCCTGAAATTATCAGTACGTTCAATGAGTTCTGCATCAATATCCACATATCCTTTATCTCTTTTCGTGTGGCATTCCTCGCTGTCACAAATAGAAAAACGTACCGGAGCATCATTGTTATGCTTGAATCTATCTACAGTAACAATTACATCTCCGGCAAATACTTGAAAAGAAAATGCAACAAATAGCAAAGGCAACCAAATGAAAATCATACTTTCCTCTCTCGTAAAACAAAAAAATGGGTATTTTATAAATATTTGTCTTTTTAATCCAAAGTATAATAGAAAGTCAAGAAAAACAAAAAATAAAACACCATCCATGAATTTTTTTATAAATGGATAACTACCGTGGAAGAATATAAGGGATGAGGGTATTAAATGCACATACACATTGCAATTTGATCTCGTCCCTGCAAAAAAAGAACTTCTGTATAATCAGAGGGAGGAGTATGATCAGGAAGGCGATAGCGAGACATAATCGTGATTACATTCTGAAGTCAGGATTTAATCAGGTCTTCTTAAGTTTGTAATTGGTCTCAAAAGAATTCAACAAATCGAGATACTGCTCCACAAGACGTGTCATTAAGAATCTTTCCTTCACGGTTTCCTTTGCCTTTTTGCCCATTCTCTCCCTGAGCTTTGGATTCTTAAGGAGCTGGACAATGCGTGCCGCCGCTTCCTCGTTAGAATTTACAAGATAGCCGTTTACCCCATTCCGTATTTGATGGCGGATGCCCCCCACGTTACCGCCGATAACAGGGGTACCCTTCCACATGGCTTCTGCCACTGTGAGACCAAAGCCCTCCCGGATGGACTTCTGAAGGACGATGGCAGCACGCCGCTGGAGAGCATTCACAAGGGCGGTATCTTGTACGCTGAGGATGATTATGCGCTCCTCGCGGTTTTTAAGGAGAGACTCAAAGATCTCCGATCCCTCAGGGTCGTCAGTCGCCACGTTACCAAGGAGCACAAGGGTGGCTTTTACCTCCCTGCGTGCAATCTTGAAAGCCTTGATAACCCCTTCGGGGTCTTTCCATCGATCAAACCGGGATATCTGCACTATGAGGGGAAGGTCAGTGGGAATATCATAGTGCTTCAGGCGTTCCTGCACCTCCGCTTCGGTGAATTCCTTGTTCTTGATGGTAAAGGGGTTAATGGCGGGAAGGAAAAAGACCTGAGGGGCGCCGAATCCTTTCTGCCGGTATTCCTTGAGGCTCAGCACAACGGCATCATATGCCCTGATGAACGGGGTAAGGTATTTAAGCATTTCTCTGTTTGGCTCTGAGAGGTCTATGTGGCAACGCCATATCCAGGGACCGCGCTTCCGGTAATGCTTGACCATCGGGAGCGGCTGTGGGTCGTGGACAACAACGATATCATGGTGAAGGTGGTTACGGATGGCGTTCTCGAAAACAACTTCCTCATAAATTTCCATCTTTAGTTTGGTAAGATTAATATCCGCACCCTGAAGGGCATTATGCATCTTCTTTGTGATGCTAAAGAAGTCAGGGGAACCCTGTATCACCCGCCAGCCGGTCTTGATACCAAGGCTGTTCATGAGCAGGGTCTTCGAAGAGAGCAGTTCTGCTACCCCGCCTCCGTAGTAGGTAGAGTTTATATGGGTAACATGGATATCCTTGAGTTTCGATGCCTTCTTGTATATCCGGTCCACCGCGTGTTCACCGATATAGGGTTCATAATCTTCCACCGTTATCAATTTTTGTTCCATTGAATCTCAGTAGTAAAGTTCACAGAGTCAAACCCAATACTTCGGACGGCAATAATACTCATACAATGCAATTTCGTACTCTCTGTTCACAGGGCTTGAAAGGTCGTATTCCGGGCTGTTTTTAATCATTTCCTTCGGCAAATCCACGTACACTTTTGATTCCTCCCAGCGCACTTTGTCTATCCACAGTGGTGCAATCAGTATCTTCTTACCCGGCAACCAACTTCCCGTATCGACAACGATATATCTGACAACCCATGTTTTATCATCAACGAGGAAATCTGACACATGGCCGATTTCACCACCAATTGCATGAATGTAATAATTTTTTACTTCCCTCATGCTTCTCAGGTGTGAGTCACGTTCATCTTCCCGGTTTGAGGCCGTTTCTAGCTCCGTTTCTGAAATATGGGGAACCGGAGGAATTGTATAAGGCCCACTCGCATGCCAGTAGAGGGGCCACCCGTAATAGTTGTGCAATTCGATTTGATGCTGGCGGGAGATCGGTTTGTGTGTATCGATATCGGGGCTGTTTTTTATCTGTTCCTGGGAGAGTGCAACGGGGAAATATCGTGATTCCCATTCTGGTTGACCAAAGACTTCCGGGGATATGAGGACTTTTCGATCCAGGAGCCAGGTTTCGACATCTGCCACAAGATATCGCACCGTCCATGCCTCGTCGTCAAAAAAGAAATCATATACTTCTCCTATGTTCCCATCTTTTGCCTGGATTTTATATCCAGAGAGATTTTTTATATTCCTCAGCACAAATTACCCCCTTTCAAGAAACAAAAAAGCCTTACCATGAAGTTGTTATAATAACATCCCGGCGGTAAGGCTATCTTTAACTCTAAGGGAGCCTGTCTCTTCTTAACCCACTTCCCTGTAAATTTAAAGACCCTTTACTTTGCGTCTCCTGATTGCTCAGGATTTGCCTTTATCGTATGTTTTTTTATTGGCTGGCTAAAAAGCCATATAACAAAATTTGTCATAAGCTGTCAACAAGAATTTCTCCGATGATGAATTTCTCAATGAACCGCTGGGGTATTTATTCTGGTAAAAGTATTGAAAAATGAATGTTAAAGCAATAACATTGTCCGTAGCAGTTAGTGACAATTATAACTAAGGGTCTTTCATCCGGATTACAGCTACTGCATTCAAAAGACGCCGAAGGTACATAGGTAATGGTTATTTCTTGAGAAACAAAGGCAAACCGATCTTATTTGATTCAACACCCCAAGAGTTCCCCACGATAAAAACCGGCAGAAATTAACCCTGTCAGGGTTTTAAACCCCGACAGGGTTGACACATGAATTTCGTGCTTCGGATTCGTCTTTTCCGGCTTGATTGGGTTAAGGAGTTTAAGTTTGAATTCAGTACGGCGTCTCATGTTTATTGCAGGATTGTACTACTTTTTGCAAGGAATGAGCGGCAATCCTGGCCTTCATCGTCAGTCTCTTAACTTTTATCTTACTCAACATTTGGGCTTCGGGGCCTCAGAGCTTGCGTATTTTACGTTTCTCATAACGATTCCATGGATGGTTAAGCCGGTATATGGAATTATCGCCGACAGCTTACCGCTATTCGGTTATCGTATAAAAAGTTATTTTATTTTAGGAAGTCTTATCGCCTCGTTGTCTTACCTTATTATCTTCTGGGTTGGCTTGAGCACCGTATCGTCGCTCTATCTTTTGTTTATTTTGCCGGCGGTAGGCGTTGCGTCTTCAGATGTCCTGTGCGATAAATGGATGCTTGTCACGGGTAAACCTTTAAACGTAACAGACCGAATGCAGTCTGCTCAATGGTTTTCGATTTCCATCGCTGGAATTATTATTATGGTTGTCGGTGGATATATTGCACAATATATGTCGTTACGTCATGCGGTTCTGCTTTCTTTGCCATTTGCCCTGATGATAATTCCTCTGACCGTTTTTTCGTGGAAAGAAGATCGGGTTGATTCAGTTGGTCATGCCGCTCAAGAGGCAAAAGAGGGTTTGAGACACGCGGCAAAGTCCAAAAAACTCTGGGGGTGTGCGGCATTTCTCTTTCTTTTCAACGCAATGCCTCAGTTGGGCTCACCCGTTCTCTACGTTTATGAGACCAATGCCTTAAACTTCTCTCAGGTATTGATCGGCTATCTTGATATGACGGCCAACGTTGGCTTTATCATCGGAGTTGCATTATATGGTCTTTTTTGTAAAAAACTACCGGAAAAACTGATGCTGCGGCTTATTGTAGTAAGCGCCGTGCTCTCAGCAATCTGCTTCATATTCTTCCGGGGTCCTTTTAGCGCCTTTATCATATTTTTTGGATCGTCCATAATAGGCATCATTGCTTATATGGGTCCGCTTGTCATTGCAGCTAAGGCATGTCCAAAAAATGCCGAAGGCACAGTATTCGCGCTGCTTATGTCAGTCATCAATTTCGGGAAACAGAGCGGCAATATAATCGGCGGCTGGATTTATGAACCATTTGGATTTACCTGGCTCGTAGTTTTTTCGACGGTTTGCGTATCCGCAACATGGTTCCTGCTACCGCTGGTTAGTTTTGATGATAGCAGGAGATAAAAATTATAAAAAGATCATTTTTCTCATCTCCGTCTTCCTATCAAATGCGAGGGCTACGTCTTATAATTATTTTATATGTCAATATGTATGTCAAATATTCCTTGACTTACGCTGTACTATTTGTCAAATTGGAGAAAATTGTTAATAACTTCGTTGGGGATGATACTTAAACAAAACCAAAAGTATTATTATAAAAGAAAGGAGATAAAAGTGAGTGTGAAGGATATTCCAGATATCAAGAAATTAAGTACTGCAGAAAAAATCTTACTGGTAGAGGATCTGTGGGATAGTATCGCTTCAGATGAATCTGTCGTACCTGTTCCGCAAAGCCACATGGAAGAGTTGAAAAGAAGGCTCAAAAGCTATGAATCCGCTCCGGGAAATCTATTATCTCTTGAGGAACTACAAACAAGAATAGAAAAAAGAAAATGATATACATCCTGCGTTTTCTTCCCGAAGTTGAGGAGGATGTCTTTGGTGGTTATGTATGGTATGAGACTAAGTCACCCGGGCTGGGTGAAGAATTCCTTCGGATGTTTTATGCCTGCGCTGGTGAAATTTCACATGATCCCTTACTTTATCCAAAGGTTTATAGCGAATTTCGTCGCCGTCTGCTGAGAAGATTCCCATACGCTATTTACTTTAAAACAGAAGACAACCAGATTATCGTGTTTGGGCTCTTCCATTGTGCACGTGATCCACGTACTATCAGAATGCAATTGCAAAATCGAGATAAACCAAAGAGCCCGTAAGGTTGGGTTAAGGAATGGAAACCTAACTTCTTCCATTAAGTCGCCGAGTAACGATTATGAAATCAAAGATATCTAAAGAAAACGAAAAGAATAAACGATTAGAAGAACTTAAATCACTAATCAAGGTGTGACCCTTTTTATTTTTTTACTATCCTCTTCTGCATCAGAAATCAAGATAGTACCTCAACCACTTCTTATAATTATTTTATATGTCAATTATTCGTTGACTTACGCTGCACTATTTGTCAAACTAAAAAAAACTTGTTAATAACATAGTTATACGTAAGAATAAGTTATGGTATGGCCAGGTGAAATAAAGGCATGGGATGTCCTTTCAGGGCTTGATTCGGAGGATGTAACAGTAAATGCAAAAGTATTATTTACTGCTCATGATTCTACGTACGTGTTGACTTGTTTTGGTCAGGATATCTTTATATCACTGAATGATCGTAATATCTATAGCACTACTGCATTGGGAAAATTGCTGATTAACGAACATTCTGAATACTCAAGGCTTTCTATACTTAAATACTTAATTCATTCGACTGATCTGCCACTTGCAGGACAATTGATACACCCCTCTGATTTACCTGGAGGTGATATATTTATTAGAGGAACACATGTCCTTCCGTTGGATAAGGTAGCTGAATATTTTGAGAATAGTAGTAATGAA
The DNA here is from genome assembly GCF_000949635.1 of Candidatus Brocadia sinica JPN1. Classification (NCBI taxonomy): domain Bacteria; kingdom Pseudomonadati; phylum Planctomycetota; class Candidatus Brocadiia; order Candidatus Brocadiales; family Candidatus Brocadiaceae; genus Candidatus Brocadia; species Candidatus Brocadia sinica. Next base: position 3,488,407 of record NZ_BAFN01000001.1, read on the forward strand.
TTTATAAGCATAGGAAAGAGTCTCGGCGGTACTCAACTTGAATATGGAGATATGTCCATAGAGCTACTCCCATTCCCTAGAGTGCCAGTGGTTATCATAGTATGGTTGGGTGATGAAGAGTTTCCAGCAAGGTCGACTCTTTTAATTGACTCAAGCTGTAAATCACAAATACCAACTGATATTATTTGGTCAACTGCTATGATGTCCATCAAGATGATGCTGACAAATAAGGGCGTATAACAAGTCGTTGGAGATGATCGAGTGCCACAGGCACTTTTTCAGCTTATGGTTAGTTTGAGGAATGGGATATACTGAGAAAAGGGAAGGGAAAAAGGGAAAGGCAAGCAGTGATATATGTATCAAAAATCATGAGTAATGCGAAGAATACAGAAATTGGGAGGTATTTTGGCATACAAGGGTCAACAGTAAGTGAAGCTCTTAAGAGAGTAGAAACCAGGATAAAAAGAGAAGGTAAATTCAGGAAAGAAATCGAAGTATTAAAAAAACAATTCGTTATTGAATAATGAAGGTTTGACCCCGTGCCCCCCCAACATGGTTCCTGCTGCCGTTGGTTAGTTTTGATGATGGCAGGAGATAAGAATTCTAGAAAGATCATTTTTCAATAAAATCGAGGGGATGACTCTCTTGATTCTCTATCCTCTTCTGCATCAGAAATCAAGGTAGTATCTCAACCACTTCTTATAATTATTTTATATGTCAATATTTATGTCAATTATTCCTTGACTAAAGCTGTAATATTTGTCAAATTGAAAAAAACTTGTTAATAACTTTGTTAGCTGCGGGCAATCTTAAAAAATTCAGATAACCTTTCTAGTAAATACTTTCTATTGATACTTGTATAGATTTGATTTAGTTTAATTTATAAATTATAATTCAAGCGGATAAGTCAATCAGTTGAGTAATTTACTCGAATAGCATTTAACACCCTTAGGAGACATTATAAATGCCAATCGTTGAAACGGGATACGAGCATATCATCCTTAACGAAAAAAAGGTGCCGATTATTGCAGGCACAAAAATGAAAGTAATTGAAATTATCCTCGATAAAATTGCCTATGGTTGGAGTCCTGAAGAACTCCAATACCAGCATCCCCATCTCACATTAGGTCAAATATACTCAGCTCTGGCTTATTACTCCGATCATCAGGAAAAGCTTGACCAAGAGATCGAAACGCAATTAAAGCAACTGGATCAAATGAAGAAGGAAGCAAAGCCATCACCACTCATTGTCAGGCTAAAAGCCAAGAAGCTAATATAATGACAATCCAGCTTTATATGGATCATAATGTACCTCGAGCGATAACCGACGGATTGAGAGTGCGTGGAGTAGACATTATCACTGCACTTGAAGATGGCACAGCAGAAGTGGATGATCCAGAATTATTGGATCGTGTAAGCAAATTGGAACGCGTGTTATTTACAAGGGATTATAACCTCTTGCAAGAAGCCACAAAGCGTCAAAGGACTGGCATATTATTCCCTGGAATTATCTATGCTCACCAATTGCGTATTTCAATTGGAGATTGCATTCGTAATTTGGAAATCATTGCAAAAGCTGGTGAGCCAGAAGACTTGCTGAATAGAGTACAATATTTGCCACTTTGATGAGAATGAATAATCAACTCCTTAAAGGTGCTGTGGGGTCACCCATGAGAAGGCTAAGCGAACAAATGAAAACACAAAGAAGATTTAAGAAAGAGACGGATCAGATTTTATATTCTATTTTCAAGGGTGACCCCTACGACCCTCTCGGGAAATAATTCCTATAGAGAAAGTTATCAAGGGTTGTTGTAAGTATTACGGCAAAAAGGAAGAGGAGCTACTGAGAAAAGGGAAGGGAAAAAGGGAAAGACAAGCAGCGATATATGTATCAAAAATCATGAGTAATGCGAAGAATACAGAAATTGGGAGGTATTTTGGCATACAAGGGTCAACAGTAAGTGAAGCTCTTAAGAGAGTAGAGACCAGGATAAAAAGAGAAGGTAAATTCAGGAAAGAAATCGAAGTATTAAAAAAACAATTCGTTATTGAATAATGAAGGTTTGACCCCGTGACCCTTCCTTAGAAAAGTCCCCTCCTGGGAGGGGATTATGGGGGGAAAGTCACCGAAGGCCGAATTAAAGTTAACCAGTAAAATCGGGCATTTCCACCGATTTTACCCCCCTATAAAAAATCACGCTTGGATAAGGACTGGTACGCTATGAAAAGTTTAGCGAAACCTATGAAGCACCTCTCCACTTGGCTGCAGTCATTATTTGCTGAAGAAAAATTGGAGTTATTTACGGATAAGCACTTAATGTTCGGCCGAGAGTTTCCCTTGTCATCACAAGGAACCTTACCGGCAGAGCACGTGAATTATTCCGTGGTTCTGACCGACAAGAACAAGAGCGGAACATGACCACGCGAAAATGGCTATTGTGGACAACAGTGATCGTGGTTGGTGTCCTTTCCTATCTCGGTTGGAAATTCTTCCAGCCCAGGAAGCTGGCAGAGGGATTTGCCAGCAGCAACGGGCGCATTGAGGCGGTGGAGATCGATATTGCCACGAAGACAGAGGGACGCATCATAGATGTTCTGGTGGACGAAGGCGACTTTGTCACCGCCGGTCAAATCCTCGCCCGCATGGATACCGAGGTGCTCATGGCGCAACTCAGAGAAGCCAGGGCACAACTTCGCCAGGCAAGAAGCGCTGTGGAGACTGCTCAGAGCATTGTGGTGCAGCGCGAAAGCGAAAAGGCGGCAGCGCAGTCCGTGGTATTGCAGCGCGCGGCCGAACTCGATGCTGCAAAAAAGCGTTTCGCCCGCACGGAAATCCTAGTTAAAAAACAGGCCGCATCGGTGGAGGATCTCGACAATGACCGTGCCGCCTTCTACAGTGCAGAAGCGGCCGTCAATGCAGCAAAAGCGAACGTGGCGGCAGCGGATGCCGCCATTACCACAGCCAAATCGCAGGTCATCGAATCGAAAGCGTCCGTCGAAGCCTCGAAGGCGCGGATCGAACGACTCAGGGCGGACATCGACGATAGCGCCCTGAAGTCACCGCGTGACGGTCGGGTGCAGTATCGCATCGCCCAGCCCGGCGAGGTACTTGGCGCGGGCGGTAAAGTGCTGAACATGGTTGATCTCGCCGACGTCTATATGACCTTCTTCCTGCCTACGGCTGCGGCTGGTCGGGTCAAAATGGGGGCCGAGGTCCGGCTGGTACTCGATGCCGCTCCGCAGTACGTCATCCCGGCCCGGGTGTCCTTCGTTGCGGACGTTGCCCAGTTTACGCCCAAGACGGTGGAGACTGCCGAGGAGCGGCAGAAGTTGATGTTCCGGATCAAGGCACAAATCGATCCGGAACTGCTTAAGCAGCATATTCGCAGCGTCAAAACCGGTTTGCCGGGAATGGCCTACGTGCGGCTTGACCCTCAGGCAGAATGGCCTGCACATTTGGAGGTAAGACTTACGCAATGACTAACCGTGACTTGGAACCACAGATTTCACAGATTACACAGATTTGCAAAACTTCTGCAATGACCAATCGTAATTCCACTGCCAATGTCGGACAATTCGATCAGTCGCCAGTGGCGCGACTGACTGATGTCAGCCTGCGGTACGGCAAGACGCACGCCCTCAATGCCGTCAGCCTTGATCTGCCGGCCGGTCGCATGGTCGGGTTGATTGGCCCGGACGGTGTTGGCAAGTCCAGTTTGTTGTCGCTGATTGCCGGCGCCCGTCGGGTGCAGGAAGGGCGGATCGAGGTGCTCGGTGGCGATATGAGGGATGCTGGCCATCGCCAAACGGTCCAGCCACGCATCGCCTACATGCCGCAGGGTCTGGGCAAAAATCTCTATCCGACTCTGTCGGTATTCGAGAATGCAGATTTCTTTGGCTGCCTGTTTGGTCACGGCCGTGCCGAACGCGAGCGCCGCATAGTAGAACTGCTAAAAGGTACCGGTCTTGCACCCTTTTCCGGCCGTCCCGCAGGCAAGCTGTCCGGCGGCATGAAGCAGAAACTCGGCCTGTGCTGCGCGCTGATTCACGACCCGGACCTGCTAATCCTCGATGAGCCGACCACCGGTGTCGATCCCCTCTCGCGCCGCCAGTTCTGGGAACTGATTGCCCGTATCCGTGCCAACCGGCTTGGCATAAGCGTCCTGGTGGCGACCGCCTACATGGATGAGGCCGCGAAATTTGACTGGCTGGTTGCGATGGATGCCGGTCACGTGCTTGCCACCGGAACGCCGGGGTACCTGCTCAAGAGCACTAACACGGCATCGCTGGAAGGGGCCTTCATCGCTCTGTTGCCGGAGCAGAAGCGTCAGGGGCATAGAGAGGTAGAGATTCCTCCCCGTGCAGCGGACGGCGGCCAGGTGGCTATTGAAGCGCGGGATTTGACCAAGCGTTTTGGCAATTTTGTTGCAGTCAATCGGGTGAGCTTCCGGATCGAGCGGGGCGAGATCTTCGGATTTCTCGGCTCCAACGGCTGCGGCAAGACGACGACAATGAAGATGCTGACCGGCCTGCTGCCGTCCAGCGAGGGACAGGCCTGGCTGTTCGGCCAGAAGGTCGATGCACAGGATCTCGAAACCCGCCGGCGGGTTGGTTACATGTCCCAGGGCTTCTCGCTCTATTCCGAGTTGACAGTGCGGCAGAATCTGGTATTGCACGCACAACTGTTTCAGGTGCCGAAAGAGGAGATTCCGGAACGGGTTGGAAAAATGGTTGCGCGTTTCGGCCTCGAAAAGGTTGTGGACGCTCTACCCAACGCGCTCCCTCTGGGACAACGTCAGCGTCTGTCTCTTGCGGTGGCGTTGATCCACCAGCCCGAACTGCTGATCCTCGACGAGCCGACTTCGGGCGTTGACCCGGTGGCACGTGATAGCTTCTGGCAGCTCCTGATCGACCTCTCTCGCCGCGACAAGGTCACCATCTTCATCTCCACCCACTTCATCAACGAAGCCCAACGCTGCGACCGCATCTCCCTGATGCATGCCGGCCTGGTGCTGGCCAGCGACACTCCAGACGTTCTGACCGAAAAGCGGGGCGCAGACACACTGGAAGACGCCTTCATCGGCTACCTGGAAGAGGCGGCGGCCGAGGGCCAGACAAACGTTCCAGCGCCAAAGCCGAAAGCAACGGTACCAGGCGCGCCAACGGCGGGACCAGACTCCGATCACCGGGCGGCAGTCAAAAGGTGGTTTTTTAGCGCGCGACGGATGTTGAGCTACACCAGGCGCGAGACCTTGGAACTGAGCCGCGACCCGATCCGCCTGACGCTGGCGTTGCTCGGCAGCGTGATCCTGATGTTCATCATGGGTTACGGCATTACCCTCGACGTGGAAGACCTATCCTTCGCCGTGCTGGACCGAGACCAGACGACCGTCAGCCGCGATTACATTCTCAATATTGCCGGGTCACGTTACTTCACCGAGCAGCCGCCGATCACCGACTACGAAGAACTCGACCTGCGGATGCGGTCTGGAGAACTCAGTCTGGCCGTCGAGATTCCACCAGGCTTCGCGCGCGATCTGGGGCGCGGGACCCCGGTGCAGATCAGCGTCTGGATCGACGGCGCCATGCCGCAGCGCGCCGAAACGATCCGGGGCTACGTGAAGGGCATGCATACCCTCTGGCTCACCGACGTGGCCAGGCGCAACCTCGGCCAGCGCGGCCTGACCAGCCCTGCCGCCATCGAGACGCGGTTCCGCTATAACCCCGATGTCAAGAGCCTGGTGGCGATGGTGCCGGCGGTGATTCCGCTGCTGCTGCTTTTGATCCCGGCCATGCTGGCAGCGCTCTCGGTGGTCCGCGAGAAGGAACTCGGCTCGATCATCAATTTTTATGTCACGCCAACGACGCGGCTGGAATTCCTGCTCGGCAAGCAGCTCCCCTATGTGGCCCTGGGGATGCTCAATTTCCTGCTGCTCCTGGCGCTCGCGCTGATCATATTCGGGGTACCGCTGAAGGGGAGCTTTGCGGCCGAGGCCACGGGTGCGCTGTTCTATATCGTGTGCGCGACCGCGATAGGGCTGTTGATCTCGACCTTTATGCGCAGCCAGATTGCGGCCATTTTCGGCACGGCGGTGCTCACCATGCTACCCACTATGCAGTTTTCCGGTATGATCGACCCGGTCTCCTCGCTGGAGGGCACAGGCGCCCTGATCGGGCAGATTTACCCCACCACCCATTTTCTCACGATCTCCCGCGGCACATTCTCCAAGGCACTGGGTTTTGCCGACCTGTACCGCTCGTTCATACCACTGCTGATAGCCATTCCGGTGCTGACCGGATTGTGCGCGGTACTGCTGAAGAAACAGGAGGCCTGAACCATGCGCGCGGATAACATTTTGCACCTGGGCATCAAGGAACTGTGGAGCCTGGTCCGTGACCCGATGATGTTGGTCTTGATCGTCTACGCCTTCACGGCATCGATTTACACGGCAGCCACAGCGGCGCCGGAGACGCTCCACAAGGCGCCGATCGCCATCGTGGACGAGGACCAGTCGCCGCTGTCGGCGCGCATCGTCGGCGCCTTCTATCCACCGTATTTCCTTCCACCGGCGATGATTACCCATGCCGAAATGGATGCCCGGATGGATGCCGGACTAGACACCTTCGCCCTTAATATTCCTCCCGAATTCCAGCGTGATGTGCTTGCCGGGCGCACGCCGGCGATTCAGCTCAACGTCGACGCCACCCGAGTGAGCCAGGCCTTCACCGGCAGCGGCTACGTCCAGACAATCGTTAGCCAGGAGGTGCAGGCGTTCGTGCGACGCTACCGCGCCGACACGAGACCGCCGGTTGATCTGGCGGGGCGCGTGCGCTTCAACCCCGAGTTGAACAAGTCCTGGTTCAGTGCGGTGATGCAGCTGATCGACCAGGTCACCATGCTGTCGATCGTGCTCACGGGCACAGCGCTGATCCGCGAGCGCGAGCGAGGCACAATTGAGCACCTGCTGGCGATGCCGGTGACACCGATCGAGATCATGACCGGCAAGGTCTGGGCGATGGGGCTGGTGGTGCTCGCTGCCTGCGCCTTCTCCCTGACCGTCGTCGTCCAGGGACTGCTGTCGGTCCCGATTCAGGGCTCGATCCCACTCTTCCTGTGCGGTGCCGCGCTGCACCTGTTCGCTACCACCTCGATGGGCATCTTCATGGGCACGTTCGCACGCTCGATGCCGCAGTTCGGCCTGCTGTTGATGCTGGTACTGCTGCCGCTGCAAATGCTATCCGGCGGCTCGACCCCGCGCGAGAGCATGCCCGAGTGGGTTCAGCGGGTCATGCTGGCGGCGCCAAACACCCACTTCGTGATGCTCGCCCAGGGGATTCTGTATCGCGGGGCAGGACTCACGGTCGTATGGCCGCAATTTCTCGCGATTACCCTAATCGGCGCCATCTTCTTTAATATTGCCCTCGCACGCTTCCGCAAGACCATTGGGACGATGGTATAAGCGTCGCCCCATACTTTATATCGAGTTCTGCGTCGCCTACGGCTCATCTTTAATATGCTGCTGGAGAAGCAAAATGGGAAAATACACAGGGAAGATCTTTGTCTTATGCCGAGGAAGCATCATTGTGTTCTATCTCCTTCCCGTATGGGTTTATGGTTACTATCTGTTCGCCGCATCAGCCGGGGGTGGATTAAGCGAAAGCGAATCCACCTGCCGTTTGAATAATGTCGGTGGATTCGGCGCTAAAAGGCAAGCGCCTTAATCCACCCTACCCAACCCCTGTGATAAAAAGAATGATATCCCTAAAGTCCAATCTGGCAGTGGAGGACCATTATTTCGAGACCCATGATGAAGATTCTTCTTCAATTTGAATATGATGGATTCCTTTACCTTCATCCAATTCTTTTAATGCCATTCGAATTCCAACAACGAACTCTATACGTTCTTTAACGTCTTCCATGTGGCACTATCAGGAAGGCTTTTTATTGTATCTATGGCTATTTCTTTTATGTTCATATACAGTTTTACGCTTACGAAAATCTTTTCTTATTATTTGGCGTTAGACTTTTGCCGGAGGTAAGGTTCTTTTCCTTATTTTTCCTGATTATAGTTTTCCACGGTTTTTCACCCGGCTGACAAGGACCACCAATGATCGCGGTTGGACAGGATATACTGCTTCCCTGACCACAGATGCCTCATCCCAAGAAGAGATGTCATCCGGCGATTCTCGGGCGGTATCGATCCACCGCATCCAGACTTCGCATTCAAACTCAGAGACAGGGGGGACATCGAATTCCAGCCCTTCCCAGTATGCATTTATCATCGTATGGATTATGAATCTGCCTTTTAGGCTTCTCGCAGTCAGGGCGACAGCGTGGGAGTCGGCTCCCCAGTCGGGCTGGTTGAGTTTCACTCCATGCCAGGTTATTTTCGCCTGACTGAGGAGCTGGTTCAAGGTCAACCCAAGGTCCTCCAGAGAAACGTTCCTCCGCAGTCGGGCCGTAATGAGGTATTTGACAAACCTGAGCACGTTGGCATGTTTTTCAACAAGGCCCCAGTCGAACCAGCTGATCTCATTGTCCTGTCCGTAGGCATTGTTATTTCCTCTCTGTGTCCTCCGAACCTCATCCCCCATAAGAAGCATTGGCGCTCCTGCTGCGAGCAGGGTGACTGCAAAGAAGTTCTTCACCTGACGGTTCCTGAGCCGCTCGATTGGAAGGGCGTCCGTCGGTCCCTCGATGCCGCAGTTCCAGCTCATGTTGTCATTACTGCCGTCGCGGTTCTCCTCACCGTTCTCCTCGTTGTGCTTATCATTGTAAGAGACAAGGTCGTTCAGGGTGAACCCGTCGTGGCAGGTGACGAAATTGATGCTCTGCTCGGGTTCCCGCTCCTCATGTCCATAGATATCGGGACTGCCTAACAGACGGGATGCGAATTTTGAAACCGTATTCCTGTCTCCCTTGAGAAAGCTTCGCACATCGTCCCTGAATCTCACATTCCATTCCTTCCAGCTGTCACCGATGAAGCTGCCCACCTGGTAAAGCCCGGCCGCGTCCCATGCCTCGGCAATGAGCTTAACGCCGGACAATACCGGATCGGTCTCGATGTCCCAGAGGACCGGTGGATTCGCGAGTGGCCGGCCCTGTTCGTCCCTGGCGAGGATCGAAGCGAGATCGAAACGGAAACCGTCCACATGCATCTCCTGAACCCAGTAATGAAGGCTGTCGATGATCATGCGGCGGACAAAGGGATTGCTCGCATTGAGCGTATTGCCACATCCCGTGTAGTTGCTATAGTGCCTCTTGTCAGGCCCGAGTATATAATAGGCATCATTTTCGAATCCCCGGAAGGACAGCGTCGGCCCCTCATGGTTGTCTTCGGCTGTATGGTTATATACAACATCGAGGATCACCTCAATCCCCGCGCGGTGTAGGGCCTTTATCATGTCACGGAACTCATCAACCACGCACAGAGGTTCTTTTCGCGAACTGTATGCAGGATGAGGTGTAAAGAACGAGACTGGCGCATATCCCCAGTAGTTCTTGAACTCCGGCGGTGCATCCTGCTCGTCGAAATGATATACCGGCAGCAGCTCAACCGCAGTGATGCCGAGGTCTTTAAGGTAAGGGATCTTTTCGATCAGGCCCGCGTATGTGCCCCGTTTTTCCGGTGCGACGCCCGAATTCGGATGGGCCGTGAATCCGCGAACGTGCATCTCATAAATGATCGTGCGCGTAAAAGGCCGTCTCAGAGGCAGATCACCTTCCCAGTCATACGTGCGCGGGTCTGTCACCACGCTCTTCATTGCAGCACCGCAATTGTCACCAGGCAGACCCGCCGCGGTGCGGCTGTATTTCTCGGGAACGACAACCGCCCTGCCGTAAGGATCGAGTAGTACCTTTCCGGGATCGAAGCGCATGCCGCGCGCCGGCTCATAAGGGCCGTGGACACGATATCCATAGATCTGTCCTGGACCGACATCCGGAACAAAAACATGCCAATAGTGGTATGTCCTATTCTTCCGTGGATCGAGCAGGATAGTGCGGGAAGGACCGGGATCCTCTGCATGGTCAAACAGCAGCAGTTCTACAAAGGTCGCGCTCTTCGAGAAGACACTAAAATTGACGCCACCCTGTAATACAGTTGCACCGAGGGGAAAACTGTTTCCCCTCGTTCTGTCAATAACGGCATTCCCTGTGGTGAATGTCACCGGATCCATGACACTTTACTCCCCTTTAACCGGATTTATCTTCCAGATATTATCGCAGTATTCCCGTATCGACCGGTCAGAAGAAAACTTCCCCATGCGTGCCACGTTCAGGATCGACATGCGCACCCAGCGTTCCTGATCACGATAAACCGAACTAACCCTGTCCTGGCAATCAATATACGCCTGATAATCGGCCAGGAGCATGAATGGGTCATGGTTCAGGAGGTTGTCTACTAGGGGTTCGAAAAGTTCCCCATGCCCACCAGAAAAATGGCCTGACCGGATCTGATCGATAGCCTCCCGGAGGTGCGGGTTTGAGTCATAGTAGCCTCTGGGATTATAGCCCTTCACCTTCTGGTCGTGGACTTCGTCAGCGGTCAGACCGAAGAGGAAGAAGTTCTCATGTCCGACCTCCTCACGGATCTCGACATTCGCGCCGTCAAGGGTACCGATGGTGAGGGCGCCGTTCATCGAAAATTTCATATTTCCTGTGCCCGCGGCCTCTTTACCGGCAGTTGATATCTGCTCAGAGAGGTCTGCGGCTGGATAGATATGGTGCGCATTCTTCACATTAAAGTCCGGAAAAAAGACAACCTTTAACCTTCCTGCCACATCCTGATCTTTGTTTACTACCCCGGCAACTGAATTGATCAGCTTGATGATCAGCTTTGCCATGAAGTAGCCGGGTGCGGCCTTTCCTCCGAAGATAAAGGTGCGGGGGATAATCTCCTGCCCGGGGTCTTTCTTGATGCGATTGTACAACGTGATGATGTTGAGCACGTTCAGGTGCTGGCGTTTGTATTCATGGATCCGCTTCACCTGGATATCGAAAAGCGAATCAGTATCCGTCACAACACCAGTTCGTTCTTTTATGATCGCGGCAAGTCTGGACTTGTTGTTACGCTTGACCTTTCCCCATTCCTCGCGGAACCCTGCATCATCCGCTAAGGGCTCTATCTTCCTGATCTCATCTTCAAAATACCTGATCCATCTGTCACCGATGCTCTTGGTAATCAGAGCCGTGAGTTCCGCGTTGCTCAAGGCTATCCAGCGCCTTGGGGTCACACCGTTCGTCACATTCACGAAACGATCCGGATAGAGATCGTACAGGTCTTTCAGAACGGTCTTTGTAAGAAGATTGCTGTGCAGCGCTGAGACGCCATTGATCCGATGGCTTCCCACAGAGGCAAGATGTGCCATGCGGACATACTTTTCCCCGCTCTCGTCGATAAGCGAAAGACGGGCAACCCGCCCATCATCGCCGGGGTATCTGAGACGGACGCCGTCGAGAAATCTGCGGTTGATCTCATAGATGATCTCAAGATGTCGTGGGAGCGTACGGCCGAACAACGGCAGGGACCATTTTTCGAGTGCCTCGGGCAGCAGCGAATGGTTGGTGTACGACATGGTTTTCTCTGTTATCTGCCAGGCAGTGTCCCAGCCCATCAGATGCTCGTCCACCAGAAGGCGCATGAGTTCTGCTACGGCAATTGAAGGATAGGTATCGTTCAATTGCACGGCAAAGCTCTCGTGGAATGTCTCAATGCCCTTTCCCCGCATGAGATGAATGCTGATCATATCCTGAAGCGAGCAGGTGACTAAGAAATACTGTTGAGCAAGACGGAGTGTCTTTCCAATTTCGGGTTCGTCATTCGGGTAGAGGACCTTGCTCACCGTCTCGGAAATGACCTTCTCGTCCACGGCCTTGTAATAGTCGCCGACATTAAATGCCTGGAAGTCAAAGGATTCGATTGCCTCTGATTTCCATAGCCTGAGCAGGTCCACCATATCGTTCCGGTAGGACGGGACAGGGGTGTCATAGGCAATTCCCTTGACCACACGGTGTGGGATCCAGCGGACTCTGAAACATCCGTTGTCATCAAGATACTGCACCGTATGCCCGCCGAAATTCACTTCATAGGATGTTTCCGGTCTGCATATCTCCCACGGGTTACCCAGGCGAAGCCACTTGTCAGTCTTTTCAATCTGCCATCCATCGCGGATCTCCTGGTCAAAGATGCCGAACTCATACCGGATACCGTATCCGATCGCCGGCACGTTCATGGTTGCAAGGGAATCCATATAGCAGGCAGCAAGCCTCCCGAGGCCACCGTTACCAAGCCCCGGCTCTTCCTCCTGCACGAGCAGCTCATCCAGTTCCAGACCAAGTTCTTTGACCGCCTCCCGCGTCTGGTCGGTGATCCCCAGGTTCAGGAGATTATTGCCTAAGTGCGGCCCCATCAGGAACTCTGCCGAGAGGTAGCTGACAATTTTCACCTTCGGACTCTGCAACCTCTTGAGTGCATGGATAAAATGGTCCAGCATCCTGTCCCGTACCGTACGGGCTACGGCCATGTACCAGTCGTTCGGCATGGCAAGTTCCGGTGTACACCCCTGGATATAATAGAGGTTGTCGAGGATTGCCTGTTTTAATGAGGCAGTGCTTGTCCCAGTCCGGGTATTCTCACCTGTGTCAATAGGTGATGAAATCTGTCTTTTTTGTGATTGTTTGACCATGCTTATCCCCTTTTATCCGTGATAAATTCACATGAAGGCTGCTTGCTATCCGAATTTAGCATATTAATGAGTGCACATCAAGTTTTTTATCTCCAGTTTCAGTTTTTTCTTGACATGGATGTAATTATATTGTATTTAACCCACTAACCCACTAACCCACTAACCCACTAACCCACTAACTAACATTATCAATAAAAATACATCGCGATAAAGGCAAACCCTGAGCAATCAGGGGGACGCAAAGTGAAGGGTCTTTAAAATATTTTCCTGCCCTCGCAGGAAAATATAAAGATAGCCTTACTGCCGAAGATGTTTTAAGAAAACATTTTTGCAGTAAGGCTTTTTTGTTTTTAGGCAAATTATTTGCAAATTTTATTAGCTTTAGTTCAGACAGGTTTGTGTACCTGAAATCAGGCTTTTGGGGACTTTGTCGGAACAGCTAATGGAGTCCAAATCTAGAGAGAGGGGGGGCGATATGAGCCAGTTGAAACCAAAAAGCATGGCGTCAGCGATCATTCTCGGCGCACTGGTTGGAGTCGGGATATGGGCAGGTATCGCATCGGCGATGCCTCAAGAGGGTTCCGATCGTGGGATCGTGTGGAAAGATGGGGCTGAAGTGTACGCCGGTGTTTGTGTCTATTGCCATGAACAGATGCTTCGAGGGGCGGGCGTTGATCCTGCAAAAATTCGGTATGCGGTGCGACACGGAAAAAGGGCCATGCCGGCCTTCCGGTCGACTGAAATTGACGATGCGTCAATGGAAAAGCTTATCGAGTATCTGTCGAAAAAAGAACCGGAAATCAAGTAAAGGAGGTGTTGTATGGAAATCGATCGTCGAAGTCTGCTGAAGACGATATTAGTCGGGGGTGCCTTTCTGGCGGCAGGTGTGCCACTGAGGACGACGGGCGAGTCGACTGAGAAACCGCGAGGTCCTGTCCTTCTGGTTATTGGGGGGAGTCGGCGTGATGCCGCGTTCGCCACGGGGGCCCAGGCAGTAGCACGTATGGCAGGGAAAAAAACCGTACCGGTCTATAAGCTCGACGGGCGCTTTGGTCCTGACTCTGATCTCATCTCAGCCCTGTTTTACCCACGAAGGCAGACGCGTATAATTGGAATTATGGATGACGGCATGTATACCATCTTCCATGAGTTGGTGCGCGCAGCTGATGTGTGTTTGGTGTGCCTGGGGCGACATGGGTATGGTGGGAATATGGCATTTACTCATCGTCATACGATGCTCTCGGCGTTATCCGGTCAGAGTATCGCAGCAGCTGTAGCATCACAGCTTTCATTGATTGACCAGAACTTCCTGGTATCAGAGACAGTACTCGACAACAGGTCTGCTACAAACGTAGCAGGAAACAGCACTCTGCCCGGCTTTACTTCCTACCGCGTAACAGGTGATCGCCCAGTCCGGCTGCATCTATCGGGTCTGTCCCTGAGTGAGGCTTGTGGCGTGTTTGGTCTCAGCCTAGCAAGGGTCACCCACTGTGCAACATCCGTTGTCTACCATCCGCAACGGATCGCTCCGAGCGCGAACTGGTATGAATTGTTAGGCCAAACGGTGATGCAAGCGGGAATCGGAGTGCAGCCAAGTCAGTTAACCAGTGGATCTCAAGTATTCTTGCATCGCGGTTCAGCGGTAGGGCGAATGTCTCCGGCGGAGACATTCGTGACCTTCGTCATGGACGTGTAACTCATCACTTACTATCTATCAAGGAGGAAATCATGGCAAGTAAATACATCACTCTGCCGAAAGGGATATCCGAAGAGGTCTTTGATGCTGCTGTGAAGGATTTCCGCCGTGTGCTCGGTGAGGCCTCCGTACTCACAAACGCCGAACAAATTGCGCCATATACTAAGATTATGATGTCGGTACCGGAGTCGAACCACACACCCTCCGCAGCGATCATTGCACAGTCGGTGGAACAGATTCAGGAAATTCTCGCCATTTGCAATAAGTACAAGGTGCCGATTTGGCCCATCTCGACCGGGAAAAATCTGGGTTATGGCTCTGCGGCTCCGGCTGAGCGCGGTCAGGTTGTGCTCGATCTCAAACGGATGAATCGCATCCTTGAAGTCGATCCGGACCTGTGCTTCGCTCTCGTCGAGCCCGGAGTCACGTACAAGCAGCTCTACGACTACATCCATGAGCACAACTACCCCTTATGGTTGTCCGTGCCGGCTTCGTCTGCGATTGCCGGGCCGATCGGCAATACGCTGGATCGTGGCGTCGGGTACACCCCGTATGGAGAACATTTCCTCTTCGCCTGCGGCATGGAGGTGGTCCTGCCGAACGGCGAGGTGTTACGAACCGGCATGGGATCGATACCGAAGTCCAGTACGTGGCAGGTCTTCAAGTGGGGCTACGGACCTTATCTGGACGGGATCTTTACCCAGTCCAACTACGGCATTGTTACCAAATTAGGCTTCTGGCTCATGCCGGCGCCCCCCGTTTATAAACCTTTTGCCATTCAATATGAGCGTGAGGATGACATCGTGGAGATCGTGGAGACGATCCGTCCGCTACGAATCGGAAACGTGATCCCCAACGCCGTCGTTATCGCCCATGCGCTGTATGATGCGCCGGTGAAGGCCAAACGGAGTGATTATGTGACCGGACCGGGAGCGATCACCGATGAGGCGGTGCAGCGTATTATGAAGGATCACAAGCTTGGAGCGTGGAACGTCTATGCGGCCCTCTACGGCACGTTGGAACAAATCGAGGTGAACTGGAAAATCGTGACGGAGTCCTTCGGGAAATCCGGAAAGGCGAAGATCCTGACGGAAAAAGAGGCGAACGGAGACCCGGCCTTCGAGTACCGTGCTGCCCTAATGCGCGGCGACATGAACCTCACGGAATTCAGACTCTACAACTGGCGGGGAGGGGGCGGATCAATGTGGTTTGCGCCGGTTTCCCAGGCCCGCGGCAGTGAGTCATTGAAGCAGATGGCGATGGCCAAGCGTATTCTGGGCAAGTACGGACTGGATTACTCCGGGGAATTCATTGTCGGTATGCGCGATATGCATCACGTCATCGATGTGTTGTATGACCGGACTGATCCTGATCAGATGAAAGCCGGACACGACTGTTTTAACGAGCTGTTACGTACGTTCGCCGCAGAGGGGTATGCGGTGTATCGGGTCAACACCGCCTTCATGGACACGGTGGCGCACACCTATGGTCCGGTGCAACGACAGGTCCACCAGACGCTCAAAAAGGCTCTGGATCCCAATGGGATTATTGCGCCGGGGAAGTCTGGCATCCGATAGCCTGGCAATTCACTCTAATTGGTGGTTGCGATGACCGCCGCAGAGGGTCATGAGGACAGGTTTTTAATCTTGCTGTTTGAGTCTGGAGGTTTGTTTGATGCTCGAAACTCAACACACTCAGTCAGGTAGGGCAAGCATTGCCTGCCTAAATAAATTTCGCCAAGACCATCCAATCTTCGTGCAAGAACCCTCCCGATCACTCAGTTTTTGGTAGATGGTGCCTACCCTACATGACCGCAAAAGATTCAGGGCAGTCGAATGTGCGGTGTGAGAGAAAAAAACCATGCAGAAAGAATGGATTGATTCCTTCTTGCAAAATGATCTTGATTGGAGTTGAGTCTAAATCGGCCTTTTTTTAAGAAATTGAAAGGAGGTGCAACCATGAAGGCAATAGTCTATCACGGTCCGGGCAAACGGAGCTGGGAGGAAAAACCTAAACCTGCAATCACGGCTTCTTCTGATGCGATCGTCAGAATCCAGAAAACCACGATTTGCGGGACGGATCTGCATATCCTGAAGGGTGACGTACCAACCGTCACGGATGGAAGGATATTAGGGCATGAGGGGATTGGGGTTGTGGATGAAGTGGGAAATGGTGTAATGAATTTCCAGGCAGGCGACAAGGTCTTGATCTCCTGCATAACATCGTGCGGGAAGTGTGAGTACTGCCGAAAGGGAATGTATTCTCATTGCCATAACGGGGGATGGATCCTGGGGAATACGATTGATGGAACCCAGGCAGAGTATGTGAGAATCCCCTTTGCCGACACCAGTCTGTATCCCGTCCCGCCCGGTGCAGATGACGAGGCCCTGCTCATGCTGAGCGACATCCTTCCCACCGGATTTGAGTGCGGCGTGATCAATGGCCAGGTGAGTCCGGGTGACACAGTTGCCGTTGTGGGAGCCGGCCCCGTAGGACTGGCAGTGCTCCTGACGTCCCAGCTTTACTCGCCATCCGAAATCATCATGATTGATGTGGATGACAACCGCCTGGAGGTCGCCAAAAGACTCGGGGCAACAAAGACGATCAACAGCAGCGATGGAAAAGCGACCCGGAGGGTGATGGAGCTCACACTCAACAGGGGCGTGAATGTGGCGATCGAGGCGGTAGGAATCCCGGTCACCTTCGACCTCTGCCAGGAGATCGTGGCGCCGGGTGGACATATCGCCAACGTCGGCGTACACGGAAAGAGCGTGAACCTGAAGCTGGAGAAGCTTTGGGACCATAACATTACGTTGACGACACGTTTGGTTGACACCGTGACCACGCCGATGCTTTTGAAGCTTGTTCAAGCCGGACGGCTGAAAGCCAAGGACTTGATCACGCACCGGTTCCGCATCGAGGAGATCATGAAGGCCTACGACACGTTTGGAAACGCTGCGAAGGAGAAGGCGTTGAAAGTGGTTTTAGACTCAGGAGGAACACGATGAGCCTTAAAACTCATTTTACTATTGCTGGCTCTTAACCATCAACTGAAAGGAGTGGATCAATCATGAACATTGTAGAGAAGCAACTGGCAACAATTCTTGCCCGTAACTGGTGGGTGCTACTGCTGCGTGGCATCATCGCGATCATATTTGGCGTCTTGGTCTGGGTGCTGCCCTGGATCTCGCTCGTGGTGCTGGTGTTGCTCTTCGGCGCCTACGCCTTGGTGGACGGCATCCTCGGGGTCTGGATCGCCATTATGGGACGCAAGGAGCACGAAGACTGGTGGGTGCTACTCCTCTGGGGACTCATCGGCATTGGGGTCGGAATACTGACTTTCCTAGTTCCCGATGTCACCGCGCTGGCACTCCTGTTCTACATCGCAGCCTGGGCAATTGCCACGGGAGTTCTTCAGATCGTGGCCGCGATCCGCCTGCGAAGGCAGATAAAAGGGGAGTGGATGCTCATTCTCGGCGGCCTCGCATCGGTCGTGTTCGGCGTCCTCCTCATGGCGCAGCCGTTCGCGGGCGCTCTCGCCCTGCTTTGGCTGATTGTGATATATGCCGTTCTCTTCGGCGTCCTTCTCGTGATTCTCGCGTTAAGGGTGCGCACCTTCGGTAACCAACTTGCACGCTCATAACCGGACGATAGTGGATTACTCAGGTAGGGCAGGGCATCGCCTGCCAAAATAAAGTTCGCCGAGACCATTTCGGTCCAATCTTCGTGCAAAAACCCTCCCGATACTTGGTTTTTGATAGGCGGCGCCTACCTTACACGACTCGACAAATTTGAGGAAGCACATTTGCATTTAACTTTTGAAGAAATCATACATAACGCAGCATAGCCGCAACCAATTCCTGCTCAATACTTGCAGGAACAAGATTAACCACCCCTCTTTCCCCTCCTTCGCAAGGAGGGGATGGAGGGGAGGTAAAGTATAAAAAAACCTTCCGATTTTTCCATCGTAAGGAGGGGGCAAAGGGGAGGTAAAAAACTCGCTAAAACGAGAAGTTTTTATAGGGTAATACTATAGGGAGAGAGACTTATGAAAGTACTCATTATCTATTACAGCACCTACGGCAACGTATACAAGATGGCGAAACTCGTGGCAGAGGGGGTTAAGGAGGTTAAAGGGGCAGAGCCTGTTATCCGCACAGTTCGCGAATTGATCCCTGAGAATGTCATCGAGTCCCGTGAGGATATGAAGGCTGGTAAGGAGATGCAGAAAGACGTTCCTCTCGTTACGTTAGAAGATTTCAAGGAGGCTGGGGCTATCGCTTTTGGGACACCAACAAGGTTTGGGAATGTATCTGCACAACTAAAAAACCAGATTGACCAACTTACATCGTTGTGGCTTGCAGGGGAATTAGAGGGCAAGCCGGCTGGGATCTTTGTCTCTACAGCGAGTCTTCACGGAGGACAAGAGACGACGATCCTTACCCTGATGGGTCCTTTGCTGCATCTTGGCATGATCCTTGTAGGTGTACCTTACTCAGTCAAAGAGCTTTTTTCGACACAGGGCGGTGGCTCTCCATACGGACCTGGCCATATTGCGGGAGTGGACAGTAAGCGGGAAATTGACCAGCAGGAGGCGACAATTTGTCGTGCCTTAGGGCGTCGGCTTGCTGATGTGGGACTCGGATTACAAAAGAAGTAATAATGTGTCCGTGAGGAAGAAGTCATGATGTCACCGCCAAACACCGTGACGGAGATACGTGCACTCGCCGACCAGGCCTTCTCTCGCGCCGCCGGTGCGCCACTCGTTGAGGGTAATCATGTTCGACTGCTCAAAGACGCGCGAGAGAACTACCCGGCATGGCTCGATGCCATCGGAGCGGCGAAACGTCATATCCACTTCGAGAGCTACAGCATTCATGAAGACGATACGGGGTGCAAATTCGCTGACGCGCTGCTTGGGAAAGCGCGGGAAGGCGTGCGAGTGCGGATCATCTACGATTGGGTGGGCGGCTTTGGAAAGACCTCGCGGCGGTTCTGGAATCGCTTACGTGCAGGCGGCGTCGAAGTGCGTTGCTATAACCCGCCACGCTTGGACTCGCCCTTCGGCTGGCTTAGTCGTGATCACCGTAAGATGCTCTCAGTAGATAGTCAAGTTGGCTTCGTCTCGGGCTTGTGCGTCGGGCGCATGTGGGAGGGGGTTCCTGAAAAGAAGATCGACCCGTGGCGTGACATCGGAATCGAAGTGCGCGGACCCTCAGTGGCAGATATTGAGCAAGCATTCGCACAAGTCTGGGCGATGATCGGCAAGCCAATCCCTGAACATGAGTTGGCGAGTCGAAACGCGCTCGCACAAGCAGGTGAAACGCCGCTTCGCATCGTGGCAAGCGTGCCGGCGACGGCTGGCATGTTCCGCTTAGACCAACTTGTCGCCACGCTTGCAAGAAAGAGATTGTGGCTGACAGATGCCTACTACGCCGGGACGTCAGCCTACGTGCAAGCTCTGAGAGCGTCGGCGAAGGACGGGGTTGACGTGCGCCTCCTTGTACCGAACGCGACAGACATTCCTATCTTAAAACCTTTATCGAGGGCGGGGTATCGTACGCTCCTGGAGGCAGGCGTGCGCGTTTTCGAGTGGAACGGGACGATGCTGCATGCGAAGACCGCGGTCGCTGATGGGCGTTGGGCGCGCGTCGGTTCGACCAATCTCAACATCGCAAGTTGGTTTGGCAACTGCGAGTTGGATGTGGTGGTCGAAGACGAATTATTCGCACGCGAGATGGAGGAGATGTACCTTCAGGATTTAACGAATGCGACGGAGGTCGTCTTGGATGCGAAACAGAGGGTGTACGCACCCGGCGAGCCACCCCACCTGCATTCTGTGATGATAAGTGGCAGCGGAAGCGCGGGCAGAGCGGCATCTGGGGCGGTTCGTATCGGTAACGCCGTTGGTGCGGCTTTCACCGACCGGCGCGTACTTGGACCGGCTGAAGTGCACATGATGATAGGTGGCGGCGCGTTGTTCTTAATTTTGGCCGCTCTCTTTGCATTCTTTCCGCGCGTGCTTGCGTACCCGCTGTTCATTATTTTTGCTTGGCTTGGCATCACGCTGTTTTTTAGAAGCTATAAATTGCATCGTCAGACTAAGCGAAAAAGGGACGCACATGTACGTCATCGTAGAAGCAAAGGATAGAAAGGGGACAGTTGGGATTACCCTTCATATTCCAATTGGCAAACTTCGCGTAATGGATAAAATATTTGATAATAAAGACAGGGAAAAGTTTCTGAAGATATTAAGAAGAACAAAGGCGAGGTATGGCTAGCTCCTCCACGCATAAGTCTTAATGGGAAACCACTATCATCTTTTTCTGGAAACACCAAAGGCTAATATCTCTCAGATCATGCAGAATGTTAACAAAAAGGAAGAGGAGTTACTGAGAAAAGGGAAGGGAAAAAGGGAAAGACAAGCAGCGATATATGTATCAAAAATCATGAGTAATGCTAAGAATACAGAAATTGGGAGGTATTTTGGCATACAAGGGTCAACAGTAAGTGAAGCTCTTAAGAGAATAGAAAACAGGATAAAAAGAGAAGGTAAATTCAGGAAAGAAATCGAAGTATTAAAAAACAATTCGTTATTGAATAATGAAGGTTTGACCCAGTGACCCTCCAAAGAGTTTGTCATGGAAGGCATGGGGGAAAGAAATAATCCCCTGGACGATGTGGTAGCTGGAGTTCTCCTCGGCAGTGAAATGTTCGTAGCACAAATAAGGAGGATGTTACAGAGACGAAAACCCGATGAAGAGATTCCTCAGTTGAAAAAACTCCGGGAAATAATTCCTATAGAGAAAGTTATCAAAGGTTGTTGTAAGTATTACGGCAAAAAGGAAGAGGAGTTACTGAGAAAAGGGAAGGGAAAAAGGGAAAGACAAGCAGCGATATATGTATCAAAAATCATGAGTAATGCGAAGAATACAGAAATTGGGAGGTATTTTGGCATACAAGGGTCAACAGTAAGTGAAGCTCTTAAGAGAGTAGAAACCAGGATAAAAAGAGAAGGTAAATTCAGGAAAGAACTCGAAGTGTTAAAAAAACAATTCGTTATTGAATAATGAAGGTTTGACCCCGTGACCCTCAAGGTTGATAATAGGAAGTGTTTTTGGAAGGAGTTATAAAATGTCTATTGGAAGGATTTGCGTTAGAGATGTCTATTTAGCAGAAGCGGAAGAATCAACATATGTTGCTGCCCAAAGGATGCGGGAGCATAATGTAGGCACCCTTGTGGTTCTCGATAAGGATAAAAAGCCTTTAGGTATCGTCACCGATCGAGATCTTGCTATGAAAGTGATCGCTGAAGGCAAAGATCCGGCCAAAGTTAAAGTCTCGCAAGTTATGACGATCGATCCTCGTTCATTGAGGGAAGATACGCCCATTGAAGAAGGATTGCGCATGATGCGTAGAGGACAGTGTCGCCGTTTGCCAGTGGTAGATGATAAAGGTGCTTTGCAAGGCATAGTGAGCATTGATGATATTCTTGAATTGTTAGCAGAAGAAATGTCCCAGATCGCGAGAATAATTGAATCGCAAGTAGAACGGAGATATCTAAGAGAGCAACTGGGGTCAAACCCAATCTATGGACAATAACATGTTATTTTGGCTTTTTTTCTAAAACGATTATGCATTTAACAGTTTCTAACAGTCTTAATTAAAAGAATGATGTTGGAATTGATTAATAATCATGGAAGAGGGAATGGTCACATCTTAAATATTAAGCAATTGCTTCTTTAAATTTATAATCTTATCACTTAGGTTTTTATTCCGCATGAGTTCCACATTGATCTGGTTATATTTCATGGTAATTGCCGCACCTGATATCCCATCGAAAAACGCACCAAGATCCTTACCTGATACCCCGCTCAGGTCTCGGGCAAGATACATCGCAATTGCTCGTACCTTGTTACTGTTTCCGTAACAAGCCAATCAGGTTCTCGTCTTTTCCGTGCAAATACAGGGTAACTAATCCATGAATACTCAAGGGGATGTGTAGCCATCTTTGCACGAACAGGTTTAAGATGGATGTACCGGGAAAGCAGGACAAGATAATCATTTGCATCTATCAGGATTGCCTTGGAAGAGATGACCTCTTCTTCGGTGTCTTTTGTTGAAATAAACTGAGTAACTCACAGTAGGCCATTGAATTGCCACGCTTAAATTGGCTTGTGGTGTTTCGATTAACACATGATAATGATTGGACATGAGACAATAGGTGTGGATCCTTGTTGTAAATCGTTCTACACTTTTTACAAGATATTCCAGAAATTTTTCCCTGCCTCGTGCCCCATCTGACCGCCATTCCGATCACTTCACGGCGGCAGGTGTGCTTTAGCGTTAGGCATCAAAACAACATTAAAGATATTGAAATAATCTGCAACAATAGGTAATATTCTTTTTATGATTGATTTATTAAAATTAAAATCAAAAATCGAGCGTGTCTGTCGACAATTTCCTATTAAACGACTTGGGATTTTTGGGTCCGCTTTAACTCAGGATTTTGGGTTGGAAAGCGATGTGGACGTATTGG
Source organism: Candidatus Brocadia sinica JPN1 (assembly GCF_000949635.1). NCBI lineage: Bacteria > Pseudomonadati > Planctomycetota > Candidatus Brocadiia > Candidatus Brocadiales > Candidatus Brocadiaceae > Candidatus Brocadia > Candidatus Brocadia sinica. Next base: position 3,511,329 of record NZ_BAFN01000001.1, read on the forward strand.
TTGCTTTTGATTCCGATGAAAACATCGATTTGTTTGATAAATACTTTGAATTGAAAGAGCAACTCGAAACAATTTTTGAACGTGAAGTAGATCTCGTTATAGATAAACCTTTTAGAAATCCAGTTTTCAGAGAATCGGTTGAAAAAACGAAGATTATCATTTATGAAAGATGAGATTCGGAAAAACCTTATAGATATTCTTCAGGCTGCAGAAGAAATACAGAGATTTACCCATGGGATGAATTTCAAGGAATATCAAAACAGCCCCGTCACTCAAAGAGCTGTTGAAAGGGATTTTGAAATTATCGGGGAAGCCCTAAACAGGATTAAAAGAATGGATGAGGAATTGCTTGAAAGGATTTCCGAGCATTACCGTATTATAGGCTTTAGGAATATCTTGATACATGGCTATGATATCATTGATGAATTGATTGTCTGGAAGGCTGTTGAGAATCATTTACCTATTCTAATTAAAGAAATACATGAAATATTAAATACCTAACAAGTCGCTGAAGCTGGCCTTTTCATCTGTCAGACAGTTCAAGCTACCTCCTGAATCGGATAAACTACCTCATCCCGTAATGAATCAGCCGCAAATGACAGGGCTGCTTGAATGGCATCGCGGGTAAGGCGGGGATGAGCGTCAAGAATTTGCTCGATAGTTTCACCGGCTGCAAGCTTATCTAAAATAAGCTCTACGGTAATGCGTGTTCCAGCAATAACCGGTTTGCCCATCATCACCGCAGGGTCTGATAGGATTAATTTTTTCTGCATTTTTTCTCCTTTCAAAGGACATATCGTCTTACATTCGAGACTTTGGAAAGTGTCACTAACTACAAGGGTTGTTGTTCCAAACTGTATTTTCCATATTATCAAAAGGAAAAAATACCGTCAAAATATTTTCCAGGCGTTTTTTACTATAATAAAATTCGTAACAATTTAGCTTTTTGAAAAACCTTAATAAAAATCAGGCTTTACCATCTGTGTAGTGCGAACTTCAGTTCGCAGGACAGCGACATAAATGTCGCGCTACATGTTCCGACTCATTCGGGTTAGGATGTTTCTTTCAAAATACTAAATTGTTACTAAAATTCACCATCAGATGCACGTTTTAAATTTTCAAAAGCCACCGCCTCCTTATCCACTTATCAATCTCAACGGCAATTATAATGGTCACTGTTATTGCTCCCACATTCACCCATTCCATTTCTGTTAGCGGCTCGGTTTTAAAAACCCACTGAAGGGCGGGTACGTAAAGCACCGCAAGCTGGGCAAAAAAGGCAGCTATCATGCTGTAGAACAAAAAGAGATTGCTCAAAGGATTGATCCTGAAGACAGACTGAATTTCTGAACGGGAATTCCACGCCTGAAAGAACTGGAAGAAGACCATCGTTGTCATGGCAACAGATCTTGCCTTTTCAATGGAGACACCTTCATTTAAAGCTGAGATAAAGTTATAAACAACTCCACCGCTAATTATAAGGGCAACAAGAAAGGTTCTTTCGATCAGAAGCCGGGACAATATTCCTTCTTTTGGGTCCCTGGGGGGCCTGTTTATTATTCCTTTTTCTCCTGGTTCAAAGGCAAGGGCAACATCCTGCAAACCATTCGTAACGATATTTATCCAAAGAAGCTGTGTGGGCACATATGGCATTGGTACGCCAAGGATAAGGGTAGCAATAATGGAAATTATGGTAGCTATACCGGTTGGTATAAGAAAAAAGACCACCTTGCGTATGTTATCAAATAATATCCGGCCCTCCCTCACCGCATTAAAGATACTTGCAAAATTATCGTCTACAAGGACCATGTCAGATGCCTCCTTTGCAACATCGGTTCCTGTTCTTCCCATAGCGATACCAATATGCGCTTCCTTGAGGGCAGGGGCATCATTAACACCATCACCTGTTACAGCGACAACCTCGCCGTGCCTCTTCAGTTGTTGTACTATCCTCAATTTATGGTGTGGAGAGACCCTGGCATATACAGAAACATCCTTCACCTTATGAAAGAGTTCTTCATCACTCATCACTTCAAGCTCTTTACCTGTGATCACTTCAGTATCTGTTCCACCTAACCCGAGTTTTTTTGCAATTGATACTGCAGTAACGGCATGGTCGCCCGTTATCATGATAGTCCTGATGCCCGCCTGTTTACAGCCATTTATGGCCTCTATGGATTCCGGTCTTGGCGGATCTATCATTCCCTGTAAACCTGCAAAGCTCAACCCTGATCCCACGTTATGGTGGGTAATCTCCTCCATGTCGTGAGGGGCTTCCTTATAAGCAAAGGCAAGTACCCGCATACCCTCTTTTGCAAAGTTATTGGCGATAAGTAAAATCTCTTTTTTCTGAGAACCGTCACCGTCCGCAGACACAGCACACATATCCAGTACCTTCTCAGGCGCACCTTTCACAAATATAAGTTTTTTACCTCCGTGTCTGTGAAGGGTTGCCATGTAGCCATGTTCAGACTCAAAGGGTATGATTGCAATTTGCGTATAGTGCTTCTTTTCCTCCTCCGGCATGAGACCTGCCTTCATTGCAGAAACAATAAGGGCGCCTTCCGTGGGGTCGCCGTCAACTTTATACTGACCATCTTCCTCGTAAATATTTGACTCATTGCAGAGAAGTCCTATGCGCAGCACCTGAAGATGTTTCTTCTTCTCCTCTGCTTTAACAGACATTTGATCATGGAGTATCTCACCCTTTGGTTCATATCCACTCCCAGAAACATCATATATGTGCTCTCCATCATAGATTAGCCTGACAGTCATCTCATTTTTCGTGAGGGTTCCCGTCTTGTCTGAACATATAACAGTGGTGCTTCCGAGGGTTTCTGCAGCCGGAAGTTTTCTCATGATGGCGTTCTGCCTTGCCATCCTGGCCACTCCAATAGCCATGGCTATGGTCACGACAATGGGAAGTCCTTCAGGTATGGCAGCTACCGCAGCCGCCACTGCCGTCATGAACATATCATGTATGCTTTCACCAATTATTATGCCTATACCAAAAAGCACCACAGAGGCTGCCATAACAATGAATCCAATGTATTTTGCGAAATTTTCTATCTTTTTCTGAAGTGGCGCCTTTGTGACTCCTATCTCTTTAACCTCCTGGGCAATGCTACCAAGCACAGTCTTTGACCCCGTCTCTACCACAATACCCTTTGCCCTCCCACTCACCACTACCGTTCCCATAAATGCCATGTTCTTTTGGTCACCCGGGGTCAGATTGTCTTCACTTATTATTGCAACGGACTTTTCAGCGGGGACTGACTCACCGGTAAGCATCGCTTCCTCAATCTTTAATTCATACGTCCTGATCAGCCGCAGGTCAGCCGGCACCTTGGTACCAGATGCCAGGAGTACGATATCTCCGGGTACGAGTTCCTCGCTGTTTATCTCTTTCTCTTTGCCGTTTCTTAAAACCCTTGCCCTTGGTATGAGCATCTTCTTGAGCGCCCTTACGCCCTGTTCTGCCCTGTATTCCTGGATATAGCCAATAATTGCATTAAGGGTCACAACAGCCATGATTACACTGGTATCAATGTATTCTTTGAGAAGGGCAGTTACAACGGCGGCTACAAGAAGGATATAAATGAGCGGGCTTGTGAATTGATGGAGAAGGATTTTAAGCCTGCTAATCTTCCCTTCTTCGACAAGTTTGTTTAAACCGTATTGCTGAAGCCGTTTGCTGACTTCATTTTTGTTCACAAATTAAATTGAATATTTCACGCGCATTCTGATGGTTTGGGTCTATTGATAAAACCATTCTGGATGCTTCGAGCGCTTTGTCGAGTTGTTTCGTGTTAAAGTAGGCAGCGCTTAAGTTGTAATATGCGTCTTTATAACGATCATTATATTTAATGGCCTCTAAACATGCCTGTATCGCCTTTTCATGAAGTCCTTTTCTTATATAGGTGGATCCAAGATTGTTGTAGGCATCAGAATAATCAGGTTTGCTTGAAATAGCATTATTAAATTCAGCGATTGCCAAATCTAAAAGATTGGATTTGGCATACAGGACACCGAGATTATTGTGGGCATAAGGATACCGTGGATTTAACATCAACGCCTTTTGATATTCAATCATAGCCTCATGAAACATACCCTTTTTCCGGTAAGTAACTCCGAGATTATTATGTGCATCTATATAGTCATCATACAATCTTAACGCATGTTTAAATTCGGCTATTGCCTCATCCAATCTACCAGTATCCCGATAAATGTTTCCCAGATTATTGTGAGCTTTAAAACTATCGGGGGCTCTTTTCGCTGTATCTGTCCACAAAACCGTTTGATCCCTCCAGATATTGGTTCTCCTTATTGTCGCAATTGAAAAAAATATCAATATAGGAATCAATATGGTGAAAGTTATGGCGTTCCAGGGGAAAAATCTTTTTTCCCTGGCGAGATTTTTTGTAAAGTTCAGCGGGTATACGCAATCTGTCAGATTGCTCATTCCAGTCCTCAGACCCCAGCCTTGTGCCTGGTTGTAAATATAACACGATCTGTAAGATTTATCAAAAGATACAAATTTATCATCATGAAATGTGAAAAGATTTCCACCTACCATACAAATACCCAGGATAGGCAGATAGAGATATCTCTCTGCCATAATGTTCTCAATGGGTACGATGTTTAATATGGGTAACAAACTGATAAAAAACCATACCGTGGCAAAGAACGCTATTTTTGAGTAAAAAAATATTCTATAGGCAATAATAGCAATGGTTAAAAGGAGTAGGAACGACAGAATGAAGGATGCATCCAAGAGAGAGTAAGAATTGGGTACAACATAATCTGCACAAAGATGAAAAGGGGAGAAAAAGAGCTTAACATAGGAGGCGAGTACCTTGGACATCGTAAGAAAGTTGACAAAAATGCTATTGCCGGGATATGAGACATGTGATTCTGCCGGGTTGTGCAAGGTTACAAATCTTATAATGAGATAGAAAGCAGCAACAAAAATATAGCCTGGGTAATAATGGATAAATTTATAGCGGCGATTGGGGCTTTTCGTGAACAAGATATCATAGAAGAAGAGAAAAAATGGCAGCGTAACTGCCATTTCCTTGGAGAATACACCAAAAAGATAACATGCTACAGAGACAAAGTAAAGGAGGGAAAACCGTCGTTCATCCTTACAACACGCAAGGTACAGCAAGAAAGCTGCTATAAAAAATGTGGCCCCGAGGAGGTCTTCTCGATAACTTACGGCATTAACCGTTTCAGAAAGGACAGGGTGGCATAGGAATAGAAGAACTGATACAAAAGAAGTTGGCCGGTGATTAAAAACCTGCATGAAAAAGAAAAAAAGTAAAACAGTGTTAACGGTATGTAAAAGTAAGTTACTGAGATGGAACCCAAAAGGGTTTAGTTTCCATAACGTAAAATCGATAAAATATGTCAGGGTGACAACCGGACGGTAACTCAATTCTCCGGAAAACTTAAAATATTCCTGGTTAAAAAGCAACGGTAAATTGCTCCACGTTTTTATGAAATGATTATTTACGATGGTAAATTCATCATCGTAAACAAATTTATTTGCTAAAGAGTTTAGATAGATGAGTTGTGACGCAGCTACAAGGATGAAAACAAGAATAGGGAGATTTGGGGTTTTCATTATTTTCATGTTCTAATGCTTTATGACTGTGTGCAGTTTGGGCGGCTGAGTAGTTGACAAAAAATTTACGGTCGATGGACCGGCAGGATCTTGTTTTAAAAAATCAGAGTTTTCCGAATTCTTTTGCAATGATGCTATAAACTTGTTTGAGAGGGACGCCTTTTTCCTCGGCAATTCTCTTACAATCTTCGTATTCAGGAGAAATGCTTTTGATATTACCATCAAATGTTCCGATCTTGATTTTTATTTTTCCTAACGGGCTATCCAACTCTTTAAACTCCCGTGTGAGTACTTTACGGATTACTTTATATTTTCTTATGCCAAAAGTGGTTGTTTGATTGAACAAGGCTGATTCAACGGAGAGCAGATTCAATTCAGACACTATAATGCTAATAATTATTCCAGGCCGTCCCTTTTTCATCTGAATTGATGTGAAATAGACATCCACGGCGCCTGCCTGAAATAATTTATCCATGACATAGCCCAGTATCTCACCCGGCATATTATCTATGTTTGTTTCGACAATCCACATTTCATCAGATTCAGTGCTGGAATCTGTTTCTCCAATGAGTATACGTAACAAATTAGGTATGTTGGGATTATCATTATTGCCTGCGCCATAACCAATCTGAAGGATTTTCATTTCCGGATTTGTGCGCAGACCATTGCCTAACGTTGTTACAATGGCAGCACCTGTTGGTGTGGTTAATTCCTTTTCTATCTTGACAGATTTTAGCAATTGGTTTTTAAGAAGTTCCGCAGTCGCAGGGGCTGGAACCGGGAACGTGCCGTGTTCACATGTGGTGTATCCACATCCTGTGGGAATAGGAGAAAAATATATCTTTTCGATTCCTAAGTGCTTCATGGCGATTACAGAGCCAATGATGTCAATTATTGAGTCGATTGCGCCAACTTCGTGGAAATGGATTTTGTCTATTGAGGTATCATGGATTTTTGCCTCAACCATAGCGAGTCTTTGAAAAACCTTTATACTATCGTTCTTGATGTCATCGTGGAGGGTACTTTTTTCTATTATAGCCTGTATCTCAGAAAGGTTGAAGTGTGAGTTATGGTGGTGACCATGACGGAATCCGGGGGGATGGTTATTCCCCCGGGAGATCATTACATGGACTTTTGTACCACTTATCCCGGTCCGTTTTACCTTTTCTGCGGATATTTCATATCCATGGAGGTGGAGTTGCGCTAACTGATCCCTTAGCAGGTTGATGTCAAGTCCCGCATCTACAAAGGCACCAAGGGTCATGTCGCCGCTAATCCCGGAAAAACAGTCAAAATATGCTATCTTCAATTGAATTCTTTCTGTCTGGAGAGAATACCTGAAATTGCTCTGTAAAGTATATCAGATGCTAGCACACGTTTTCTCATGAGTCAATGAAAAACGATCCCATTTTTATTGACTTATATACATTCATTTATATAATGCAACTTTTAAAAACATGGGTTTTACCGGGTACCTTTGAGTTTTTGTGATTAAAAATGGTAAGAAAATAAAATGGATATTGGTATATTTGGCGGATCATTTAATCCAGTTCATATAGGTCATTTAATTGTTGCTGAAGAAGTCTATCAGCAACGGGCATTAACAAAAGTACTATTTATGCCGACAGGAATATCTCCCCACAAGGAATCCAGCGACTTGATAGCATCATTTCACCGGTATCAAATGGTAAAAGAGGCAATAGATGACAACGAACATTTTGAGGTTTCTGATCTGGAAATAAAACGGGCCGGAAAATCATATACCATAGATACTATCGGTATGTTAAAAGAGATATATGGGGAAAATCACCATTTGTTTTTGATTGTTGGAACTGATATGATTAATGAAATAGGTACTTGGAAAGACATTGACATGCTTTCTACGATGTGTCAGTTTGTTGTTGTTAATCGTTTTCCGGTTTCAGCCAATGGAAATTTCCATAACTCCCTCTTTCAAAAAGGGGAAGTGGGTGGGATGAAGGTGTTTTCAGATGGAAAAAAAACAGAGATCGAACAATTAAAAGTAAAAATTCCACCAATCGGTATATCCTCAACTGAAATAAGGGCAAGATTACAGAGTGGACGCAGCATAAGATACTTGGTTCCACGCTGCGTGGAAAATTATATCAAAGCGCATAATTTATACATGAGGTAGTAAAATGAACTATATTCATCATGCATTGATAATATTTCTTCTTTTCGCAATAAATAAAGTCAGCCTTGCACAGGGAAATATTGTAGATTATTTTTTAAAAAACCCGAAGGCATGGGATGATACAAAGAAAATTATCCACAAGACACCACTAAAGGTTATTATTACCGATGGATTGGAAGGGTTGGGATTCGACCTTATAGAATTAACGGAGGGGGATGAGGTAGCCTTGATTTTTCTAGAGACTCAAAAGGCTGAAAAAATGAAGTGGAAGAGGTTTTGTAATGCAGGAGACAAACTATTGCCGGGGAAAAATAGGGTAGTATCCGTCATTACCCGGAATTCAGGAAACCGCACCCAATTTCAGTATCAATTCATGCTTCAAAGAAATATCAATAATGTACCCATTACCGTTTACAACAATGGCAATGCCGTTCTGGAAAGTAGATATGACGGCAGTCTGCCGGTAAAAGATATCTCCAATCTATCAGGAATTGAACTCTGTGAGGTTGAAATTCGCTAGCTAATTTATGGCTATCAGTTCTCAATCGTTAGCAATCAGCTCAGGCTGGCCGCTGAAGGTTAATTGCTGCCGCTCTCCTTATAGTATTACTGTATAAAAACTTCTTTTTTGTGTAAATTTTTACCTCTCCTTCATCTCCTCCTTGCGAAAGAGGGGAAAAAGAGGAGGTTATTTTGGTTACGGCTTCGCTGCGTTATGATATTTTAAAAATCATTGAAATACTCTATTTCGGCAGATATGAATAAGATGGGAACAGCTATACTTATTTATGATGCCAGGTGCAGTTTGTGTCGCGGATGCATAAGATGGATTGAACTCCACGCTATTCGAAAAGACGCCTTTGAGTTTATTCCATGCCAATCAGATGAGCGCCGGATCCGATTCCAGGATATAACAGATGAAGCCTGTTTACAGTCCCTTCACTTAGTGCTTTCAAACAATCAATTTTTCTTCGGTGAACAGGTATTGCCTGAGATAATCAAGCGGTTGAGGGGGTTTCGGTGGTTGCATCTATTATTCAAAATGCCCATAAGCAGGGTATTTTTGTATACCATTTACCGGTGGGTTGCCAATAACCGGTACATCATTTCGCAGACAATAAAACCTCTCATCGAGGAATAAAAATACAAAAAACGATAAATGTCAAACCTTTATCGCTTAGCGTTCTGCTTCAGGATGAGTGATCTGAACATCGTTCACTGAAGTTTGTCATTCAAGAACATTATACATGTATCCACGCAACTCCTGGCAATTACCTGTTGTCATCAATTCCCCATTCGAAATGATCGCACATAGTCTCAGTATGGGGTCTGCCAATGGATTTAAAGGCAGATGAAGGAATAAAGTTATTTCCATGAACTTTTGCGTCGACATCTATCGTCCACCCGGTAACATCGGTACGATCCCTATACACGCTCTGCTGTATCTTCCCAAAAGCCTTGTTCATTTGAAGAATATGACCAAGAGAAAACCGTCCGCGGAAATCTCCCGCTGTGGTTGGCTCGGGAATATCCTTTCTGCCTATGGCCATCTGTATGGCAACGTCTTCCCTGAGCGCTTCAAGATCGTCAAGATAGTCTCCCCCTGCAAAGGCGTTGGCGGAAAGCGCCAGAATATGCTCAGATTCTGGATACCCATATTCCCTTTCCTTGACACGAATATGGTAATCCACCAGTATTTGAGGTATGGTAAGAGCTTCTGCCATTGCGTAATGAAGCGAAAGTCCTGTGTGGACAGTCAAGGGCTCCTTGGTCACTTCCAATCGTATCGTATGACCTTGTCGAATACTCAGGGGAAGTCCCTTTTTCAGTTTTTTCGAAATCTTCGTTTTCACCTTTTGTATGAATTGGCCTCCTATGGGGTAGTACCTGTCTTTGCCCATAAATATATGCCTTTCATTAGCAGGATCGTAGATTTTTCCATTTCAAACTCAATGGCCTTCATGGCATCATTTATGGCCTTGCCGATATTGCGGCCTTCAGGGAGTTCAGGAGATAGGAATAATGGGCTATATCAGGCAGGTACATAACTCCTTTCGCCTGATAATCCGCCTTGCCTATTTTTTTGCGGCTGCCGGTGGGTTGATACTTCTTTATCTCTTTCTCAACTTCTGTAAACTTGTGATCGGCATAACGGAGAAAGATGAGTCCTAAAACGGGGACGGAATATTCCTGGGATGACAATTCAGAATTTGCCCTGAGCTGGTCGGCTGCTTCCCAGAGATTCTTTTCGGTCTCGTTATTATTTCCTTTTGCCACACTCATCCCTTTATCGCAAACATACTGTTAGATGAAAATCATTTTTTTCTGTGTTTCTGTACTGCATAACGAAGTATTTTCAGTTCTACAGTTTTATCAGCCCATATACCCCAATCCTTTCAACCGTTCAGCGATCTTGGCCTCTTCATCCTCAGAAATTTTTTGGATGGCGCTTGTTCTTTTAACCTGGATGGACTGGTATTCAACTCCTTTTAACTCCTTATTCAATATATCGGTCAATACCTTACCATCCATATACGTGGGGATCTGTTTGTTGAGTAGATAAAGAACTGTGGGGACGATGTCTATGATTTCTGCATTTTGTACTTGATGGTTTTTCTTGATGTCTTTTCCGATGGCAATGAAGATGCCGTGTTGTCTGTGACAGCCGGAACGATAGAGCTTATATTGCATAGCAGGCATGAGCATCTCCGGGGCAAGGCCGACCTGAATGACATACCCCTCTGCCATGTCAATTATCAGGTCGGGGGCATTTGATACGAGGTCTTCAGTGTATATCTCTTCCCTCCTATAGACCTTTTGGATGATATTTTTTGATGTTTTTGGGTCTTTGATGGTGTATAACTTTTCAATTATCTGATCCCTGAGGGCTTCGTATTCCTTTCCCGGTTCAATAATGCCTTCAGGTTGACGACCTTTGAGATTGATCCAGACATTCTGGCCCGACAGGGAGCAGAAATATGCCTTTGTCTGCGACCAGTCAACGCTTCCCAAGCCGGTATCCACGGTGGGAGTAAGTGACTTAAGTCTCAGCCAGTCTGGTATCATACGGTCAACCCATCGTCCAACGCCCATTTTATATGTTAACTTTTTCAGGGTAGTTTTTATAGCCCTCAGGAGTTCGGTATTGATAGATAGTGGCGGTTTTGGTTTTAAACTCAAGATATCCATGTCATAAAAATATTTGTTGATATAAAAATCCTTGTGAAGCCCCCCAAACCCATGGTCGGAGACGATCATGACAGTGGTATCTTCTGGAAGAGTGTCCAAAAATCGCTTCATGGCGATATCGAGATGTTGGTAGTAATCTTCAATGGCATCTTTATATTTTTGAGATTTTTTAGGATCGTGAAGTGGATGGCTTGTCTCCATATGACGCCAGAAAAAATGCTGTATCCTATCCAGTTCATCAAACACTGCCATGAAAAGATCGGGTTGGTATTTATTGTAGAGATAATGGACGGCCTTTTCCTGTATATCGGTGACTTTATAGAGTTCATCAAGGAAGGCATCCTCCCTTCCCCCCATAATCGTTCCCACATCAATACTGAATTGTAATCCATGTAAATAGTTCTTTAACTCTTCTTTGAGGGATGCGGGGTATATGAAATTCGAGTTTGTATCAGGAGTACCAAGACCCGCAACCATAAAGCCATTAACGGCTTCTGGAGGATAGGTCATGGGCATATTAAAGATACCTGATGTCATGCCGTAGGTGTCGAGGATATTCCAGATGGCAGGGGTCTTTCTATCGTTTGAGGTGACATTTCTGAGTTCGTAGTTATCGTTACGAATGGTGAAAAAGTCGAAGATATTATGTTTGCCGGGGTTCACACCGGTAAAGGCAGATGTCCAGGCTGGCGCACTGAGAGGGGGGATAGTACTATTTAAATTTCCATAACTACCGTTTTCAATGAGATATTTAAATGTGGGCAATTGCCCTTTGCGAATCATGGGATGAATAATATCCCATGTGGCGCCGTCCAGTCCAATGATGACAATTTTATTTGGTTTATTCATATTCTATTTAAGAATCTTTCTTATTTCTTCATTCATCTTAATTACTGCCTCCTGTGTTGCGTCTTTCCAAGCACTTATACCATATTTTTTCTCCCAGGGGGAAATATTGTATGCATAAAGGATGGAACGAGAGGCGCTGATGATAGCCCCAAGGCCATCAGGGTTAAAGCAATGTGCGATATCCTTTGCTGTAGCGCCCTGGGCACCATAGCCTGGTACAAGAAAATAAGCAGCAGGCATAATCTTTCGCAATTTCGATATTTCGTGAGAAAATGTAGCTCCCACGACAGCCCCAACTGCGCTGTATCCCTGTTTGCCAATGAAGTCTTTTCCCCAGGCATGTGTCTTTTCTGCGATAATTTCATGGAGTTTTTTTGTCCCACACATGATGTCCTGGAGTTCACCTGAGGATGGATTTGATGTTTTTACGAGGATAAATATACCTTTGTTATGTTTCCTCGCTGTTTGTAAAAAGGGGATCAGGCTGTCGGTTCCTAAAAGGGGGTTAACGGTTATGGCATCAGCGGCGAATGGGATTTCAACGATATTATCTATGTGTACCTCACCGATATGGGCATTGGCATATGCCTCAGCGGTGCTGGGGACATCACCTCTTTTTACATCGCCAATTACTATCAACCCTTTTTGTCTGGCGTATTGAATAGTTTCCGCATATGCCCAAACACCCCACCAGCCATAAAGTTCATAAAATGCAATCTGGGGTTTGACAATGCTCACATATGGTGTGATAAGGTCGATAACCTGTGTATTAAATTCCAGAATAACACGGGATGCATATTCAAGTGCCTGTTTTTGAGAAGCGGAGAACTTCTGCTTAATAGTATCCGGGATGAGTTTAAAAGAGGGGTCTAAACCTACCACTACACAGCTATTTTTTCTGCGGATGGCTGAGACAAGCTGGTCGGCAAAATTTTCTCTGATGTCAGAGACTACAGCCAAAATTGTTTTCCTTAAGTCTCAAGTTTTGATGATAATCAAGTAACTAAAGGGACAAGAAATTTTTAAGAAGTTTTGGACCTTCTGCGGTTAAAAAGGATTCGGGATGAAACTGTACCCCTTCTAAAGGATACTCTTTATGGCGAATACCCATAATCTCATCATCGTCTGCCCTGGCGGTAACTTCAAGACAATCGGGCAATGTATCTTCTTTGACGATAAGAGAATGATAACGAGTGGCTTCAAAAGGATTGGAAAGTCCCCGGTAAATGGTTTTGCAGTCGTGTTTGATCATAGATGTCTTTCCATGCATAAGTCTTCGTGCACGAATAACTTCAGCCCCATATGTATATGCAATGCACTGGTGGCCCAGACAAACCCCGAGAATCGGTATTTTCCCTGAGAACTGTTTTATAATATCATTAGAGATGCCTGCTTCCTTGGGTGTACAGGGTCCCGGAGATATAATGATATGGTCAGGTTTCTTCTCCTCTATTTCCCCAAGGCTGACCTTATCATTTCTAAATACTTCCATTCTTGCGCCAAATGCGCCAATTTGTTGCACTAAATTATAGGTGAAGGAGTCGTAATTATCGATAATGATTATCATAAAAGTATTTCCCTTTTACAAATATTAGCAAAATAAATTTTGAATATCAAAGAGATTTTAAGTGGTAATTAAACAAGTTCTTGCATTCACTGTTAGTAAATGCCATTACCATAAAAACAACTTGACAATATTCGTTTTTTTTGTTAAATTTTGTTAATTGTATTAACTGTTAAGCGACACTGGGATAAGATCGATGTGTTATCCTTAAAGAATTTTGTGTAGTTATATATAGACTGGCCAAAAGGGGGAAAAGTTTGCGAAAGTGGGGATAACCCACTTTTTTATTTTAAGGAGTATATTTTTTCCCTTAGAGTGTTCTTTCTGGTTAGTCTTTGATTAACGACTTAAGTAAAAAGGTATTTATGGATAAAGAAAGTTTACTACGTCTAGTAGATAGTTTACACAGGGATAAAGAAATTGCCAAAGATGTTGTGTTTCAGGGTATAGAGGCCGCTCTAACTACCGCTGCCCGAAAACATTTTAAATCCCAGGAGACGGTTTCTATTCAAATTGATAGAAATACGGGAGAAATTTTGGCGAGGGAGGGTGATCGTAAAATCGATCCTTCCGAATTGGGCAGGATTACGGCGCAAACTGCGAAACAAGTTATCATTCAGAAGATACGGGAAGCTGAGAGGGACGTTATATACGAGGATTTTGTTAGCCGGAAGGGTGCCATTGTCAGTGGAACTGTCCAAAGGTTCGAAGGACCTACGATCATTGTTAACCTTGGGAAAACAGAAGGCATCCTGCACAAATTGGAACAAATTGATGATGAACATTATAATACGAATGAACGGGTCAGGGCGATTGTCTTTGATGTGAAAAAAGTAGGAACTCGGGTGCGGATATTACTTTCAAGGACGCATCCTGATTTTGTCCGGAGGCTTTTTGAATTAGAAGTACCTGAAATTGCGGAAAATACCATTGAAATTAAGGCCCTGGCAAGAGAGCCTGGTCATAGGACCAAGATTGCTGTGGCTTCAAGCGATCAAAATGTGGATTGCGTCGGTGCGTGTGTGGGTGTGCGTGGGTCTCGGATTAAGAATATTGTGGATGAATTAAATGGTGAGAAGATTGATATTATTCGGTGGAGTGATGAACCAGAGGTGTTGTTGCCCAATGCACTGAAACCTGCGGAAGTTTCAGGGATTATTCTGTCGGCAGAGAACCAGGTTGCGACTATTGTGGTACCAAATGATCAACTTTCTCTGGCAATTGGCAAGAGGGGACAAAATGTACGTCTTGCATCCCGGTTAACGTCATGGGATATTGATATTATCACAGAATCGGAATTTGAAGAAAGGCAAAAAGAGGGTGCCGCAGGACTTACAGAGGTTGCAGAGTCGAACAAAAGGCCTTCTGATAATTCAAAGACGACAAATGGGGGGGCGGTGGCTGAGCATATTAAAGCGGGTGGGGAAAAAGAGGGAGTATAATAATAAATATATGGAAATTATTTTGATTATCTTAGGAGTTTAAATGGGAAAAATTCGGATCAGTTTACTTGCAAAAGAGCTGGGGGTTAAGAGTAGCCTGTTGATTGATAAATGTCATGAAAAAGGGTTGACTCACATTACGCACCATGCGAATACACTAGTTTCTGAGCAGGCGGAAATGATAAGACAATTGTTCCAACCGGGTGCAAAGGTGACTCCTACGAAAGAAGAGCCCAAAATAAAAGAGGTTCCCGTTTCACATGCAGTGGTTGAACAGAAAAAGGCTGAGAAAACGACATCGCAAGCCGGTGGTGTAAAAGTTATTCAACCGAGTAAAATTGTTAGAATCCCCAAAAGTGCACCCACTCCGCATCAGCAACAGCGTGTTGTAAAGATGACCCCGGTAAAAACATATTGGAAGAAGAAACAGCCGCCAGGTGTTGTGTCTTTCAGGAAAAAAGAACACGGAGGGGAAGTTGTCGAATCAAAAAAACCAGCAGTTAAGGAGAAAGAAACAAAGGTTGTTATGGAACCACCGATAACGGTAAAAGATCTTTCTTCTAAGTTAGGGATTCGTGCAAATGAGATTATCACCAAGTTACTCCTCGAACACAATGTGCGTTCAACAATCAATCAGATATTAAGCGAAGAGATTGTACAGTTGTTAGGCATTGAATATGGGGTGGAGATTGAAATTAGAAAAAAAGAGGCCGTGGGAGAACGTGATTTCATGGCCGAGCAGGTATCTACAAAAGCCGAGGACATGGTGCATCGTGCACCGATCGTGACTTTTTTGGGGCATGTTGACCATGGAAAAACCTCACTCCTTGATAGTATTCGTCAAAC
The DNA here is from genome assembly GCF_000949635.1 of Candidatus Brocadia sinica JPN1. NCBI lineage: Bacteria > Pseudomonadati > Planctomycetota > Candidatus Brocadiia > Candidatus Brocadiales > Candidatus Brocadiaceae > Candidatus Brocadia > Candidatus Brocadia sinica. The sequence goes on from NZ_BAFN01000001.1 coordinate 3,527,000, forward strand.
AAATGTTGCCGCGGGAGAAATAGGTGGGATTACGCAGCATATTGGTGCGTATAAGGTGGAAATGCATGGAAAACACGTAGTATTTCTTGATACACCTGGCCATGAAGCATTTACAGCTATGCGGGCAAGGGGAGCAAATATTACCGATGTGGTGGTGCTCGTTGTGGCGGCCGATGATGGAGTGATGCCTCAAACGGAAGAGGCATTAAATCATGCAAAAGCTGCTAATGTGCCGATTGTTGTTGCGGTGAATAAAATTGATAAACCCGGTGCCAATTCGCTGAGAGTTAAACAACAGCTTGCAAGTCTGGATTTAATCCCTGAAGAATGGGGTGGAAAGACGCAGTTTGTTGAGACTTCAGCTGTTACGAAAAAGGGAATCGATACCTTGCTTGAAAGGCTTTTGCTGGAGTCTGAAATTCTGGAACTAAAAGCAAACCCTAAAAATCCGGCACGAGGAGTGGTATTGGAGGCTCGCCTTAGTGAGGGACGAGGAGTTGTTGCTAATGTCTTAATACAAGAAGGCACCTTGCATGAAGGAGATATTATCCTTTGTGGCAGGACTTTCGGTAGGGCGCGTCTCGTTACGAACGAAAGGGGATTGGAGGTACAAGAGGCAGGTCCGTCAACACCGGTATCCGTTTCTGATTTTTCTGAAGTTCCTGAGGCTGGAGACAAATTTTACGTCGTCAGCGATATACAAAGGGCAAGAGAGATTGCTCAGGAAAGACAAAAGAAAGAACGTGAAACCTCTCTGGCAAAACACCAGCATGTTACGCTGGATAGCCTGTATTCCAAAATTGCTGAAGGGAACGTAAAGGAAATCAAAATAATATTAAAGGCTGATTATAAGGGTTCTGTTGAAGTACTCAAAAAGGCATTAGAAGAACTTTCAACTCCTGAAATAAAAGTGAGAATATTACACTGTGGTGTCGGTGGTATTACAGAATCGGACGTGCTTCTGGCTGATGCATCGGATGCCATTGTGATTGGGTTTTATGTGACGACCGAGGATAAGGCACGCATACTGGCAGAAGAAAAAGGGGTGGAAATCAGGCTCTACAAAATTATCTATGATGCAACAAACGAAATAAAAGCTGCCATGGAAGGTATGTTAGAACCAGAATCTAAAGAGGTTGTATTAGGTCAGGTCGAAATACGGCAAGTTTACAATATCTCAAAGTTTGGTAATGTTGCTGGTTGTTATGTAAAAACGGGTAAAATTACAAGAAATGCTTCCATCCGTTTAATTCGGGATAACATTATCATTTATGACGGGAAATTAGAGTCTTTAAAGGTAGTTAAAGATGATGTCAGAGAGGTTAGGGCAGGATTTGAATGTGGGCTGAAAATTGCCAATTATGATGATATTAAAGTGGGGGATGTTGTGGAGGCATACGAAGTCCAAAAGATAGCAAGGGTCCTAACGGTATAGTAATTGCTCTTAGCTTTGCCTGGCATTTTTAGAAAAAGATTTTTAACCCCTTGTTATCCTCCTTCTTGGCAATTGGGACAATTTTAATTGCGACTATGATGCACTTATGAAATTAGAGTTTTACAAGTCTGATGATGCCGTAATTGGAGTTCTCAATATTCGATTGGTAATCCGGAGTGCAAATACCTTAAAGGACAAACGTCGCATCATTAAGAGCCTGAAAGATCGTGTTAAAAATAATTTTAACGTCTCTGTCTCAGAAATTGGAACTTTAGATCATTGCCAATATTCCAGATTAGGGATAGCAATGGTAGGAAATGATAAGGGATATGTGAATAGTGTCTTGTCGAATTTACTTAATATGTTCCGAATCTCAACTTCTGTAGAGCTTGTTGGTTATCACCTCGAATTTGTTTAATTCCATTCGTAAGAGATGTACATCCATATTGTAAATCCCTTTTTAGTGATATGTATACTTTTTTGTTTACAATAAAGAAGGGGGTTGTTATGCCTTCAAGAAGAGTAGAGCGATTGTCTGAATCAGTTAAACAAGAGGTAAGTAAAATCATACTTTACGAACTCAAAGACCCTCGGATAAGTTTTATTACGGTTACCAATGTTGAACTTGCGTCTGATTTAAAAAGAGCAAAGGTGTATATCTCTGTTTTGGGGGATGCTCTTACTCAGAGAAAAACCTTGCAGGCGCTGGAACATGCCAGAGGGTTTATTCAAGCAAAGGTGGGCGCACACCTGCAGATAAGATATACGCCATTGTTGACGTTTTATTTGGATGAATCGTTAAAAAAAAGTCAGCATATTTCAAACCTTATTGACGAGGCAGTTAAGGGGAGTGACATTACAATTGAAGGTGAGTTAGAAGAATGAAAAAATTACATTTAGGTTTACCGAAAGGCAGTCTTCAGGAAGCAACAATTGAAATGATGAAAAAGGCGGGTTATACTGTCCACGTTAGTCCCCGGTCTTATTACCCTTCGATCGATGACGATGAAATTTCCATACGATTAATCAGGCCGCAAGATATGTCCAGATATGTTGAAAAAGGGATTATTGATGCTGGTCTGACCGGCGCAGATTGGGTGAGAGAAGCTGGTTCTGATGTGAAAGTGGTTGTGAGTCTTGTGTACGCTAAACAACAGTTGACGAAGGTAAAATGGGTTTTAGCTGTGCCTGAAAGTTCGACCATCCGCACCGTGGATGATCTGCAGAATAAAAAGATTGCGACGGAGCTTGTGAACGTGACACGGCAGTATCTCGCAGAACGTGGGGTGGTTGCCGATATTGAATTTTCTCATGGTGCTACCGAGGCAAAGGCTCCAGACTTAGTAGATGCGATTGTAGAACTTACCGAAACAGGGAGTAGTCTGAAGGCAAACAAACTTCGTATCATTGAGATCGTTATGGAATCTTCAACTCAGCTTATTGCCAGTCATCATGCGTGGAAAGATGAATGGAAACGTACAAAAATAGAGAATCTTGCAATGCTATTTGAAGGAGCTATTATTGCCCGTGCAAAGGTTGGATTAAAGATGAATGTTCCAAACGGGGCCCTGGATCAGGTGCTAAAAAAATTGCCTGCATTGAGAAAACCAACGGTCTCTACACTGTCTGAAGGGGCTGGTTATGCAATTGAAACTGTGCTGGATGAAACAGTGGCAAGAAGCATCACTCCTGAGTTAAAAAGAGCCGGAGCTGAAGGGATTATTGAATATCCATTAAATAAAGTTATTCTTTAAGATGCGGGAGTTCCGATATGTTAAGGATATACAAAGAAGTATGAAATGTTATTTGTCAAATCTTTTTCTGTTATTTTTGTTTTTATAATACTCTTCTCTATTAGTTTCCAGGGATGTAGTAGTATTGCAGCTAAACATGACAGTCAATCCTTGCCGGTTATTGAGAGCAGCCCTTTGCACGCTCAAGAGAAAGCGCATGCCTATTTTTGTGCCGGATATTTTTCCCTGTTGGATAGGGATTGGGAAAATGCGGCTGCTAATTTTGAAAAAGCGATTCAACTAGATCGTTCTTCGGGAAGAATTATGCAACATTTAGCTACATGCTATTTCCAGTTAGGAAAGAATGAAAAGTCGATCGATTATCTCGAAAAATTAGCCAAAATCAAACCAAATGAATTTAGCGTGCATTATACATTGGCTACACTGTATGAAACTGTTGGAAAATATAGGGAGGCTATTGAGGAATATGAATACGCTCGCCAGTGTAAAACAACAAAGCTGGACCACGTATTTTTGGCGGATACTCTCTACCGACTTGCCAATCTTTATATGCAGGAAGGTATGATGGAAAAGGGGATAGAATGTTATAAGAGCATGTTCGACATGAAACTTGTAAGTGAACCGGCAAAGATATATTATGAGATCGGTCAGAAATATTTCGAAAAAAATGATACAAAAAAGGCCCTGGAATATTTTTTAAAGGTAAAAGAGGCTGATCCAAAGTTGAGTTTTGCAAGTTTTTATCTCACTCTCTGCTATGATGCACTTCATGACTATGACAACGCCATTAAAGAGGCAAAGGTTTTTTTGGAAAAAGAACCTGATAACTGGGTTATGCGCCTAGCCTTGTCCGAGATATACGAGAAAACAAACAATGAGTCCCAACAAAGCGAAGAAATTAAAAAAATCGAGGAAATTCTCAAAAAAAATATAGATGCTGGAAGTAAGAACTCGAAGGAATATTTCTTGCTATGCCAAATTTATAGAAATCAACGTAAAATTGATAAAGCAATCGCAGTTGTTGAGAATATGAAATTGATTCCTTTGGATAAAGAAACAATACGGGATATTCATTTTTTGTTGGCGAATCTTTATTACGAAGATAAAAGATTCGATAGAGTAGAAGAAGAATTGCAGATGGCCTTAAAGCTCGATCCTGATTTTCATGAAGCAAATAACTTTCTTGGTTACCTGTTTGTTGAAAACAATAGAAATTTGGACGAAGCAATTCAGCTTATTAACAAGGCGTTAAAAGCACAACCCCGGAATGGCGCATATCTTGATAGTTTGGGCTGGGCCTATTACAAGAAGGCACAGGTGGAAGGAAGACATGATTATTTAATTAAGGCGCTTCAAAAGTTATTGGAAGCTGTACAATTTCTGGAAGAACCGGATATCTATGATCATATCGGGGATGTTCATTATAGTTTGGGGAATTGGGACGAAGCTGTTAATGCCTGGAGGAAGGCGCAGGACTTATATAAGAAGATGTTTAATCAAGAAGTACAGATAGAGAACATTACGACGAAATTGGAAAAACTAAAGAGGTTAATATCTGTGGAAGAAACAGGCTCAAAGGTTATCAAAAAACGTATAGAGGTTAAAAGTGGCATTCAACCATGAGTTTTTTCTAAAAATATTTTTAGGAGAAATAAAAGAAATTGGCTGGACATTCACATTGGGCAAGTATAAAGCATAAAAAAGGTGCAGCAGATGCGAAAAAGGGCAAAATCTTTTCGAAGATAGCTCGCATGATTACTGTGGCTGCCAGAAGAGGTGGTGGCGACTCGAATATGAATCCAAGGTTACAGCTTGCCATAAGTAAGGCCAGAGCAGTTAATATGCCTAAAGAAAACATAGAGCGAGCCATTCAGAAAGGTACGGGGGGGGGTGAGGCATCAGAGTTGTTTGAATGTTTGTACGAAGGATACGGACCTCATGGCATAGCCTTAATGGTTGAAATCCTGACAGATAATAAAAATAGAACTGCCCCTGAAATACGAAAGATATTTGAGCGATTTGGCGGAAATATGGGGGAATCTGGTTGTGTCTCCTGGATGTTTGAAAAAAAAGGACTTATTATCGTGGGTAGCAATAGTCTCAATGAAGACGATCTCATGATGTTAGTCTTAGATGCCGGGGCCGAAGATTTACAGCAGGTGGGAGATATTTTTCAGATCATATGCCCGCAAGTGAATTTGGATACCGTGAAGAAGGCTATTGAGAATAAAAGCGTTAAGATCGAAAGTGCCGAGGTGTGTTGGATACCCAAAAACAATATTGACCTAGACGATGCGATGGGTCGTAAAGTACTAGGACTTATGGAGGCGCTTGAGGATCACGACGATGTGCAAAACGTCTATTCTAATTTTAATCTTCCACAAACCCTTCTCGCGGAAGCACAAGCAGCTAGATAGTACGGAATAAAATGACTGTTGGGAAGTGTGAACTTAAGTTTGCAGGACGGCGGCATAGATTCCACCGCATACTCTGAGCCGCTCCGCTGTAATGAATAATGGTTAACAATACCACTTATAGCTGCTTTTCCTCTTCTTTTTGAATGTATTGCAGATGCTGTTGAGGTTGTTCTATTGGAGCAACGTCCATTTCTTTATGGGTTTTCGGTTGTTTTTTCTCAATGTTTAACAATTCAAGAACTTGTTCTCCATCTAATACCTCATTCTCTTCGAGTTTCTTTGCTAACAGATTGAGTTTATCCTTATTATCGTTGAGCAATTTTTTGACCCTATCGTAGTTTCCCATGATAAGATTGGTAACCTCTTCATCAATGGCAACGGCTGTTTTTTCACTATATTCTTTTTCTTGAACAAGGTCGTGCCCGAGAAAAATGTTTCCCGATTGCCTGCCAAAAGTCTGGGGTCCTAATTTTCTGCTCATACCAAATCGGCATACATAACTTCTAGCCAACTGTGAGGCCTTTTCCAGGTCGTTTTGGGCGCCGGTTGATATTTTGCGTATTGCCAGTTCTTCTGCAGCTCGTCCTCCCAGTAATACACAAAGGGTATCCAGGATTTCAGGTTCTGTGGTCAAGTATTTATCTTCCAAAGGTAATTGCATAGTATATCCCAGTGCAGCCGTCCCTCTCGGAATTATAGAAACTTTGTGCACGGGATCTGTGTTGGGAAGTAGTGCGGCTACCAAGGTGTGACCTGCTTCATGGATTGCGACTGCCTTCTTTTCCGTATCGCTCATAATTCTGCTCTTTCGTTCCGGACCAGCTAATACTCTGTCTATGGAGGATTCCAATTCTTGCATGCCGACTGAGCTCTTATTGTGCCGTGCGGCAAGAAGTGCCGCTTCATTGACAACATTTGCCAGATCTGCCCCCGAAAAACCTGCGGTGCGTTTTGCGATGACTTTCAAGCTGACATCGGAATCTATCTTTACATTTTTGGCATGAACAGACAGTACAGCCTCTCGGCCAATAAGGTCTGGTCTGTCAACAGTTATTTGACGGTCAAAACGCCCCGGGCGTAACAATGCACTATCCAGGACATCAGGTCGGTTGGTCGCAGCAACGATAATAACCCCTTTCTGTGAATTAAATCCATCCATCTCGGCCAGAAGCTGGTTAAGAGTCTGTTCACGTTCGTCATGACCGCCACCCAGTCCTGTGCCACGTTGACGGCCAACACTGTCAATCTCGTCAATGAAAACAATGCATGGCGCCTTTGCTTTTGCCTGTTCAAACATGTCCCGTACTCGGGCAGCGCCCATTCCAACGAACATTTCGACAAAGTCTGAACCACTAATTGAGAAAAATGGCACACCTGCTTCACCTGCAACGGCTCTTGCAAGGAGCGTTTTGCCGGTTCCGGGTGGACCGATCAGAAGCACGCCCTTGGGGATTTTTCCTCCCAGTTTTTGGAATCGCTCCGGGTAAGAAAGAAAGTCTATAATTTCCTTTAGCTCTTCTTTTGCCTCTTCACATCCTGCAACATCAATGAAAGTTGTCTTCTGTGAACCATTATCTGAATACAACTTAATTTTTGCCTTGCCAAAGGACATAAAAGGAGAACCCATCCCGCCAACCCTTTTAAAGAGGAAAAACCACCCTAACGCCATGATACCGAAGGGAAATATCCACCACATCAGGATGTTTTTTAAGAAATTATTTTCAGATGCGCCTTTAAACCTGACCTTCTGTGATTCCAGTTCATTGACGAGTTCTGCGTCTTGTATTGGTACTGTAACGAATGCAATCTTTTCTTCTTTGTCACCTTCACCCGACAATTTTTTGTAATGGCCTCGGATAAGATTAGCACCTACCGTGCAGTCTGCTATATATCCATTCTTAAGATAGAGCCTGAACTGGCTGTAAGATATTTCTTCGGCCTTAGGGGATAAAAATATCTGCGCTACATACATGATGGCAAGAAAAAGCAGGATATATCCAATAGAAAATCGTGACTTCTTGGTTTTGTTTTTTTTATCCATTCAATTTGGTTAAAAAAGATTAAAAATACCTGAATATGCAGAATATAAGGTTATTAGGTAATATTTTTAACAAAATATCAAACTGAATTATATTAGAAAATAAGATCAATGTCAAAATATTTCAAAAGAGATTTAAGTTGATAATAGATAAAAAGATACTATAATGGATGAAAGTCGGGGTGTAGCGCAGCTTGGCTAGCGCGCTTGAATGGGGTTCAAGAGGTCGTGGGTTCAAATCCCGCCACCCCGACCACTAAAATCAAGGGTTTCAGGCATTTGCCACTTCTCGCTTTTCCTCAAGTGTAGTCAAATTGTAGTCAGCTTCTAAAATCTGAACTCCGTCTCTCAAGCTATCTGGACAATGATGACTGTATCGCTGAGTCATCCGTATGTCATGATGACCTAATAGCTTTGAAATTTTATAAATATCAATTCCTTTTTGCGCTAACCGCGTTGCAAAGGTATGCCGCAGATCGTGGAAGTGAAAATCCCGTAGACCAGCCTTTTCTATTGCGATATTAAAAGCCCTTCTCAGATTATGACGGTCAATCTTGTTACCCACGCCACTGGAAAACACCAAATCATTTTTAATATTCCTTATCTTTGATTTTTCCGTCAGAATATCGAATGCCACCTGGTTCAAAGGAATCGTCCTTGGCTTTCCGCTCTTTGTTTCCTGGATGATTATCGTTCTTCGTAACAGGTTTACCCTATTCCATTGAAGGGAAAGCAGTTCGCCTTGACGTAATCCAGTATGCAAGTCGAAAATGATAATATTCCGAAGCCATGGAGGAGAAACATTAAGCAATCTTTTCTTCTCGTCATCGGCCAACCAACGATCTCTATCATTACCCTCTTTCTCTTTGGGAACTTTAGAAACAGGATTATCCTTAATCCATTCCCACTCTTTGACTGCTAGGTTAAAAGCCTTTGAGAGCATGGCCAATTCCCTATTAACGGTGGCTGGTTTTGCCTCTTCACTTTTCCTTAACACCTTGTACTCAGAAATCATCTTGGGAGATATGGACGATAATTTTGATGTACCAAAGAAGGGGATTAAGTGTTTGAGAGATGCGGAATAACTTCGTTGCATACTGATCGACACACTTGGGGCGTGTTCCTTCATAAACTTTTCCATCATATCAGTGAAGGTCTTACTATTTCCGGTAAGCTTTTCAAAGTATTTTCCCTCAACAATTTCAGTTTTAATCTTTGCCTCTATTGCCTGAGCAAGCTTCTTATCCGCCGTTTCAAGGCTCCTTTGAATTTTCTTGCCTCCATACCTGATGCAAGTCCACCAAACACCGCCACGTTTATACATTTCCTCCCCCTTTCCCGTGACTGATCGTGTCTGTATGACCGCTATCAGGCATTATAATTGTTTTCGAGAATGTCGCCAACAATCTTATTGACCGTTTTATCACATTGTTGTGCATCGCGTTTATGGGCTGCCATTATTTGATCTATGTCCTGTAGATCAAAAAGGACACGTCCCCGAAGTTTGATTGATGGAATCTTTCTTTGACTTGCCCAATCATAGAGCGTCTTAACCGGCAATGAGGTATATTCGGAAACTTCTTTGATATTTACGTATCGTTTTTCCATAATGATTTTTTATTACCCAATTCACTACCCGGTCAGCATCTCGCAAACCCTTAATTTTTCTGGACTGATTTTTTCACTTGGGTAACAAAAGATTCACTTATATTACCCGGCATTTAAAGTACTCACGGTTTGCTTTTTATTTATCATTTCACGTCTGTGTTTTTTGATGATCTCACGTACCCAAAACGAGGTAACTCCATATTTCCTGGCAAGCTCTCCGTAATTACCACCCTTAAACTCTTCGATGATCTTCCGCTTTTTTACCCTGGCTAAGCAAACATCCAATTTAGGCAAATAGAATTGTTCCCCGCCTAATTCTCTCCCAAGCTTTACGACGTTCTCAATACCTATTACCATGGCGATTTGTTGATAAGTGGGAGGCAGATCATCCAGACGGATTTCATTTTCCATCAGTCTTTTCCTCCATTTTCAAATAAGGTTTCGTCTCTTTCACAGAGACGTACTTCAGGATATCTGCTTTTACCTTTTCTGGCGCTTCAATCCCCAGGGCGTGGTCTGATTCCATGAACTTTTTAAAGTCAGGGGTGGCTTTATATTCCGACTTCTTTTCAAAGAACATCTCAAACAACGGTCCCAACGGAACTTTTATATCCTCGACCTCATCCTTAACGATATAGGATTCCCGGAACGTAACAACGGCCCGGGCCGTTATTCCGTCAAGTGTAACGGTTGTTGTTTCCTTCTGCCTGTTCCTGGCAATCTCAATGAGGCGTTCCTGAATGCTGTCAAGTTCTTCATCGAGGTCCTTGATTTTCCTTTTAAGAGATAATCCCCTCTGGAGAAGTTTTTCAATTTCTGCATCCTCGGCCAGTACAAGGTGTTTCTTCCCGCCGACCTGAACCTTTTTAACCTCTTTTACGCCCTTCACTTTTACCTCCTATCTTTCATAAACCACCGAAGATATGCCGTACTTTTTCCCACCTTTTTTACTCTTTTTTGGAATCAAACAGCCCGAAGTATCAAAAGTTTGTGTCCACTCCCCCTTGTGGCTCAAAACAGCCACTTGTTTGCCACGATGCGCATGCAACATTCACGCATGGCAATTTCTTGCATGTTAAAACTCTCAAAAGTTTTAACATTTCCACCTTTGGGAAGTAGTCATAACATATTGTAAATAGATAACTAAGAGTAGATTCAAGAATTATGCTTATCATAAAATATACTTCTCACCGTCATTTTTTCAGGCAAGGTAAAACTGGCAGAAAACCCTTATAAATCAAGGGATTCAAGGTGTTTTGACCTTTATGTATAGGATATAATCTTACTATTATACGAAATCCCTTCAAAAACCCTGTATAATCAAGGCTTCCCAGCCTTGTTAAAACCTTTTCCCTGTTTTTAAAACTCTTCATACTTCCAGCCTGAAAAGCCTGCTATTTCAAGGCCTTCACGTTTTCCTTGCAAAATCAACCAACATTTGATATTTTAATCCCGTGAGATATCGGTTGGGCTACAGCCCCTATAACCGATATCTGACGCCCCCTCCGCTGTGGGGAGGAGAGGTCCTTTACGGGAACGTTCAGGAAAGGGGAGGCCCACTCCGCCGAACTACCTGACCGTATCGGCTTGTGAGCCATTCCGATCGCTGTCCTTTCAATTGCCCACCGTAATTTCCTGAGCGCCTTTACCTCAATCTGCCTTACCCTTTCTTTTCCCAGGTTAATTCTCTGGCCTACTTCATCCAGGGTAAGATCATGCCAGAATCTCAGAGTAATAACCATTCTTTCCCTGGCACTTAAGCGGTTCAGGAAATCGCATACCTGACTATAAAAAGCCGTCTCCTCACTTTGTGGATCCTCCGATATGAGGATATCCCCTTGCGTCATTTCTGATTCATTCCCGTAGATCAGTTCATCAAGGGATTCATACCCATACTGCTTATGGTCCTGAACGGCTTTTTTAACCCCTTGCACTATCGCATATCCAGCATAGGTCAGAAATTTGAACCCCTTATCAGGATCAAAGGTCTCTGCAGCCTTAATAAGCCCCAGGCATCCTTCAGAAATCATATCCATCAAGGGAAGTCCAGGAGACCAGTATTGAAAAACCACCGTAATGACAAATCTCAGGTTCGACCCAACAAGGTGATTCCTTGACGCCTCATCTCCTATCCATGATCTCCTGGCAACACTCATTTCCTCTTCCTGAGTAAGCATCTGCATTCCCCCCACATCCTTTAAAAACATCCGTAACAGCCCTCGTTCCCCGCTTCCCCTGTTTACAGAGGAATCAAGATCAAAATTTTCTTCTTCCATCCATCCTCCTTTCGTGATATAAGATGCCCTTATCGCATAAGGAAAGTGGCATTTCCTCCCCTAAAGCCATGTACTTATCAGGGTGCGTGGCTTTATCTATTTAATGGGTTATGCATACCCGGATGATTGTCATAGCTTTGTGCTGAATGGACGTAAATCATCGTGGTATTTATATCCTGGTGTCCTGCTAGTTTCTGAATATCTTGTATTGGCACACCCTCCTGGGCAAGTACCGTAAAGGCCGTATGCCGTAAGGCATGCGCGCTCAATACCTCACCGTCTCTTTCAATCTTGGCCTTTTTAAGGTACCGCTTCACGATATTCTCCACAGACTTAACGGAAAGCGCCTCTGGTAGCCTATCCCTTCTTATCACTAGTTTGCGATCCACGCGGTCATAGATGAAGGGTAAGAAGATAGGCAGTTCCCCGGTTATCTTTATTCCGTACCCCTTCACAATACCAATCCAGGTATCAAACGACTGCAATGCCTTCCCGTTCAGGATAATGGCCGTCTTTGGTCTGTTCTGAAATCTTCCCTTCCTGTCCGTAATCCAGACCTTTTGTTGACCTTTCACCCTGTCGTGTTCAAGGTGCTTATGCCTGAGGCCAGCTATCTCGTTTGCCCTGAGACCATACACGAGCATGATTACGAGGATTGCATAATCACGCCTCCCGATCTCCGTCTTCCGGTCCGGCTGGCCCAATAGCCGCTGTGCCTCCGATACAGAAAGGACGGTATAGTAACCCTTATCCTTCTTTGGAAAGATAAGGGACAGTTCCTTAAAAAGGATAGGATTCCTGAACTTCCTATTTTCCCGTTCAATGTACTTAAAGAATCGATTGAGGGATATAAACTTATTCCAAATCGTTGTATCCCGGTAGTTTTGCCCTCTGAGGTAGTCCCTGTATGCCAGGAGGTCTATCTTTGAGATATCACAGAGATCCTTATTTACCCAGGTAAAGAACAGTTTGATCAGGTTCTCGTAACTCTTCCGGGTATTCGTGGTATTCTGGATAGCCAGGAATCCGCCAAGATATCGTGTAAAATCTTCGCTCTTGATGCCGGTATGGGTCTTAAACTCCGTTAAGGTGTCAATAGGGTTCTGGAATCCCTTAACCTTCTTTTCCAGGAACTTAAAGAAGCCGTTGAGTATGGAAAACTTCCTCTTAGCAGTCTTTGACGAATGCTCATGGGAAAGCCTTTCCTGGTAGGAGTGGAGAGTCTCTTTACTGATATTTGAGATCTCACAATTCTTGAAGTCAAAGAATTGCTGTATCTCTGACCGGTAAACCCTCTGACTGCTACCGTTCACCTTTTTCAAATATTGGTTGAAAATCTTTTGGCCTGAATCAGTATCAAGAAATGACATGTTAAACCTCTGTAACCAGTTTCTTTTTAGCACGTTTGAGGACTGTAATAACAACCCCAGCCTCATTACCGCCTAATTTATCAAGGATATCCTTGCTAAATCTCTTACGGATAAAGTTCGTAAGATGTTCATCATCCCATCCGGCCTCTTTTTTAAGATTTTCTATAAAAGATAGTTGACCGGGTGTTGCCAGGGGTACAAAACGGCCTATAATCTTCTTATCTTTTTTCGATGTCAGGATAGTCCCCCTTAACAAAGGGGGATTCAGGGGGTTGTTTTCAAAAACAGATCTCTTACCTTCCATAACATCAATAAGCTTTATCCCCTGGCGCTTGGTAAGCTCCCTGGTAGAGTCCTGGCCAGATATCCACCTGACGAGATCCCGGAGCTGTTCCTCCGCCATCCCTATCTCTTGGGCCTTTGTCCAAATCTTCGCCTTTTGTGCCTTCGTTATCCCTTTTGCCATAAAAAATAACTTAGAAATGTAAAATGCTCCTATAGGAAAAATAACAAAAAGGTGTAGTAGGTGTAGTAACCCTTATAAATACTGGTGTTTTTGGTTAAAAAAGGTGTAGTTACAAGGTGTAGTTGACTACACCTTACTACACCTTGACTACACCTCACTACACCACAACTACACCTTGAATAATCTGGAATCCCTTTATTGGTGCGGGTTACTACACCTACTACACCTACTACACCACACTTTTGAAAAGTATACGTCATATATTTAAAAACTCCTTAACCACCTGCCAGGGAATAATGGTAAACCTTCTTTGCTTAATTATCCCGTCTTCTATCCTGGCATTTCTTGAACAAGTAAACTTTCCACCCTCACACTTAATCCAACCTTTTTCAGCCCAGGATTTAAGAATGGCCCTTTCTGAGAATTTCTCATTTCTGAGAACCTCAGCAAGCTTATGAGGGTAAATCCCTATGTATTCCCCCTCTTTCCACTGGCCGTAAGACTCAAAATCGGTATCCTTGAAGTATTGCTCATTTCCGCTTGCCCAGGATAAGACGTGTTGCATTGCCCTGGTACCAATATCTACATCATTCAAAGACTCACTGATTACGTTGTCAAACACCCGGTCAATAAATTCCCTGGCTGCCACAGGATCGCCAATCCCCAAAATTTCATAAACAAGGTCTGCCGCCAGCTTGATCACCGCAAAGTAATGACTGTACCTATCTCCTACCTCTGAATTTGCCTCCAGAGATAACGCCCGTTGGTACATCTTGTAATCGGCCTTTAGCCTGTTCATCTTATCCACGTTGTCCCAAATGGACAGGATACCCTCTACAAACTTGGCCCCGGCGTGCCCGTAATTTTCCCTTAACCCCGTCTTCAGCTCATTGATGAAATCACCTCCTATGTTGGGGAAGGGTGAACCATAAAGCTCAATCGTACGCGCCCGGGCGCCGGCAAAGGTGGTGCATTCGATTAAAGGACGTTCGCCTGTGGAAAAACAGACTGTATGCCACGTTGGATTATGCCTGATGCCAGCGGTAGCACCGCGTCCGCGACCAACGCCGTTGGCAATCTGATAAAGCATACTCGACATGGTACGGTCATCTACCATTTGCGAATCGTCCGGAAAGATGGGAATATCACAAAAAAAGTTAGCAATCCTTTCTAAAAATACCTTCGTGGAATCCCAGCCAAAGACCAGTCCTCCCGCCTCCTTGTGTGGATTTCCCCATACGCTGGCAGCCAGTTCCAAAACGGTTGTCTTGCCAACGGATGTATTGCCCCAAAAGTCGATAATAAAATTCGGCGCTTTGAGCATCCTGAGAAGTGGCGCGGAAAACGAGGCATAAAAGGCAAATGCAGCATAGGGATATTTCAAGGCAGGTTCTATACATTCCCTCCATTTTACATACGTACCCTCTGGCTTAACTGCCTTGACGAACCTCTCGTAGCCGGGTTCCGGCGAAAACTCAACGGATACCTCTTTATTGCCCTGGCCAGCTTTCTTACCTATCATCTTTTCAAGGATAAACACCCGTTTGTTCTCAACAGACTTAAAACCAAAGCCTTTGGAAACGAAGGTCTTTGGGATAAGCTGCATATTGAAGTGCTCAAAGGCTGCCAGGTATTCAATCATCTTTCCGCAGTTCCGGCTATTTACCGGTAAACCGTGACTTGCAAGCTCAATAATCTTTTTCGCATCGGAGATCAACAGTTTGGAGATCCAAATCTTCTTCCACTTATGGTCCCGCTTAAAGGCGATCTCAACGTCTTCAAAACCTGAATCAACGTCTATTGCCCGGCCGGTAATGAAAAGTGGGGTATAAAAGGCAGGCTTTTTGATTGAATCATCTCTGAAGTAGATTATCTGATTTACTCGATCCTCTTTAACCTCAAACCCCTCCGGTTCTATAAGCTTGATACCGTCAATCTCTTTTATTTCAAAAGCGATCTCTTTCGCACTATCAATAAGCCTTTGAAAGTCTTCCTTTGTCTTCCCCAGGGTAACAAAGAAGTCCGTTACGTCCTTCTTGTCTTTGGAATCCATGAAGGACGGCCATTGAATGACCTTCACGCTCCTGGCAGTACCTTTAATGAATTCGGCTACCTTCAAGGCTCCCTGCCTTCCCGGTTCGTCATTGTCATATGCAAGGATCACATTGAGATTGGTAAAGAGTGAGTTCCATTCCCGCTTCCAGGTGTTAGCCCCGCCGGTCCCAGAGACAGCCGGGAAACCCATCTGGTTGAGAAGTAATGCTTTGAATTCGCCCTCGCTAACGAGGATAAAAGGGAGATCCTCTTTGATCACATTGGAAGGATACAAAAGTACCTTTCCACTTTTAAGCTGGTTGCCCTTATGTTCCTTAAAAGTCCACTTACCCGGCTCAATTTCCATCGGGATAACGTAATGTTCATTCTGATAGCCTATGAGGTACTTTTCTATGGTCTCTCTGAACAAACCGTACTTATCCTGGAAGGTCTTTAATGCCGTCTCGTTCTTCAATAATTGGTTATGGATGAGCTTCACCTGATCAAGGGTGAGATGTGAAGGCTTCTTGGTAGTTTTGGATTTTGGATTTCGTCCTGAACTTGATTCAGGATCAGATTTTATTCCCTCTTCCTCCTTAATTTTTTCAAGGGCGCCTTTCTTATCCAGCCCATACCGCAATTGAATAAACTTGACCACGCCTCCTTGCTCACCGCAACCAAAGCATTTAAAAACACCCTTTTCCAGGTTTACCGATAAGGAAGGATCCTTGTCGTTGTGGAAAGGGCAAAGACATTGAACCTCCGTCTTGCCATTCGGGTCAAACCCCGGTATGTGCCTTGTGTAAAAACTTTTATAGTCAATCTTGCTCAGTACGTCTGTAGTCTTATCCATTTTCAACCTCTGTTTAAAAAACTTGTTTTCCCTCTTGAGAGGGGTTAGGGGTGTGTTTCCTTCTCAGCTTGCCATATGGCATAGCAGGATATAGAGGACACGTTTCAACCTCACAATCCCTTCGACCATCAACATAATCACACATACAGTCCTTACGCCTTTGCCCTGATCATTTGCTTATACGACAGGGTGTTTCTCTTTTTCACGCCTTGTACTTCCTTTAAAATCAAAAACCAGGTCTCAAAACACGCTTAATAAGCATATTTTTAACATGCCGATTTGCTTCTGCGACCAAAACCACGCACCTTAAAACAAAAAAGCCGATTAACGGGAATTACTTCCCATCAATCGGCTGGCTTGCTATTTTTAAAATGTGGCTAGCTAATAGCTGGCTTGCCTATTCTTACCTGTCCCGGACAGATAAGTTTATTTCTGCATCATGAATTTATTACTTTTTGTCTTTTTAATTTGGTAATTTCCGACAACCATACCCAAATCATCTATTATCCTGACAGGGATAGGAAATTGCTCTTTCATGGATATCTTAATTTCCCGCTCTTTTGGCGATTCGTTGAATTCGAGAGACGACATATTTCCCATGATTTTAACCTCCTTTTTTTGGTTGTTTGAGTAACGATTTCAAGGCCTTTACTTCGGCCTCTATTTGTTTGATTCTTTTAATGACACCTTCTCTTGCCTCATCCCCAGTAAAAATCTTTTCCCTTAATCCCGTCTCGATTTGTTCCGGGGTAAGTTCATCTATTGCTTTGTCCATCACAAAAAAGCCACATACTGGAAACGAATAAAAATTCATAGTAAAATAACAGAACCCATGAACATATAAAGCGAAGAAAGTTTCACTATCGAAGTATCTATTCGCGTAGCTAACAAGGTCTTCCTGGTGGCTGTCACGACGGGAAATAGGTGCATTCTTGTTCTCTTTCTGCCTATATTCCAGCTTCCCATACTCTAGATAAACAACAATCCTTGTAAACTCAGACAAGATTTCATTTACAAGACTCTCTTTAATGAAACCAATATAAGCCGCTTTCAAGTTTTCTTCGGCATCAGGGTCAGCTATACAGAGGTTCTCTCTCACATTTTCAATCAGCCGTTTCTTTAGTTGTCGAAGATAGCTAATATCCAAATCCAGTTTACCTTTGAAGACTTCCTGTATTGTTAAATAGTTTGTTATGGCGCCGATTTCAGAACCTTCATAAACAGGCGTGTTCTTTTTCATAAGGCGTGGATATACTAATTCTGCGTCTAAGATCTCCTTGGCAGCTTCTAAAACCTCTCCATCAAATTCAAAAGGGAGCCTTTCTTCACGCCAGTAATCCGTTGTAGTGCTTCTCACTTCCTCTAAAAGCACGCTCTCTTTGGTTATTTGGTTGATCCCTGTAGGGTTATCTGATACAAGATAATACCGGTCACCCTTTTTAAGATAGCGCCTTTCTTCCTTTCTTTGCTCCACTATCCAGTTATCAATTTCAGCCTTTTTAAATCTGACTGCTTTCAGACCGATCTTGTGGAAAGGGATTTGTTTATTGTGGATTTTGTTGTAGATGGTCTGCTTCTCAAAGCCAAGATATTGAGCAACCTCGTCAACCGTCATATATTTATCTTCTGCAGCCATGTGACCTCCTACTATTTGTTTACTTTAAGTTACTTTATAATAACTATAGTTACTTTATATAAACACCGATGTCAAGAAAAAAATTAAAATTTTCTTTATATCCCTTTTACCCGCCTTCCTTCACCTTTCGAATTTAATTATCCGATGTTGTTGGTTTTTTTTAAATTCACCAGGCGCATTAATCACATTCCTAATTTCATAGCATGCCTCGATGGTTTTAATGATCGCCTTCCGGCTGCCCTCGTTTTCTCCGCGCAGAATAGCAACTACCATATTGATAAGTTCCTGTTCCATCGGTGGAAGTCCAGCATATTTAACAATTTCCGATGATTCGGAAACTGTTTCAGTCACCAGTTTTATATTTGGCGGTACCCAATTTTTTTTAGACATGACTATTACCCTCCATTATCCTTTCTTTGCCAAAAAAACCAAATAGGGCACGGGCGCCGTGCCCCTACAATTTATTTTCCTTTGCGCCCTCTGCGTCTCTGCGGTGAATAATCATAATGCGAACTGCAACCGCGCAATGGCATCCATCTTCTTTTCATCTGATGTATGCAAATATTTCTCAGTCGTCCTTATGTGGCTATGTCCCAAAAGCTCCTGCACCGTCTTCAGGTCAACCCCCTTATCCAGGAGCGTGGTAGCAAAGGTGTGTCTCGTGGTATGTGGAGTAATCCTCTTGGCAATCAAGGCATCCTTCCTCACCCGCCGTAAAAGACAATCCACCGCCTTATGCGTAAGCGGTCGCACCTCACAATTCCCATGCTCCCCAAGGGTATAAAATAAATACTTTTCCCCTCTATCAAGAGGGGTAAGGGGTGTGTTATCCCCCTTATCAAAGGGGGCAAGGGGGTTGTTTTCCTCTGCGTTCTCTGCGGTGAATCTTTGCTTCATCGCCTTTTGATACTCCAGCACAGCCTCCATCACATCCCTGTTCAGTGCAACACGCCGGTATTTATCACCCTTACCCATCACATCAACCACCGGTTGATTCCGGTACGTGGTAACGTCTGCAACCCTGAGATTGCATACCTCCGCCTTTCTGAGTCCCGTGGAGAACATCAGGAGCAAAAGGGCATAATCCCGCTTGCCCTTCAGCGTCCTCCTGTCCGGTGCCCTGAGGATCACGCTAATTTCATCCTCCGTTAGAAATTCAGATACCCTTTTTGATTTCATAAATTTTTCACCTCCATAAAATTATGTAATTATCAGTGATAATTACATGATATTTAATTAATATATAATTGTCAACTAATTTCTATTGAAGTTTTAAATTTTTTTTGATAGTATCTTCGTCATGAAAAAAGCAACATATAGCATCGTTTTAACTCCTGGAATAAAAGAGGCTTTAGAAAAGGCAGCCCAAAAAGACCGCCGGTCTATGTCGTCATTTCTTGAAAAGCTCATAATTGAGTACTTAGAAAAAGAGGGGATACCTTGGGAAAACGGTTCTGTTGAAGGTAAACCCGTAAAAGCTGGGCGTCCTAAAAAAGAAACTTCAAAGAAATAAGGGACTTGCCTGGGTGGCTACGCATCGGGTCTGCCTATTTGCCTTTTTTACCCTTTATGGTATACTTTTAAAGAAGATATATGGTGCGGGGTTACCAGATCTTTGACGGCCATATATGATGTGACGTACGCCGTCACATCCTTTGTTCCCCGGTATTCTCTAACCTTTAGCCAGTTTCCCTTATCACCATGGAAGCAATCATTGTATTAATCATCATAATTTTGATAGTCTATGCATTCATAAAACATCAGCGCAAAAAGGAAAAAGAACTTACCCCATATGAGCGTCAGAAACAAGTAAAAGAAATGGCGAAAGGGGTTGAAGAGCTTATCAACGAGGTAGTCCAGGAATCAGAGTACGGGAAAAAAACCAACGAAGAGATTGAACAATTGAGAAGCGAAGTTAAGCAATTACGAAAGGAGTTGAGTGAATTAAAAAAGGATGATCATGATAAGCAAAATATTTAGGAGATTTCACCATGCAAATTAAATTGACGGCAGTCTTCCAAAAGGTACCCGAAGGATACATCGGATTTGTAGAAGAACTGCCGGGCGCCAATACACAGGGAGATACATTAGAGGAAGCACGGAGCAACCTGGAAGAGGCAGTACAATTAGTCCTGGATGCCGACCGGGAATTAAAGGAGTAAAAACATGCGTACAACCTTAAAAAAGAAGAAAGACCTTATCAAGGTCAAACAGTTTGTAACCAATAGCGAAGGTCAAAAAGTAGCAGCCATAATCGAAATGGAAGAGCTGAGCAGGATCGAGGGATTGTTAAAGGTCATTCCACCTTCAGAAGCATGGCTTTACCAAAACAAGGAAGCAGTGGAAAGCGTCCAGAAAGGTTTAAAAGAAGCGTCAGAAGGCAAGATATCAAAACTCAATCTTAATAAACTTTAGGATAATACCTTGTTTGAGATATTTCTTACCAACCACGCAAGGGAACAATTAGACCAGCTCAAAACCGACAAGGGGCTGTTTAAAAGATACAAAGCGGTAAAAAAGGCCATTCAATTTTTATCCCAAAATCCAAGACACCCAGGGTTACAAACGCATGAATTTACTACGCTGAAAGGCCCAAAAGGTGAGAAAGTTTTTGAAGCCTATGCCGAACAATCAACCCCGGCAGCTTATAGAATATTCTGGTATTATGGCCCAGACAAAAATCAAATTACCATTATCGCCATAACCCCACACCGGTAATGCAGGATGACAGTAGGAAATTTTCGGCGCTGCCTACGGCGTTTCCGGGCACATACCCGGCAGCGATATGAGGGGGAGAAGTCGGCCCTCCATCCTGCATTTTTAATTATGAGGAGATCTTGTTGTGAAAGTATCAGATTTGACAGTTGAAGAGTTTGAAGAACTGCTCCGCAAGACGATAGAAGATGAAGTAGAAGACCTCTACATCATGTTAGACCCTACCATAAAGACGAAGATTGAGGAGGGGTTAGCGGATATCAGGGAGGGTAAGGTTGTATCCCTGGATGATCTCGTAGCCCGAAGGAAGGCTAAACGTGGGGAGATTTAAGGTTATCTTGTCTGATAAGGCTGGCAAAGATACTGATACCCTATCAGACGATGACTTTAATCGCATCGTAAACAGATGCAAACGGCTCGAAGATAATCCATTCCCTGACGGCAAGCATATCAAGAAGCTCAAAGGTTACGAAGACCTCTATCGCTTAAGAATCGGTGATTACCGGATCGTCTTTGAATGGAAAGGATCACAAATTAACATCGCAAGAATTCTCACCCGGCAGGATTTTGGAAAGAAGTATTAAATCAAACATAATGCAGGATGACAGTAGGAAAATTTCGGCGTTGCCTACGGCGTTTCCGGGTATTAACCATAACCGACACCTGGATTTTCCTTCGTATGACCTTTAATCAATACTTCCACTGTTTCGCGGTTATACTGAGTTTCGTCAAGGGCAATTTGTTTTATCCGTTCCCCCGTTTGATCGTCAATATACTCCAAAAAGCGCTCTTCACCCATTTTGACAGTTCTTTTTGTAATCATGCCTATACTGCCTCCTTTCTAAAAAGTTCCGAATGCCCATTTCGAATTTCTGAATTAACGATTACCCCTCAATTGCGCTGCAAAGGCGCGGCTACGGTCTACGCTATCGCCAACAATCTTCTGTATTACCGGTGAGTGCTTTTGTAAAAAACGTTCACCATCCTGACCATCCACAAAGGACATATTCATAGAGATGGATTGCTGAACGATGACCTGGCCACCTGCAGATCCCGCACCTTGGGCAGACATATTACCAATAGGTGGTGGTGTAAACCATCCGCCTGCCTGTGTAGTGCCAGCGGTACCGCCGATACCCATTGAACGCGCACCGCCAATACCAAATGCGCTGCCAATGCCGGTAAACATTTGGGACATGAGCCATTCGGCGGTCATTCGATTAACAGCATCGATAAATGCATCTGAAAAATCACCGATAAAATCCTTCAGATGTTTGCCAATGTTTTTTGTATCGGTTTCGATACTATGTTCAAACTTCGATAAAGCACTTGCTCCGCCTGATGCGAAGTCCTCCATCATCCCTTTAGCCCCTTTGGCCCAAGTGAATCCTTCCCGCTCTAATTCCGAATAAAAAACCTTAATCCCGCCAACAAAATCGTTGGTTCTCAATATTCTCTCCTCATCCAGTTCCCTGAGACGTGCGTAGAATGCTTCCCAGTCAAGCATTACGTCACCCGTGATGGCAATTTCTTCATTACGTTGCTTTTCAAGAAGATCTCTACGATAATCATAGTAACGGGCGGAATCGAATTTGAGGGCTTCGAACATGTCTGCATAGACTTCTTGTTTCCGTTTTGCCGCTTCCTCTTCCAGCTTCATCGCTTCAGCCGCAAGCCTGCCTTCCTCGCGGAATGCCTCACCAACAGACTTTTCAAATTCTGCCTGATCCTTCAACCATTGTTTTTCATTGAAGATAATTGCGGGCTCGGTTTTCCTGGCTTTTGTAATACCTTGAGTAAGTTCGCCAGGTAATCCAAACGCACCAAAAACCGGGTTAGGTTGTAAACGAATAGATTGTAAATTCATTACTTCTGTTTTTATTCCAGCAAGTTTATCCGTATATTCTTCTGCAAGGTCTACAAGTTTTTTGAACCATTCCCATGATGTAGCAAGTGGTGATTTTCCAATTCGATTCATAAGCCCCCATGGATCAATTAATTTAATCCATGAATTTTCAGGGATTATTCCTTTTTTTATGACATCAAAGAACTCATTAAGATTTGGTATTACAATATTACCAACTACATACCCAAGTTCTTTAAAATTTTCTTTCGTGATGGCAATATTATCATTGAATTGCTTTGCCTGATTAATCTCATCTTCAGAAAAAATAGGCTGTTTGTTTTTAATCTCATCGATATTTTCCGAAAGTTCCTGAAACATGGGTAAAATCGCCCTACTACCTCGGCCAAAGACCTTTTCTGCTAAATCGATTTTTTGAAAACCATCTACCATATTTGCAAATTTTCTCGAAGTATCAATAAAAAGATCCCCAGTATCCCGCAATCTACCTTTCGTATCATATAGCTCTATTCCAAGTGCATGAAATATATCTTGTGAGTCACCCACACCATTAGTCGCATCTGCAAGCCTTTGAGAAAATTGGAAAAGACTGAGCGATAATTCATTTAAATGTACGCCGGATGTTAGTGCAACTTGTTTGAATGCCTGGAGCATATCAGTTCCGACTGAGGTTTGAAAGCTCAATCGTTTCAATTCCTCCGCAGCATTAGCTGTATCAAAGATAAAGAAATCTATGAATTTTTTAGCACTATAAATGGCGCCGGCAAAGCCAAGCCAATGGGATTTGATACGAGATACCAGACTGCCGGTTTCAAGCTCTAGTTTTTTGAATGACTCTCCAACATTCTGAATGCCGGTAATTGCGTCTTTATTGTCTGTGGTGATGATTAATTTTACTTCGTTTTGCTTTGCCATTTTTCTTCCCTTTTTTTAAAAGTTCTGATTGTAGTCAAATTGTAGTCAACTCCAGCGTAATTCTACGGAATTAGTCGGAATCAACAGGAAAAACTTGAAATCTATAACACATTACAATACAATTAGTTGCGGTCATAACAGACACCATGTCAGTCAGTTATGAAAAATACAAAAAACACTATGTTTTTGAATGGGGTTCAAGAGGTCGTGGGTTCAAATCCCGCCACCCCGACCACTAAAATCAAGGGTTTTCAGGATATTAGCCATTGCTCGCCTCTCTCAAATTGTATACTTTTTGTATACTTGGTTGTTCTGTCATGATATTATCCAGCATATCAACTGCTTTAACCTTGTGACTCGGTGCAAGGTGTGCATACCGTAAAGTCATCTTAAAGTTTTTGTGTTCCATAAGCTCTTTCACTGAAGAAAAGTGATTTGGATAACAAGGAACAATTTTGTTCGATTTTTTTACGATTAATCCAATATTTTGCTTGAAATGCACTAGCGGATAGTATTTAATATGCGCAAAATTGTACTTTAGCCAGGAGAAAAACCGAAAAAATGAAAAATTGGACCCAATAAATGTCATACCTTACATTGATGAAAGCTATTTGCCCTAATCTTTAAAATCTCATACACCATTAATTATAACATGTATAATTAAACATGTTACTTCCTTACAGCAGAAAGAAAACTATTTTCTTCTCTAAAGTACATGGGAAATTCCAGAGATTTTTCATCATAAGTTTCTTCATTCTTTGTTTCTCACCTTGTCTGTGCCAGGCAGAATCAGAACTATCCCTGGAATCATCGCCTATAAGTGAAGAAATGATCCTGTTTCAGGAAATCCCCTCAGTTTATAGCGCTTCCAAATATGAGCAAAAGGTAACAGAAGCCCCTTCTTCGGTGACCATTATAACGGCGGATGAGATCAAAAAATATGGTTATTTGAATTTTGCAGAGATTTTGCGGAGCGTACGTGGATTCCATATTACCTATGACAGAAATTATCATTATCTTGGGGTAAGGGGTTTTGGACTGCCTGGAGATTATAATACCCGTATCCTGCTCCTTATCGATGGACACCGAATTAATGACGCTATCTATGAACAGGCGCCTCTGGGCACGGATTTTCCCATCGATATTGATCTCATTGAACGTATCGAGATTATCCGTGGGCCGGGTTCTTCCCTGTACGGCACAAATGCATTTTTTGCGGTTATCAATGTGATTACCAGGCGGGGCAGGGATTTCAAGGGTATCGAGACTTCGGGAGCGGCAGGCCGCTTTGAGACATATAAGACCCGTGTGAGCTACGGTGATAAATTTCCGAATGGTCTGGAGATGTTATTTTCTGGTTCTTACTATAGCAGCGAAGGGGACGACCGGCTGTTTTTCAAAGAATTTGATAATCCGGAAAATAACAACGGTATTGCAGAAGACCTTGATAATGACCGGTTTAAAAATTTTTTTAGCAGCTTTTTCTTCCATGATTTGACTTTGCAATTCAATTATCATCAAAGGGAAAAAGTTGTTCCAACGGCTCCGTTTGATACAAGATTTAACGAGCGTTTTTTTACTGCTGACGAACGAGGTTGGGCCGATCTGAAGTACGAACGCATATCTGATGACCAATTAATTTTTCTGGCTCGGCTCAATTACAATTTTTACAATTATGATGATGATTATTTTTCAAATGGATTGCCTGGAACAGTAAAAACTTCTGATGATATTGACAGCCAATGGTTACAAGGAGAGGTTCAATTAACCAAAATCCTTTTCGAAAAGCATAAAAGCACCCTTGGTTTTGATTATCGATATAGTATACAGCAGGACCAGCGAACCTTTAATCATATAAGAGAGGGCGCATTTCCCGGTATCAGACGTGAAATTCTCGATGACAAACGTGACACGCAGTATTGGGCAGTTTATCTTCAGGATGAATATGCCATTACAGACTATTTGGCTTTAAATGCCGGCGCTCGGTTTGATTATTTTTATACCTTTGGGAGCTCAGTCAGTCCCCGTGCTGCGTTGATTTACAACCCGTATGAGAAGGCAACGTTTAAGTTTGTGTATGGCCGCGCATTCCGTGCGCCAAATGCCTACGAACTTTACTACCATGATGACACTTCGCAGAAGCACAGTCCCCATCTTGACCCTGAAACCATCGATACCTATGAAATCATTTACGAACAGTACTTTGGGAAACACCTTCGGGGGACAATTGTTGGTTTTTACAACTCAATTGATGATCTCATTGCCTTAAAAACTGATCCTGGAGACGATCTCCTCGTGTTTGACAATGTCGATAAGGTTCGTGCAAAAGGTATCGAATCTGAATTGGAAGCAAAATGGGAAAGTGGTTTTGAGGGAAGGACTAGTTATACCATCCAGGAAACCGAGAATGATAGGACAGGGGAAATCCTGGTAAATTCTCCGAAACATTTGGCTAAGTTCAATGTTATTATTCCTTTGATAAAGGAAAAACTCTTTTTCAGCGGAGAAGAACAGTATACGAGCAAAAGAGAAACACTTTCAGACAGATTTGCGGAAGATTATTTTGTCACAAATATAACACTGTATAGCCGTAATATTTTTAAGACGCTGGAAATTTCAGGAGGCGTTTTTAACTTGTTTAACAAGGTATACGAAGATCCCGGAGGAGAAGAACACGCTCAGGACACCATCGAACAGGACGGCAGGATATTTCGAATTAAGGTTACGTATGCATTTTAATTTTCCAGGTAATATTCAACATGCATGGATGCAAGATTTCTACTTTTCTCAAAGCGGCTATAATTATAATCTTTGTTTTCTGGATGACTATACCTGAAATTCCGGCAAATGAGGTGCAAATTGACGTGCTTGTCAGCCACAATGAATCGCCTTACACAGAGGTACTCACGGGTTTTCAGAATTATATTGTTGAACAAAAAATACAGATGAAATGCAGCACCTATATACTGGAAAACAAGAAAGCGCCGATATCACAAATTTCTCTGGAAATCAAAAAGAATAAACCTGGTTTGATATTTACCGTTGGAACTATCCCAACTGTAGAAGCTCTCAAGGTATTTGATGATGTGCCAATTGTCGCTTCCCTTATTCTCGATGAGAATACGATGAAGCGTGCAAGAAACAGCACCGGGGTAATACTCGATTTTCCGATAGAAGCACAGTTTTTTTGGTTAAAGAGTTTCCTCCCGGAGGCAAAAAAAAATCGGCGTCATGTACAACCCGTTGGAAAATCAGGAAAAGATCCGACGTGCTGGGGAAATAGCAAGAAAAATGGGGCTTGAGCTTAATCCTGTGAAGGTTCATACGCCAAAAGATATTCCCAATGCGCTCAAATCTTTAGCAAACAATGCAGATGTTTTGTGGGGGATAAATGACGCCCTTGTATTCAATTCGTTAACAGCCAGACACATCCTGCTTTTTTCATTTAGAAACCGCATACCATTCTGCGGTCTTTCTTCCGCATGGGTAGAGGCAGGAGCTCTTTACGCCTTAGAATATGATTTCTATGATATAGGCGTGCAATGCGGAGAGAAGGCTGTTAAAATAATACGGGGCGCTGGGGTGAATTCTGTTCCGGTGTCTTTACCCCGAAAGTTGCTTTACACCCTGAACCTGAAAACGGCCAGGCATATGAAGATAGATATTCAGGAAGAACACATTCGTAATGCATATAAAATTTTTGAGGAATGAGTTATGTTTGCTTCAAAAGCAAAGAGGCGGATAAGCATAGCAACCAAATTTAATCTTTTAACCATTCTTATTATCCTGGTGACTTCGGCAGGAATCAGCTTTTTTCTTGTGCACAATGTAGTTTCTTACAAATACAATAGTCTTGTAAGACATGGCTTAGTTATTGCCAGCATGGCATCTCAAACGAGTGAATACTACATCTATACAGGAGATACAGAATCTATGATGCAGCTCATTGAGAGCCTGGAAGTGGATGAAGATGTTGCTTATGTATGCCTTTTTAATAAAGAAAAAAAACAACTCATGCACAAAAGCTTTAAATACGGCTTAAAAATTCCCCCTGCTCCTGTAACGCGTTTCATAGATTGCAGCCCACAGGGAAAAATACTGTATAAAGAATTCTTCAATAAAGAAAATGGAAATCGGTATATTGACATTCTGTCCCCTGTGATTATCTTTGCCGACAAAAAACCAACAGATATATTGGTGGACAATCAAAAAGGCATAAATCCGGAGATTGCAGGATATGTTCAAGTGGGATTGTCCCTTGAAAATCTTCACAAAAGAATAAAACAATTCCTGATATCTGCTTTAGCTTTTACCTCTTTCTTTATCATGGTGGGAGTTATTTTAACCTTATTTCTTACGAAAAGAATCACCGCTCCCCTCAAGAAGTTGAATTCAGCAACAAAAAATATTTCTGAAGGAATATTCGAACAGCATGTTAATGTCCACACGAATGATGAAATTTCAGATTTTGCGGGCGCTTTCAACCATATGGTAGAACGCTTACGAGTGTATCGTGATCAACTAAGACACACAGCATTCCACGATCCGTTAACAAACCTGCCCAACAGGAATCTTTTCATGGAGCGTTTGGAGCGATTAATTGAGCATGCAAAAAGAGATAAAAATTGTGCGTTTTCTGTGCTATTTCTTGACCTTGATCGTTTCAAGGTTGTTAATGACAGCCTTGGTCACCTGGCGGGCGATAAATTACTGGTCTTAATTGCACAAAAACTGGAAGAGTGCTTGCGGAAGTCAGATACCGTTGCTCGTTTTGGAGGGGATGAGTTTGCAATCCTTCTTGATAATGTAGATGACGATTTTAATGCAAAATTTGTGGCAGAAAGAATCCTGGAAATCTTGAAGGATCCTTTCGTTCTTGATGGTCATAGAATAGTAGTCTCCGCAAGTATTGGAATTGTCTTAAAAGGCGAATTCTATAATCGTCCTGAGGATATCCTGAGGGACGCTGATACAACAATGTACCGGGCAAAGATGAATGGCAAAGCACGGTATGCGGTATTTAATACGGAAATGCATGCCAGCGCAATGAATTTTTTACAGTTAGAAGCGGATCTCTGGCATGCTATCGAACGCTCAGAATTAGTAATTTATTATCAACCCATTGTGTCATTAACACGTGATGAGATTGTTGGTTTAGAATCACTCATTCGCTGGCAGCATCCTCAACGTGGTTTAATTCTGCCAGATGAGTTCATCCCCCTGGCAGAGGAAACCAGAATGATTGATAAAATCGGTCACTGGGTAATACAAAAGGCCTGTGCTCAAAACAAGGTGTGGCATGATATGGGATTTTCAAACATAACGATTACCGTTAACGTATCAGTCTTACAGCTCCGACACAGGGAATTGCCGGATCAGGTCAGGGCAACAATTAAAAGCACCGGGTTGCCGGCCGGCGCCTTTAAATTGGAAATCACCGAAAGTACGGTCATGGAAAGCAGAGAGCTTGTCCTCGAAATATTTAAAGAATTGAATGATATGAAAATACAGCTCATGATGGATGATTTTGGCATCGGTTTTTCTTCAATACATAGCCTGAAAAATCTTCCGTTCAGCACATTAAAGATCGACCGGTCCTTAATTTCAGATATTGCCATGAATCCAGATGCTTCAGCAATTGTCAAAGCTATCATAGACATGGCTCGCTCTCTTAAAATAAAGGTAATTGCAGAGGGCGTGGAAACGCAAAGACAGTTGGAATTATTGCGGTTGTATCAGTGTGATTATATACAGGGCTACCTGTTCTACAGTCCCATGAAGGCTGAGGAAATTACCAATATATTGAGACAGAGAAATAAACCGGCATCAGACACGAATAGTGACATTACGCGTGAGTTTATTACATTATGGGGTGAAAATTAACTCACTGAAGCGCTGAAGCATTCAAATTTTCTGATCCTCTCACAAAAATATATTGAATGGGAGTGAAAGATATGAGAAGCAAAAACACGGTTATTATATTCTTATTGTTTTGGATGGTCTTTCGTGTCGATAACCTGGCGGATAGCGCGGATGAAACGACAACTTTGCCGGAATCGTATCTTATCTCTGATGTGCCATATCACGAACAAATAACAGGTCTTTCCTGCGGACCAGCCGCCCTTGAAATACTTTACGATTTTTGGGGCGAAGATATTGATCAAAAGGCCATTGCCGATGTTGCCCGATCTTCTTCAATCGGCACCTATACATGGGATATGACGCGTGCTGGTTATTTCAGTCATTTGAGCGCAGCCCAGGGAAGGTTCTTTCCCCGCAATGCGCCTAAAGCAGGCTATCCGGAAAGACCCCTGGGTTATGCCTCTTTTGATTATTCTTCAGATGCCCCGTGGTGGTCAATCCTTAAAGGACTTATTGTTCAAGATATTCCCGTTGTCTTACTCATGAAATTTTCTCCCGATGACGACACCGCACATTATCGGGTAATTGTGGGGTATGATGAAGATTTGGGAGTAGTTTACTTCGTGGATCCCTGGGGAAGGGACTTTGACAGAGTGACAAACCTTGATGGGACTATCACCTGGAGCATGGCAGACTTTGAAGACGCATGGAACTATACCGGCTACGGAACTTCACGCCCTTATTGGGGGGCAGTAATGGTGCCGTGGACAGTTGCCATTCACACGACAGGTGAAACAACCGCAGGTTCCGTACTTGGGGTAACTGCTGAGATTACGTATCCATGTCCTCAGCCATTCGATTGCGCAGCCCATTCTGCCTCCAATGCCAGTGTAGAGATTATCCTACCCACAGGGATGTATGTGTTGGGGGGTTCACCCAAAATCGATATTGGATGTTTTCAGGCCGGAGATACTGTTACCGTTACATGGGATGTTATGCTCAATGCCGATGGGTTCGGCGCCTCAATTACGGTGAAGGCAACAGGAGTTATAGCCGGCGCTGTGCCGGAAATCGACAAGAAGGGTAAGAACAGTAGGAAGGTGGATAAAGATAAGGATAAGGATAAGGATAAGGATAGAAAGAATCATAATTTTTATTCTGCCTATGCTTATACCGATGAAATTGGTGTGGAGACAAGCATAGGACTATAAATTGTTACTTTCATAGATTTTCTGCTGTCAACCGTGCAATAAGCCCTCTTCGCAGGATAACGCGGTAGATATAGAGGAAAAACAGGCATGAAATAATTAAGTATAGAAGCGCAATACTTATGCCAACAACGAGATGTGAAACAGAGAATTTACCTGAAAGCAGAGCGCCTCTCATTCCTTCAAACACGTAAGTGGGTGGAAGAATAGCTGCGATTGGTTGGAGAGCTTTGGGAAGAGCGGAAATAGGATAAAATATCCCTGTAAATGGATCCAAAACAAACGGAATTATCCATGCGACCCACTCTGCCGGAGGGCCAAATCGTAAAACCAATGCTGTGGCAAAAATTCCGAGCGCTAGCCCAAATACCAGGATGATCGATAGAAAAGGCACGAGCAAAACACCAAATTGAAAAATATTGTAGACAAACATTACCCATGCAATAAGAATCATTATACTTAAGCCCGCGATGCTCGTTGCCAGACTTGAAATTACTAAACCAGACAGGTATTCACGAATACGTAGTGGCGAAGCAAAAAGATTGAGCAGGTTACATGACCACATATCTTCAAAAAATGATAACATCAAACCTTGCTGTATACGAATAAGAAAATTCCACAAAACGACAGCTCCTAAAACAGTAGTGGTAAAACTAAATCCCGAGTGGCCTATTCTATCAAGATAACGAGTAATAAATCCCCACAGGATTGTATCGATGCTAATCCACGTAAAAATATTAACAAGCCGGGTCTTATTGTTTTGAATAAGGAAGATTTGTCTTAAAAAGATTGCATAAACTCTTATGAAATTCATAACCTATATGGGTTAATCTCTTAAAAGAAACCCGGTTCGTTTGCGACGGCAATAAAAAGTTCTTCGAGATTTTTCTTTTTGTATTCAATTGGCAGCTTTCTGGGATTTCCTTCAAGCAAAATCTTCCCGTGAGAAAGAAAGAGAACCCGGTCGCATACAGCTTCTACTTCATGCATATTATGCGAAGTCCAGAGAACGCCTGCGCCACTTGACAAAACATAGTCCTTGATTTTTTGTCGGATTGTCTGGGCCGTATTGGGATCAAGCGAGGCAGTTGGTTCATCAAGGAGAAGAAGCTGCGGGGAATTAAGCAGCGCTTTTGCAAGGTGCAGGCGCGTCTGTTCTCCGGCGGAAAGGACGCCTGATTTTGTATGGGCAAGGTCTTCTAAGTGAAACTCCTCAAGGAGGAAATGAATCCTGTTCTTAAGCTTTTTTACTCCATAAAGGAGTCCGAAAATATGAAGATTTTGCCAGACCGTAAGATTTCCTGGCAATTGGGCATATCCAGCGGAAAAACTGACTTGTTTCATGATGCTCTTTCTGTGCTGTTTTAGATCTTCCCCAAAAATAGAGATACATCCGTCATCAGATTCAAGCACACCGAGAATTATATGAATAGTGGTCGTTTTGCCAGCTCCGTTTGGCCCCAGGAGACCAACAATCTCACCACGCCTTACAGAAAACGAGAGGCTGGAAATGCCCTTTGTCTGGTCAAACTTTTTGATAAGATTTTCTATTTTAAGAATCAATGCATCCCCATTTTCTCTGAAAAGTAAATCGAGAAGTCATGAGTTAAGGCAAATCTTCTTAGTCTAAATGAGTTTTCTGTTTGATGCATTATATGCAGTGTATACGGTATATGTGGTGGAAGTATAGCAAAATCGATTTTCTTTGGCAAGTATCATCTGACCACATCAAACAAAAGTCTTAATTATTGACTTTTGCGGTGAAGCATGGCATAAATCAGTCATGACTAGGATATCCTGGGTAGTGTTCCGGCGTATCACATTACAGTACTCAACGTAGGAATTATTGTCGGATGATATTTTTGTGGTAAAAGGTATGAGGTTCGTGTTGCTATGATTACACAAGTATTTTTAGGCTTATTACTGGGCAGCATGGCGCTGTCTGGCGCTTTGAAGGATTCTATAAATATGAACGAATCAAAGGATCAGGTTGTTGCTTTCTCCTGGGAGAAAGAAGTTGTGACGCTTGGGGGTGGCTGTTTCTGGTGCATCGAGTCGATCTTTGAAGAACTGGAAGGGGTGGAGCAGGCGGAGTCCGGGTATTCAGGCGGTTGGGTTGATGATCCTACGTACCAACAGGTCTGCACCGGGAAAACAGGGCATGCCGAGGTGGTACAGGTCACGTTCGATCCGAAGGTTATTTCATTGAAAGAAATTCTAAAAATTTTCTTCACGGTACACGACCCGACCACCCTGAACCGCCAGGGGCCAGATGTCGGTACTCAGTATCGCTCGGTGATTTTCTACCGCAGTAATGAACAAAAGGCCGTAGCCGAGCAGGTGATCCAGGAGATTCAGACAGAGAAATTGTGGAGCGATCCTATCGTGACCGAGATCGTGCCATTTAAGGTCTTTTATAAGGCAGAAGATTTTCATCAGGAGTACTACAAGCTGAATCCCGGACAAGCATATTGCCGCTTCATCATTGCCCCGAAGGTAAAGAAATTCCGGGAACACTATCGGGATAAGCTGAAAAGAAAATAGTAATTCATGACCGGGATGAAGCAGTATTTGGCCTCTTTGCAGAAATGATTCTTGATGGCGCAAGGCCGTTGTATGGTATTTTTAACTATTATACCTCTCCAATTCACGCATATTTGCTTGCCATTGTTATAAAGATTCTGGGGAATTCAATTTGGAGTTTACGGTGTTTAGGTCCGATTTTCACACTCATAACAATTGTTGCGATTTATGACATCGTACGGCAATTTCTGCTATTCGTGCGTTCTGGATAGCCTGCTTCCTTGTAACATTCCCACCGGTTGTTATGCTTTCGCGACTATGCGGCGAGGTGTTTGTCCTTAATCCTTTTCTTTGGGATGATCTGGATATACGTCAGACTTTGCCAAAGTCAAAAACCATACATCAATAAAATAGGCTGGATACTTACCGGTTTTCTTTTGTCACTCGGTGTGTGGAACCATGTAATATTCCTGCCTAGCGCTGTTTCTCTTGTTATTTGTTACGCAATATTCATGTGGCCTGGTTTCCGGCGGTTTTTAATTAATGGAATCTTCTGTTTGCTCGGTTTTCTGATTGGCCTGGTACCACGATTCATTTCAGCATTGGTTTTTGGAAATGTTTTATTTCAAAAAAGGCCGGCAATCCCTCCGGCTTCGCTGAAAACTTCACTTTTAAATCTTTTATATACTTTATCGGGTGATGGACTCTATGCCCGTTTTTCCGGTAAAAGCATTATTCCATTTGCCTGGGGAATCCTGGGAATTGTCATAGTTATTTTGGTTACGTTTTGTTTTTTAAAGGATGGTAAAAAGGAAAAGAAACTATTTTGGGGGATATGGGTTTTTCTCGTTTTTAACTTTATTGGAATCTGGCGGATTACACCATTCGGCTCAATGGGTTCACGTCTGTGGTTGATTCCTGTATGGATTTTTCCGGTTCTGCTCGTGGTATGGATGACGGACCTTCATGCATGGAAGTGGCGTATTATTGGTGGCATCATGATTTTTATAAATCTGATGCTACTTGTAGTGAATTATTATATACCGAACAGCCGTTCGAATGGTGTTATCAGCCCATCTGTCTATGTTGGAGGCAAATATGACAATACGTGGGATTATTATGACCATCGTCAAGTAGTGGAAAAACTGGCTCAGACGGATGCCGAGTCTGTATTTATTTCAAATATCAATGTATTTACGTTCTATTATTTAATGCCAAAAGAGCAGAGGCATCGGATAAAGCTGCTCTGGTCATTAGAGCAAGGCGGCATGGGAAGTACTCCGGAAAAGCAGCAACTCTATAGCAGATTTAGCTATAAAGGCCCGATACCAAAATCGGCGCTGTTTGTTTTTTATGATAATGATAAGGATTATCTCGATCATTTTTCGAAGCAATGGTATTTTCCTTTAACAACTCCAGACAACGATACCAGTCTTACCGGGTTTAAGGTTTTTCGTTTGAAATAAAAAATTCCCCCATTTTTCAGGTACAGGAGGTCATGCGGAAAGAATTCTTTGAGGGGGCTTGTGATGTTCCTCTTCCCGCCTCGTTGCGCATCACGATTTTTTCAGCACATTTTTCAAAGAAGTCATACCCTGAGCCAGCCTCACCAATAAGATGTATCATCTTTGCTGCGTCTGTAATTCTCACGCCACCCAAAACAGTCACTCCTCTTTTATAGAGAGGTTCCGGATAAACGCTTGCAGTGGGTCCGACTACGACAATATCACGGGCTTTTTTTGCAAGCTCCAGGATAGGTTCGAGTGTGTGATTAACGAGCGTAACCCCGGTTATAATCAGGATATCCCCCTGGGGAATTATTTCCTGCAGACGGGCTTCGGGTTCTATTGTAACCATATCATCTTTGCCCATGGCCCTGGGATTCTTCTCAATGACAAAAAGTTTTTTGGTTACTTCCTGGATTCTTTTTATAAACGGTGGAAATGCCCCGACCATAACGACTGTGTCTTCCCCGGAAATCTGTATCAGGTCTAACGCATTCCCATAAGCAGAAGGTTTGTATGGACAATGAGTATCTTCGAGCAATATTGCAGAGAGTGCATTTATTGTTGCAGTGCCAACAGCCGCCTTCAGGACATTATCATCGAGGGCATACTCCATAAGTGCATCGATGGAAAAATTCAGCAAATTCCCAGATTGAGGCATCTTTGCATGAGACCGGGGACAGCACACCGCTTCTGGTATTTCCTGAACTGGGGTATAAGACATGCCTGCATGTCCCGTGCTTACTACAACCCCGGTATAAAACACTCCTATCCGTATATCTTTTGGTGTGATATGAAGCTGGTTTATCACCTGAGATGCTCTCATAATCCCGATTAATTCCTCTGTAATGGACTTCCGTTCATGTGTGTTCTGCATCTATTTTAACCCCTTTTTAAAAAATTCATTCAACGTTCATCATGTTTATATACTATACTATTTAGCTGTATTTATTCAAAGAGAGACTTTCCGACATCATCCAATTCAATGCGCGGAGATAATTAGTTTGGAAATCTGTGTAATACATATATAATTGATGATATGGGCAATATTTGTTCCAGAAGACCTGATGGGGCTGGATTTTTTGCTATCCCCATTCCAAAAATAAAATAAGTTTTACGAAGAGCTAATTTTCAGGAGAAAGAGTAATGAAGCCAATAAAACTGAAAGAAAACATTTATTGGGTCGGAGAAATTGACTGGGATTTGAGGAACTTTCATGGCTATTCGACTCAACGGGGTTCAACGTATAATGCCTATCTGATACTTGATGAGAAAATTACCTTAATTGATACTGTAAGACCTTATCTTTACGAGAAAATGATGAAACGGATATCACATCTCACTGCCCCTTCCAATATTCACTATATTATCTCAAACCATGTGGAAATGGACCATTCGGGCAGCCTGCCGCATCTCATGGAAGCGGCGAAAAATGCTACAATTGTAACATCCCCTAACGGGCAGAAAGGGTTAATAGCCCATTACAAAAACAAGGATTGGAATTTTAGAGTTGTTAAGTCAGATGAGACAATTTCTCTTGGTAATAAAAATATAAAATTTATTCTCACTCCCATGGTTCATTGGCCTGACAATATGATGAGCTACCTGGTGGAAGATAATATTCTTTTTTCCAATGATGCCTTTGGACAGCATATTGCTTCTTCTGAAAGATTTGATGATGAATGTTTCCAGGGTGTCGTTGTTGAAGAAGCAAAAAAGTATTATGCCAATATTGTTTTACCTTATTCCAGCCTGGTTCAAAAAGCTATGGATTTGATTTCTCCTCTTCCCATTGATATGATTGCCCCAAGTCACGGGATTATCTGGCGTTCGTATGTAAATGCTATTACAGATGAATACAGGAAATGGGCTGCCAATCGGACGGAGAAAACAGGGCTGATAATCTATGATACCATGTGGGGATCCACGGAGAAGATTGCTCATACGATACAAGAGGCCTTTGAATCCCGTGGGGTTTGCACAAAGATGCTTAATCTCAGAAAAAATCATATTTCTGATATCATTGCCGATGTATTGACTGCAAGATTTATTTGTGTGGGTTCTCCTACCTTAAATAGCAATATGCTTCCTACGGTGTCAGGGCTTTTAACGTATCTAAAAGGGTTGTCCCCAAAAAACAGGGTTGGACT
The DNA here is from genome assembly GCF_000949635.1 of Candidatus Brocadia sinica JPN1. Lineage (NCBI taxonomy): Bacteria > Pseudomonadati > Planctomycetota > Candidatus Brocadiia > Candidatus Brocadiales > Candidatus Brocadiaceae > Candidatus Brocadia > Candidatus Brocadia sinica. The sequence goes on from NZ_BAFN01000001.1 coordinate 3,563,629, forward strand.
TGCTTTTGGCTCTTATGGCTGGGGAGGACAGGCGGCCGGCCATGTGGAAAACCTATTAAAAGAGTGTGGTTTTGAGATAATGGAAACCATAAAGATCCAGTATGTTCCTGATGAAATAATACTCCAGGAAGTCTCTGACAGGCTGAAAAAAGAGATAGCAAAATATGTATGAACGCTTTTATCTGAATAAGTCGGAAAAGATAAAATCCGAAGCGCGAATTCGCGAGCCAACCCTGTCAGGGTTTAAAATCCTGACAGGGTTAATTTTATTCATATTTTTGCTAAAAATGTCAAAATTATCTTTGGAAGATACTATGAAAGTTGCCAGCTTTAATGTCAATTCGCTTAGAGCCAGATTAAACATAGTCCTTGACTGGCTACGGAAAGAATCGCCCGATATTCTTTGTCTTCAGGAGACAAAAGTGCCGGACAATGAATTTCCACAAACCGCTTTTGAAGAGATGAATTACCATGCGGTTTCCCGGGGTGAGAAATCATACAACGGAGTAGCTATAATAAGCAAAACCCCTCTGAAAGATGTCCGGGGGGGCTTTGACGAAGATGAATCCGAAGGAACCCGTCTGATTACAGCCACCGTAAATAAAATTTCGGTAGTTAATACCTATGTCCCTCAGGGTGTCCATCCGCTTTTGAAGCAATTCCGGTATAAACTGGATTGGTTTCAAAAATTGTATGAGTACTTTACCAAAAACTTTCGGCCTGACAGGGCATTGCTGTGGATGGGAGATTTCAATGTTGCCCCTGAGCCCATAGATGTTTATAATCCGGATCACCTGCAGGGGAGCATATGCTTCCATCCCGATGAGCACGCGGCACTTCAGAGATTGAAAGAATGGGGTTTCGTTGACGTTTTCCGGTTACATCAGCATGGTCCTGAACAATATACCTTCTGGGATTACCGGGTAAAAGATGCCGTAGCAAGAAAAAAGGGCTGGAGGATTGACCATATCTGGGCAAGCCGGCCTCTGGCAAAGAAATCAACAAAAGCATGGATTGACACCACCCCGAGACTCTTAGAAAAACCGTCGGATCATACCTTTATTGTAGCTGAATTTGAGGTTTAATGGTTTGGCTATTTTACTTGAAGATTGGTGAAAACCATACCATCCGGCGTATTACCTGTCTTAAGATGGGCAAGAACCTTCCAATCGTAGAGATTCTCTGTAAAATAATTTCCTTTTAAGCCCTCCTATTCTATCGTATCATTTTGTAAGATTAGCAACGAATATTTTACAAAGGAAATGAAGCGCTCTTCGTATGAAACTGGTCTACAAAGCAGACATCGGTAAAAAGAGGACGCATAACGAGGATAGTATTCTGGTTGATGAATCTATGAATATTTTCCTCCTTGCCGACGGAATGGGGGGGCATCAGGCGGGTGAAGTGGCAAGTGATTTAGCGGTAAAAGAATGTTATGCCTGGCTCAGAGGAAATTTTGACAAGGCCAAAGGCGAAGCGAATATTTTAAAACTCCTCAGGGAATCTCTCTTGAAGGCACACAGCGCCATAAAGGCAAAGTCAACGACAGACATCAATCTCATGGGTATGGGGACAACCCTCATGCAGATGTTAATCATCGGGAATAATGCACACATATGCCATGTTGGCGATAGCAGGGCATATCTTCTCAGAAAGGGAATAACGCTGCTTACGAAAGACCATACTGCTGAAATGTATGTAGTGAAAAAGGGTATTGTGGCAGGGGGATATCTTCCCTTGCAAAAGATGCGTGTACTTACCCAGGCCGTTGGCGGGCAGGAAACGTTGTCTCCGGAATTACGTCAGGTAAAGCTTCAAGCTGGGGATATTCTCCTCCTTTGTTCCGATGGTCTCACGGATATGCTTTCTGATAACGCAATAGAAGCGATTATTCAAAGATATAAGGATAATCTTACTGCGGTGGCAAATAGCCTGATACAAGAGGCAAACAGTAAAGGTGGAAGAGATAATATTTCTGTAATACTGGTAGAATATGAATAAAAATGAAGATAGCGGTTACCATCCTATTGCTGATAGTCTGAAAAATTATTTATCATGCACAAATATTTGTTAATCATCCTATTTCTTGTCCTGATTGTTTCTTTGCCAATCTGCTTTGGACAGGATAGAAAATCAGATGGCCAATTATTGGTAAGCAGATACCTGGGAAGCGCCAGTGCAGGTGAAAGGGAGGAAGTACTTAAGAAACTGGAGGATTTGGGGGCAAGTTTTGATGAGGTTAGGGAATGGGTTCGTATCCCGGAGAACTATACGTCTCAGCAGTCCGGTATACATAGGGAATTGGCACCGGTTGGTGAAAAGAAGGGGGAGTACTTTGCCTATATACCACCTTCTTACGTGCCTGACAAGTCCTGGCCTGTTGTGCTGGCATTGCACGGGGTCGGCGGCAGTGGTTACGGGCAGGTAATGGCATGGTTAAAGTCATCTGCTCACAAGAATGAATTTATCTTTGTGGCTCCCACCTATGGTTCCGGGCTGTGGTGGGAAGAAGAGCCAGAAAGATTTGTACTTTCAGTACTTGATAAGGTTAAACAGGATTACCATGTTGACACAAATAGGGTCTATCTGACAGGATTTTCAAGCGGCGGCCATGGTGTATGGTATGTGGCTGTTCGTTATCCTTCGCTCTTTGCAGCTATAAATCCTGTCGCCGCTGAATGCCCATTACCTTCCTTATTGGTAAACTTGATGCAGGTGCCTGTATTTATCATACATGGAGCCAGGGATACCGTCATCCCGGTAGAGGCCGCAAGGGACGCAAATTCAAGGTTGGAAAAGCTGGGCTATAACGTTATTTATGAAGAATTGCCTGAGCTAAAGCATCAGTTTCCTGCGAATGAAACAGACCAGATTCTTGTCTGGTTCCGTACCCATAAGAGATCGCTCTACCCGAAGATGGTAAAATTTTCCACGGATTCTCCAAAATACCCCGTTTCTTACTGGACTGAGATAACGGAATTCTCTAAATTAGTAGGACAAGTTTCGGGAGTTTACCGAGATGTTTCTGGACGTTTGGTGAGACCAGAAGGATTTTCAGAGACGGCAACCATTGAGGCGGAAATAAGAAAGGATAATGAGATTTCTCTGACTGTTTATGGGGTCAACGCCCTGCGCCTGTATTTGGGCGAAGAACTCATAGATATGGAAAAACCCGTATGCGTATCAATAAATGGTAAGACAGTATATTCAGGAAAGATGGAAAGAAGTGTGCAGACGATGCTCGATACGGTAAAAAAACGGAATGATCGGGAGGCATTGTTCTCTGCTTATCTGGAACTGAAAGTCCCATCTGATGACTAAAGAACTATTGGGTTTTGCATAAAGAAATATTTTTCTCTACTAAAAAAATTCACCAAGTATCCGCTTGGCCTCGTCTGGTTCTAATTTCGGAACTTTCAGCAGATGAAGATTATCCTGCACATGTTTAACCGTCTTCATGCCCACCAGTGAGGTTGTTACACCACGCAATGAACGAACAACCTGGATTGCACGGCGGGCAGCGCCGTTGCCAAGGTTACTGAGCGCCTGAAATGAGAATAGTTTGCTGTTATCCAGTGCGCGTGTTTGCAGTAAGGTTGCACTGGAACGGATAAATTCAGGCTTCAGAGAGTGGCATCCCTGAACAACGTCTTCCTCAGTGAGAATTCCTTTCTTTAAGAAGCGATTCTGGAAAAATTCGGAAGGTTCTTCTCCGGACTCGATGTCCCCCGGGATAAAGCCGCCTTTGGTTGCTACAATTAGTTTTTCACGAATTTCCGGATGTTTTTTCGTCAGGCTTCGCACAGCTCGTCCAACGACACGCTCGCTCTTCATTTCCCTGTAGTTTATTGCGGTGTCAATGACATTACACCCTTGTTCAACCGCTCTGGTGATTGCGTCAAGGTAAAGCACGTCTGTCCTGTCATCCTCCTTGCCCAGATAAGTACCAATACCTATAGAGGAGGCCTGGAGGGTCATTCTGTCGTGTGAAATACCAGACTTTGGCATAAACGATAAATTCTCCCGGATTTTGTTTTTATTTTTATGTTTTTACTACGATATCTAGGTCAGAAGTCTTGCGGCCATTGCAATGACACAAATAGTAAGTACGAACCGGATAAACCGTTCACCCTTGGTAACTGCCAGATGGCTGCCGATCCAGCCACCAAGACCGTTGCCGGCTGCCAAAGCCAGGCCAATTGGCCAATGTATTTTATTATGAAAAACAAACACAAACAGTGCGAATAGTGCGTTGATACCGACGATGAATACCTTGTGACTGTTGGTTTCCATAAGATTTAATCCACTTATTGTAGTTAGCGCTGCGATGATCATAAAGCCAATGCCCGCCTGAATAAACCCGCCGTAGATCCCAATAAAGAAGAAAATAATCATCAGAACTATATGACGGTTCCGGCTCATATTGGACACGCCTCCCTTATACTGGATAGCGCTATACCGTCTTTGAATGGGATTCCATAAGATAATTCCGAGAACGAATAACATGATGATGGCTAGTATTTTTTTAAACAGGAGATCGGATACATTTACGGCAAGCTGAGCGCCAATAACGGCTCCTACGAGTGTAGGTGCTGACAAGAGAAGACTTGATCGAAAATTTGAAACACCTTTCCTTTTAAAACCAGTAACTGCAAATATACTCTGAACCGTAATTGCCAGGCGGTTGGTGCCATTTGCCACGGCCGTCGGTAGTCCCAGGAAAATAAGTACAGGTAAAGAAAGGAGCGAACCACCACCCGCCAGGGTATTGATAAATCCTGCGATAACACCAACGGTAAAGATAACCGGAATTTGCCATGTATTCATAAGATTGAAAACGCTGCAAAACGGAATTTGCATACTCCTTCTGCCCTGCAGCCGTCCTGTTTTATTTTATTCTAAGGGTTACACTGCCTCCAGTTCCGCTCTTAATACCTCAGCAGACTGAATGCGATTATCGGGGTTTTCCTCAAGGAGTCCCAAGATGACATTGTTCAATTTGTCCGGGATGGCCTTATTGATTTCCTGTGGGATGATATTTGCCTCTTGCCACAGTTTCCCCGTCATTACCCTATAAAAGATCAGGCCAACGGAATAGAGATCGGAGGTGGTGTATATCTTGATCTTTTTCAGGACTGATTTTTCGTCCTCTCCGTTGCGCAATAACCGAATCATCTGCTTTTGCTCTGGTGAGGCATATTCCTTGCTCATACCACAGATAATTTCCCCAATTTTTATCGTGCATTCGAGGTCTATCAGTGCCATCGTACCCGTGGTGGGGTTTACTATGAGGTGGCCAGGTTTGATATCAGAATGAATGTATCCTTTGGAATGCATGTGTTGCAGCGGCAATGTGGCGCTGGAAAAATAGTGAATCACCTGTTCGATTTCGCGTTGATCCGGTAGACCTCTTTTCTTGTAATATTCAACGACATCTTCTCCCTCAAAGTGGGTTATGATCAGATAATTTTGGACGAGCACCGATTTGCCTTCCTTGTACATGACGGCATTTCCTTCTGCATATCGAATGGGGATCTGAGGGTGTGAAAAGAGGGGAAGTATCTTGTATTCTCTTAAATAATTATTGGCAGGGGAGTATTTCATGCCCCACTGGTTCTCCCTGAACTCGGGGTTACAGAGGATGGCATAGTTTGCCCGATGTCCCGGTGCAATCTTGAATTCTTTGAAATAATACTTGTCGATTGAATACATTGTAACTCCCTAACCACAGAACGAGTCGAAAATTGTAGCGTGAGGATTATTTCCCGCCTAATGCTGGCCAACCCCGTCCTAACCGTCCCTTTTTGCGGGGAGGATACAGGAAGGGGGGCAACGCCACATATCAGCTAATTATTTTCCCGTTATGTCCCTGAATACACCGAGGATCTTAATCGGTTTACCGTTGTCGTCACGCACAAGATTGCACGTACTTTCGGAAAGGAACCGTTCTCCATTTTTTTTCTTACAATAAGAAATGAAATCTCTCAATACACCTTTCTTTTCCAGCGTTGCAAGTAATTCTTTCCGATCATCAGGATTTACATAGATGTCCTTCACCCGTGTTCCGATTGCTTCCTCGGGTGAAGTGTAACCAATCATTTCTGCCCCTGCCTGATTGATCCAGGTAAATACCCCGTCTTTAGATGGCTCACATTGATAGATACCCTCTTTTAATGATTTCAGCAACTGTCTGTGCTGTAGTTCCGATTCCAGTAACTCCCCCTCCAGCTTTTTCCGTTCGGAAATATCCCTGAATATTCCGTTTATATGGATGGGACTGCCTGTCTCATCGGTAACCAGATTGGATGTCCGTTCCATGTAAAATAGTTCCCCATTTTTTCTCTTGCATAACGATGTAAAACTCTTCCATACCCCTTCTTTGGTCAGTTTCTCAATGACCTTTCTGCGGTCATCAGGGTCCGCATAAATATCCCTTACCTTCATCCCAATCACCTCTTTAGGGGACTTGTAGCCAAGTATTTCAGCTCCTGCCCGGTTTATGCTTATAAATACCCCATCCTCTGTCGGTTCAGATTGGTATACCCCTTCCTTCACAGAGTTAAATAATTCTCTGTACCGTTTTTCAGAATCAGATAAAGCCCGTGTCTTCTCTTCCAGGGATATTGCCATCGTGTTAAAGGATTTTGCTAATATCCCAATTTCGTCTTTTCTCTGTATGTCTATCCGTTGTGTTAAATCTCCCGATGCAATTTTTTCCGTTACTTCGGTCAGTTGAACGATTGGTGTCGAAGTCTTTTTGCCAATAAAATATGCTATTATCACTATGGGAAACGCAAGTATTATTAATACCGAACTAACAATGTAATTGAGGTTATATGCTGGTCCGTAACCTTCGTCCTTGTCTATTTCCGTAATGAGTCCCCACTTGAACTCAGGTAGCCAGCGCCAGACGCCCAATACCGTTTTCCCCCGATAATCCTTATAGCCTTTTGCATCAAAACCGTTCTTTCCGGTAACACACTGTTTCACACCATTGGTTAATTCGCCGGTCTCACGACTAACTAATTTCAATTCTAATGCGCATCTTCTTTTTATTAGCCCCATATCTTTTAAATCCTGTGCAAACCTTGATTCCGTCAGCATGTATCCGTCTTTACTTACCAGATATGTTTCTTCGGTCTTTCCTAATTTTAGGCTGAGCAGCAGGTCGTTCAGCGCCTTCACATCCATCCGAATGGCAACAATACCAACAACGATCCCATACTTGTTCCTCAACGGTGTTGAAACAAACATGGTAGGCATACCAAGTTCCTTTTCCCCAAATTCATTTGTTAGCGGGATTTCAGATGGAATAATACCCGATACAAATGTATGCCCTTGAACCGCCCGTTTGAAATAGTCCATGTGTGAAATATCGCTTCCTGCGTCTTCTTCTGCTGTTGCAGCGGTTACCAATCCTTTATCATTGCTTACCAAAATACCCGTATAACCATATTTGTTCTTCACGACCTCCAGATAATGGACAATATCAGGATAATCTACGTCTTCTTTGGCAATCTGTGCGCATTTGGTTATAAAGGGATTCTCTGCGATTACGCTGACATTTTTTATCCTCTCATACATCCAATTCGTTACTAATTCCGTCTGCTTATGCCCAATACCATCAAGGTTTCGTATGAGCACTTCCTGAAGATCGGTCTGTACCCTTGGATATGCAATAATTCGCAGTAAAACGAACGGCAGCAACGTAAATACAATGAGTAAAAAAATGAGCCGACTTTTAATCGAAATGTACATTTTTTTCTCCTTAAAGTATGCGAAATTTACGCACCTAGTATACCGGCAGACTTATGGAGAGTAAATCAAAAATAATTTTCTGCTTGCTTTTCTAGTAACCCGATAATTATCATAAAGCAAAACTGTGCTGCAAAATCATAACCAAATAACCCCTCTCTTTCTCCTTCTATGCGGGAGAATACAGGGGGGATATAACTCTTCGGAAAAAATATTACAGGTATGAAAACTCCAATAAAAAGGTAAATCGTTGATTTCTCCGTATGCGTAAAACTATTTTCTTTAAAAAAGGCCTTCAAAGTATTTTGATGATATGGTTTCTTTTGTGCATATTACCAGGCGATTGTTTATTATTGGGGTGTGTGGAAGACGATGTGTTTCATTGTTCAGAAGAGGAATCAGTAATTATCTCCCATAATGATACTCATTCTCCCCTTCCAATAGATGATCACCATTGCTCACATTGTTGTCTCCTGTGTGCTCACAATTTAGTTATGGGTTTACTGCAAAACTCTTTACTGTTTCTCAGTAGTCCATCCAGTTGGTTTCAAAGCCTTCATTCTAATCATTTCAAAAGTATTTTTCAGACGATTATTTATCATCCACCGCGTTTAGCCGCGTAATCCATCTGTAAAATTTCAACATCTCACAGCGCCGTATACAGTTACTGCCGGAAGGCACGGAATATCCGTGAAACAAAAGATATATTCGGGTAGTTGTGGCTTGTAATCTGTGCAACCCTTTGACCCGCTCGGGACAAGTTTTCAAGATTGCAGCTGCCGGTGAGATTCCTTGATTGTATCAGGAATTTTCATTTATTTAGCTGGTTTCAGGGTGGCAGCAGTCAAGAAAACCCCACTTTGCTAAGGAGAACTTCTTAAAAAATCCATGTGAGCTATCATTCATTACTTGGTTTATCGTGAAAGGTTTTTGTTATGGATATGTATTCTGGTTTCAAACCTCATCTTCAGAGATACGGGTTCATTTTTTTTGTCATTCTCGTTTGTGTGTCTGCTTTTTTACCGAGTTTTTGGTTAATAGCCTTCGGGAAGGATTTTCCTATCAAAGCCACGGACAAGAATGATCAATCGTCAAACAAAAAGATTTCACTCGAAGAGGCTATTCGTATTGCCGTTGAAAAGAATCCTCTATTGCAGTCGACCAGGGATCAGGTAGAAGCTGCTTTGGGTTTGCTGAGGCAGTCGAAATTATATCCTAATCCAGTTCTGGAGTTTTTGGCTGAAGAAATTCCTGACAATGAAATCGGATTAAATCAAAGCCAAAATCTCGTGGCCGTAACTCAGCCCATCATCACGGGTGGTAAGAGAGGGCTGGGAATCAAGGTAAGTGAAAAATCAAAGGAAAAAAACGAGTTCGAACGCGATACCGTTTTATTGAATGTCGTCGCTGACACAAAAAAAGCGTTTTATCAGATTATCGGGGATCAGGAGGGGCTGGCTATAGCCAGGGAAACAGAAGAAATTGCGAACGGTATTTACGAGAGTGAGAAACTCAGGTTTGAGGCGGGCGAAGTGGCTATTACGAATATCCTCAGGGCAGAAGTTGAATTGTCGAAAGCGAGGAACCTCGTTTCCAAAGCGGAAGGCAATCTTCAAAATTCGATAAAGGAATTACAAACGGTAATGGGTATTCCGGAGGAAATCATCGGTGGTGTGACGGGAAAACTCTTATCAAGACCCGGTGAGGTTTCACTTCCTGAGCTTGAACTGAAGATGAACAATAATCAACCATTCCTTAAGGCATCAAAGAAGAATATTGAAGTAGCAGATACACAGTTGATGCTGGAAAAAAGGCAGGTTATACCCGATATCAATGTATCTGCGGGTTATAAAAGGCTCTCAATGGAAAACATAGACACCGTACAGTTGGGTGTTGAGATACCGGCCCCCTTCTTTAATCGTAACCAGGGTAATATACAAAAGGGGAAGGCCCTTTCAAAAAAAGCAAAAAGTGAAAATCAGTCAGTTTATAACGAACTGTTATTTCAGTTAAGAAGAAATTTCAATTCATACAATGTGGAACGAAAGCGTGTCATTGAATACAGGGATAAGATTCTGCCAAAGGCGGAAGAATCCCTTACGTTAATTACAAGGGGATACAGAGAAGGTGAGTTTGATTATATTGACCTCCTGGATGCCCAAAGGACATGGGCTGAAACGAGGATTTCCTATATCGAATCCCTAAAAAGTTTAAACCTGTTCATTGCAGACATTGAAAGACTGGCAGTAACGAAGATAAGGGAGCGATAATGGGGATAAGAAGATATTTTCAATTAGGCCTTCGGCGACTTTTATAACAGAGTAGTGGCAAGACGCGCCTTGCCACTACAAGCAGTTTGAAATTACTTAACATTTACTTAAGAGGGAAAAAGAAACTTATGAATTATTTACAATCATGGAACATCCGCATGACTAGTTTCACGATACTTCTTCTATTTATGGGAGTCTTTTCCATTGCAAATGTTGTAGCACATCAAGGTTGTCAGGATACACATAAAGGTGAAATGTGCCCTGAACATGGTGTTCCGGAAAGTGAATGTGTTTTGTGTAATCCTGCCATTAAAAACAGCAGTTACGAAGAATTATTAAAAAAGCACTGTGAGCACAATATCTCCATTATTGAGTGTGACGGATGTCGTTATGAGGTTGGAGCCGTCAAGGTCGATAAATCGATACTCGGAGAGATTGTAACCGTAGAAAACGTTGAGTTGTTTGACATAGAGGTAACTCATAAGGCAACAGGTGAAGTGGGGCCAAACCGGGACCGTTTTGTTATCGTTTCCCCAAGGGTATCCGGGGTCGTTAAAGAGTTATTTGTGGACTGGGGAGATCCTGTGAAGAAGGGACAAAAGCTGGCCGTATTGGATAGTGTAGAACTGGGGGAGGTCAGGGCCAATTATAAGAAAGCGATGGCAATGGTAAGAATGGCAAAAAAGAACTATTCCAGAGAAAAGACTCTCTATAAACAGAAGATTTCTTCCACAAAACATTTTCTGGAAGCTGAGAATGCTTACGAACAAGCGCAGATAGAGTTAAAAGCGTTAAAAGAAAAGTTAATACTCATGGGTCAGCAGGAGGGAGACATCCAGGATATAGCGGAAGACCAGGTATCCTCCCTGTTTATCCTTTCAGCCCCCTTTGATGGTACGGTGGTTGAAAAAAATGTAGCCATTGGTGAACTGAAGGATGCCTTTGCCCCTATTGTCACCATTTCTGACCTCACCAATCTGTGGGTATGGTTTGATATCTACGAAAAAGATATTCCAATAGTCAAGCCAGGAAATAAGGTTATGATATCAGTTGCCTCCTATCCGAACGAACAATTTGAGGGGCTTGTTACCCATATCGGAGTTACCGTTGATGAAAAGACACGAACAGTGAAGGTTCGGGCAGAGGTCGACAATCGTCATGAAAAATTGAAACCGGGTATGTTTGCCAAGGTATTGCTTCTGCATCAATCAGAGAAAACAAATAGTTTGCCCGTTGTGCCTGATGAAGCCGTTCAGACAGACGGGCAAGAACACTTTGTCTTTGTGCCCCTTCATGAGGGACTTTTTGTAAGACGAGATGTGACTCTGGGTACGCGGGTAGATGGCCATGTGAAAGTTATGAGTGGCTTAAACAAGAACGACCGCGTGGTTGTCAAGGGTGGTTTCCTGCTTAAGTCTGGAATCATGAAGGAAAAGTTTGGGGAGGGATGCACACATTAGCGGGATATTCGTGATGTAACATTACAATAACAAACCTTTTGTAATTCTTTGTGGTTGATATTCAATTCGGAGATTTGCTAATACTATGATCAACAGACTTATCGGATACGCCTTAAAACAAGGGTTTCTTGTTATTATCGTGATAGGCGTTATTATAGGACTGGGTTTATACTACATTGTACGCTTGCCGGTTGATGCCGTCCCTGATGTTACGACAAACCAGGTGCAGATCAATACCGAGGTGCCGGGACTAGGCCCTCTCGAAGTGGAAAAACTCATTACATTCCCCATTGAGTTTTCCATGAGTGGTTTGCCTAATGTGGTGGAGACACGTTCCCTTTCAAAGTCAGGACTCTCACAGGTTACGGTAGTTTTTGATGACCACGTAAACATCTATTTTGTCCGTCAATTGGTCTTTGAGCGTTTACAAACAGCAAAAGAGCAACTACCGCAGGTTTTCAATGCCCAGCCTGTTATGGGACCGATTAGCACGGGTTTGGGTGAGATTTATCAATACGTGGTTACCGGAGAAGGTAAGGATAACATGGAACTGCGGACCATCCAGGACTGGATAATCAAACCCAGACTGCTGACTACACCAGGGATCATTGAGATCAACAGTTTCGGTGGCTTCGTAAAGCAGTATCAGGTGCTGGTGGATCCCAAAAAGCTTATCACGTATGATATTACCCTCCGGCAGGTCTTTGATGCCCTGGCGGCCAATAATGCCAATGCTGGTGGACAATACATAGAACATGCCTCTGAACAATATCTCATAAGGGGCATAGGACTTATCAATACCATACAAGACATTGAAAATATCATTGTTCAAGCCACTCCGGAAGGCACGCCCATTTATATAAAAAATATTGCCGATGTGGTAGTGGGTCCTGAGGTACGTTATGGGGCAGTTACCAAAGACGGCAAAGGAGAGGTTGTCGCCGGTATAGCCATGATGCTCAAGGGTGAAAATAGCCGTACCGTGGTGGAAAGGGTAAAACAGAAGGTTGCAGAGATCAGGCAAAACCTGCCAACAGGTGTTGATATCATACCGTTTTATGATCGGGCTGCCCTAGTCAATGGCGTTATTCATACCGTTATTAGCAATGTCATTTTTGGTATCATCCTGATAATCATAGTTCTTACTCTAACGGTAGGCAACTGGCGAGTCTCACTCCTTATTGCTTTCTCCGTTCCTTTAACGGTCGTATTAACCTTTTCAGGCATGTATCATCTGGGAATTGCAGCTACGGTAATGAGTATCAGTTCCCTGGGTTTTGGTAATATCACTGATGGCTCAGTTTGCACCGTTGAAAATATCGTTCAACGTCTTAGCCTCAGAAAAAATACTGCAAGTTACCGGGAAACGATATTGCTCGCATCTCAGGAGGTGGGGCGTCCCATTTTTTTCGCCGTAGGAATTATTATTATCATCTATGTCCCGCTCCTGACATTACAGGGTGTTGAAGGCAAGATGTTCAAACCTGTAGCCCTTACAGTCAGTCTTGCCATGCTGAGTTCCCTTTTTGTTGCTCTTGTCATCATGCCCACCCTTTGCTCCCTTATTTTTAAAAAAGGGGTAAAGACAAAGGCATATACTGAAGAAACGGATAATCGTATAATGCTGTTCTTAAAGAGCAGTTACAGGCCGTTGTTGGAAAAGGCTGTATTCTATCCCAGGATCACCTTTATTATAGCAGCATCGTGCTTCCTTTCCAGCCTTGTCCTTATTCCCTTTTTAGGTTCAGAGTTTATGCCCGAATTGGATGAAGGCGCCATAGCAATCAACGTGAGGCGCCTGCCCAGTGTCTCTTTAAAGGAGTCGGTCGGACTCTCTACGCTCGTAGAGAAAACTCTCATGAAATACCCGGAGGTGGAGACCATTGTATCAAAAACGGGACGGGCCGAAATTGCCACAGACCCCATGGGACAGGAGATCAGCGATGTGTTCGTAATGCTCAAACCGAAGGATACATGGCAGACGACCAGGACAAAGGAGGGTCTCATTGCCCGTATGGAAGAGGATTTGAAAAAGATTCCGGGCATGCAGTATAGTTTTTCACAGCCCATTGAGCTCAGGGTCAGTGAATTGATAGCCGGCGTGCGTTCTGATGTCGCCATTAAGCTTTTTGGCGAGGACTATGAGGTATTAAAATCAAAGGCAGAGGAGATCGAACGAGTTGTAGCTCCTATCCGGGGTGCCGAGGATGTGAAAGGAGAACAAGTGGCGGGGCTGCCTGTGGTACAGATAAAGATTGACCGGAGCGCCATTGCCCGCTATGGAATCAATGTATCGGATATACAGGATGTTATTACCACGGCCATTGGCGGTAGGGCTGCGTCGCAGGTGCTGGAAGAGCAGATGCGATTCGACCTCTTGGTCCGTTTTTCCGAGGAAGCAAGGAACAACATAGAGGAAATCAAAAATATCCTGATTAGCGCCCCGGATGGTGTGCGTGTGCCGCTCACCCAGCTGGCGGATATTTTTGTTGAAGAGGGGCATGCTCAGGTCAACCGTGAGAACGGGCACCGCCGCATCGTAGTGGAGTGTAACGTACGGGATAGAGATATCGGCAGCTTTGTGGCAGAGGCGCAAAAAAAGATTCGGGAGGGTGTGGATATCCCCGCAGGATATTATCTGGATTGGGGCGGGCAGTTTGAGAATATGCAGCGGGCGAGGAATCGGCTTGCAATCGTTATTCCCATTTCCATGGGATTAATTTTTATTCTTCTCTTCATGAGTTTTCATTCCTTTAAAAATGCCGCCCTTATTTATATAAATGTTCCCTTTGCCGCTACCGGAGGGATTGTGGCGCTCTTCTTAAGGAATATGCCCCTGAGTGTCTCTGCAGGGGTAGGATTTATTTCTCTCTTCGGGTTATGCGTGTTAAATGGCACCGTTATGGTATCATCTATTAATGAATATCTTCAAAAAGGGAAAGAAACGAGAGATACGATCGTAGAGGCTGCTACAACACGTCTGAGACCTGTAGCGATAACCGTTATGACAGATATTATTGGGTTATTACCGATGACCATATCGACAGATGTAGGGGCCGAGGTACAGAAACCATTGGCAACGGTAATCGTGGGTGGGGTATGTTTCTCAAGCTTCCTGACCCTTTTTGTGATACCTGCACTCTATCAATGGTTTCCTAAGAGGGTTGAGGCAGTATAAAATAATTTTACCCCAGAGGTCGCAGAGAGCGCGGAGATGAATAAAATAAAAACTGTTGAGGAGCATAAAATATGGTAGCAATTTATTGTAAATGCTAAAAAAGTTTGAAATTCCTTGAAAACATTAAATTATTACAGAAACATGAATGAGATAAAAATGGAAAAAATTGAGATTGCCAGGTCAGTTTTCTTCTTTATCCTTGCCGGACTTTGCGAAATAGGTGGAGGATATCTGGTATGGCTCTGGCTAAGGGAAGGAAAGAGTATTTGGCTTGGTTTATTCGGAGCGATTGTGCTGGTTGTCTATGGAGTTATTCCAACCTTCCAGCCTGCAAATTTTGGCCGCGTCTATGCCGCCTATGGTGGTGTATTTATAGTTCTCTCTATTCTCTGGGGATGGCAGGTTGACAAGATAGCTCCGGACAAATTTGACCTGATCGGTGGTCTTATCGCCCTTATTGGTGTAATTATTATTATGTACTGGCCAAGGGGATGATTTTGGGTAAGTAAGGGTGGCACGGACAAACTCGTTTGTCCGTGCTTTTTTCCAATACCAGAACATAATGAGCAAGGGTATTCAATAAGCGTATTACAAATTACGCTAAATGAAATGCGGAGCGCCATGAAAAAGTGGCTTGTGTGTATATTGCTTGTTTCATTACCATGCGGATGTGCAGAGACCCCTCATGCTGAGCATGGTCAAGAATTGAATCTTTATGAAATAAGGAAGAATCATCCTTACCAGTGGGTTGAAAAGCACCATGTTCAATTAACAGACCAGCAAAAGAATGAGCTTGCTCAGCATGGTATCGAAATTGGTGAAAGTGAAGAAACGATCGTTTATTACTCCATGACTACCAGACGCGGACGAAGTGAGGTAGAAAAGGCATTTCTGGCTCAAGGTGAAGGGGAATGCGGTCATTTTAAACTGATGGTTGACATTGAGCGCTCCATCACAATTGAGGAAATACACATCATTGAAAATCCTGCAGACCAGACTGGAACCCACTGCATAAATAACGACTTTCTTGAACAATTTATTGGGAAAGATCTCAATTCATCTTTTGAGGTCGCAAAAGAACCGGGAGATACACGAACAACACCTGATAGAATCAGACCAATAAAAAATGCGCCAATCACTTCTGAGAAGATTGCAAAAGAGTTGAGAAAATGGTTGGTCATTTCAAAAATACTGAAACGTGATTACCCCGTCTGGAGTATAGAACAATGAAAAAAAATGATAACGATTGGTTTGCTCAGCTTAATCTATTCCCCTTTCTCTTACGGTAACAAAAATATGAAAAACTTGATAATTCGTTTTAAAAAGGTATCAGCAATCGGCATTGCTGTTCTGGTTGGAATTGTTCTGGCAGTAATTATCCTGCAAATGGAAAAAAAAGTGGTTCGTGATTCTCAGGAGGGCACTGAATCGAAGCATGGGGGTAATGTCCAGGCAAAGGGGCCTCATGGAGGCAGATTATTATCAGAGGGTGATTTTCAGGTTGAGATCACCATGTATGAGCGGGGTGTTCCACCCCAATTTAGAATCTATGTATTCGATAGGGGAAAAGCAGTTAACCCTGACGAGGCTAAACTGACTGTAGAATTACATAGGCTTGGTGGCCGGGTGGATATGATTCATTTCCGTACCGAAGGTGAGTACCTTCGCGGTGACAAGGTTATTGAAGAACCGCATTCTTTTGATGTCAGGGTGTTTGCAGAATGGAAAGGCAAGACCTATCGATGGGAATATTCGCAGGTGGAAGGCAGGATCGAGCTCAGTCCTGAGGCGGTACAAAGCGCAGGGATTGGCATTGAGACGGCCGGTCCTGCTCAGATAAAAACCGTCCTTGAGCTTCCCGGTGAGATCGAACTCAATGCAGATAAGGTAGTGCATGTCGTACCGAGGGTCTCAGGGGTCGTAACGGAGGTATATAAAAATCTTGGCGATATGGTCAAACATGGCGAGGTTATTGCCGTTCTTGACAGTCGGGAAGTGGCGGAACAGAAGAGTGAGTACATGGCCTTTCTGAAACGGATAGAACTGGCGCGGGCAACATTTGAAAGGAAAGAGCGTCTCTGGAGACAGAAGATCTCTTCAGAAAAAGACTATCTCGCCAGCCGGCAGGCATTGGCAGAAGAAGAGATAAACCTGCAAACGGCTACACAAAAACTGCTCGCATTGGGGCTTTCTCAAACTGATCTGGATAGTATTCCGGAAACGGCGGGCAGGGGGCTTACCCGATATGAGCTAAAAGCGCAGTTTGATGGTGTCGTTATTAAAAAGGAGATTGCTGTGGGTGAGGCTATTAAGGAAGATGCCGATATCTTTGCCATTGCTGATTTACGTACGGTTTGGGTGGGAGTCACGGTGTATGCCAAAGACCTGAGTGTGGTCAGGGTTGGACAAAACGTTACGGTAAGGTCTAAGATATTAGGTCTGGAAGCAAACGGTACGCTGGCATATTTGGGTCCACTTGTTGGTGAGCAAACACGTACTGCACTGGGGCGAGTTATTGTGCAGAATCCAGAAGGACGTTGGCGTCCCGGCCTCTTTGTTACTGTCGGGATTGTTCAGGAAGAAGTGACAGTACCAGTAGCAGTACCAGTCGGTGCAATACAAACATTCCGTGATTGGTTTGTCGTTTTTGTACAATACGGAGATCTTTTTGAAGTCCGCCCGGTGGAGTTAGGGCGGAATGACGGGCGATGGGTTGAGGTATTGCATGGTCTTTTTCCGGGTGAGCGATATGTTGCCAGCAATAGTTTTATCCTCAAGGCTGATCTCGGTAAGGCAGGGGCAACGCATGATCATTAGCTAAAGATAAATCCGAAGTACAAATTCGAAAATGCAAAAACAGAATTTCGAAATTCGAAATCCGAAATAAACTTCAATGAGCAATAACAAAAATCCTCGACAATATGATTTAGAGGAACGAACATTTTTATTTGCTAAAAGTGTGAGAAGTTTTGTGAGAAAACTACCTAAGATCATTGTCAATATTGAAGATGAGAAGTAACTAATAAATGCATCAGGTTCTGTAGGAGCCAATTACATTGAAGCTAACGAATCGCTGAGTAAGAAAGATTTCTTTTTAGAATAAAGATTTGCAGAAAAGAAGCAAAAGAAAGCAGATATTGGCTAAGATTAGTTTTTGTCACTAATAATGCTGAACTTTTAAGAAAAGAAGGTGAAGTATGCTTGAGCGAATATTAAAATTTTCAATCCGCCAACGATGGGTAGTCCTTATAGCAATCATGGTTATTGCAGTTTTTGGTGGGTATAATTATCAGAAACTTCCCATAGATGCAGTGCCTGACATTACCAATGTTCAGGTTCAGATTAATACAGAGGCCCCGGGATACTCTCCACTTGAGGTCGAACAACGTATTACTTTTCCTGTTGAGACATCAATGGCTGGTATACCTGGCTTAATGGAAACTCGTTCGTTGTCGCGGTATGGGCTCTCACAGGTGACAGTTATTTTTCGAGATGGAACAGATATTTACTTTGCCCGACAATTGATTAACCAGCGTATCCAGGAAATAAAGGGAAAACTGCCGCCTGGTGTTGATCCGCTTATGGGGCCGATTGCAACGGGACTTGGCGAGATCTTTATGTGGACAGTTGAGTCAAAAGCAGGCGCTCTAAAACCGGATGGGACACCGTATACATCCACCGATTTAAGAACCATTCAGGACTGGGTTATCAGACCTCAACTCCGTAACATTCCTGGGGTTACTGAAGTAAACACCATCGGCGGTTACGAGAAACAATATCATGTAACTCCATACCCTGATAAACTGATTGCATATGGATTGTCATTTCATGACGTTCTTCAGGCCCTTGCCAGAAATAATGCCAATATTGGTGCAGGGTATATCGAACACAGCGGAGAACAGTATCTGATCAGAGCCCCCGGCCAGGTGGTCGACATAGAGGATATTCGGCAGATTATTATTGGGAATTACAAAGGGGTACCCATTTATATCAAAGACGTAGCGGAGGTTTTGTTAGGGAAAGAACTCAGAACAGGTGCTGCTATGGAAAACGGGAAAGAGGTTGTCCTGGGTACGGTCTTTATGCTTATGGGCGAAAATAGTCGGACAGTATCAAGAATGGTGGCTGATAAGATGGTTGAAGTGAACCATACACTGCCCGCGGGTGTGGTGGCTAAAACGGTCTATGACCGCACTACCCTTGTAGAAAAAACCATACATACCGTGAAGAAGAATTTGGCTGAAGGCGCCCTTTTGGTCATTGCTATTCTATTTCTCTTTTTGGGGAATATACGGGCGGCCCTCATCACGGCATTTGTTATACCATTATCCATGTTATTTACTGTTACCGGGATGGTAAGCAACAAGGTGAGCGCAAACCTTATGAGCCTCGGGGCATTAGACTTTGGAATCATTGTTGATGGCGCTGTAATTATCGTTGAGAATTGCATTCGCAGGTTGTCAGAGGAACAACACCGGCTTGGACGGTTATTAACACGCCAGGAGCGGTTTGGGGTTGTTTTTGAGGCATCAAAGGAAGTACGGAGAGCAACCATGTTTGGTGAGTTAATCATTATGATCGTTTATTTACCAATCCTGAGCCTGACAGGAGTTGAGGGGAAGATGTTTTATCCCATGGCATTTACTGTGATTGTTGCCTTATTTAGCGCAATGGTTCTTTCCGTGACATTTATTCCTGCCGCTGTGGCGTTGTTCTTTTCCGGAAAACTATCCGAAAAGGAAAACTTTTTTGTGCGATGGGCTAAGAAAACCTATATTCCTGTTTTAAGCCTGGCTATGCAGAATAAGGGATTTGTTATAACAGTCGCAGGCGTGATTGTTGTCCTGAGCGGACTTTTAATGACGCGTATGGGAAGTGAATTCATACCAAGTCTGGATGAAGGAGATATGGCAATCCATGCCCTCCGTATTCCGGGGACAAGCTTATCACAAGCGGTAGAGATGCAACATGTCCTTGAAGAAAAGATAAAAGAATTCCCGGAGGTGGATACTGTTTTTTCCAAAATAGGAACCGCAGAGATTGCTACTGATCCTATGCCTCCAAGTGTAGCCGATACATTTGTTATGCTAAAACCACGGTCAGATTGGCCTGACTCTCATAAGTTAAAAGAAGAGTTGATACATGAACTTGAGGAGTATCTCAAAAAAATTCCCGGCAACAATTATGAATTTACCCAGCCGATCCAGATGCGCTTCAATGAGCTTATCGCTGGAGTGCGAAGCGATGTGGCAGTGAAGGTATTTGGAGACGACATGGAAGTCTTGCTTGAAACCGGGGAAAAAATCGCCAGAGCCTTTGAGAAAATACCGGGGGCCTCGGATGTGAAAGTAGAGCAGGTGACAGGTCTGCCGGTTCTGACCATTCAGATGAATCGCAAAGAAATGGCGCGATACGGTCTTAACATTTCTGATGTGCAGGAGGTAATAGAGGTTGCAATTGGGGGGAAGAGTGCAGGGAATATTTTTGAGGGGGATCGGAGGTTCGAACTCATGGTACGCCTGCCTGATGATATGCGCAGTAATGTGGAGGCGCTCAAGAGATTGCCGATTCCATTGCCGGAGAGTGGGGGTGGATTGGATACGGGCGTATTATTCGCAGCGCATTCTAAGGAAAGCAAACGACCGAGTTATATAACGCTTGGCTCTATTGCGGAATTTAACATTAAACCTGGTCCTAACCAAATCAGCAGGGAGAACGGCAAGCGCCGGGTTGTCGTGACGGCAAATGTGCGTGGTCGTGACATGGGTTCGTTTGTGGAGGAGGCTGAAAGAAAGATCAAAAAGGATGTCACTATCCCGGCGAACTACTGGATTACCTGGGGAGGACAATTTGAGCAGATGATGTCGGCAAAGAAACGTTTGCAAATTGTCACTCCCGTGGCACTTTTATTGATCTTTTTCCTGCTTTTTATCACATTTGGAACCATAAAAGATGCCCTTTTGGTCTTCACAGGTGTTCCTTTTGCCCTGACCGGGGGGATAGTTGCACTCTGGCTCAGGGGAATTCCATTATCGATTTCGGCTGGTGTAGGGTTTATAGCGCTCTCCGGTGTGGCAGTATTAAATGGACTTGTCATGATCTCATTTATCACCAAACTGCGTTCGGAGGGCAATCCCCTCGACCATGCCATTCTTCAGGGTGCAGTTACACGTCTGCGTCCGGTACTGATGACCGCCCTCGTTGCCTCTTTAGGGTTTTTTCCGATGGCGATGGCTACCGGAACGGGGGCAGAAGTGCAGCGTCCACTTGCTACAGTAGTGATCGGCGGAATTATATCATCAACTGTCCTCACCTTGCTGGTACTTCCGGTGCTTTATCGGATATTTCACCGTGCGGATGATATACGTAAGGATGAAATGAATAAGGATGTTTATAGTATTGGTACGAAAATAGAATCAAATGTCTAAAAAAACAAACATTTTCATACCCTTTTGTGAGTCTTCGGTTCATGACGGTTTCCTGTATAAAAACTTCCTTTTTTTATAAGTTTTTTACCTCCCCTCAATCCCCTCTTTGCAAAGGAGGGGATAAAGGGGGTGGTTCATTTTGGTTGCGGTTGTGCTGCGTTATGATGTCTCCTGTAACTATTCAGCGAAACTGACAGAGAATGTTTTCTTAGAATAGTTAGGAACCAACAGGGAAAACGGACAGACAGAATAATCCCGAAGGGATGACATGATTATAGAATATCGTTATACCAGTGTTGTTAACCTCGTAGGGGTGATATAGTATCATTGTTTTCGCAATATTTCACCCCTACGGGGTTGAATATTCTGGTGTGTTTTTTTCTATAATCATGTCATTCCTTTGGGATTATGTAATCAATATTTTATTCACTCGTAGTGGTTGTAGGCAAAAGTCTGCTGAATCGTTATGTTTCATTTTAAAAATCCCTTCAAATTCAAAATCGAAATCGTTCGACTGAGCGCTCACGACGAAGTCCGAAACAAATGCCCACTATTTTCTTGACAGGGAAAATATTATTGGTAGATTACTTGAGTTTTGAGAAATACCAAAATATGTAAAATAGTGAAGAAAATATAGCGACAAAGGCAAACCCTGAGTGATCAGGGGACGCAAAGTAACAGGGTCTCTGGGTTTGCACGACGAAGAAACTCCAGCAGCAGCAGCAGCAGCAGCAGAAAGATAGCCTTACTGCCGAAGATGTTTTTTTACAAACATTTTTTAGCAGTAAGGCTTTTTTGTTTTAAGAAACATTGTAACAATTTTGCTCTTTGAAAAAGGGTAGAGTTGAATCATTGTGTTTAGCCACTGTGGAAGCTTCGTGGTGAGTTTTTGGCGCAAGGTGCGACAAATGGGCTCAACGGTTGGGTTGAGGAACGAAACCCGACGTTTTGGTAAACATAAGGCGGTTTTAAGTTTTGCTCTCGTTTTAACCAGCATACTTAACTGGACCTTAAAAGATTTGTTTTCGTTGAATACATTTTTTAAGAGAGGAGAAATGCCCCAAAGAAACTTTTTCATGGTATTGAGTACATGAAAACATAAGGTATATCCTGTGTTATATGAATGAACTTATTTTTAATGTAATGTTATATCGGCAATGATTGTGGAAAGGAGCAGGAATAAAATGCATAAGTACTGGCTAATAGTTGTTATGGTACTTTTGTCGGGGATAAGTAAGTACGGTTATGCAAAGGATATGGGTTCAGAACTAAAAGACAATAGCGCAGACAGTGGTTTTTCTATAACGGAGAAAACAAACGATAGCACGATCGCCCGTTTCCGTGGAGATGGAAAGGTGGGTATCGGCACAGCTGACCCCAACGCGACACTGGATGTGTGGGGAAACATCGGGATTAACGGTATTTCCATTATTAACAATTCCGGTCAGTGGGTTGGTGATACGACCGGGTTGGTTGGACCGGAAGGGTCTCAGGGGCCTCCAGGTCCGCAGGGGCCACACAGGGTATTCGGGTGAAACAGGAGCACAAGGCCCGCAAGGGGAACAAGGTCCCCAGGGTATGGCAGGGCCGATATGACCCATAGGGCCACAGGGGCCGCAAGGTGAAACTGGCGCGCAGGGGCCTCAATGGCTTCCGGGACCAATTGCAGGCATAACTAAGCAAATCACCTATAATGACAATGGAAATGCTGCTGGTGCTGAGGTTTATTATGATAAAGCCAATGGTTATGTTGGTATTGGAATTGAGAATCCTAGCACCCCCTTGAATGTTGCCGGGTCTGTTTTGATAAGTGGTGCTAATAATAAATTGGTTGTGGATGGCAATGTGACTGGAAACCAGGGCGTTATTTTAGATGCTGCAAACAATATGGGAAGGATTGTATTGTCTGGTGGTGCCGGTGGTTTTATTATTGGGAGAAAAAGCGAGAGCGACGATGTTTACTTTTCTCATAATTATGGTTTAGAGCTTTCAACAGGTAATTTTCGTCCCATTACTTTAAACAGCGTAAATGTTAACGTGGGTCGGACAGAACTACCAACAACAATGCAAGTTATAGGTACCGTTAATGCTATTTCCTTTATGGGCGATGGTTCCGGGCTTACGGGAGTGACTGTGACAGAGACAGATCCTGTTTATAGCGATAGCATTGCATCGGGGATTTCAGTTGCTGATATTGGTAACTGGAATACGGCATTTGGATGGGGGGATCATGCTACCGCAGGATACTTAACCAGCTTTACTGAGACAGACCCCACAATTCCTGCAAGCTTGAAGGACGGAATAAGCTGGGGTGAGATTGGCAGCAGGCCTCCTAGATTGGACGATGGGGATGATGTCGGGATTACTACTGAGAGTGATCCCACAGTTCCCGCAAATTTGAAGGATGGGGTGAGTTGGGGTGAGGTATCAAGCATACCTCCTGATATTGCTGATGGTGACCAGGTTGGTATTGTTTCTGAGGTTGATCCTCAAGTGGGTACAAATACCACGAACTATGTTTCCAAATGGAACGGTTCTCAACTTGTTACGGGAACGATCTTTGACAATGGGAATATTGGTATTGGAGTTCCAGCTCCTAATGCTAAACTTGATGTGTCGGGAGCTTGTAAAATATCTGGTTCAGGTGATGTAGGAAGTGCACATTATGCTATTGTTAATACAACAAAAACAACTCCTGGAAGTGCATATAGATGGATTATTTATAATATGACCGGTGTATATGGTGATAAATTAAGTTTCTGGTCTTATGATTTTACAAATCCATGTTCCGGAGGAATGTGTGATGAAAGGTTTTCCATCTATGATAATGGAGATGTTTATGTTCCCGGCAATGTCGGCATTGGTACAACAAATCCTGCACAGAAACTCCATGTAGTAAGTACTGCACCAGATGCCTCTGCTACCGGTATTGCCCATTTCGAGGCGACATCTTCCAATAACCGATATATTAAAGTCAAAGGAAGTGCTGTGGAAGCGAACTTTGGAATTGGATCATTGACTCCACACGGGTATGCATGGTCTAACCCGCATTTTTCACAGAGGGTAATTTGTAATATCAAAAGGTTTCAAAATACATAATGAGTTTGGTATCCAAGACTGATTTTTCTGCTTTTATGCATCAACATTGAATATCCTCATCGTTTTATTGATAAAAACCCGGGAGATGCTATCAAAAGGCGTATTTGGGGCGTAGCGCTCCCGTCCGGCTTAGCAATCATACTTACAATGGTAAATCTTTTTTGAACTTCAACAGAGCATTGGATACGCTTTACGAATGTTTTGAAAAGCGCGCTGAAAGACTTCTTTATAGGGATAAGCACTGGACAGGCAAACTGCGATTCTCCTTACACTCACCTTTACCTGTGCGCCAATCTTGAGCAGTTTTGTTCGGATCGTGCTGCACTGTGCTTGTGAGAATTCTGTTGAACAAAGCCCTATCCGTCTTAATTCGTTGAGTAACACATAAGCCACTGACGAGAACCACAGCCTCAGTTGATTGGCACGCATCGTCTCTGTACTTGTCCGGTCGGCAAACAAATGTAACTGCTGTTCCTTGATCCTGTTTTCCATCTCCCCCCGTGCACAATACTCTTGCTCGTAAAGACTCCTGGCATCTTTCTCCTCCGATTTTAGTGATGTTACTACAAACCGGGGATTTGGCCCCTTCTCTAAATATTCCACCTTGCCCACTACCCGACGACCCTTGGACCAACTCTTCACCGTTTTATAGAAAAAATCTTTATACACCCTGGATGCTCTTCCTGTCTGCTCATATTGTTTTCTTGCCTCTTCCATTTCGCCTTGTATCTCTTCTTGTAATCGAGAATTCCTTGCAAGCCCAAAAAGATAGTCTACATGGTTTGCTTCACACCAACTCATGATTTCTTCCCTCGCAGACCCCGAATCGCCCCGCACCACAATTTTCACCTCAGGCCACTGGTTCCGAACGTGATTGACGACCCGCTCTATCTCCTCTTTTGCCCCTTCGCTTGCATCCACCCCTGATGTCCTTAATTTCGCACATAACAAATAGTCATCGCAAAATATGTACAAGGGTAAATAACAATACTCCCCGTAATATCCATGGAAAAAACGACCTTCCTGGCTCCCGTGTATCGGATCATCCGTCGCATCCAAATCCAAAACAATCTTGCTTCGCCTATCCTGCCCTGTCGGGTCTTTCTTCTTGCACAAAACTGCCAACAATGGGTCTATCCTCAATTGATCATGATCATTCAAGTCCTCATATCCTAACGCTATCCCATATATCCTCTGTGATAATAATTCTTCTACTGTATGCTCTATTGCGCCCTGATCCCGATAATCGGTAAAACACTTTGAAAACTCTTTCATGAAACCTCTTGCCTGTTCTAATTCTCTCAGTAACAGGCCTCCGGCGTCGGTTGTTATTTGCCCTCCATTAAATTGCGATATTACCTTCCTTCCGCTTAACCCTTGATACTCTATTGCATCTTTACACCCTGTTTTCACCTTCAACCCTCCTCTTGCTATGTATAATCTGTTCTTTACAAACATCTTATACCATAAATATCGAGGGTTGTCTAACATATCGGTGAGAAATCCGGGCTAGAATGCAAATGGTGCATGGGTATGGCAAAAGGCGCAAAGTGTGAGAGCGAGATTTGCAAGTTAAAGGATAAATCTTTGTCATTCTTAAAGAGGATCAAAGCGCATTGCCTTGATTGCGTGGGAACTCGGCAAGAGGTTAAAAGTTGCACAGGGAAATTACTATTTGAGGATCGTCTTTGTTATCTGCATCCTTACCGGTTTGGACACAATCCAAGACAAAGGGGTATTGGCAACCCAAGATTTGCCAAAAAACCCCAAAGAAATGATATGTTTTCAGGGGTAAAAAACGTTTCGGAGTTGACTGGTAGTGGTTTAGGTCGATGAGTTTAACAGGAAGGGCAATTGGAGGGGGGTAGAGTAATGGGTTGCAGAACATTAAAACCGCCGATTAATCGTTTTGGTGGAAAGTTTTTTTGCGTAGTTGGCTATCAGGGTTAATACCAGAACATATTTCGTATGTGGAACCCTTTTGCGGGGCTGGGCATTTGTTGTTTGCCAAAGAACCTTCACAGGTAAAGGTCATAAACGACATTAATAACCACTTGGTAAACTTCTTCAAGGTTATTCAGAATTCTGGGAAATGCCAAATGTTGACTAACCTTTTAAACTATATGCCATACAGTCGAACCCTTTGGCAAGAGATAAGAACAAACTGGAAGAAAGGGAATATCCCAAGTGATCCCGTAGAGGCATCAGCGCAATGGTTTTATCTGAATCGAACATGCTTTTCAGGGGATCAGAATCGTGGCGGTTTTGCAGCGCCTTCGGTGACTGGTCGTAATCCTGTCCAGAGTTTTAGGAATGCTATTGAAGGTCTAACAGACATTGCAGAGAGATTACGGAGCGTTTGCATTGAGTCTTTAGATTATGCGGAATGTATCAAGCGGTATGATTCAGAAGCTACCCTGTTTTATTGCGATCCGCCTTATTGGGACGCGGAGGACTATTACGGCGATTCTTTTAGCCAGGGCGACCACCATATCCTTGCGGAACTGTTGTGCAGGGTAAAAGGCAAGGTGATGCTGACCCACTATGCCAACAAGCTGTATGACAGGTTATATGAGGGTTGGTATCGATATGAGTATCAATCGTTCAAGGGAAGTCATAAATCGACCGGTGAATCAAAGCCAAGAACCGTTGAGGTATTGTACACGAACTTTGAACCTGCAAGAACAGCAAACTTTTTGGAGGCAAACTAATGAGATTATTTCCATATGCGGATTACCTTATTTGGCTGATAGGTTTTGAGGCAATCAGGGCGGTATGCTGGATGATCTGGACGGGGTTGCAATGGCATTAATGCGTATGCTTAGAGTGCTTCTGGCTATATTTCAACCAAGCAAGGAAAATAAGGCAAGACACAATCACTATGGCGTAAATAATTCCAAGTCCTGTCATTTTTCTGCCTCCTGTTTATCAATAACGAGACCAACGAGAACCGGGATTATGGTTGCTATTATCCCAACAATCAATATCCAGTATTTTAAATTAGCAGGATTTGCAAATTGAGCTACCACTAAGGCAGCAAAATCAATCTTGGCTATATCGTAAAAGAATTTGGCAAGATTGGCTTTTGTTTCTCATTCATACGTCTTATAGAATAATACCAATTTTACCAAAACACGTCAACAGGTGAAAAGTACTTGACAATGGTCAAGAGGTGCGGTAGTACGTACGACCATTAATAACGGCGTGGTCAGGACGCTATTTGATATGTGCCTAGGAAACCGGGCAACAAGGGCAATGGGCTGTGGGACCTGACCTCCCGCGGCTTGTTGTCCTTTTTTGTTGCGTTGAAAGAGGGTTGTATGGCAGATAAGGTATTGAGTATTAACCAGCAAGACGAGATTGGCTTGAGGGTCAATTTTCTGAAAGAGGTGTTCCATATTTTGAGTGAAGCAACACCTTTAAAAAACCTAACACTAGGAGATTTTGAGACAATGTTGTGGGATGCAGAGCGCAAACTTATGGAGGTCAAAGACATCCTTAGCGGAAAAGACATTGTCAGGCAAGACGCAGAGGTGATGGTTGGGATAAGCTGACAGACACAGAAGTTAACTTAGGCGCTGGACGGAGCGCAAAACGGCTGGCTATGTTTATTGGCGACCGGGAACGTGGCAAACTGAATCTACCAAAGAAGAAGGTCATTCCGACCTTAGCGGAATATTCTAAGACATACCTTGAATTATACAAAGGTGCTAAAGAAAATACCCTTGGTGCCAGGAAAAGGGCTGTAAGTGTTCTTGTGGAATACCTGGGAAGTTATCACCTTGATAAAATCACGGCATTTGTAATAGAAAAATTCAGGATTGAGCGTAAAGAGAAAGACCAGGTTAAGGACGGCACAATTAACGATGACGTATCTGCCTTAAACCACATCTTTGGCAAGGCAATCAAAGAAGGTATTCTTGATAAAAACCCATGCAAAGACATTAAAAAACTAAAGGTTGCTCAATCCAGAGACCGGGTATTAAGCGCCGAAGAAATAGCCCTACTTCTCAATAAACTGGAAAGCAAAGGACGTTTCATGGTATTGGTAGGTCTCTTTACCGGTATGCGTCTTGGTGAAGTGTTGCGCTTAAAATGGGCGGATATTGACTTTGCCAGAGGCTTGATAATGTTCGTTCAGAGCAAGACCAATAAACAAGTTACTGTCCCACTTTCAAGCTACCTGGCCGATGAATTAACGAAATACAAAGAAGGCCATACAGAAGAAAGGCTGTTTGAAAGCAAAGAAATAACCAATGCTGTAGTGATTCGATACAGTGAATATTTTAGCGGGTTGTTTAAGGAACTTGGTATTGATAATTTCACATTCCATAACCTCAGACATTCATTTGCAAGCTTACAGGGCGACATCGGGACAGGCGCTACGTGACGCAAAACATGCTAGGACATAGCAAGTCGACATGACCTTAAGATATTCCCACATCGGACTAGGCAGCAAGAAAAGAGCGGTACAGGCACTAACAGATCATGTTTTAGGCATGAGTGAAAAGGCTGTTTTACCTTTGGCAGCGCAAGTGTAAGGTTCAGAGAAAGTACGACATGACCAGACACCACAATTTGTATGTTGTTAGCAATCAAAGATTTATGGAATTTCCCAAAGTATTAGTCAATTATTTATTTAACGCTGTGCTACGCCAACAAATCAATGCCTCGGTTGGCCAACGTATCGGCAATGACATTTTCCTCCCTGCGTACATGTTGAATCTTCCACGTGGGTATTTTACATAGGAGTTTCATAAGTTCATTATAGAGAGGCAGGATGTTTGGGCTCTTTACACGATATTCACCGTTAAGTTGTCGAACCAGGAGTTCGCTGTCAGTCTTAAAGATGACTTTTTTAGCAGCATAGGCAATTGCCTTTTGGGCTGCAAATATCATCGCCTGATATTCAGCAACATTATTTGTAGATTCTCCGATAAATCTGCATACATCCTCAACAAGACAATAATCCTTATCGAATATGGCTACACCAATACCTGCCTTACCCGGATTTCCCCTTGATGCTCCATCGGTATGGATGATAAGTTCACGAAAACCTTCCTGTCTGTATTGAGGCATATCGTCATGTGGCAGGCAAATATCAACCCGTTTCTTCCCTTTCTTCGTTTCCAAGATTTCGTGAAAAAGTTCATCGATTACTTCTTTGGTAGCTGCGGGATTTTCCTTTGTCAATTTTTCTATGTCGAGGTATCTCAATATTAATGCCACTAATTCCTGCAAAGATATATTTTTCATATATGACGACTCCTTAATGAAGTATTGAAAACTTATAACACATTTTAAAAATCAATTCTACGAATAGCAAACGTTTTAAACTACGCATTCCTGTTTATAAATAATTGGCTTTTTTCTTGAAACGATGCACATTTCAACGTAACATGAATAGCAATTAACGTTTC
This sequence comes from Candidatus Brocadia sinica JPN1, assembly GCF_000949635.1. Classification (NCBI taxonomy): domain Bacteria; kingdom Pseudomonadati; phylum Planctomycetota; class Candidatus Brocadiia; order Candidatus Brocadiales; family Candidatus Brocadiaceae; genus Candidatus Brocadia; species Candidatus Brocadia sinica. The sequence goes on from NZ_BAFN01000001.1 coordinate 3,593,239, forward strand.
AGGAATGACAGGAAACTATCTGGCAACAACCATTGTAAGGAGACGATCATACCCAACTTGCAACACATTGCCTTTCTGCAACTCTTCTGAGCTAAAGGCTCATCAAGTTTTTAGAACAAATTCTCTATGAGCAACCATCTTATCGCAGAAATACTGGAAATCGAGTCAGAAGCGAACACTATTGTGAGGGATGCCAAACAAAAAGCAGAGAAGATTATTGCCGATATTCACCATGAGATTGGATGTATGAAAGCAACCCTTGAAAATGAATACCGTCAAAAGCTAGAGATATTAAAATCAAAGACCCTCGATTTACAAAAATCAGAAGAAGAACGTCTGAGAAATGAATTTGAATTGTATAAAGAGAAACTTTTCCATATGAACAATCAAATCATGGAAGATGCTGTTGATTGGATAGTAAAACACATTTACGAGAGTTAGTATGGCTATTGAAAAGGTTAATAAAGTGACCATTCTACTCCCCGAAAAGGATGCGCATCAGTTTCTCAATCAACTCTATTACTGGAATATCGTTCATATTACAGACACTTTTACCCAACTCCACAATTCGATTATTCCATCCTTTCAAAGATTTCCCACCACTTTTAATGATATAGAGAAGAATATTCAGAAACTTAATACCATCTTTTCCACTCTTAAAACATTCGCCCCAAAAAAGAAAAGCTTTGTTGAAGGTATCTTTCCCATTCCATTGCAAATTACCCGTAAGGAATTGGCTCAAACACTTTCTCGTATAAATATTAATTCTCTCTTTGAGGAATGCCGGAGCCGATACGAAACATACTTAAGCCTTCAAAAAAGACAGAAACAATTAAAGGAAGAATTGGACATACTCACAGATTTTTTACCCTTGTCATTTGAATTTACTCAACTCAGAAGCATTAAGAACGTCTCCTTCTTTTACTGTCAGGCATCTGAGGCTCGATGGAACCGGTTTTTAAGAGATGCAGCAGCCAGTGAATTTCTCACGTGGCAGATTGTTTCAAAGACTAAAAAAAAATTGAAAATCCTTCTTGCATACTTAAATAACGATAAAGATGACGCGCTCAGGATTCTTGCAAAATTCGGTTTTAAGGAGATACCCTTTCCAATCCTATCGGGTAATATAAAAGACCGTAGTGATGAATTAGCACTGGAAATGTCTCATGTGATTCAAGAGCGAGAGCAAATTCGCTGTCGTATCCTTGAGCTATCCGGGGAATGGCGTTCTCTGGAGATACTCCTGGGATACTGGGAAAACGAAAGAAATAAGATCCATACACAGCATAGGTGTGTCATATCAAAAAGGGTCTTTGTGTTAATTGGATACGTCAAAATAACAGATACGCTTAAACTCGACATGTTACTCCACGGCAAATTTCCACAGGCATCGGTTGTTTATGAAGAACCTTCAGCGATCGATAAAGTACCCGTCTCCATTACGTTAAATAGATTCTTCAAACCTGCCCAATTATTGATAAACATGTTTGGATTACCCAATTATTTTACTTTTGACCCAACGCCCTTTGTGATGATATCCTTTCTCATCTTCTTTGGGCTCTGTTTTGGCGATGTATTTTACGGAGTGTTTTTAACGGCTTTTTCCGCATGGATGGCCAGGAAATATAAATCATCTGAAGCATTTTCCAACTTCTTGAAACTCTTCCTTTATGCTGGTATTAGCACGATGATTTTTGGTGCCATTACCGGTGGTTGGGCTGGAGATCTCTATAATCCAATGTATCTAGGCGAGAATAACCCTTTACTAAAAATAAAAGAAAGGCTGACACTATTAGACCCTCTCTCAAAACCTGTTCTTGCACTCTTGTTTGCCATAGGGCTGGGTGTATTGAACCAATTTTACGGCATCACACTCAGGATGTATGGAGAATTGAGAAAAAAGAATATCCTGAATGCAATCTGTGACGGATTATTATGGCTTATTATGCTGCCAGGATTTCTGATCCTGATATCAACCATTTTTCTAAAAATACCTGGTAACATCATCAGTATTGGGAAATACATGGCCATCATTGGCGCGGTTGGATTGATCTCAACACAGGGACGTAACGAAAAGAGTTTGATCGGTAAAATTTTCACGGGGATTGTTAGTTTATACGGCATTGTGGGCACCTATGGGTGTACGAGTTTTATTGGGGATATCCTTTCCTATACGCGCATTCTGGCCATCAGTCTTACAACAACGATTGTTGGTATGGCATTTAATATTGTAGCGACATTGTTCAAAACAGGCACTTTTATTGGTGTTGTATTCTTTATAATCACCTTGATTTTTGGGCATATGTTTAACTTTGCCATGAGTATTCTCGGCGCCTTTATTCATCCTGCACGGTTAATCTTCCTTGAATTTTTTGGACGATTTTATGAAGGAGGCGCCCCAAAGTTTCAGCCTTACGGTTTGGGTAACCAACGGATACATATTATAGAAAACGATTCGGAATGAATATCACAGGAGTGTATCATGACAGAATTACTAAAGTTGTATTTTGTACAAACTGGTTTTGGCTGGGTTATTATTGGCGCCATTATTGTAGTCACCGTAAGTTGTCTGGGTTCTGCAAAAGGCATTTTGATTGCTTCATCTCAAGCTGCAGGTATTTTATCGGAAAAGCCAGAATTATTTGGAAAACTGCTTGTACTCATGGCACTGCCTGGCACCCAGGGTTTTTACGGATTTATCTGTGCCATTATGATTGCCCTGCGTACCGGAATTATTGTAGGAAATTTGAATATCCCTCCTGCCATTGGGGTTGCGATCCTCCTCATCGCTATAGCCACAAGCATTGTAGAATATATCACCGCACTTATTCAAGCTAAGGCTGCAACTGGAGCTATCAATCTTACAGGAAAACAACCGGAAGAAGGGGGCCGCGCCATCCTGATCCCTGCGCTTGTTGAAACGTACGCCGTTATTGCCTTATTGATTTCTATTTTATTGATCACCTGGCTGACCAAGGAAGGGGGATTTTCCTTCACTACACCAATATAAATTTTATCTGTTTTTGAAATATAACCTGATATAAAAATACATGATAGAGGCGAGGTAACCACGTCCCTACAATTACAAATTTTTATTTATGTCCCTCGGACGAATCAAAAATTACATTATAGAGAATGCACAAAAAGAGGCCGAACAAATTATCAAAACGGCTGAAGCACAATTTCGCGCCCAGGTTGAAATAACCAAACTCTCCCTGGAAAAACAACACCAGGAAATGTTGCGCACCGAAGAGGGACGTCTCAACAAGGATGTCAAAGGAACCATCGTTTCATTAAAAAGGTCTTACAAAATGAAACTGCTGGAAATTAAAAATCGTGTGCTTGACGACGTCCTGACACGCGCAACAGAACATATACAATCACTTCCTGATAAAGACTATTTAGCATTGATAGGGAAATGGATGGCAAACATACCCGACCATCTGGAAGGAGAGTTGTTCGTTAATGCAAAGGATTTGAAACGAATAACCGACGCCTTTATCGATACTATTAATAAGAATAGAAAGACAAGGATCTGCCGGAATACAACTGCTATTGATATAAGGGGCGGTTTTGTCTTAAAGACTACTTATTATGAAATTGATTGTACCTTAGATACCCTTGCCAAAAACCTTCGTACCACATTGGCACCCAAGCTAAGCGACATGCTGAAATTGTCTTATGTTGAATTGTAAAATGAAGAGCTATATGCCAAACGGTACATATCATCATGAATGGTGTTATTTATCCGGACGGGTCAATATCCTGGAGTGCTCTTTACTCAGTATGAACTTCTTTGAGAAATTACTATCCAGCAATAATTTAAATGATGTATTAACAAACTTAAATAACACGCCTTTAAAGGCCTATTTTACAGATTCAAAGCATTTGTACGAATTCGAAACGCTGCTTGATGACTATTACCATGATAAGTTATATGAAATACGGTCTTTGTCACCCCACAGTGCCATTTGCGACTTTTTCCTGATAAGGAACGACATCCTCAACTTGAAGAAATTCATAACGTCCAAAACCTTAGGTATAAACAAAAATACATTTCTTAAAGGGACCATGAGCAAGGATACATGGAACAATGAATGGCATGGGAAAGCAACTTCTTTGCCGAAAGTATTCAAAGAATCAATCTCTTTTTTTAAAACTGCCGTGAATAACTTAAAAAAAGAATCATTACCTTTTATAATCGACTTAATATGCGACGGCGCTTATTTGAGATACATCGAAAATTTTTCTAACAAAATCAATGTTGAGATTATCCAGCGATACCTGATGATATACCAATGCGTGAAGGGTCTTAAGGTGATACGGCGTGTAATGGTATTAAAGCTTGATATGAAACTTCTGGAACAATACTTTTTGGAAGGATTTGATAAAGAACATGTTTTTTACAGACTTATGAAAAACACTGCATGGATATCAGAAAAGACACTGCGAGAAGCCTTTATAGGAGCTTATTGCAATACACCCCTGCTAGACCAATATTTTATACAAGTGCTTTCATTGAATTTATTTCCAAATATTTCTTTTCAATACGAAGTAGTAACTGACAATTATTTATTAGATATAATGCAACCCGTGAAGTTCATCCCCTTTGGGACGGAAAGGGTTTTTGGATACCTATGCGGCCTTACTGTTGAGGTATTCAACTTAAAATTAGTGTTGGGCGGAAAGGTGCACAGGATAGAGAGCAATTTTTTACGAGAACGCTTACGAAAAACGTATGCATAAAATTGTTATCATTGGTGAAAAGGACGATATCCTACCCTATCAAAGCATAGGAGTTGAGATTAAACCTGTGAAAACAATATTTGAGACCGTTAATATTCTACGGAAAATTGCCCAGGATTCTTCAGTAGGAATTATCCTGATCACTGAGGATATGGCAGAACAATGTCTTGATACAATTATCGAGTTAAGGACCAAAACTGCCAAGGCGATCACTATTCTTCCTGCACGGCAAGGAAGCAGGCACACTGGTACGATGGAACTCAACAAAGAGATTGGACGGGCGGTGGGAATGAATATTTTGGAAAAGAAATAGCCACTTAATTAAATATGGATATTATCCCATAACTTACAAAGGAGAAGTTATGAACTTAGAAAAATTTGCTTCTAAATACAAAAGAGAACCTCGTCAGAACCTAAGCTAAGTCCAGAATATATTGATGAAAGTATGAGACCTTTTCTTTAACCTGATATACAGGAGATTGTTTCTGCAACCACTTTAGACAGTCCTTTATCGGCATACGCATTATTGGACGAAATCGTAAAGTTAATAATTACAGCCATGGATGATGAAACCAGAAATTGGGTAGAAGGTTGGATAAAGGAATTGGTGATACCTCAAATATCGTTGCAATAGGCGCAGAAGATGAGATGCTAGATGATGCATCTATCGATGCGATTATTAAGCTCAAATTGCGATGACACCATCAAATTAAAATTTTCTGAAAGGCATATCCTCAGTTTGCAGGGGAGATTAAAAGCAAGTATAGAGAAAAATGATTACGAGACGAACTAAGAGGGCGGTGACATGAAAATAAAAAATACCTATACAAAGGAAATGATTAAAGATATTTTAGCGAAAAATTATCCTGTTCTAAAAAAATACAAGGTTAAATCCATAGCGCTTTTTGGGTCTTATGTGCGTGGTAAACAGGTTAAAAAGAGCGATATTGATTTATTAGTCGAATTCGAAGAGCCTACTTTCCGAAATTATATGGGACTCCTTTCAGAATTAGAAAACATATTTCACAAAAAAATCGATTTGGTTTGTAGAGATGCATTAAAGGAAAAGATAAAACCCTATATTTTGAAAGAGGCAGAATGGATAGAAAAGTAAGGCATCACAGACTCTATATTGAAGATACCCTTGAATGTATGGGAAATGTTAATATTGTACCATAAGCTTCATTAGATCAGAAATTAAAGTTAGGATATTAAGGGAAATTGAGCAAATAAGGTGTAGGGCAAGGCTTTAGCCTTGCAGAGGTTTGCCTTTTCGAGATATGTCAAACAATTACAAAAAACGCATACGGTTAAAAGATTTTGATTATAAAGATTGTTATCGATATTTTGTAACCATATGCACATTCAATAAAAAGCCCTTATTTACAAACGATTCTTTAGTAACCTGGCTTATTGAACTTTTAAGGGAACGATCAAAATCGTTTAGTTTCAAAATTTGGGCATACTGCTTCATGCCTGACCATCTTCATCTTTTAATACAAGGGGAACGTGATGACTCTGACATGAGACGATTTATTTCATCGTATAAGCAACAATCAGGTTTTTATTATAAGAAAAAGACCGTCTCGTCTCTCTGGCAAATTAATTATTATGAACATATTTTGGGAAAAGAAGAAGACACGAAAGGCATTGCATATTATATTTTTGCTAACCCTGTAAGAAAAGGTTTAGTTAACGATTTTAAAGAATATAAATTTCTTGGTTCATTTGCGTTTGATATTATGCAATTGTAAGATATTTGTCACAATTATTTAGCTTTTTGCAAAGCTGAAGCTTTGCCCTACAGTAAAAACACGACTCTGAAGGGCGCCTAGTAACATATGTATTGAGAATTTTCATAAAACCTTACTAACAACATAAACAAATCAATAACATGGGAAAAGTCATTTCATTCATCAACTACAAAGGTGGTGTTGGGAAAACAACTACCACCTATCATATCGGATGTGCCCTGGCCCTGTTTCACAATAAGAAGGTATTGCTTGTCGATGTGGATCCGCAAACCAACCTGACCTTTCTCTGCGTTGTACCCGAACGATGGGAAGCATTCAAAAAAGATAACGGCACGATTGCTAAGCTCTTTGAATCGTATTTAAAGGATAGTTTTGATACTTACCAAATTGAAAATATTATATGGAAATCTCCTATCGAATTGTTTACAAAGGGCAAGGTCACAAAGGATGTAGTGAAGAATCTTGACCTGATTCCGTCGGACGTTGATTTGTTGAGCGTTGATATTGAATTGGCGTCAAAGACTTGGCGGAAGATAGAGTCGGGCTTTTATCAAGAACAACTCCAAATCCTCAGGCGAACAATCAAGAGTATAAAAGAATTATTCGGCATTGATACTTCCGATGATATACGGGATGCCCTCTTTTCCATAGAACAGCGCCATATCCTGAAAAATGCCATTCATAAGATAAAAGACAATTATGATTATATCCTCATTGATTGTCCTCCAAACCTCTATCTGGTGACACAAAATGCACTTGCCGCAAGTGATACTTATGTCATAACAACCATACCAGACCATATGTCAACCATAGGGATAAATATACTCATCAAGAAAATCAGGGAATTACATAATAAGATGAATCACAAATGTCGTTTGACAGAGACGAGAACACAAGACATTGCACATAAAGGGATACTATTTACCATGGTGCGCACTGTAGGCCAGAGTATTGTCAATACCCATAAAGATAAAATGAATGAGCTCCGAAAGGACTATAATAATATATGTTTTGCAAATTCTATTTCATGGGGTACTGGCTATACCGAGGCTTCCGCACTTGCAGTTCCTGTTTTTTTGATGGATGATGAAAATACAATGCGTGTGGCAGAACAATATAAAGAGGTAACAAAGGAATTCTTAGAGAAAGTCGGTGGTAATTAACATGGTAAAAAGGACAAAAAAACTCGATCTGATAGATACTTTAACAAAAATAAAAGAATACCTGCCATTGCTCCCGGGGGAGGATGAGAGACAAAGGATGGCGCAAATTATCCCGGAGATAAAACAAGAACTTGAGTTATTGCGGGAAAGCATTGGGCGTTTTCCCGATGAATCTGAGACTCGTCAGGTATCCAATGCCATTCAAACCCTGGTATCATTTTTTGATACCCTGAAAGACAAACCCCTCCTTGCCGAAATGCTCCTTCCAAAAAAAGTTAAACCCAGAAAAACCAAAAGCAGTATCGTTGATGTTGATACTCTGCAAAAACAGTTAGAAAGGCTACCCACTGAGAAGATCCTTGAAGAACTCACAAAACACAAGAAGGATGTCCTTATTGGGTTATCAACGAAGATGAACATAACAGCGAATAAAAAACTGACGAAAAACGCCCTGGCAGATAGGATTTTCAAGCTGGGGTTTGCGAATAAGAGAGGGTATGACCTGTTGAGCGGCAAAACAGGCTGAATATTAAATTACAAAATAAATGGGGTGGCACGGACAAACTTGTTTGTCCGTGTCTGATTTAAGATTTAAATTAATAGAATGGGCAATAACGGAACAATCATCAGGGTTTCTGGTCCCCTTGTCGTAGCCAGGGGATTAGGTGGAACACGCATATACGACATGGTTCGTGTGGGAAATTACAAACTCTTTGGTGAGGTGGTAGAGATACGGGGTGAAGAGTACTCCATACAGGTCTATGAAGAGACAGAGGGCGTAGGTCCGGGAGAACCCGTCTATCCCACCTTTGGCGCCTTTAGTGTAGAACTGGGACCAGGACTTATCGGCGGAATTTATGATGGTGTACAGAGACCACTGGATGCCCTGAATCGTTTATACGGTGATTATATTGTAAGAGGTATTGAACAACCACCGCTGGATAGAACAAAGAGATGGCATTTTTATCCTTTAAAACGTGTAGGTGACGAAATTATTGCTGGTGATATAATTGGTTATGTTCAGGAAACAAAACTTGTACAGCATAAGATTATGGTACCAAGGGATATCAAAGGCAAGCTATCCACGATCGAAGAAAAAGAGGGGACGATAGAGGATATCATTGCAAAGGTTGAGACTGCCACTGGTACAAAAGAGTTGAGCATGCTCCAGAAGTGGCCGGTAAGACAACCGCGGGAAGTAAAGAAAAAACAACATACCACAGTTCCCCTGGTTACAGGCCAACGGGTTATCGATATGTTTTTCCCTGTTACAAAGGGTGGCGTTGCCTGCATACCTGGTCCTTTTGGAAGTGGCAAGACGGTAATCCAGCATCAGCTTGCCCGCTGGGCAGATGCAGATATAATTGTTTATGTGGGGTGTGGTGAACGCGGGAATGAAATGACAGAGGTGTTGATCGATTTCCCCATCTTAAAGGACCCGAAAACGGGCGAACCCCTCATGGAACGAACGGTATTGATTGCCAATACTTCCAATATGCCTGTAGCGGCACGGGAGGCGTCCATATTTACGGGAATTACTATTGCCGAGTATTACCGGGATATGGGGTACAGCGTTGCCCTCATGGCCGATTCCACCTCCCGTTGGGGCGAGGCCATGCGTGAGATGTCCGGCCGACTTGAAGAGATGCCTGGCGAAGAAGGTTTTCCGACATACCTGGGTTCCAGACTTGCCAGTTTTTATGAGCGGGCGGGAAATGTGGTCTGTCTTGGTTCGGATGGAAGGCAGGGAAGTTTAAGTGTGGTTGGGGCTGTCTCACCCCCCGGGGGGGATTTGTCTGAACCGGTAACCCAAAGCACCTTGCGGGTTGTCAAGGCCTTCTGGGGACTCGATGACAGGCTGGCTTCTCAAAGACAATTCCCGGCGATTAATTGGTTGACCAGCTATTCCCTTTACCAGGATGTCGTGGATGAGTTTTCTACTATTCATGTCCATAAGGACTGGAAGGCATATCGAATGAAGGCAATGGAACTATTGCAAAGAGAGGCTGAACTTGAGGAATTAGTACGGTTAGTAGGTGTAGAATCTCTTTCCTCAAGGGATCGGCTTCTCATGGAAGTCGCCCGAATGATCCGCGAAGATTTTCTGTATCAGAATGCCTATGACCTCCGCGATACGTATAGCCCCCTGAAAAAACAATTCCTTATGTTAGCCATAATCCTCAAATTTTATGACACGGCAAATGAATTGTTGAAATCGCAAGTTGAGCTTTCTGCGATAATCTCCGTATCAGCCTTATCAGATATTGCACAAATGCGTTTTATTTCTGAGGAAAATCTGGGTGAGTTTGATCAGCTGGAAGTAAAAATGATAAAGGAGTTAAAGGGCTTGTCAGGAAGTAAATAGTCCATAATAAACATGGTCTGTTAGTAAAAAAGGCCTAGTTCTTAAATAAAAATTTAAAAATCAAAATGCAAAATGACAAATCAAAATTCAAAGATGAGTTCAAGAGACGAATTTATAGATTCGCACTTGAAATAATTAAGTTCATTGACGAGTTGCTAAAAGAAAAGACCAGTGAAACCATTGGCAAGCAACTACTTCGGAGTGCTATCAGTATTGGAGCTAATGTGGCTGAGGCCAATGCAGCCAGTTCCAAGAAGGACTACACAAATTTCTTTAATTATGCTTTAAAATCTGCTAATGAAACCAAATTTTGGTTAGGACTGTTAAGGGACTCAGGTAAAGCTGATAAAACTATGGCTAATAACCTATTGAAAGAAACGACTGAAATCGCCAACATATTAGCATCCAGTATACTGACTTTGAAGGGCAAGAGGTAGTTTTTACATTTTGATATGTATTTTAATTTTTTATATTTGCTTTTTGATTTCATTAAGTACATTTGTAGTTTCCAATTTCAGGTTAGTTTAACTTAAATTCTAAAGAGGGAAACGTAGTAGTTTACAACAATTTCGAGGCAGAGAATTGTTTAAAGAATATCTGAATATTCGGGATATCATTGGCCCACTCATTCTGTTACAGGAGGTAGAAGGGGTTTCTTATGGCGAACTTGCCGAAATAAAATTAACCAGTGGTGAGATGCGTCGTGGCAGGGTTTTGGAAATTGCAGACCGAAATGCCCTTATTCAGGTATTTGAGGGGACACAGGGAATCGCCAGGGGTAATGTTAAGGTAAAATTCCTGGGTAAAGGGATGGAGATTGGTGTATCTCCCGATATTATGGGAAGGATCTTCAACGGCGCTGGCGAAACGATTGACGAAGGCCCCCCTATTATTCCGACTAAATTTTTAAATATCAACGGCAATCCAATCAATCCTTGCGCCAGAGATTATCCAAAAGAATTTATTCAAACGGGCATTTCCTCTCTTGACAGTATGAATTCCCTCGTACGCGGCCAGAAACTACCTATTTTTTCAGGTGCAGGGCTTCCCCATGCAAAGATTGCCGCTCAGATAGCACGTCAGGCCAGGGTGCTTCAAGCCGAGGAAAAATTTGCCGTGGTCTTCGCAGCCATGGGAGTAACCTTTGAGGAGTCTGATTATTTTATAACGGATTTTAAACGGACAGGCGCCATCGAACGGGCAGTACTCTTCATTAATCTGGCTGATGACCCTACCATAGAGCGTATTGCCGTACCACGTATGGCGCTGACCGTAGCCGAATATCTTGCATACGAACAGGACGCGCACATTTTGGTCATACTCACGGATATGACAAACTATTGTGATACCCTTCGTGAAATCTCTGCAGCACGAAAAGAGATGCCAGGACGCCGTGGGTATCCGGGTTATTTATATACCGATCTTGCCACCCTCTATGAACGCGCAGGACGGATAAAAGGTAAAAAAGGTTCTATTACCCAGATACCCATCCTGACCATGCCGGAAGATGACAAGACACATCCTATCCCTGACCTCACAGGCTATATCACAGAAGGACAGATCATCCTCAGCCGTTTACTTCATTCACAAGGCATCTATCCTCCCATTGACGTCTTGCCCTCCCTTTCCCGACTCAAAGATAAGGGCATCGGTAAGGACAAGACACGGGAAGACCACTTTGATGTGGTAAATCAACTCTATGCTGCCCACGCCAGGGGAAAGAATGTCAAGGAACTGGCCATTGTATTGGGCGAATCAGCACTGACCCCTCTGGATGTGCAATATATAAAATTTTCAGAACTCTTTGAAAAGATATTCCTTCAACAGGGCGCGGAAGAGGATAGAACAATCGAAGAAACACTGAACCTTGGGTGGAAGATTTTAGGATTTTTGCCTAAAACAGAATTAAAAAGGATTAAACAAGAATATATTGAAGGATATTACAAACCCTGGGATAATTTATTACAGAAAAATACGGATTGACACAGAAAAAATAGATAAATTGGTAGCCACAGGCTTCAGCCTGCGTAACCTGGTCCTCGTGTAAAGCGTGAATGGCGCAACCTAAAGGTTGCGGCTACCAGTGTAATTCCGTGAGGTTCCGTGGTAAACCACAACAAATAAAAGTACAATGAAATTACAAATTAATGCCACCAAGATGGAGTTTTTTAAATTGCGTCGAAGGCTTTTAATGGCCGTACGGGGGCACAAACTCCTGAAAGATAAAAATGAAGGCCTGATGAAGGAATTTTTGATCCTGGTAAAAGCGTATAAAGAAGCACGTCAAAAGGTGGATACCGATTTGCCCAACCATATGAAAATGTTTCTCCTTGCACAGATTACCTCTTCTTCTCAAAACATATCCACTGCCTTAGAGCAATCGAAGGGAACATTAGAACTCAAGACTCTTGCGAAAAGCATATTGAATATTAAAGTACCTGTATTTGAAGTATCTTTAACCGAAGATAACTCCTATAGTCTTATAGATACGCCCACAGAACTCGATGATGCAATTACACAACTTAAGGAATTTCTTCCTCATATAATTCGGGTCGCTGAATTAGAGCAGTCTATGCGTCTGTTAGCTAAGGAGATAGAAAAGACCCGCAGGAGGGTAAATGCCCTGGAACACGTGCTTATTCCGCAACTACAGGATTCCATAAAATTTATCAAATCAAAATTGGACGAAATGGAACGTTCCAATATAAGCAGGCTCATGAAGATAAAAGAGATGCTGGTCTCAAAAACACGATAGCAAGCACAGAGAGAAAGTTGTAAGGGCAAAATGCTGGCCCAAAGCAACTTAAAGATGAGGTTATTTGTCATGAAAACAGCATCGATCAATATATCACTATCAGAAAAACAGCTTTTCTCGAAGCCGCAAAAATTGCAATTGAAGAAGAAAAGGAACTGAAAGGAACTACCGGGTACTGAAACCATGCACGAAAAAATCAAAATGGGCATCAGCTCCTGTTTGCTTGGGGAAAAGGTGCGTTATGATGGCAGACATAAACTCGACCGCTTTATAACGGATACCCTTGGGCAGTATTTCGAATGGGTGCCTGTTTGCCCTGAATGTGAATACGGGCTTCCCGTACCACGGGAACCTCTACGCCTGGTAGGAAGACCTGAATCTCCGCGACTCATAACCATCAAGACCGGTATTGACCATACGGAAAAGATGCTACAATGGGCAGAGAAAAAACTCGGGGAATTAGAACAGGAAAATCTCTGCGGTTTCATCTTTAAGAGCAAATCCCCAAGTTCTGGCATTGTCGGTGTCAAGATGTATACTCCGTCTGGTATACCCAGTCAACGCGGCGCTGGCATCTTTGGCGGCGCTTTCATGAAACACTTTCCACTCATCCCGGTAATTGATGACGGACGTCTCCACAACCCCCAGTTAAGGGAAAATTTTATTGAGAACGTTTTTGTTTTTCAACGATGGCAGAAGATTCAGAAATCGAAGAGCATTAACGACCTGGTAGAGTTTCATACCAACCACAAACTTCTGATGCTGGCTCATAGTCCCAGGCATTACTCATCCCTGGGTCAACTCGTGGCAAGTGCAAAAAGGGTAAAGCAGGAAGACCTGTTTTCTGCATATATTCAGGGTTTCACGGAAGGAATGAGACTCCTTGCAACTCCAAAGAAAAACGCAAATGTCCTGTTACATATTTCAGGATACTTTAAAAAACTTATATCGGCTGATGAAAAGCAGGAATTACTTGAAATTATTGAAAATTATCGCATGTCTTTTATTCCACTAATTGTTCCCATTACCCTGATAAAACATTACGTCAGAAAATACAACATCGCTTATTTACAAAGACAGCACTATCTCAATCCCCACCCGATGGAACTTATGCTGCGAAACCATGTATAGCAGTGTTATGTGATATGCCATTCTGAAATATTTTCCAATATTTTTTTTGCCCAGTACATCCTCATGTACCCATGCATCTTTCCTCTTTTGACCATCTCTGACTGAGCAGCATTCCATAGTTCATCATGGGTTCCTGCATTTTCAAACTGCTCCGGCGAATACGTATATTGTCTCTCATCATGCCTGTGTTTGTTCAGGGTTTCCTTTGCCCAGGCAGGGAAACCCTGAAAATTGTCATACTGCGGATTATAAAAGCAAAAATTATACGACAGCTCACGCCTTACGATAAGTTCCTCGAGAAACGCATTACCGGATCTGCCCTTGTCAGTCATCTTTAAAATTTCAAGCACTACCCTTTGCGCTGAAATCTGGCCAAAATGAAGATAAGGCGACAGATGAGACTGGGCATCCCTTGCAGGGTCATTCCTTTGTGTGTCGTAATACTGTAATTGATTCTGCAGGAATTTTGCAAGTGCCTTATTAGCGGCTTTTTCCCCTGGTTCAATCCATGAAAAAAGTTGACCTGTATCTGTCGCCTTAACAGACTTCACACACGTATCCCAGTCTACTGTATCCACCTGACCATCCCAGAGTACAGGATGTTTCCTCACCGGTGGGTATTTATCCAAAAATTCTGGTAAGAGGCGATGTATCTTCGGGCGCAATGTATATGCTCCATATTCCTGTTTCAGTGATGCTATCCGGCAAGGCACGATATTATGCGCATCAACCTCGTAGAAAGGAATGTCAATGTTTCCCGCTACAGCATCGTTCCACCCTTGCTTTATTCTGAGGGGATTAAAGTCCGTCACAAGAGTACCAACCCTGTATTTTTTGATAAACCGTGGTATTTCACGGTCAGGAGAACCTGTAAGGAGAAAGAAGGGGATATTCCTTTTCTGTAAGGCTTTTTCCGTCTCCTGTAATCCCCTGAGCATAAAGTGATAATGACTTTTCCCTGCATCAAGAAACCGTGGTACAAGGCAAAATACCACAACCATAGCAACTTTCTGCTGAAGGGCTAACTCCTGGGTAAAAATAAGCGCCCAATTGTCACTGGCACGTTGATCACGGCTTATCCAGTAAACAACAGGAAGCAGAATAATAAATGCCAAGTTCCCTTTTTTCTCATTGACATTTACAATCATTTAGAATTATGCTTGGCGACAAGGGAGAAACAGTATCATAATTTGTTAGCTTGTCCAAATCTCAAAACCCAAAAGGAGAACAACCATGAAAGACGAGAAGAAGAAACTGACCACCAACGCTGGAGCCCCTGTTCCGGACAATCAGAATGTAATGACCGCTGGACCACGTGGTCCGATGCTGCTGCAGGACGTCTGGTTCCTGGAAAAGCTCGCACACTTCGATCGAGAAGTCATCCCCGAGCGGAGAATGCACGCCAAGGGTTCTGGCGCATACGGCACCTTTACTGTCACCCACGACATCAGCCGTTATACAAAAGCAAAGATTTTCTCACAAATCGGGAAAAGGACCGATCTTTTCACCCGTTTTTCAACGGTGGCAGGTGAGCGTGGCTCTGCTGATGCAGAGCGAGACATCCGGGGCTTTGCCGTCAAGTTCTACACGGAGGAGGGTAACTGGGACCTCGTAGGGAACAACACACCCGTCTTTTTTCTGCGGGATCCCCTGAAGTTTCCCGACCTCAACCACGCCGTAAAGCGCGATCCCCGCACAAATCTGCGCAGCGCCCACAACAATTGGGACTTCTGGACTTCGCTTCCCGAGGCACTACACCAGATCACCATTGTCATGAGTGACCGTGGTATACCCGCCACCTACCGTCACATGCACGGATTCGGCAGCCACACATTCAGCCTCATCAACGCCAGGGGTGATCGGCACTGGGTTAAGTTCCATCTGGTCTGCCAGCAGGGCATTAAGAACCTGACAGACGAGCAGGCCGGGGCACTCATCGGGAAGGACCGGGATAGCCACCAGCGCGACCTTTACGAAAGCATTGAGAGGCGGGATTTTCCCCGGTGGAAGCTTTTCATTCAGACAATGACGGAAAAGGAAGCAGCTACCTGCCCTTACAACCCTTTTGACCTCACAAAGGTATGGTTCCACAAGGACTTCCCCCTCATCGAAGTGGGAATAATGGAACTGAACCGCAACCCTGAAAACTACTTCGCCGAAGTGGAGCAGTCGGCCTTCAACCCGGCGAATGTGGCGCCCGGCATCGGCTTCTCGCCGGACAAGATGCTGCAGGGACGTCTTTTCTCTTACGGCGACGCCCAGCGCTACCGTCTCGGTGTGAACCACCATTTGATCCCTGTGAATGCCTCACGTTGTCCTTTCCATAGCTATCACCGAGATGGAGCTATGCGGGTTGACGGCAACCATGGTGGCACTCTCGGTTACGAGCCCAACAGTTACGGCGAGTGGAAGCAACAGCAGGAATTCGCCGAACCTCCCTTCGGCCTGGAGGGATCAGCCGACCACTGGAATCACCGGGCGGATGAGGACTACTTCAGCCAGCCCGGCATGCTGTTCCGTCTCATGAGTTCCGAGCAGCAAGAAGCTCTCTTCAGTAACACTGCACGCGCCTTGGCAGACACACCAAAGGAAATCAAAATTCGCCATATAGGACACTGTCTGAAGGCCGATCCTGCCTATGGCAAAGGTGTGGCTGATGCGATTGGCATATCGATCAGCGAAATACTCAAATAGGAAGCACTATCAGCTAACAAAGGTATACTGCGGACGCACCGCCAAATTCAGGCGTTAGGCTAAAAACATTTTTCATGCCCTGCGTGAGCGGCTAGTTATGATATGAAATAATATCCAATGCACTAATGGATACTATTAAAAAAACCACTTAATTAAAATTGTTAAGCATTACCGGAACACGAGGCGCAGCACGTTCCCAATGTCTGACTCAACTTTCCGGTAGGATAAAGTCATGCAGTCAATGTAAATCTGACTGGTTTGAAAAGATACCCCTGGACTTTATTGGTTACGGGTTTCTGGGGTATAATGCGCTTGAAGGTATGTAATAACTTTCTTTATCTCATCCTCCGGGATAAGGGCCCCGTACGTATTGATCATTTTATAAACCTCATCTTCCCACGTGGCAGCCGGAAGCGGGGGCTGCATGGTAATATACGTAACGCTGTGACACAAGTCGCAGTAACCTTGTATAATCTCGCGGCCTTCACCCGGAGTCAATTCAGGGGTATAAAGGGGATATGGTCCTACATTATAAATTGAATCCAACGATTGTTGGATAAAATCGGGCTGAATAATACTGTGCAAAATTCCTTTACTATACTGACCACTACGAACCAGTCCGGGGAGACCCGTTTTAGCTAAAAGAGGTTTATTCAAGGCGATTACAAGAAGCCCTATCAAAACACATATTATCTTTTTCATCTTAGACCTTTCTGTGGTCAGTAATCAAAATAAATATCGTCTAAATCTTATTTCTCATCCAGCTATGCATGAACACGGACAAACGAAGTTCGTCGTTCGCCTGAGCGCTCACGACGAAGTCCGTGCCACCCAGAAACCAGCATAAATAAAATGAAAATTCCTATACAATTAAACTACTGCGATACATCCACCATCACTTCCTGTCGTTCGATCTTATTCCACAGGTAACCTTTTGGGTTCCAAACGCCTTCGTCAGTTTGGATATTACCTTTTTCGTCAGTTGCCCGCACGGCAAGTACATACTTGCCAGTGTGTTTTGGAACCCAGATTATCTTCCAGGTACGGAAAGAGTACCGTCCATAATCTTCTCCGAGCATGGCATTACTCCATCTGGTGCCATCGTCTGCAGAGAACTCCACTTTGATAACACGCCCATAACCACTGAAGGCAATGCCACGCACAGTTACCGGCATCTCTAACGGAATTTTACCCGATCCGTCCGGTGTGATAATAAACGAACGGACGGGCATTATACCGACAGGAACCATACTGACCCTACCCTCCTTGACGTCCTTTGGGGTAGTGTTACCCCGGGGCGTATCAGGAACACAATATGTCTTCGTCATCCAGAAATTCGTATCTGGTTTGTCCAATACCCGAATCCAGGTTAAGGCCTTGGTCCAATACGTTGAGAATTTGCCAGGAACAACTAAACGAACCGGGAATCCGTTCAACATGGGAAGCGGCTCACCATTCATCTCATAAGCCACAATGGTTTCATTGATAACCGGGTCATTCAAACTCAGGGATTTCAGATACCTGTACGAGACACTCTCCTTCAATCCTCTCCCCTTTTCCAGCCCCTCAAACTGTACCTGCACCGAACCTGTCTTAACCCCTGCAACATCCAGTAAATCCTTGAGGCGCACTCCTGTAAAGAGGGCGTTACCCATAGCCCCATTCCCCCATTGAGCGCCAGGCACACGAGGCTGAAAGCGACTGCGGCTATTGCCGGAACACTGGTTGACTGCTGCAATAGAAACGGATTTGAATCGTTTCATGAGGTCGGACATGGTTAAAGCCAGCGTTTTTTCAACATGCCCTTCCACCAAAAGTCGCCACTCAGAAAGGTTCACGGCATTCGGGATACCTTCCAGGTGCCATCGCACATAAAATGCAGCATTGGGGGTAAACGGAGTAAGGAAGTAATGCCGGGGGGTTTCCAGCTGGACCGGTCGGTCAGTAAGCTGAATCAACGGAAGTTTCTGAGGATAAATAACAAAGGAACCTATCGCTCCCCAGTACGGATTAGCATCCGGTCCGGTAAAGCCGGGCATCGGCTGAATAGCCTGACCAGAGACCTGAGCCAGGGCCGACGGTAACTTGCTCAAACCAAAGAGGGCAGCTCCTCCCCCAATCAACTTGATCAAAAACCTGCGTGATACCACTTTTGCTTTTTCTCCTGACATCTTATCGCCTTTCTCTTTATACCAGAATTATGGGAGACGCCTTTAGCTGGTTCGAGCAAAAAATATTTTTCGTAATTTGCAACGGCTTAAGATATTGACTATTTCATATTAAAGAACCACAGCGCTGATAAAACCGATCAAGGCGCCAAAAACTCCTCCCCAAACAACCAGCCACCCCAAATGTGTACGCATCATTTCCTCAACGATTTCTTTCACCCGCTGTGGTGTAAATTCGTTTACCGTAGCATCCACCATAGAGGCAATTTTGGACCGGAAGATTTCAAAATCAGTCTCTTTCTGTAGAACAGAGGCTACGTCAATATTACGCAAAATTTCAGACGCCTGTCTTTCAAATTCCTTTTTAAATGGTTCACGCATGGGTTCAATGACCTTTTCTCCGCCAAATAAGGTAAACATACCACCGAAAGAAGAATTTTTGATCACCGCCACAAAACCACGAAATACCTTATCAAAATCAATCTTGTCCAACACCAACTCTGGCTGTATAGTGTGAGGCAGCGTATTTTGGGTAACCTTCACAAAATTTTCTCTGGTAAAAAAGTTCTCTATAATAAGAGAACGAATACTCCCTTTAAACTGATCAAACCTCAGGGCAATAATTCCAGAGCCATAAAGTCCTGGTATCCTTTCAAAGAGCATATATACAGCAAGCCAGTTCGTCAATGCACCCGATAAGGCAAAAAGACTGGCCAGCATGAGGGCATTTCGGCCGGTAAATTGAGGGATTACATAAGAAACCCCAAATACAACAGCGGAAATCAAATTGGTCAGGAAACTTTTGTTCCTCAGTATCCTTACTTTATTTAAGTCCAACCATGCAGCTTCATCACCAAGCGCCTGTGGCGGAAGCCTGTACGAAATCGCATCTGACTTTTCTTCAGACATTTTCAACATCTCCTGTTTCGCAAACTCACATTCTCTATGAATTTGATTAGACAACAATACGTTTCAGGTATTAACGGTTAAAATCTTAGGACACAGGCTAAGAAATTCGTAATTCACGTTATACCACATAATACAATGAAAAAACCAAAAACAGTACCAAATCATCTCTGACTATGTCATAGTTTATTATTGACCTAGTCCGTAGTCAAGAGATAAGCACCTTCGTTAAAACTCACCATACTGTTTTATCCGGCTGGATTTCAATCTATTCACCCCAAAACTTCATTTATGACCCAACATGTTTTTGGATAAATAAGAATTGTTTGCTCAACGTTGAAATAATGACCATGATTTTGCTATCATGGATGATAAAGAGGTTTTTACCAATAATTGACCAGGATGTAAAAATATGAAGATACGGCGGCGGCTATTGATTTACTGGATCGTCTATATCCTTTGTGTTGCGATTCCGTCCATATCGTTTTCGCAAGAAGACTTATCAGTGGTAGTCAAATATATTCAGTCATCTGTTGTGGTTGTCTTACCCTATGATAAAAATGGCGAACTCCTCAACCGGGGAAATGGGTTTTTTATCAACAGGGATGGCGATGTTGTTACCAATATCCATGTACTTCAGGGCGCCACCAGCGCCCAAATAAAGACGGCATATGGGAGGGCATACACGATTACCAGAGTTTTGGCTCAGGACAAAGAAGGGGATCTTATCCGGGTATCAGTTGATATCCCTCCGAGAGTGGTACATCCTTTGACGTTGAGCGCCTCTCTTCCTGATGCAGGCGAACAAGTCGTCGTGATCAGCAGTCCGCCAGGTCCTGAGCAAAAGGTCTCTGGTGGTATAGTCTCCGGAATTAGTGAGGTTCCAACATTTGGAACAACTATGAAAATTACCTCTCCATTCTCTTCTGAAGGTAGTTGCAACCCTGTGCTAAATATGAGAGGTGAAATCATTGGGCTTGTGACCTTTCAAATCTCTGAAGGTCAAAATCTGAATTTTGCAATTCATACTAAACGGGTAGAAAAACTTGTCCGGGATAATGACCTGACCCATAACGAATGGGTTGAAGGAGAACCAAACGAATGGTTTTCCAGCGCTGAAGGGTTTTGTAACCGCGGAATTATTTCTATCGCAGGAGAAGACTACCGGAATGCAATATCCTGTTTTGAAAATGCGGTTAGGAAAAATCCACGTTATGCCGCTCCTTATTTCTTCATCGGCTATTGTAATGATGCGCTCGAACGGTACCCAGAAGCGATCGAAGCATACAGGCAGTCAGTCAGGATCGATCCTTATTTTGTCGAAGCACACTCAAATTTGGGCGCAGATTATGACAGGCTGGAGCGCTACGGGGCAGCAGTCGAGTCTTACAAGCAGGTAACACGCATCCATCCTGAAAATGCCGAAGCGCTCTACAAACTGGGCAGGGTTTACTGCATGCTTGGACGTCACACGGAAGCAGTCAAAGCCCTCAACCAGTCAATCCTTCTCGATC
Organism: Candidatus Brocadia sinica JPN1; assembly: GCF_000949635.1. NCBI lineage: Bacteria > Pseudomonadati > Planctomycetota > Candidatus Brocadiia > Candidatus Brocadiales > Candidatus Brocadiaceae > Candidatus Brocadia > Candidatus Brocadia sinica. Next base: position 3,614,435 of record NZ_BAFN01000001.1, read on the forward strand.
CTGACCTTATCGCAGTATACCCCAGTCTTGGTCTCGCCTATTTCAACCTCGGACGTTATCCTGAGGCAATCGATTCCTACAAACAGGCGATCACTATCAAACCTGATGATGCCAATGCACACTCCATGCTGGGTGCAGCCTATGAAAAACAAGGAAATTATACAGAAGCAATTGAGGCATGGAAGAAGGTAATCGTTATGAATCCTGACAACGCAGAGGCATACGACAATCTGGGTGGTGCTTTCAATAAACTCGGACGCTATGCAGAAGCAATTGAGGCTTACAAGCAGGCAACCAGTATGAATCCTGATAATACCAGGGCGCACTTCAATCTGGGTACAATTTATGACAAACTTGAGTGTTTTAGAGAAGCGGTCGATGCCTATAAACAAGCAATCCGCATCAAGCCCGATGATACCGAAGCGCACCTCATGCTGGGCATGTCCTACTTCAAGCTGAAACAATACCAGAAAGCTATCGAAGCTTATAAGCGGGTAATCAGTATCAAGCCTGATGATGCCAATGCTTACTACAATTTAGCCCTGGCTCATGGCATCAACGGACATTACCAGGAAGAGATGGAAGCCTACGAGCAGGCAATCCGCTTAAAACCAGATTTTGCAGAGGCACATCTCGGTTTGGGGATAGTCTACCTGAACCACGGTGATAAGGAACAGGCGCTGGAGGAGTATAAAATTCTGAAAGACCTGGACAAGGATTCAGCCAGCGGGTTGTTTAATCTGATCTTCAAATAATGCGTATTGAAAATATCAAGCATCCTTCCAATACTGGTAATTCCTGAGATAGCTTAAATATCCGCGATTGGTTCCATGCCCTGGATATGGCTTTAGTTTTGATTTAAACCCTTTTGTTTTTTCCATTTTTAATTTTTCTTTTGACATTTAAAGATAATAAATATACTCATGTCATTAATGTAGAGAACCGCCGGATCAGTGGAAGAAGAGTGGTGCAGCGGCAAGTTCTCTATTTGGAAGAATTCAATGATACTCAACGGGCGGGATGGGTTCGGACGATAGAGGCACTTTGGGGTGAGAAGAACAAGGTAAAACAACTGACGGGGGAAGATGATTCGCTGGCACAGAAGGACAAGCCGTATCGTTGTTTGGATTTGCTGCTTGAGCATCGCGACGATCTGTTTGGTTTTTTAAAAGGGCAATGGGGCAAGCTGCTTGGCGCGAAGTATGATGTGCTGCTGTATGATTTGACGAGCACGTATTTTGAAAGTGATCCGCCACCGACGGGATCTGGGGGTAAAAAACGGTTTGGGTACAGCCGGGACAAACGTTCGGATTGCGTTCAAGTGGCATTGGTATTAACGCCGGAAGGATTTCCCGTGGCCTACGAAGTATATCCCGGCAATACAAGAGATACCGCGACACTGGAGGAGTTTCTGGATAGGATCGAAAAGCAGTATGGGAAATTCCGGCGCACCTGGCTTATGGATCGCGGTATTCCAACGGAGGACATGTTGGAAAAGATGCGCTCACGAGGGATTGATTATTTGGTTGGCACGCCCAAGGGACATTTGACCCGTGTTGAAAAAACCGTTGCTCGAACAGCCCCTGGATGCAGGCGCGAGAAAGCGTCAGCGTGAAAAGTCTTCAGCAAGAATCGAAGTTCTACGTCTCTGTGAAAAGCCATGACCGTGTAGCCAAGGATCGCTTTCCATCCGTCCCATATGGCACCAATTGGAAAAGAGAATTGAAGCCCATATTTTTGTCTCCTTTTTGGCTTTTTGTCTCCACACGGCGTTGCGAAATCTTGCGCGGGGACGAGCCGCAGGGCTGACATCCGAAGCCATTTGGGAAAAATGTCGAACATTCAAATGATTGATGTTCATTTACCAACCACGGATGGCCGTCACATTGTCATGAGCCGATATACCCAGCCGGAAAAGGATGTTTCTCTCCTTTTGGCACAATTGGGATTGACGCTTCCTGAACAACCGCCACCCAAGGTTTATGCCTCAGGACAGGTCGGGTCAGCCTTTAATGCCATCCGACATTTTAATAATAAAAAATTTTACCGATCTTCTATAAAGACTTCGGGACTGCTTTATAAAAATCCTCAGAAGAAGATTTATGTTGAAGTAAGGAGGGTATTTGAGTTCCTGACATCTACGGGTGTAAAATATGAGATTGATGTTCAATCTATTGAAAGTGAGAGAGTTATCGAGTTAATTAAAGAGAGGGAGAATATGCCCTCATAAACAAGCAATTGGCCGCGAAGGGTGACGTAAAGATATTAATTGTGTCCATGAAAGAGGCACGATCCAAATATCTGGAAGACTTGTTACGAAAACAGGGATACATTGTTTATGTGGCCAACAAAAAGCAACAGGCCCACCTGAATGTATTGATAGTGAGTGAGAATGAGATTTTTAAAAAAACTTCTGTGCAATGCATCCAAAGAAAAAACTTAAGATTGTTTTTTGTTAATACTGCAGAACATGCAACTGCTGCCTTGAAGAGATATAAAATTGATTTTATTCTTGTGGATACTGAGGTTCCGGGTTTAGATGGATGTCGATTCCTTACGTTCGTAAAAAAGAATTTTCCCAATATTATGACTATTGTGGCTTCTAAAAATCTTCAAGAAAGGTGTGATTTTTTGATAAGCGGTGCAGACAATTTTTTCGCTGAGCAGATTGCCATGAAAGAAGTACTTTCACTCGTAAGTTGATGGTGTCTTTCGCTCTGCACAGCAACAGCATTATTTTGTTAAAAAATACGTGATGAAAAAAACTTTAGGCTATAAGTTGATTTCGATCTGACTGATGACTTATCAATACTTTGCGACACATCTTCCCCTTGCCTTGCCCCTTTACTCCATTTGTTTATTTCACGTGTTCTTCCATAGCACATCGAATTTTGTGCAGTACAGACCAAGCTGAAGAATACGAAACATTAATCTCCTTCATTAATTGCATGGCGGAAAAACCTTGCGCTTACGCATGATAAACGCCTCACAAAGCATGCCGTTTCTCTGAGAATAACGTTGAAATAATCCTTTAAATTCCTTATACTTCGCGCAAGCATTCAAACGTTGGTTGAAATGGCGCTCCCAAGTGGGGGCTTACACGTATGATGCAAAATGAAGAATTAAGTTAAAATAACAAAGCGGGAAATCTATGGCGCGAAAAAGGAAGACAGGATCAAATTCGAAATCTATCGAACAGTACGAACATAAAGACAAACAACGGCCCAACAACCCGCCCGTGGGTTTGGTGGATGCACGCACCGATAATGGCGGGCAAAAGAAGAAAAAATACCAATACGACCCCCACCTTGACCCGCAACTGCAATGGGCAGGCAAGGCTGAACATACCAGCTTTGAAGTGCCTACCGTAAGCCTGCATGTGCACGAACGCATTGACCCGAGGCGAATAATTGAAACCGTAAAAATGTCCCCCGCTGGCGGGGGTATAGGGGGTGGAGGGCGTGCAGGGGGTGGACGGCAACTGAGTTTATTTGAAGAACACAAGAAACCCCTGCGGGAAGCCATTGAATTTTACAAACACAAAGAAGACTGGAGCAATCGCCTCGTAGCGGGCGATAGCCTGCTCGTAATGAACTCACTCTTAGAAAAAGAAGGCATGGGCGGCAAGGTGCAGATGGTCTATTTCGACCCGCCTTACGGCATCAAATACGGCAGCAACTTCCAGCCCTTTGTGAACAAGCGTGATGTGAAAGACGGCAAGGACGAAGACCTGACTGCCGAACCAGAAATGATTAAGGCATTTCGTGATACCTGGGAATTGGGCATACACAGCTACCTCACCTATTTGCGTGACCGTTTGCTTTTAGCCCGCGAACTGCTGCACGAAAGCGGCAGTGTATTTTTGCAGATTGGGGATGAAAATCTTCATTTAGTTCGAAATCTTTTAGATGAGGTATTTGGAAAAGAAAATTTAGTTAGTCAAATAACTTTAAAAAAAGCTGGTACTGCTACTACAATCTATCTTAGTAACATTTCAGATTATTTGCTTTTTTACGCAAAGGACAAAAATAGGCTTAAATACAGACAACTATTTGAGGATAAGGAAGTAGGAATAGGCGAGTCAACCGGAGGCAGATATGACCAACTTGAGTCTCCTGATGGCAAAAAAAGAAGGCCTCTATCTACCGAAGAAAGGAAAAATCCCAATTTAATTCCAAAAGGGTGGAGGCCATATAAATTAAGCAATCCATGTTCAATGCATGATAATCCAAAGCACAGAGAAGAACCTTTAGTATTTGAAAACAAGCCATATTTTCCTCCTAAAGATAGACAGTGGTCAACAGATTTGGAAAGAATGCGAATACTTATAGAGAGAAATAGAATTGTTTCAACAGGAAGTAATCTTGCTTATGTAATGTATTTAGATGATTACCCTGTTATGCCAATAAATAATATTTGGACTGATGTATTGATGAGAAATGAAAAAACATATGTTGTTGAAACAAGTCCAAAATCTATAGAACGCTGTCTCCTTATGACCACAGACCCGGTGACCTTGTTTTGGACATCACCTGTGGTAGCGGTACAACAGCATTCGTGGCCGAAGATTGGGGTAGACGATGGATCACCTGTGATACCTCAAGGGTTGCCATCACCCTTGCCAAACAACGCTTAATGACGGCAAGTTTTGATTACTACGAACTGGCCCATCCGAATGAAGGCGTGGGAAGCGGCTTCAAATACAAGACCGTTCCGCATATTACCTTGAAAAGCATAGCCAACAACGAGCCACATGCACAGGAAACCTTATATGACCAGCCGTTTATTGATAGCAAACGATTACGGGTAACTGGACCCTTCACAGTTGAGGCAGTTCCTGCGCCGGTTGCAAAATCGTTCGAAGAATTCGAGTCCTCCCCCCACCCCCTCCAAAGGGGGACAAATCTTCCGCCAGCGGGGGATACCAATGTCCCCCTCACGGAGGGGGATTCAGGGGGAGGACTTGCTGCCGATACATCCATTGCCCGCAGCGGCGAAACCCTGCGCCAAAGCAATTGGCGTGACGAACTGCTTCGTGCAGGCGTAAGGGCCAAAGGTGGCAAGCTGATTGAATTTACAAGAGTAGAACCACTCAGCGGTACACGGTATTTACAGGCAGAGGCAGAAACGAAACTGTCCCCCTCTGGAGGGGGTGAGGGGGAGGAATTACCCTCTGGAGGGGGTAAGGGGGAGGAACCAAAACGGGTATTAGTCTGCTTTGGCCCCGAGCATGCACCATTGGAGCAACGCATGGTGGAACTGGCATTGGAAGAAGCCATGCACCTGAAACCCAAGCCACATATCGTCTTATTCTGTGCCTTTCAGTTTGACGAAGAAGCCGCAAAAGACATTGACGAAACAAACTGGCCCGGAGTTACCTTGCTCAAAGCCCAAATGAACGCCGATATGCTTACCGACGACCTAAAAAAGAAACGCAGCAGCAACGAAAGTTTCTGGCTCATCGGTCAGCCAGATGTGATACTCCGCAAAGTGTCCCCCTCTGTTGTAAACAAAAAGAAGGAACTGTCCCCCTCTGGAGGGGGCAAGGGGAAGGAACTCTACCAGGTCGAAGTTCATGGCTTCGATTACTACAACCCCAAAACCGGAACCGTTGAAAGCGGCGGCAAGGGCGACATTGCCATGTGGATGCTCGATACCGATTACGATGGGCGCAGTTTGTTCCCTTCGCAGGTATTCTTCCCTATGGCGGGAGACAAAGAAGGTTGGGCAACCTTAGCCAAAAACCTGAAGGCAGAGATTGATAAAGAAAAAATAGAAACGTTCAGAGGAACCGTATCTTTGCCTTTTACCCCAGGCAAGGCAGTGGCAGTAAAGATTATTGATGCAAGGGGAATTGAGAGTCTGAAGATTATGCGTCTATGATGTCCTTCGCTGACAGAGGTTTCATGAAGTGGCGGAAGTGGTATCACTCCGCAGGCGGTAAATGCCAATTTCCCTTATAGTGTGAGGACTTGTATGTCCCCCTCTGGAGGGGGATAAAGGGGGAGGATATGAAAACCGACGAAACCAACAATTACGCTTACAACAAAAAGCTGCAACCTTTTGCAAACAGATTACGCAAAGAAATGACGAAGGCTGAGGCATGTTTATGGAAATATGTATTAAGAGCAAGGCAAATGAAAGGGTATCAATTCAGAAGACAAAGACCCGTTTTAAGCTACATCGCTGATTTTATGTGCAAAGAATTGAAACTGGTAATCGAAGTGGATGGATCAACGCATCAATGGGAAGAAAAGGCTATAAAAGATTTGAAGAAGGAAAGAGATCTGATAGATGCAGGATTTAAGGTGTTACGGTTTAAAGACGAAGAAGTATTAAGGCACATTGAGGGCGTGAGAGAAAGCATTGCACTATTTGTTCAGGAAATAGAGCAATCCACCCCCTTACTCCCCCGCCAGCGGGGGACAGCCAGGCAAGAACCATGAAAAAGATTGACAAGCTCATTATCAATTCCCCTTACGAAGAACCACAGCAGTGCGGTAAGGTTGGGTTAATCACAACGGACCCAACACATATTTTTATTATGATGGAAAAGGGCGAATGGAATACAGAAGGGCTGGGGAGAGAGGGGTTAAGTCAGTATCATTTTTCTTATGAAACGAATAGACATAAAAGAATTTTTACGGAGCTTTACAGTTCGACCTAATGGTGCGCTGAATGTTTTCCTGGGTGCGGGTGCCTCTGTTCAAGCTGGCATTCCGACAGCAGGGATGCTGATTTGGCAATTCAAAAGGATGCTTTATTGCCAGGCCAATAATATCAAAGAAGAAAAATTCAAGGACTTAGAATCAGAGAGAAATCAAAACACCATTCAAAGCTACTTCGATCTTAAAGGAGGGTATCCAGAACGATATTCGCAAGAAGAATATTCAGCCTATTTTGAACATTGCTTTCCAAAATCGATAAATAGAAAATACTTTATGCAAAAAATAGTTGAAGGCCGTAACCCATCCATTGGACACAAGTGTCTTGGGGCATTGTTTGACTGCAAAAAAGTTAATCATATATGGACAACGAACTTTGACGAACTCATTGAGAATGGAATCAAATCCGTAAATAATGCTTCTTCATTTGAGGTCATATCAATTGACAATCAACGTCAACTTGCAAACTTGAACAACTATCCGAGAGTGGTCAAACTTCATGGTGACTATAGGTATGACAAACTTCAAAATACAGTAGATGAATTACAGACCTTAGAAAAAGACTTACACAAATATTTTGCGGACGTTCAAAGTAAAACAGGACTAATAGTTATCGGATACGGCGGGAATGATCAGTCGATTATGTCTGCTTTTGAGAAAACATTAGAAGCCGACAACCCTTTTCCTTTTGGGCTTTATTGGTGCGTCAGAACGGGACAAAAAACCAACAAAAAAGTAATTGAGTTTATAGAGAAAGTCCATCAAAAGAATAAAGAGAAGTTGGCCGCTTTTATTGAGATTGACAGCTTTGACGACTTTCTTTATGAGTTGTATAAAACGAACAACTTAGCAAATGATCACATCGAAAATATTGCAAAATCACGGTTTGAAAAAAGAAAAGCTTTCACGGCACCGCAGATTGGAACTTCGTTTACACCAATTAAACTCAATGCAATAAAGGCAAAGACTTACCCGAAAAGTATTTATAGCTTCAAAACTGACCTGAAAGGTGGCAAGGATGATTGGGACAAGCTTCGTGAGATAATCAAAGACCAGCCTGTTTCTGCCGCCTTAACAAATGAAAATACTGTAGCGTTTGCCAGTGTGAACGATATTAAAAAGTTGTTTTCACATACCTTAAAATCAGAAATCACAACCGTTGACATTGACGATAAATTAATTTACAGGCAGGAATCCTTCTATCTGGGGATGCTTTATGACTTGATCGAACATAATCTGCTTAAGAAATTCAAACTTGAAAAAGTTCCAAATAATCGGCTTAGAAAGTATTACTCCAAGAATTACAAACTAAATACTGAAGAACTTCAGAAGTCGAAAATAAAGACCAGTTTATCGGTTTACGAAGCATTTGAAATACAAATCGAATTTCACAATAAAGAACTTTTTTTGATTATACTTCCATCGATCCATATTGACGACAAGGCGGGGCTGAGCAGATTTGAGAAACAGGAGATTGCTAATAAGATAATTTCAAAAAGGTGGAATCGGATGGTCAATAACCAACTAAGATTTTGGCTTGGCCTTCTTAAAAACGACAACACAAATATCGAGTTTTCGATAGATTCCTTTAAAATTGATCTGGAAGAGAAATTTTCAGGAGTAGGAAGTTTTACGTCTTCATATTACATTTTCAAAGGTGCATTCATATCGAATGAACCTAAACTAAGCTTTCATATATCCGATAGCAATTATAAAACCGTTCATCCTCTAAAAGGTCTTAAAAACTTCGGCCCACTTGATTACTCATTTGAAAGTAAGCAAACCAATCAACAAGCAATTAAACTCGGTATTATCACTCCTATTTCAGGAATGCAAAGGATTTTAAAGCATCTAAATGAATTAAACAATGAAATACGTGCAGCTACTGAGAAGGAATATTTGACTGATTATTATCCCTTTTCAAATATCTACAAAAGATATCTCGACATTCCACAAAATAAAGACAGCAAATTTTTGGAACTTGTGAATGAGGCTGAAGTCAATAAATTAAATCATTTGGAGTTTTATGACTTTTTAAAAAGAAAGATAGATTACTTTTACACGATACGTGGTGAGTTTGATGTGCTGGTTCTTTACTTTCCAAAGGGCTGGACAAAATTCAGAGAACTCAAAAATGATAGTGTGTATTTTGATTTACATGATTCAATTAAATTATATTGCGCCAAAAAAAACATCAAGATCCAGTTTGTTGAGGACAAGTCCATTGACTACTTAGACCCAGCAAAAGTCAAATGGTGGCTATCCTTAGGACTATATGTAAAAGCTAATGGGCTGCCGTGGCGAAATGTGGTTGTAAATGAGTCTACTGCTTTTGTAGGACTTGATTTTGCCGTTCAGAGAATAAATAATTCCAATAAGTATGTTTTAGGCAGTAGCCAAATATTTGATTCAAGTGGCCAAGGATTAAGATTTTTGTTGCAGCCGATTGAACACCCCGTTTTTATTGGTAAAAATCCGTTCATGAGCAAAGAAGATGCAAGACGGATGATACTCAAGCTTAAAGAAGCTTATTTCAGGATTGACGGAAACTCAAAACTGGAAAAGTTGGTAGTCCATAAAGTCTTGCATTATACAAACGATGAAATGACAGGCATTTCAGAGGCATTGGAAGGGATTGAAAACATTGAATTGTTACAGATTCAGAAATATTCTAAATGGAGAGCAATACGAGGAGATATCGACAGATACACAGGAAAGGTAAAGACAGATCCTCACAACTTCCCGATACAAAGAGGAACTGTCATTCAGCTTGATGATTTTAGTTTCTTGCTTTGGACACATGGTTCTGTTCAAGAGGATGATGTTGCAGGTCGTCACATGAACTATTACCAAGGCAAAAGAGGTATCCCTGCACCGTTACTCATAAGGAGATTTAGGGGTACAGACCCAATAGAAATGACAGTTCGAGATATTCTATCTTTAACTAAAATGAATTGGAATGGTGGCGAACTTTACAAGACCCTTCCAGTAACACTTGATTTTTCAAAGAGACTTTCGAAGTATGCTAAACAGGCGGAAACGTTGCAAGCAATACCGTATGACTTTAGGTTCTTTATGTAATAAATACATGAGAAGTGGCTGAGGAAGTCCAGAGTGGACTTGTGGATGCCTGAAGATTTAAGCCGCTATTTCCGCAAGGAGGTAGTAGAGTCGGCAGAGGTGCAATATGTGCAGTAAAGCGGATATTGTGCGAATTAACAAGAGGATGTAGGATAATGGAGGTGATTATGAAGACAAGGACTGAATATGAAAAGATGATCATTAAGGAAGTTCGGGAAATGCCTGGCGAGGTGCTTCCACAGGTTGTGAAGATCATCCACTCGTTAAAGGAGGGTGTGCTTTCTGCGAAAGTACGCCACAAGAAGCGTGAAGCCAAAGGGAGCGGTCTCTGCGGCAGAGATAATTAAGGATATACGTTTGCGCAGTATTCGGCAGTAGAAAGGAGTCATGAAGTGACGGAGGCGGTATCCCCGCCGTCTGGGGACACCAAATGTCCCCCTCTGGAGGGGGATAAAGGGGGAGGAATATGAAAGCAGACGAAACCAACAATTACGCCTACAATAAAAAATTACAACCTTTCGCAAACAGATTACGTAAAGAAATGACAAAGGCTGAGGCTTGTTTGTGGAAATATGTATTAAGAGCAAGGCAAATGAAAGGGTATCAATTCAGAAGACAAAGACCCGTTTTGAACTACATCGCTGATTTTATGTGCAAAGAATTGAAACTGGTAATTGAAGTAGATGGATCAACGCATCAATGGGAAGAAACGGCTGTAAAAGATTTGAAGAAGAAAAAAGATCTGATAGAGGCAGGATTTAAGGTGTTACGGTTTACAGATGAAGAAGTATTAAGGCACATTGAAGGTGTTAGAGATAGCATTGTATTAACTATTCAGGAAATAGAAAAATCCACCCCCTTGATCCCCCGCCAGCGGGGGACAGACAAAGTACTCCCACGCCAGCGGGGAAATGTCGAGCAATAACCATGAAAAAAATTGACAAACTCATCATCAATTCCCCTTACGAAGAACCAAGGCAGTATTGGGAATACATACGTGATACACGGGAATTTATCTTACAGGAAGGTCGCAGACCTGCCGGGTATGTTGTGGCTTCAGAAAACTCAAAATCATTTGATGACCCCGGGACTTTTATTGAGATTGAGTTGGTAAACACCATTCGCCCACGAATAAAAAAATGGAGAGAACAAGGCTATCCGGGTATTACCGGCATTACCAAGAGATTACTGCAACACTGGCAAGACCCAGAAGAACGCAAAGACCGCAGGTTTTTCTTTTGCCAGTTAGAGGCCATTGAGACCTTGATTTGGCTTACCGAAGCTCCAGAGGCCGACCGCATAGGAATTGACATCCCAAGCGATGGTGGAGATTTTTCACGATGGTGCAGCAAAATGGCAACGGGTTCGGGCAAGACCATTGTTATGGGTATGCTTATCGCATGGCAAGTCTTGAATAAAGTAGCCAACAGTAGAGATACACGATTCTCCAAAAATATTCTGGTGGTTGCGCCTGGCTTGACGGTTCGTAACCGATTATTGGTGTTGAATCCCTTCGACAAAGAGAACTACTATGAAGAATTTAACATCGTTCCATCGGGTTTGATGGAATCACTTCGACAGGGGAAGGTAAAGATCATCAACTGGCACGCCCTCGCCTGGGACAGTGCAGAAAGACTGGCAAAGAAGAAGACCGTCGACAAACGGGGCGTAAAAAGTGATGAGGCTTATGTGCGTGAAGTGTTGGGCGATATGGCAAATGCAACAAATCTTGTCGTTATCAACGATGAAGCCCATCATGCCTGGCGTATTCCGGCGGAGAGTAAAATAAAAGGCGTAAAGAAGGAAGACATTGAAGAAAGCACCGTTTGGATCGGCGGACTGGACAGGATTCACAGGGCAAGGGGAATCATTCAATGTTTTGACTTATCGGCCACGCCATTTGCCCCATCAGGCAAAAAAGCAACTGAAGAGGCATTGTTTCCATGGATTGTCAGCGATTTCGGGTTGAATGATGCGATTGAGTCAGGATTGGTAAAAACGCCGAGGGTTGTAATCCGTGATGATGTCAATGTAGATGCTAACCTACGTTCACGGCTGTATCATATTTACATGGATGCCACTGTGAAAGATGACATCAACCGCAAGGCAGAAGAAGGCGAACCACTTCCTGACCTCATCAAAAATGCCTATCTGCTTTTAGGTAAGGACTGGAAGGCCGCTAAAGACGATTGGGAAAAGATGGGATATAAAATTCCGCCCGTGATGATAACCGTAGCAAACACCACATACACATCAGCCCGCATCAAATATGCCTTTGACCACGATGCATTTTTACTATCCGTTGCCGGATTGGGTGATTTATGCGATCAGGAGAAAACATTGCAGATTGACAGCAGGATTCTTGATAAAGCAGAGGCCGAAACAGAGGAAGTAGATATTGAAGCTGAAGAATCAGAAGAAAATGATGATAATCAAACCAAAGAAAAGAAGCCGACCAAAAAACAACAGGCGGAATTATTAAGAAGGACTGTTGATACCGTTGGCAAGATTGGAGAACCTGGTGAACAAAAGCAAAATGTGATTTCCGTAGGTATGCTCAGCGAAGGTTGGGATGCTAAAACAGTTACTCACATTATGGGCTTACGGGCATTTAGCAGCCAGTTATTGTGTGAGCAGGTCGTTGGCCGTGGTCTTAGAAGAACAAGCTATGATGTGAAATCACAAATAGACCCTGTTACAGGTGAAAAAATTGAATTATTTGAACCTGAATATGTAAATATCTTTGGCGTTCCGTTTACATTCCTGCCTCACGAAGGCGGAAGTGATGGCCCACCGCCCCCACCACCTCCACCCAAAACCAGGATAGAGCCAGTTAAAGAAAAAGCGGAACACAAAATTTCATTTCCTAACATTCTGAGGATCGACCATATTTACAAGCCACAACTATCCATAAACCTGGAAAGAGTCAAACCGCTTGAACTTGACCCATTTGAATCAATAACAGAAGCAGAACTGGCCGCCATCATAGCAGGCAAACCAAATCCTGCGGCTCTTACTGAAATTGATTTAAAAGAAATCGGCGAAAAACTTCGTTTACAGTCTATTATTTTTAGAATTGCTTCCACGATTTACAACACCGAAAAGAAACCAGACTGGAAAGGAAGCAAGGAAACATTTCTCATACAGCTTATTGGTATCATTGAACAATTCATCTGCTCTGATAAAATTCAGATAAAAAATCCATTGTTCAATCAGGATGAAGTAAGAAAGAGAATCCTGATTATGCTGAATATGAACAAAGTCATCCAGCATATCTGGAATGAAATACGGGCAGAGAATACGACACAACTCACCCCGATATTTGACAAGGAACATCCCATACGTTCGACTGCTGATGTGCGCACATGGTGGACAAGCAAGCCATGTGAGGACTTCAAAAAAACACATATCAACTTTACTGTTGTTGACAGCAAAATGGAATTCCTTGAGGCAAGAACCATTAACGATTGCGAGTTTGTAGAATCATTCGTGAAGAACGACCATTTAGGGTTCGTTATTCTGTACAACTACCAGGGAGTTATCAGAAGATATTTTCCAGACTTTATTATCAAATTGAAAGGTGGAGAACATCTCATTCTTGAAGCCAAGGGACAGGATAGTGAACAGAATAAAACCAAGAGGGCATTTTTAGATGAGTGGTGCAGGGCAGTGAACCATCATGGTGGTTTTGGCAAATGGATTGGGGCAGTATCATTTGACCCAAATGACCTTAATAAGATCATGGAAGATGCTGCAAGTAAATGAACAAAGGCGAAATGGACAAGGTATTAGCACAGCATGTTATAAAATATGCAAAAATCCTCTTTTTAGAAAGGATAGTCATGAGGCCATAAAATAGATCTTCGAGTTAAATAATCATCATGCAGTCGCCGTAACTAAAAAAACGGTAGCCTTTATTTTTGGCTATTTCGTAAACATTCATGATATTTTCCCTTCCCGCAAAGGCGGAGACCAGCATCAGTAGCGTGGTCTTGGGAAGGTGAAAATTCGTAAGCAGGACATCGACATATTGAAAATTGTAAGGAGGATAGATAAATAAATTTGTCCAACCGGAGAATTGCGTCGTTTTATCACTCATGGCAATTGTCTCCAGAACACGGCAGGAAGTGCTTCCAACGGCGACCACGCGTCGATTTTGTTTTCTGGTCTTTTGTATTTTTTGAATAATGTCTCGCGGGCATTCGTAAAATTCTTTATACATGCGGTGGTCCCGAATATCGTCTGTTTTGATAGGTAAGAATGTACCCATTCCGACATGGAGGGTAACAAATCCTATTTCTACCCCGCTCTGCTTTATCTTCTCAAGGATGTTTTGACTAAAGTGCAAACCTGCTGTAGGGGCGGCAATCGCTCCTTCTTTTTGGGCAAACACAGTCTGATATCGTTCTCTGTCTGAATCTGGCAAGGAAGAATCTTCATGCTTATTGCGTTTTATATAGGGCGGTAAAGGCATTTTCCCGGTTTGATCCAGGAGCTTTTTTACATCATATTTTTTGTTAAATTCGATGAGCCACGAACCGTCTTCGGCTTTACCGAGCAGCTTCGCGGAGAGTAGGTTGTTCTTGCTATAAATTTCCTCCCCTATTCTCAATTTGGCATTTGATTTAATGAGCGCCTTCCATCGGTTTTCCCCTATCTCTTCGGTGAGCAACAATTCAAGAAATGCGCCAGTGATTCTTTTCCCTGGAACCAGTGCAGGTATCACCTTTGTATTGTTCAGGACTAATAAATCTCCGGGATAGAGATATTCGGTAATTTCATGAAATTTACGATGCTCAATCTTGCCGGTATTCCGATGCAATATCAACATCCTTGCATCTTCTCGGTTTTCTAATGGTTGCTGAGCGATTAATTCCCTTGGGAGATGGTAGTTGTAGTCAGATAATTTGGTAGAAATTTTAACGGGTTTAGATACGGTAACATTCATTCGTTTATCCAAAATATCATACCATGTTTAAAAAGTATAATCAAGTTGTATAAATGGTATAAATTGAAAAATATCACTCCAAAATATTTACCTATTTTAGTGATAAGTATCACGGTGACTACAGCACTATATATAGTATTCTTTCTGGTCGAAGTTACAACAGTTTGGATATTAAGGAGACATCATTCATTTACGGTAAAAAGGGCAATAAAAATATTTCTTGACAATTTAATAAAAAAGTTTATTGTCATAGCCGTTAGTGGTATCGAGTGGTGAAAAGTGGGGAGCCAAAATGTTCACCGGTGAGTACCATCATACGATTGATGACAAGAATAGACTGGCCATACCAGCCCCTCTTCGTGATTGCATTGATATGGAGAAGGAAGGAAAGGGGTTTTTCATAACTCGAGGACTCGATACATGCCTGTTCATGTACACACCCAAGGTATGGCAGAGTGTCGTTTTTAGGATTGAACAACTCTCTTTTACGAATAAAAAGGCGCGTCAGTTCCAGCGCCTTTTCTTTTCTAAAGCACAGAAAATTCCCGATTGTGATCAACAAGGGCGTATACTGATCCCACAGTATTTAAAGGATATTGCCAAGATCCAAAAGAATGTGGTGATTGTAGGAGTAAGTAGCCGTATTGAGATTT
The DNA here is from genome assembly GCF_000949635.1 of Candidatus Brocadia sinica JPN1. Lineage (NCBI taxonomy): Bacteria > Pseudomonadati > Planctomycetota > Candidatus Brocadiia > Candidatus Brocadiales > Candidatus Brocadiaceae > Candidatus Brocadia > Candidatus Brocadia sinica. The sequence continues at coordinate 3,629,782 of NZ_BAFN01000001.1, forward strand.
GGGATGAAAAGGCCTGGAAAGATTTTGAGTCTGAACATAACAAGGGATTCGAAGAGATTGCAGAAGATCTGTTCCAATTGGGTTTTCCTTCCACTGAGATAGGGCAAATACAGCCTCCACCATTATAAAGAGATAGACGAAATGGATACCAGAACACATAACCTTCTTCACGAACCGGTGATGGTTGAAGAAGTATTAGATTATTTATGTCCGCAACCGGGACAAATCATTTTAGACGGTACTGTGGGAAACGGCGGACATGCAAGCAGAATTATGAACAAAATAAGCCCGGGTGGCTTGTTAATTGGCATGGATAAGGACAGGGAAATTTTGCAGATAGCAAAACAATATTTATCGGAAAGAGAATGTCCCTTTAAACTCTACCATGCGGATTATTCCGATGTCGACGAAGTGTTGAGACAGGCAGGGGTTGATATGGTTCATGGTGTGTTACTTGATTTGGGAGCATCTTCTTTGCAGTTTGATCAGGCGGAGCGGGGGTTTAGTTTCTCAAAAGAGGGTCCGCTGGATATGAGAATGGACCGGTCGCGGGCTGGTACTGCTCAAGATTTAATCCAGAGGCTTTCTGAAAAGAAATTGGAAGAATTGTTGAGAAGATATGGGGAAGAGAGGTGGTCAAGAAGGATTGCCAGGGCTATACGAAAAGAAGCAGAGGAGGCTGGTATTACTTCGACGAAACAGTTAGCTGCTGTGATTGAACGCGTTGTTCCGAGAGGGAAAAGCAAAATTCATCCTGCAACAAGGGTGTTCCAGGCGCTGAGGATTGCTGTAAATAAGGAGATGGAAGTTTTGGAGGTTTTTTTGGATAAGATTCATCATTACATGATAATGGGTGCTCGTATTGTAATTATAAGTTTTCATTCTCTTGAGGACAGGATTGTAAAGAATACATTTGTAGAAAGGGCGAACCAGAAGATATTCAAGATACTCACGAAGAAGCCTGTAACGCCGGGTGTGGTTGAGATAGAAAGAAATGTCCGGTGTAGGAGCGCAAAACTAAGATCAGCAGAAAGGATTTAATATGGGTGTGCCGAGAATATTGGTAATGTTTTTCATTGCAATTGCAATGGCCGTGTTTGTGGTGTGGGAAAGAAATAAAATTATAGAAATAGGGTACCAGGTGGCTAAGCTGCAAAGGAATTGTGATGAGTTATCAGAAGCGAATAGAAAACTGAACTATTATGTCGGCCGGTTAAAAACGCCTGAAAATATTGTCTATAAGGTACAGTCATTAAAGCTACCACTTATTCTTCAGGAAGATTCACCGGGAACAATGGTGGCTGGTTACATGAAACTGAAAGAGAATGCGGTGAAGGCGAACCAGAATAAGGATTTATATACCCAAAAGGGGCCGTCATTAAATTGTTGTTCGCTGCATTACTAAAATTTCTAAGAATTCGGGCAGTTAAAAACCGTTTCCTGCTGATGACAATTAGTGAAGAAGTAGGCCCTTAACTGCAATATGAAAGGTTGCTTTGCATGCGTTTAAAGCAATTGTTTTTTACTATTTTGGTAAGCCCTCCTCCCGGATGCTTTCGGGGCAAAGATGTTTTTTGTCTCGAAAGCGTCCGTAAAAATTTGATTGAATGATTACAGGAGTTTCATAAATAATTCTAGGGAATTGTCAACGTGATGCCTTTAAAAAAACACAAATTTTGGGCGAATATAACGGGAATTCTTCTCATTGGGATTTTTATTGCGCTAGCCGTTCATCTGGGGCGTATTCAGCTTGTTGAGCATGATAAATATCTTAAACTTGCGAAAGTTCAACAATGTAAAAAGATCGAATTACCCGCAAGAAGGGGTTCCATCTTAGACAGGAATGGAATCAAGCTTGCCGAGTCTCTGCAAGTCGGTTCTGTTTATGCAGACCCTGCTGAAATTGAAGATGCCTCTTCTGTGGCATATCATTTGAGCAATGTCCTGAAACTGAATGCATCAAAGATAGTCAAGCTATTGGGTAAAGACAAGCGGTTTGTTTGGATTAAACGGAAGGTTGGCGATGAAGAACTCGGTGCGGTTGCAAAATTATCTTTAAAAGGGGTTTACATAAAACACGAGTATCACCGTTTTTATCCCAATGAACAGTTAGGCAGTCATATTCTTGGATTTACCAACATTGACGAGAGGGGACTCGAGGGGATCGAGCGGTCATTTGATAATGTATTGTCCGGGAAACCAGGACATAAATTGATTGTTCGGGATGCATTGCAACGTCAGATTATAACGCCGGATGCAGAAGTGCAATTGCCTCGGCATGGGAATGATGTCGTATTGACGATTGATGCTAAAATTCAGCGTATTACTGAGGAAGAATTGGAAATTGCCTGGAAAAAATGGAAACCCTCCTCCGCAACGGCGATTGTTATGGATCCAATGACAGGTGAAATATTGGCCATGGCCAACTATCCTACGTTTGATCCGAACCATTTCAAAAAATATTCTCCCGATGCCAGAAGAAATCTGGCTATTACTGATTGTTATGAGCCAGGTTCATTAATGAAACCCCTTGTGATTTCAGGTGTGTTTGAGCAGGGTATTGCAAGGCCTGATGATGTATTTTTTTGCGAAAATGGGAGTGGCAAAGTGGAAGGAAGAATGCTGCGTGACACCCATAAGTATGGTAATCTTACTGCTTCTGAAATTATTGCTTATTCAAGTAACATAGGAATGGCAAAGATCGGTACGCTTATGGGGAATGAAAAAATGCACCGATATCTTCAGCAATTCAATTTTGGAGAGAGAACAGGAATAGAGCTGCCAGGGGAAATTGGCGGCATCTTTCGTCCTCTGAAACAGTGGACAAGAAAATATTCCCTGGTATCTATTTCCATGGGACATGAAATAGCAGTTACCCCTCTTCAGTTTATTACGGCTTTTTGTAGTATTCCCAATGGTGGGCAGTTACTCAGACCAAAAATTGTAAAATCAACAATAAAGAACGACAATCAAACAAAAGAAGAACTTCAGTATCCGCAACCAGTGAGACGTGTAATGAGTGCAAACGTCGCACGGAATATCATGAATCCTATACTGATGAAGGTTATAACGGAAGGCACAGGGAAAAATGCAAACCTGTTGGAATACGATGTTGCTGGAAAAACGGGTACATCACAGAAGATTCATGGCGAAGGGGGACGATATTCCCATGAAAAATATGTGGGTTCTTTTATTGCCTATGCTCCTGCTGAGCGTCCCCGTATGTGTGTGTTAGTTATGATTAATGAACCTCGGAATGGTGAATATTATGGTGGCATTGTAGCAGCCCCCGTTGTAGGAGAAATCATGAGACGATCTCTTGTTTATCTTGGTGTGGAACCCTCGGGATTCAAAATGGCAATGCAATAGTTGTGTTTATAGCATCACTCTGTAAAAACTTCTTTTTTAGTAAGTTTTCTAGTGACTATTCCATTTGTTCGCTTAAGTAGGCAGTATGCAATAGGCAGTAGGCAATAAAATTTATCATTTTTTGCTTACTGCCAACTGCTTACTGCCTGTTGCATCTTTTTGGTGCAGCTATGCTGTGCCAGATATCTTCTCTTGGAAGGAGGTGATACGCGATTTTGATGGCTTGAAAAGACAAGAGATTGTGTGATAAAGTATTTTTATGTCCTGCTATGACATGCGAAGAGTTGAGGAGGGAAAGATGACACAAAAAGAGATTGAAAAACAAAATTTTATCCTCTGGTACAGTTTGTATGCTACCGAAAAAGAGATTGAGATTGCCCGCACTCGTAATCGGGAAATCCTGGACAGACTTTTAAAGGAATATGCCCAGGAAGTAGATAAAGTTAACAGGACGAGGCATTTATACGAACGGATTGTTCAATCAAAAGGGAAGAAAACTCAGGGCTTTGATGCAACATTGAAGATAAACTGTTTTTCACGTTAGAGGAACAACGGAATTTTACAGAAAGCAAAGCAGCAGTCTATGAAATTGAGTGAACTTTGTTCTTGTTTGAAAGATCACCAATCCTGTGATTTTGTGGAAAAGGAAGTGTGTGGAATAACACATGATTCGCGTAAAGTAAAGGGGGGTTATGTGTTTGTTGCCATCAAAGGTCATACGGTGGACGGACATGATTTTATTGCCGGCGCAATAGAGAAAGGAGCTATCGCCCTTGTTGTAGGAAAAAAGATCGATATAGCTTTACGAATACCCCAGTTCATTGTATCGAATACACGCTATGCCCTTGCGTCATTGAGTTGCCGTTTTTATGGTGAACCTTCTTCCCAAATGACAGTGGTCGGTATTACAGGAACAAACGGTAAAACAACCACTTCGTATCTCACGAAATCAATCATTGAGGCCTCCGGCAATAAGGCGGGACTGATTGGCACAATTCAATACGAGACAGGGAAAAGGGTCTTACCGGCACAGGAAACAACTCCTGAGTCGGTTGAAATACAGAGTTATCTCTCTGAAATGCTTAAATCCGGTATAAAATACGCAATAGTAGAAGCATCCTCTCACGCCCTCTCTCAGAACCGGTTGGATGAGATTCGTTTTAGTTCTGCGATCTTCACGAATTTATCCATTGAGCATCTCGATTATCATGTAAATATAAGGAATTATAGAACGGAAAAACTGAAATTAGTAAAAGGATTAGGTACACAGGCATTTGCCATCCTGAATGCCGATCACAATGCGAGTAAGCACTTTGCTGAGTGTACAAAATCACAAGTAGTTTGGTATGGTATAAAGAAAGAGAAGGCGGATGTGACCGCTGAAATAATAGATATGAGTGCAGATGTAACAAGATTTTTACTTAATTCTCCCTGGGGAAAAATACTTATTAACGCAAAATTGGTAGGTAAACATAATATTTATAATGCATTGGCAGCTGCTGCCAATGCATTGGCACTGGGTTTTAAAATTGACACGATAAAAACGGGTATTGAATCTTTAGGCGTAGTACCCGGCCGTCTGGAAAAAGTTGATTGTGGACAGGATTTTCATGTCTATATTGACTTTGCACACACACATCAGGCGTTGCAGGTTGTTCTGAGCACCCTGCGGGAGATAACGACAGGACGTATTATACTGGTCTTTGGATGTGGTGGAAACAGAGACAGAAAAAAAAGACCCAAGATGGGACATATTGCAGAAAAATACGCAGATCTTTCCTGGATAACAAGTGATAATCCTCGTTCCGAAGACCCTTATAGTATTATATCTGAAATTCAAAAAGGCGTAAGGAAGCAAGGTTGTTTTCGGGTGCAGGCTGATAGGAAGATTGCCATTGAAGAGGCCGTTTCGGAAGCAAAAAGGGGTGATGTTGTAATTATTGCGGGAAAGGGTCACGAACAATATCAGATATCAAAAGATGCCATACTTCCCTTTGACGATCGTGAGATTGTAAGGCAAATCTTATGTGGCAATATGGTATCGCATATGTAAATGGGTAAAACAACAGAATGGAAGTTTTATCTCTTGATGAAGTGGTAAATGCTGTCTGCGGGCATAGAGTATATTTCGATAAAAATATAAAGGTAAAAGGTATATCCACAGACAGCCGAAATATCCGGAAAGGCGATTTGTTTTTTGCGCTCAAAGGAGAGCGGTTTGATGGTCATCAGTTTGTCACGCAGGCAATGAATGCCGGAGCAGTGGGCGCAGTTATTTCAACTGAAATGAAACCGGATTATGGATATAAGAACTTTTCAACAATTCGGGTAAAGGACGCTGTAACGTCTTTAGGTGACCTGGCAAAGTATTATCGTCAAAAATTGAAAACGAAAATTATCGGTATTACGGGGAGTAATGGCAAGACCACGACGAAAGAGATGACGCATCACTTATTGTCTCGTTTTGGTCCGGCAGTAAAATCACAAAAAAGTTTTAATAATTTTATTGGCGTGCCGGTAACTATATTTGAAATAGAAAACAGGCATCAATATGGCGTGCTTGAAATGGGTACAAATGCCCCCGGTGAAATTCGACGTTTATCTGAAATTGGCGCCCCTGATGTTGCAGTAATTGTTAATGTTTCAAAAACGCATCTTGAAGGTCTTGGAAGTATCGAAGGTGTTGCGTTGGCAAAAGGGGAAATAGTAAAAAATCTCGGTAAAGGCGGGGTCTTTGTGTATAACGCCGATGATCCGTGGTGTAGTAAGATTGCCAGCGGATTTGGGGGAGATACGGTAAGTTTTGGTTTTAGCCCTCATGCATCAGTACGATGCACCGACATAAAGAAAAAAGACAGGGGTTATATTTTCGTAATTAATGGAAGCCTTGAAATTTGCTTTCCAATTCCGGGGTATCACAATATTCATAACTGTTTAGCATCATTTGCGGTGTGCCATGCACTGGGTTATAGCATTTACGATCTAAAGGATGTCTTTTCTTCTTTCTTACTGCCCCAAATGAGGATTGAACAACAACGCATCGGGAATATTACAGTCATTAACGATGCATATAATGCAAATCCTGCGTCTGTGCGCGCGGCTCTGGAATATCTCAATGAAATTGACGCAACGGGAAGAAAGGTGTTTATTTGTGGAGACATGCTGGAGTTAGGAAATGAGTCTTTTCTATTACACAGTGAAATTGGGGAAACAGTGGCTCATTACAATATTGATTTGTTATGGACGGTAGGAGAACGCGCATCCGAAATTGCAAAGGCCGCAAAATTGTCCGGTATGCCTGAAAACCAGGTTGTCAGTTTCAAGGATGTCTCGGACATTACAGTATCCAAAATACATGAACTGAGAGAAAACGATATGGTATTAATCAAAGGTTCCAGAGGTATGCATATGGAAAATATTATTGAGAAGTTCAGGAAATTTTCATAAAGCGTTTGTAAATCCATAGCTGTTTTGAATGGGGAAATAATATAATGGTGGAAAAACAAAGATGCTTCTTGTGGGAAAGAATGAGGTTGCCACGGATGTTCTTGCTGAGAATTTTATAAATTAAAGATCATTAAAAAGAGGTTAAAAAGTTTTGCTTTATAATTTGTTTTCTTCGATACATTCGCTGGAAATATTTAAATACATATCCTCTCGCTCATGTCTGGCTGCTTTTACGGCATTTTTTATCAGTATATTCTTTGGTCACTGGTTTATCAAGAAACTTAGGGTGTTGAAGGTTGGAGAGGATACAACAAAAAAAGACTCCGAAGAACTCAAACGTATGCATTTTGACAAAAAGAATACACCAACAATGGGAGGAATTATTGTAATTATCTCTATCTTAATTTCCACGCTGCTTTGGTGTAATATTTATAATGAATATGTTCTCTTATTAATGTTTACGCTAATATGGTTTGGCGTGCTCGGGTTTATTGATGATTATATCAAACTTACGCAGAAAAATGTACCGGGGTTAACTGATGTGTCGAAGTTGTTGTTTCAATCGGCGTTGGGGCTTATTTTGGGGTTGATATTATACTTCCATTTTACCAAGTTTACATGGGGTACACAACTGGCAATTCCTTTTATTAAGGATTTTAAACCCGATGTAGGGCCTTTCTATATATTGATTGCTGCCTTTTTCGTTGTGGGAATGTCAAATGCCGTTAATCTTACGGATGGCCTTGATGGTTTAGCAATAGGGTGCAGCATTATAGCAGGAATTGCTTTTGCGGTTGTTGCCTATATTTCAGGTAGGGTCGATTTTAGTAACTATTTAAGGATTCCGTACATTCCAGGAAGCGGGGAATTGAGTGTTTTTTGCGCAGCACTTGCGGGAGGGGGTTTGGGATTTTTGTGGTACAATTGTTTTCCCGCGCAGGTTTTTATGGGGGATACAGGATCATTAACATTGGGAGGCATATTAGGACTCATTGCCATTATAGTAAAACAAGAGGTGCTGATGATTATTATAGGGGGCGTCTTTGTCGCAGAGGCAGTTTCTGTCCTTATGCAGGTTTCTTTCTATAAAATAACAAAGAAAAGGATTCTCCGTTGCGCACCCCTGCACCACCACTTCCAGTTTAAGGGATGGCCTGAGGCGAAGATCACCCTCAGATTTTGGATAGTCGCAGCCCTGTTGGCAGTATTCAGTTTCGTCTTATTATAAGGGGGTTTATTTGTGAAACCATGGCATTTTGTCATATATGTCGTCGTTGCTCTATTGGGATTTAGTATTGTTACGGTGTATAGTACAGATATGGCAACTGTAGGATCAGGTGGAAATGGTTATCAATTCATGAAGCATCTTTTGTGGATACTCGTAAGCTCTCTGTTGCTGATGACAATGTCATTGGTAGATTATCATTATCTGCAGAAATTGAGCATTCCCATTCTTGTTATCTCCCTCATCCTTCTTTCGCTCGTGTTATTGCCGGGAATAGGCACGGTTACTAACGGCGCCCGCAGATGGATTCGGTTCAATCACATTTTGGGTATTCAGCCCTCTGAATTTGCAAAGTTGGCGGTTATCATATTTATTTCGGGTTACATTGCAAAAAATCATAGTCGCATGTCTGAATTCAAGTGTGGTTTCATAGTGCCCATTGGTGTCACAGCGTTAACAAGTGCACTTGTGATGAAGGAACCAGATTTTGGGACTGCTGCATTCATTGCAATACTGTCTTTAATTATGCTGATTGTTGGGGGAACCAGAATTATTTTTATCTGTTTTACTTCCATAGCTTTTGTGCCATTTATACACAAAATGTTATTTGAGGTCTCGTACAGAAAAGATAGATTGACGGCCTTTCTCGATCCATGGAAAGACCCCTCTGGAACGGGGTATCATATAATTCAGTCGTGGATTGCCCTTGGTTCTGGTGGTTTGACAGGATTAGGGATTGGGGGCAGTAAACAAAAACTCTTTTTTTTACCGGAAAGCAATAGTGATTTTATATTTACCATTTTGGGTGAAGAGTTTGGTTTTCTCGGAGTAATAGCTGTTATAGCCCTCTTTTTACTATTACTATGGCAGGGACTCAGAATTGTACATAGAACCAGAGATATGTTTGGGTTTTTTTTGGGGCTTGGGATTACCGTAATGTTTGGATTACAGGCAATTATTAACATTGCGGTCGTCTCCGGCATTGTGCCAACGAAAGGTATTCCCTTGCCTTTTGTTAGTTCGGGCGGCTCTTCGTTGCTATTCTCAATGATAGGAATTGGCATATTGGTTAATGTTGCAAGACAGTCTGTAACAGGAGAAACATCGAGTTTGCCAGTTGATGGGGCAGAGACTTCGGAAGATACAATGGATGGACTATCACTTGCGAGAGTTTGGCATAAGATTATGTCGAGTGTAGCCAGTTTTTCCTGGCGATAGAAGTGATAGTTTGAGTAAGTCATGGCGTGTGTGAATCTTAAACACGAGATGATAGCGTAATGTGTCATTTGTGTTTAATTTTTGAACTAGCGTTATTTGTTGATAAAAAAAGGGGTATAAAAATGAAAGTAATTTTTGCAGGAGGTGGTACTGGTGGACATCTAATGGTTGGGCTGAGTACGGCAGAAGAAATTTGTTCCAGATTTCATGAGGCAGAAATTATTTTTTTGGGGACGGGCAAAAAATTTGAAAAGCGATGCGTAGAACAGAAAGGATTTCAGTATCAACAGTTACGTGCGAAAAAATGGGGAAAATCGTACAAATATATCTTTACTTTTATTGGTACAATGCTTGCTAGTATTGTTGAGTCCCTCTTTGTGATGAGAAAATTTAATCCTGATATTGTGGTTGGTTTGGGTGGATATGTATCCGTTGCTCCAATTGTTGCTGCAAAATTACTCGGTATTCCATCCGTGTTACTTGAACAAAATGTAATTCCCGGGAAGGCAAATCGGTTTTTGGCTAGATGGGTTGATGAGGTGTATTGTCATTGGCGTGGACCGATCAAATGGTTTAACAAAGCAAAAGTTGTCAGGGTAACAGGGACGCCAATTCGGAAGGATATCTTATTTAGCAAAAGGAGTCGTTCCGCCGAGAAATTTGGGCTAAGTTCTTCTAAAAAAACAATACTGATCATGGGCGGGAGTCAGGGTGCACAGGCGATCAATGAGGTCATAGTAAAAAGTTTGCCTAAATTAGAGACGTTGTCTGATGACTTACAGATAATCCATTGCACGGGTGATTATGGGTATGAGGCAGCAAAGGCGGCATATGCACAAACGAAGATTGATGCATTTGTTTGTAGTTTCCTGGATGATATGGGTGCCGCTTTCAGTATGACAGACATAATTGTTTGTAGAGCGGGTGCCACGACGATTGCAGAGATTACCGCAATCGGTATTCCCGCCATATTAATACCCTACCCGCACGCTACGGATAATCATCAATACTGGAATGCAATGGAATTGGTAAGCAATGGGGGAGGGTATTTAGTACAACAGCTTGACTTGACACCTGAAAAAATTGCAGAGCTTGTTACCGATCTTTTTTATAATAAAGAGAAGTATGACAGGATGAAGATGTTTAACAGGGGAATGGGGATTCCGAATGCGTCCGTAAATGTTGTTGATAATATATGCAGGGTGATTGGTCTTAAAAGTACTCAATTTGCGCTGATTGTTGGCTAACGTTCCGTTTCACGATGAGACCTGTATGAACTATGAATTTGCTAAAGAATAGGGGAATATAGTGTTGCATACTCGTAGTGATATTGGGCGAGGGATAAATCTCGGGTAATACAGATTTTCAAGCAAAAGAGGGAACAATGCTATGAATTTTTCAGAAGGTATAGACAGGATGCAATCATCCAAGGTATCATTGGAAAAACAGTTTAATTATCGACCTTTACGTGGGCATTGTGTATACTTTATTGGTATTGGTGGTGTTGGAATGAGTGCCGTTGCGCGCATTCTTATAAATGAGGGTTGTATTGTAGCAGGTTCTGATGTACGGACGTCTTCTCTGACTTCTACACTGGAAGAAATGGGGGCCAAGATTAATACAAAGCAAGATGGAAGTCTGATGCCAGCAGAAACAGATATGGTAGTGGTATCCGCTTCGATTTCTGAAGATAATCCTGACCTCAAAACTGCCCGTAAGCTGGGCATAAAGGTCGTAAAATATTCCCAAATACTTGGTTCATTAATGAAAGAAAAACGTGGTATTGCAATCAGTGGGACTCACGGTAAGACGACTACAAGTGCAATGATCTCAACGATATTAAAAACGGCAGGGCTGGATCCGACATTTGTCATAGGGGGAGAGGTGCCTGATATTGGTGGCAATGCACATTTGGGAAAGGGGAATTTATTTGTAGCTGAGGCCTGTGAATATGATCGGTCATTTTTAAATCTCACCCCGCAGGTGGGTGTAATTACCAACATAGAAGAAGATCATTTAGATTATTATGAAAATATTGAAAAAATAATCAATGCCTTTGGTGATTTTGCATCCTCAATTTCAAAAAACGGCTTGTTGGTTATAAATAATCGTGATGATAACACAGCTATTGCAGTAAAAAGGGCACATTGTAAAGTAGAAACATATTCTCTCGACATCTCCTCGGATTGGTGTGGTGAAGTCATTTCTGGAGGCAGTGGCATAAACAGATTCAAAGTTTTTCATAAAGGCAAATTTTTTGATAACTTTCTGTTAAAAATACCAGGGGCGCATAATGTGTTAAATGCACTGGCAGCAACTGCTGTATGTACATTTATAGGAGTGGATAGAGATTCTATCAGAACTGCATTAGCATCCTTTACTGGAGCGAATAGGCGGTTTCAAATCATTGGTGTGAAAAACGACATTACGGTAATCGATGATTATGCGCATCATCCGACAGAGATACGTGTTACATTGAAGGCGGCGCGGGAACTTTATCCCGCAAAGAGGATATGGTGCGTATTTCAACCCCATCAATACAGCAGAACACGTCATTTGTTGAAGGGATTTACAAAATCTTTTCAAAATGCCGACAAAGTAATTCTTGCGGATATCTACGCAGCGCGTGATAATGATTATGAAAAAACTGCAATGCATTCAGTGAAGTTATACGAAGAAATCCGTAATACAGGTGTGGATGTCCAGTATATTCCGCAATTGTGCGATATTGTGCATGTTCTTTCTTCACGTGTGAAACGCGACGATGTTGTTGTGACCATGGGTGCTGGTGATGTGTGGAAAGTCTCTTACGACTTAGTTTCGATACTCTAAAAAGGAGAGTGTGAGGTGAAGCGAAAAAATGTTGTTGTGTTGATGGGCGGAGTATCTCCTGAACGTGAAATTTCATTACGTTCCGGTAACGCAGTGGCAAAGGCATTGGCGGATGCAGGATTCAACGTTTCTTGCATCGATGTGAAAGACGAGAAGATTGAGGAATTGGACCATAAGGAAATAGATGTTGCTTTTGTTGCCTTGCACGGATATTTTGGTGAAGATGGGGGAGTACAACAACTTTTGGAATCAAAGGGGATTCTTTACACTGGTTCTGGGATCAAAGCAAGCAAGCTTGCTATGGATAAATTAGCAACAAAAAAATGTTTTATCGAGGCGGGCCTTAAAACGCCGGAGTATATCACTGTGACAGAATTCCAGGAATTGATTGAGATACAGCATGAAGTAATGAGAATCGGGTTGCCGTTAGTGTTAAAACCCACAAGGAATGGTTCCAGCATAGGCATATCACTAGTGAAGGATATGAACAATCTTCAACTAGCTTTAGAAAAGGCATTCGAGTTTGGGTATGAGGTGATTATAGAGAAATACATAAAAGGAAGGGAATTTACTATTGGTATACTAGATGACAAGGCATTGCCCATTATTGAGATTAAACCAGCAATGGAATTCTTTGATTATGATGCGAAATACAAGGATGATAGAACAGAATACCTGATTGTAAAAACAACCCTGAGAGAGAATGGAGAAGCAGTCGGCGCCCCCCCCCGTAACGTTGGGTTTCTCTCATCTTCCCAGTGCGATGAGGCACAAGAATTGGCTTTAAATGCGCATAGGGTACTTGGTTGTAAAGGATTTTCGAGGGTTGATATGATGCTGGACGATCGGAATGAGTTCTCATTGTTAGAAGTGAATACAATTCCGGGTTTTACCGAAAAAAGCCTGCTGCCCAAGGCGGCGAGAGCGGCAGGTATATCCTTCTCGTCTTTATGTGAAAAAATTGTGGATCTTGCTTTCCAGAGTGTACTGGTAAGTGTCGATGAAACAATACAAAAATAGCGGGAATAGTATATTCTATCTCAAGGCTTTTATGAACTCCTTTTCCACCAAATTAGGGGAATTGAAAAGAGTGCTCTATCCCCTTTTTTTACGATTTGGGATATTTGCCTGTATAATAGTTTTTGCGATATGGGGGATAAAAAGGATATGGTGTTCTCTGACAGATTTAAATATTTTTAAAGTCAGTCCTTCTACGTTTTCTTTTAACACGCCCTCCTGGGTGAATGATAATTTTTCTGAAGATATAAAACATATTGAAACTTTGAATGAACGGTATGACATGTATGAAAATAATTTGACACAAAAAATAGCAGACGTTTATGGAGGAATCGTTGTTGTTAAGAAAGTGGACTCTATCAAGCGGGTTTTTCCTAACAAACTGAATATCAAACTTGTGCTGCGCAAGCCTGTTGCTCTAATTAAAAATGGGAGTAATGCCTATCTCGTAGATGATGAGTGTGTCCTGTTGCCAAAAGAATATTACAAATTACAAAATGTGGAGTACGATAGTCCCTGTATCCAGAGCAATAAACTTGCCAGGTTGCCTCTTTATGGAAGCAAATGGAATGATAAAGGCATTGAAGCAGGAATAGAGTTGGTGAAATTTCTCAGGGCAAATAACATCCATAATCTTTTTAAGGTTGTAGCAGTCGATGTGTCAAATGTATGTAAAAGGCGGTTTACGGGCAAGAGTGATATTGTTTTGTGGACAGAAAGCAATACACAAATACGGTGGGGATGTTCTTCCTTATGTAATGAACCCAATGAACTTTCCGATGAAGAGAAGCTGCAAAATCTCCTCAGTATTGCAAGAATAGAAGGAACGAATTTGAAACAGATGGAATATGTTGATGTCCGTTGGAAGAAACCGTTAGGTAAACGATGGGCAAAGGTGGACGTTTCAACGGAAGAACGTTGAAAATATCTATGGTAAATCGGGATTCTCCGGGCTCCAGATTAACCCTTGTCCTGCCTGCCTGGTGGGCCAGCCTTCATTTGTTGTTCCATCCGAATTGCCATTCCGTATGCATTCTATATGACCGTCTAAAAAAAGAATGTTTGCTGCCTTTGAGTGCCTTTGTGCCACGCTCCCATACGAGCCTTCAAAGTTATCAGCTATTCCAGCGCTATTGATGCGACCACCAAAGAGTAACACGGTCTTTGTGGGATTTCCGATGGTTATGGATTATGACGGATACGATAACAAGCAGGTAACGGAGATTTAGAACAGCAGAAAAATGTGTTTTGCGTACAGAAATGTAAGGAAACTTATAAAAACCGATGGATAAAAAATAATAACGTATTTTTAAAAATGTTTGACTTTTTATGGTGTAATGTTAAAATTAGCAAGTAGTTTACTTTTAATCAGATACGATCAATTCTATTTAATGCGGAAGTGGCGGAATCGGCAGACGCGCTAGTTTGAGGGGCTAGTCCCGCTGATACCGGGGTGGGGGTTCAAATCCCCCCTTCCGCACCACTTTGCATTTGCCTGCCCGGTAGTTTATTAAGATCAAACAGATAACATAATATTGTAAACTGATTTTAGTTGCACTTCCTTGATAATGCGTGACATAAATAATAAAAAATAAGGCTGTATTAATGTAATGAAGAGTTTACCCAGATATGGGAGATTTATTGATGAGCAAATATGCATTCTTAGGTGTGGCAGTTTTTGTATTGTTTGCAACAAGTTGTAAGGAAATGCAGATAAAAAAGTCTGATTTTGCGCCATTTAAAAAGCCAGTCACTCTTTCTACTACTACGGAAGAAGTAGAAAAAAAACCCTGGGAATACGAAATTTCACCTGAAAAAAAGGCTGTAGAAAAAAAAGAAGGGATACCGGATGAATTTGTTTATAAGGAAGAACATAAAAGACCAGAACCTTCCCTCCGTAAACCGGAATATACAGGGGAGAAAATCGACATTGCATTTAACTTCGATAGTGCAGAAATAAAAGACGTTCTCCAGATTATATTGGGTGAGATTCTCAATGTAAATTATATCCTGGATAAACGAGTTGCAGGAACGATTAATCTGCATGCTACCGGACAGGTCTACAAAGAGGAACTTCTTTCGATGCTCAATACGCTGCTTTATGTCTATGATTTTGCTATAATGAAGGATGGTGATTTATACAGAATACTTCCTAAAGCAGAAACCCGTCCGGAGACGGGTATTGTTGTTTATGGGGATAAAATCCCCCCCTGGGATAAAAATATCATGATTCAAATAGTTCCCCTCCAATATGAAAACCCCAAAAACTTAAATGCGACTTTAAGGCCATTTATGACAAGTGTTGGGAATATTGTTACGCATGGTGACTCACCCTATATAATACTTGTTGAAACTGCCTCAAATATGGAAAAACTGCTTACCTTGATAAAGACCTTTGATGTTCCTTTTTTTGCCGGTAAAGCCATAAAATTTTTCGATTTTAAACATGTCGATGGGAAAAACGTGGCGAAAGATCTTACTACCCTTGCACAATCGTTAGGAGCAAAAGCAGGCGCAGAGGGAGAGATCAGCTTTGTGCCATTTTCTGATTCCAATAAAATGTTGGTTGTTACAAAGTTGCCGGAACTTTTGCCAAAAATCGACCTCTGGATAAAAAATATCGATGTTCCTCCGACAGAATTGGAGGAAGATCAAAAGGTATATGTTTATAAAGTACAGCATCAAAAAGCCGAAACGATTGTGCCGGTTCTCACACAAATTTATACTGAAAAGATGGCAGCACAGCCTAAGGTGGTCGGGAAGAAACAGCTAGAGGCAATGAAGATTGTGGCCGATGCAAAGACAAATACCATCGTTATTAAGGCGCTGCCTACTGACTATAAAGCGATAAAAGCGATTGTTGAGGCGATAGACGCCACACCTCAACAAGTATTTATTGAAGCGCTTATTTTAGAGGTTGATCTTGTCAGTAGTTTAGACTACGGGACCGAGTGGACTTTGGATTCAGGAAATTTGAAATTATTTCAGTTGTTTGAATCGGATTCCCTCAAACGGGAGGCCGGTAAACCAACCCTGATGTATACCAAAGGCAACTTTGAACTCCTGATGGATATCCTTGCAACAAGAAGCAATGCAAGGGTATTATCAGCGCCGCATATCCTGATACGCGATGAACAGCCGGCAAGCATACAAGTTGGCAGTGAAGTGCCTATCCTTTCAAGCAAAAGTCAGACAACGGGCACGGATGTTGTATTTGAACAGGTTCAGTATCGTGATACAGGTATCATCCTTACGGTGACCCCGCACATTGCAGAAAATGATTTTATTACATTGGATATAAAACAGGAAGTGAGCAATGTTCAAGAATCGGCAGGTGTTGTTGCTTCACCGATATTTTCTACCCGTCAGGCAGAAACCTCATTAGTAATAAAGAGTGGGCATACAATAACTTTAGGAGGTATAATCGAACAGAAAGATAGCAAAAGTGTAAAGAAAATACCACTTCTGGGGGATATTCCTTATGTGGGTAATTTGTTTAAATCCACAGAAATTGATAATAGTAGGACCGAGTTAATCATGCTAATAACCCCCTACATTGCAAATAATGCAGAAGAAGCAGATTCGTTGACCAATGCCTTCCAGAAAAAATTAAAAGAAATAGAACCGTTAATAACACAAAGTGTAACCGAAAGTGAGAAGTACTAAAATCAAGAGTGGAAATGGTTTTACTATCCTTGAGGTTATGGTTGCATTGGCGATCATGGGGATCTCTATCGGGATTTTTTTTGGTTCGATCGGTAATTCGTCCAGGTTAAGGGGAAAGATCGACGAACACACAAAATCATTACTTCTTGCGAGAACAAAAATGGAAGAGGCTTTTTTGGGTATACTTGGTAAAAAATATGTCAAGTTAAATGAGAAGAAAACTTTTGAAGGTATCACGAAAGATGGTATTCCATGGAAGGTATCAGAAGTGAATAAATATAAAGAAGCAATGGATAAAATTGATATGAATACCACGGCTATTGGGGAAAATTTTATGGAAGAAGTTCCGCCTGAAGGGACTACGTTGCTCAGTACATTCGTGGAAGGAATAAGCATTGAGACGATTTTTTTCACTGAGGAATCCGGGGGAAGTCCCAAAACGGAGGATAGCGAGGAGCAGGAGACAGGATCAGAAGAAGACTAGGTATCAATTCTTTTTATCATGGAAATACGACTGAAACGTGAAGAGGGTTTCACATTATTTGAACTCCTTATAGCTATTTTTATTGGTACAATATTGATAATGGCTGGTGCCTATGCGATTCGGGTCGGTTTGTTTTCTTTGGAAAGGGAGGAGGTTTGGTTTAACGATTCAACCAGGGAAAAGGCCGCTTACGATTTTTTCTGGCAACAGGTCTCGTCATTGTGTATCCAGAAGGTTCCAAATCCAAACAAGGATGTCGTGCAAACCGAGGTGGGCGAAAAGCCCGGAAAAAAGAAAAGTATTTACTTCATAGGAGAGAAAGACTTTCTTTCTTTTGTGTCACCTCTTTCTTTTACAAGACATTACGGTCAGGGATTGGTAATCGCTCATTATAAAGTTAAATTGAATGATAATGGTTTATGGGACCTCGTTTACTCAGAGGTAAGGGTTAGTCCAACGGCATTAATTAAATTATCAGATGAATCGGAAAGCAGACTGAGTGCTGACAAAGACTACACGGTATTTCTCGATGATTGTGATATGATCTCATTTGCCTATCTTGATGCAGCAGATGAGGATGCTGAGAATGAAGGAGACGCTGTCGGAGAAGAACAGGCAAATAAAGCAGCAGGAGCACATACAAGGGTTCAGGATGCGGATGTTATAGAAGGCACTGATTTAAAATGGAAAGAAAAAACGAAGGGGAAAGTTCCCCAGGCAATAAAATTGTTCGTGTTAAAGCACGGAAAGGAACAAGAGCTTATATCTCCAATCATGGTTATGCACTCATTTTCAGCCTCTGGGCAATAGTCGTTTTTGGATTTATTGCAGTAAGTTTTACACGGAATACGAGTATTGCCATTACTACAGAAATTGCTTTTACCGAACGTGTTAAAAATGTTTATGCGGCACGAGGCGCCTGTATTTATGCGACACAGAAGCTGTTATCATCAAAGAAACAAGAAAAAACCGGGACGGATGGTAAGGTTGAAAAATTAAAAAAGAACAGGGGCGCGGATACTCATAAAAAAAACAGAAGCAGCGGTTCCTGGATGCCAAGTAATAGTTCGTATTCAACACGGATAGGTGACAGGAATTGTGAAGTACAAATCAGCGATGAAAGCGGAAAAATAAATGTAAATACGATAACAGACGATACGAGAGCGGGTTTTGTTAAATTCCTTACCGCTTATAAGATGAAAGAGCTTGTTGCTGAAACCATAACGGACTCGATACTGGATTGGCTGGATGAAGATGATTTACATCATATCAATGGCGCTGAAAAAAGCTATTATGCGACATTGCAAGAGCCGTATGAACCAAAAAATGGTCCGTTCGAATCCATTGAGGAATTGACCTTGGTGAAAGGAATTACTCCGCAAATATTTGAATTGTTACGGGATCATCTGACGGTTTACGGGTCGGGTAAGATCAACATTAATTTTGCATCCAGGGAAGTGCTTCTTTCTGTGCCCGCAATGACCCAGGAAATGGCTGAAACAATAGTTCAATTGAGAAAAAAAAAGGGGAAAATTAAAAAGCTCAGTACTTTAAAGGAAATATTCAGGCATTTTGGTATCATTGGCAAGGATTATATGAAGATCCTGGATTATTTAACGATAGATGATTCAAACTATATAACGATCAATTCGGTTGCTTCTTCAGGGAAAATAAAAAATTCATATAAATTTCTTGTTCTCAAAGGCGTGGGGCATTGTAAAGTTATTGCTGCGTATCCTGAATAGCATTGAATAATTCTGGAGTTATGAAAAAAATACCTTTCATCAATATATTTTCCCAGAGTGCGATCGGATTGTCTGTCTGTGGAAATGATCTGATTGTGACGACCATTTATAAAAAACTGGTAAAATATTCGCATGAAACATTCAAGGTCAAAGATTTTATGGTCAAGGATATCCAGCAATTGAAACATGCATTGCTACAGAGAAAAAATTTTATGGGAGAAATTATTCTTTCCTTGCCAAGGGAGCTTGCCATTATCAGAGAAATAGATTATCCCCATGCAAATCTGAAGGAGTTAAGGGAAGCGCTTACGTATCAATTGGACAGTTTTATTCCTTTTAGCAATGAAGATGTTTATTTTGATATTCATTCATTATCTCAGAACAGACACGATACGAAGATACTCATTGTTGCGGTGAAAAAAATAGAATTGGATAATATATTATCCAGGTTGCAGGCCGTCGAAATGACTCCTTCCCGGGTTATTATTTCGCCATTTGCCTTCCTTCCTATCCTGGGAGAAAGAAAGGGTACCATTGTTTACGTCAGTAAAAATGCAAAAAATTATAGCTATAATCTGTTTAAAAACAATAACCTGGTTTTATCTTCAATCATAAAAACAGAGATTGAACTAGCCAGCCAGGTTAAGGCGAATCTTCCCGATGAAATATTGTTGACAAATGTTAGTGACGGGTTCTTATCGGATGAATACAATATTCCTTCCCAGATATTGGATGAATATACAGAATCATATGGCGCTGCACTGTATGGTTTATCAGATTACCCATGCAATCTGAGTCTTGTTAGTTCGGCCAGGAAACGATTAAATTCTCAGACGGTATTTATGTGTTTTTTGATAGGCTTCTTGATAGGTTTTGCATTCCTTATTCCTTATATGCAAAAGATCAATAATCTGGCAATCCTAAAAACGGTAAATGCCCAGATGAAATCAATCAAAAAAGACGTTTCAGTTGTTGAGAAACTGCAAGAGCGTATTGCAATCCTGGAGAAAGCTGTCAATAAGGTCAATGAAATAAAAGGAAACTATATCCCAAGGATCGATGTTATCCTGGAATTAGCAAAGATACTGCCCAATGACGCATGGGTAAAGGCTATTACAATCGTGGATAATTCTTTTGAGGTAGAAGGTGACGCGGTGTCATCCACAAATTTGATACCGATACTGGAAAATTCATCCCTTTTTTCGGGTGTAGGTTTAGCTTCCCCGGTTACAAAGACACAGAGTGGCAGAGAAAAATTCCGAATAAAAGGGAATATCGAAAAATAAAAAAATAATAGAATATGAGAAGACTCTTAGAACGATTTCAAAAATTTAAGGTTAGAGAAAGGGTGTTCTTGATTGTTGCCCTTGCTATTCTCTTTTATATCAGTATTGACAGAGTAGTAATCACTCCCTTTTTTCAATCAATTAATGAAACGAAAGAGAGGTTAGAGACCCAGGAGCGACTCCTGAAAAAATACTATTCGTTTGCTGCTCGTAAAAAATACTATGAAACGAGATTAAACGATTTGGAACAATATTATACCAAATTCCAGGAAAAATTTTTGTCAGAAGAAACGGAAGATCTTGCCTCAGCTAAATTGCAGGAAATAATAAATAATCTGGCTACCAGGAATGGACTCGTTGTGTCCAGAAGTACGGCGTTAAAAAAAGAGATTATTAACAAAAACCCGTATCTCATTGTGCTATCGATCAATTTCGAAATAACCGATTTAGATAATTCTCAGAAATTACAAAAATTTTTATACGATATAGAGTACAATAATGACAAGCTGCTTTTTATCGATAATTTAAGAATAAAAACCCTCGGTTTAAACGTTATAAAAGGTGCAACTGTTTCTTCTACCTTGATGGCCATTGCCTCTATAGAGAAGAAGTCGTGACGTCTATGAAATCTTTTCATGTTAATACAAAATCATTATGGCTTGTTTTAGAAGCCTTTATCAAAAAGGGAAAACAGTGGAAACATTATCTACCTCTCATTAATCTTGTTCTGCTTATAGGGGTTATCGGCCTTACCGTTGTTTGTGTGCTGTTTGTTTATTATCCGCCTGAAAATACCTTTACATTACAAAAATATCGGGAGGAAATTTCTGAGAAGAACAATCCTTTGCCTTCTCTGGATGTGAATACTAAACCGATTGATCAGTATGAACTTATCTTGTCAAATAACCCATTTTCGCCAAATCGTACTGCCTGGAATCCGCAGGAGGTAAAGAGAGATTCCAAACACGAAGAAGAGGTTGTTCAGCTGCAACCTGTGGAAAACCAGCAAAAACCAAGAGGGATACCGAAAAAGATCACGTTGCGGGGAATCCTGATTCTCGGAAATACCAGGAAGGCTTTGATAGAGAATCCGGATCAGAAGACAAACCAAAAACCTTTTATCTTTATTGAAGAAGGGGAAGAGATTGCAGAATACAAAGTAAAAAATATAGAACCGGACCAGATTAGGCTTGATTGGTATGGCGAAGAACAGATAGTGGTAATGAGATCGAATATTAAAAAATAGTTGTTTATGAGCACATTTAAATACAAATTATTAACGACCTCAAGTGGTATTATAGAGGGGGAAAAAGATGCGCTGAGTAAGGCAGACCTCATTAATGATCTGCGCAAATCAGGCCATATCATTTTACATATTCAACAAGCGG
Organism: Candidatus Brocadia sinica JPN1; assembly: GCF_000949635.1. Classification (NCBI taxonomy): domain Bacteria; kingdom Pseudomonadati; phylum Planctomycetota; class Candidatus Brocadiia; order Candidatus Brocadiales; family Candidatus Brocadiaceae; genus Candidatus Brocadia; species Candidatus Brocadia sinica. The sequence goes on from NZ_BAFN01000001.1 coordinate 3,651,459, forward strand.
ATAAGAATAAAAAGTTTGGATTTTTCCTCAATCGAACAAATAAGAAAGCCGTTTTGCCTTTTACCCAGGAACTTGCAACATTGATCGAGGGGGGTATTCCTATCGACAAAAGCCTGTCTATTTTGTTGTCAGGGCAGGATAATAATACCATTAAAGATGTTGTTGAGGATTTACTGAATGGGATTAAATCTGGAAAGTCCTTTGCTGAAGCGCTCGGAAATCATGTCAAACTATTTTCCAACGTCTATATAAATATGATACGTGCAGGCGAAGAAGGGGGGGTATTACCTCAGGTACTTAAGAGGTTGGGGTCATTTCAGGAAAGGCTGCAGAAAGTTAGAAATGAAATTATTTCAGCAATGATTTATCCCCTCTTACTGAGCTGCACCGGTCTTGTGTGTGTGGGGGCGCTTATCGTTTATGTTATTCCCAAATTTTCTCAGATCTTTGAGGGAATGGGGATTTCTCTTCCTTTTTCGACGATGATACTCATGGGCATGAGCCACTATTCTATTCGATATGGTTGGATTTTCATTATTGTTGCCATGGTCGCTTTCTTTTTTTATAAAAGAGCGATGAAAGACAAAAATACATCCATAAAAATAGATCAAAAAAAGCTGAGTTTGCCCCTTCTTGGTAACCTCTTGTGGAAAATGCAGATAGCCAGATTTGCCAGAACACTTGGCACATTGCTGGAAAATGGCGTACCGCTGCTGAAATCAATGGATATTGTTAAAGATGTACTATCCAATCAGTATCTTGCTGACATCCTGGGGCACGTAAAACTTAATGTAAAAGAGGGCGCAGGCCTTACCGTATCGCTTGCCAAAAGGGGCTTTCTGCCTGAAATTGCCGTCCATTTGCTGAAAGTGGGTGAAGAAACCGGGAACTTGGATCAAATGCTTCTTAAAGTTGCAGATAATTTTGATGCCGATGTAGAGCAGCGGATGAAAAGGCTTGTAACGATGGTTGAACCTGTACTTATATTACTTATGGGGGCTGTTATTGGTGTAATTGTAATTTCTATGTTAACGGCAATCCTCAGTGTAAATGATTTAAGGTTTTAATTTGATTTAATTCATTAAGCAATAAATTCATAGATGAAAGAATGTTTCCTGTCCATAATAATTCCTGCTTATAACGAGGAAAAGAGGTTATTGCCTACCCTTAATAAAATTTGTGCATATCTTTCCAATCAAGGCTTTCCTTATGAAATAATTGTCGTGGATGATGGCTCTACGGATGATACCTTGCAAATGGTAAGAAATTTTGCAAGTTCAGAGGAAAATGTTGTTATTTTAGTAAATGGGCAGAATAGTGGTAAGGGGTATTCTGTAAAAAAAGGCATGTTGTCTGCAAGAGGTGAATATGTCTTTTTTACCGATGCAGACCTTTCTACTCCTATAGAGGAAATAGAAAAATGTCTGCCATACCTTAAAAATGGCTACGATGTGGTTATCGGGTCGCGAAGCTTGCCAGAATCTGATATTACTATTCATCAACCCTGGTATAGGGAAAAGATGGGTAAAATCTTTAACTCTATGGTAAATATGGTGTTGGTAAAAGGGATTATTGACACACAATGTGGATTCAAAGGATTTAAAAAGGAAGTTGTTAAAACAGTCTTTAGCAGATGCGGCATCGATGGTTTTTCCTTTGATGTGGAGGCCCTTTATTTATCACGAAAATTTAATTTTAAGATAAAGGAAATTCCGATTCGGTGGGAAAATTCTGCATTGAGTAAGGTGAATCCCGTCAGACATTCCCTTCAGATGTTTCGTGACCTCTTCAGGATAAAAATAAAAGATTTGAAGGGGTGTTATCGGTGACGTTACTTTTTATGAAATAAAACCTGCTCCGGAACGAGAGATTCTTTTCCTCCCGGCGGTGTCCACAGGAAGTTCATAATAGCGCCTCCTCCCCCATCGAAATATTTTATGCGCACATGATGAAATCCCTCATCAAGAGGTATAACACCGGAAATATACCTTATCGCATGAATATCGTCGTTATCGACGACCATATTCCCATCGATATAAACCACAGAACCGTCATCAGAATTTGTCGCAAATTGATAAATACCTTTTTGCGCAATGGACAGGTACCCCTCCCATTCGATACCAAAAGGTGATCTGTAAGGTTTTTTCGTCTCGTCATTATAGGTAAAAGAAATGGGCTCTTTCTCCACCCTTGATAAAAAGGGTGTTCCGATACATTCTATATTATAGAAGTATTTTGCGTTTAATCCCTGCTCCAGTTCCGCCTTCAGAATTTTGGTGACTGGGTGAGTAATTGTCTTTGCAGTTGCTTCTTTATCAAACTCAATTTCATAAAGCCCCTGCTGTAGATATGCTGAGAGCCAAACACCCGGTCGCAGTACAAAACGTTCCTTTTTGTAATCTCCCTTTAATTTTTTCTTTAATTCTGTTTCTCCGTTTTTGTCTACAATAATAACGGGGGCATTGGGATTACTAATAACATTTCCCCAGAATTTTGCATTTTTATATTCCCTGAGGTACCATGGCAGCGGCCAGTATTCTCTTGAAACGATATTGATGGTCATGTTTTTTCCGCATTTGTTCGAGAGGGATTCTAATCTGTCCAATAAATTATAAATGTCTCGCTTGGTTTGAACATAGACAAGTTCGTACCGTTCGTCATCGTAATTTTTAAAATTCAGCATTATGGACTGATAACAAGAGAAACCAAAGATGCAAACGTATATGGGATAAAAGATTGCATAGTGCCATCTCTTTTCTATTATTCTGAATAGATTGTTCATAAAAATCCCTCCCATGATGGAAAGTGGGAGTAAGATATTTAAAATCAACCAGGGCGTTTTGTAAGGTATAAAAGAATAGACTACGTAGATGATAATAGCCCATGCCGCTACAAAAACAGGAAATTTGTTTCCACGCCGAAATGAGTAATAAAATCCAGCAATTCCCAGGACCAGCATGGGAAGTTCAAATTTGTAAAGCAATTTAAAATAGTAAAAGAATGGTTTGGCATGTCCGCCGCTATGCGTACCCGTTTTTGTCCATATCTTGAGGGTAGTTAAAATGCCCTTGATACCACCATAATACGTCAAAAATGACGAATAAAACAAGAAGTTGATAAGGAAAAATATTCCGACGCTAATTCCTATAGCATATTTCTTTTTCCTGCAATCAACTGCAAATGTGGTAAAGACGTCTTTAAGGTATTGGAATTTGGCGCCTTTTGATAGGAAAACCATTTCGTAACAATACGCTATAGTGAGAGACAATGCGTACACGGCAAAAGTCAGTATATAGGTTTCTTTTATGGTAATGACGAAGGCAAGGCTTGCCGCTGCGAAATAGAGGTACCTTGATTTCCTTGTCTCGGAGTAAAGAAAAAAGGAAACCACGACCGCAAGAGAAAAGAAGACTAAATAAATTTCGTGGATGGTGTCCCTTGAAAAAAATGAAATAGCAGGAGAGAGGGCAATAAGTAACCCTGCCGTCAGTAAACCCATTTTACCGAAACTTCTCCGGAACGGATACAACAGGGCGACAACCATAATGCCAAAAAGAGCGGGCATGAATCGAAACGCAAAATCGGTAAGGCCGAAAATATAAAATGGAATTAAACCAATGTAATAGAGGAAAGGGCCATGATAATTGGCGGGGTCATAATGGTAGTAATTCCTATTGAACAAATTCAACAGGAAAAAACTGTTCACACCCTCATCCGAATGAAAAGGCCTGAGATCGAGGTCCCAGAAACGGATTAGAGATGCAATGAAAACTGGCACAAAAAAAGCAATAAGTAGTGTAATTCTTTGACTTCGTTCTTCTTTCATGGTTTGAAGATTAAAGATTAAAGATGGACGATAAGATTACCTGGTTTTTGATGCAATTGAACCTATAATTAGAGATACCTCTTTTGATTCCATAATTAAAGCCCTTCTCTCAAATTAATTTTATAGTTAGCGGTTTTCTCTGATACGATCAATTCTTCCTCTTCAGATTTAGCATTATATTTTATTGGCATTCTCCCATTTCCCCTTTTGTACTTCATCTTTTCTCCTTTCTCCTTCATCTTTCATCTTTCATCTTTAATCTTTCCCCCGGTATCTTCCCTTCCACACCTCCCGGCGGTATCCATGATAGCTTAAAAATAGCCCCGCCGCCCCCATCAAAATATTTGATCATTATCTTGTGTTTGCCTTTTTCCAATGTATGTTTACCTGTCACAGATCTTATTGCATGATAACCACCATTATCTATTATCAATATATCATCTATGGAAAGCCACGAACCGTCATCTGACGTTAATTTGAATGTATACGTACCGGGCGCTGGAATATCGATATAACCTCTCCAGACTATGCTAAAAGGGCTTGATAGGGGTTTTTCTCCCTCATAGTCCCAATGAAATTCAATGCCTGTATCGACTTTTTCTTGCACAGGCTCACCCTTCCAATCCACGTTGCCATAATAGCTGGCATGTAATCCATATCCCTGGCTGATTAACTTCTGTTTATCGTTCGCCTGAGAATCTCTGTCTGATGAAACAAGAGGCTGTTGTTTTTTACCCAGATCGTAAATGGCATAGTTTTTCGTAGTTATTATCTGCGTATAATGTGTATCAAAAAATTCCTTGTTTACGCCGATATGTTTCTCGTGAGGACCTATTGTTACATAGCTGGTTTTATATTTATCTATGAGAGATGCCGCTTCAGGATTACCTTTTAACATCTTTCGAATGTCGTGTTCACGCTTGAATGCATCACTATAGCCGTGACTCCATACATGACCGGGGAAACCCATCAATGACTTTCTGCCGGATAGGAATACAAGGTGGTTGTGTATGGGCGCATTCAGGAAGATTGCATCTGCCGGTGTTTCTGCGGAAATACGTCCGGCAAGTTCCATTTCCTCTGTACTAAATTCCTTCCAGCCATAAACGGGGGCCATGGCATATCTGAAAACGTCGATACTTCCTGCAATGGTGAGAAAAAACATGATAATGAAAAAGCCCACGCGTGAAAGAACTTTGTAATGTGTATTTTCATATAAACGGGCCATTGCAAAGGCTGCAATAGGGGTAGTTCCCAAAAACCAGTAAATGAATATTTTTATATTGTCCCAATTCCAGGGTGCGAAGAGTACCAGATTGGGCACGAGGAAGAGTATCAAAAATAGCAAAGTATATATCCCAAGATGTGTAGGGGCACGGTGCCCCGTGCCCTTACGAAAAACGAAAATTAGTGTGAATCCAGCTATCATCAAAGGCCAGAAAAGACCGGTATTCTTTAACCAGAACCAGAGAAAATTTTCCTTCCCTGCCATCCATCCAAAATTTGGTTTAAAAAAACTTCCTCCACCCACGTGTCCGGACAGATAAAGCACCTGCGGTAGTGACAGGATAAAGGCTGGTATAAAGAACAGAAACCATTTCCGCCAGTCCCAAAACATGAGACCCAGTGGTATGGTAACCATCAGCATGGCCAGAAAACTATGTGAGTGGAAGAATGGCAACGTCCCGCCAAGGATGCCGGCAAAGAGAAATTCTCTCCACTTCTTATATTCAATGCCAGTATAGAGGAGAGAAAAGATTAGCATGGTAATCGGAAAACCGAAGAGAAAAGCCCGTTGCGGTACATTGAGGCATGTCAATGGCGTAATCCACTGGTAGTTCAGGCGTTCAATTTTCGTGTAATCTCGTGGCAGGTGCATAAGAAATGACCAGAAACTATGAGATGTATTTGCCAGATCCTGGAAGAAATAGTAAAAACCGAATCCGCCTGCAAAAAAGAAGATAAATAGAGAAAGAATCGCAGCCAACCTTTTTTTTGTCAGACGATAGGCAAAGTAGTAGAGGACACCATAAAAGGCGATGGTTAATAAGAGACCAGGGACGAACAACATGTCTTGAAAACTTAACCCTAGCTTAAGAAAAATGGCAGATAGAAAATCGGCCAGAAATGGATAGACCAGCTTCTCACCGGCAAAAGACGGGTCCTGGGGCGGGATATTATTCCCCCATACAAAGGAGGTGATATAGGCCATATGGAGCGGCAGATCGCCATAATTGTTTGTTAAGCCAACATACAGCCCGTCCTTTTTCAAAAGAATCGTTCTGGAAAACAAACACCAGAATATGGTTGTAAAGAAGGAAAATACTGCAATATGTATATAATAGGACAACGTATTGAGAAGAAAATCGTTTTTTATCTCTCTTGCCTCATTCCGTATCCTTTCTTTAAGCGATGTCCATTTGATCCAGAGAATGAGTGAACAAAACACGATAAGCAAGCCGGTTGAAAGATAAATGCTTTTGCCAGAAAGTCCCCAGAGTAAGGAAAAGAGGTAAACAAGCCAGGTGTGAAGCCCTAATCCTATGACCACTCCGTAAGCAACTCTTTCAAAGATGGAGTACCTTGCTGACAGAAAATACGTAAGGAAAAACCCGGTAATAACGGAAACAATGATAAATAGCACAACGTATGTCATAAAATATTTTTTAAAAAACAACCTTTCTTTTAGTGAGTTTCATTTATTGTCCTAAACTCTTTCTTCTATTTAATCTTTTATCTTTACTCCTTTACCTTTAATCTTTCCTCATGTATCTTCTCCTCTCCGCCACCCGGTGGTATCCACGACAACTTAAAAACTGCCCCTCCTCCACCATCAAAATATTTAATCATTATTTTGTGTTTGCCTTTTTCCAAGGTAACTGCACCTGTCATAGATTTTATTGCATGAATGCCACCGTTGTCTATCACCAACATGTCATCTATATAAAGCCACGAGCCGTCATCCGAGGTTAATTTGAATGTATAAGCACCCGGTATGGTAATATCCACATAACCTTTCCAAATAGCGCTAAATGGGCTCGATATGGGCTTTTCACCATCAGTATTCCAATGAAATTCAATATCCGTATCGATATCTTCGGTTATCGGCTCACCTTCCCAATTTATATTACCATAATAGCAGACACGTAATCCATACCTTTGATCGGCTAAATCTTGTCCTTGTGTGCCTTGAACAAGGATTTGTTTGCTGTCCATGTGATTAACTTCATAAACACGATACTCTTTATTCTCTAAAATTTTTTTATACCGCGACTTAAAATATTTTTCGTTAGCATGGTAATCGTGTCGTTCTGCGGGACCTATGACAACATAATTTATGGCATATTTCTTGATCAGGTGCTCGGCATCGGCTCTACCGGAAAAGATCGTCATCATATTGCGCGCCATTTGTCCGTAATCAATGCCATATGTCCACATCCAGCCTTTGTAACCCAATAGTATTTGACGACCTGCCTGCGTTGAGACCCAATGATTGTGGGTATCTGCCGTGAGTACCCTGTCTGTCGCCCTGGAAATTCCACGAAACTCCTTTGCTAGCGCAAGGTCTGCGTTGCTCCACATAATATTACTCAGTTTTCCCGTTCGGGTAAGGCGCCAGAGATCAAGAAACCCGGATGCGGTCATTGAAATAAACAATAGCACTACCACTCCTTTTAGCGCTATATTCTTTCGCCAGAGTTCTGCTAAATACGATGCAGCGGGAATGCATAGCACGAGATAACTCCAGCTTAATACTTTTGAATTATCCCAGGCATATGGCTGAAATAATATGAGGTTGCTCAGAAGGAAAATTGCGAGCCCACCGATAATAAAAGGATGTTTATAATACTTTGTTTGCCAGATTGCCCATAGAGAAAACGGAAGGAATAGTCCCCAATTGAGCCACCAAAAATAAAAATAATTCACGTTTTTTGACCGAGCATTTGCAAGCCATCCCGGATACCATGAAAAAAAGCTCGAGGTAATTTCGCCTCCGTAGAACCACCGATATATCAAAATCGACGGGACAGCAGCAGAAAATGCAAACAATATCCATTGTTTCCAGCTTCTCAGTGTGCATACGAAAAACACCATGCAAAATATTGTGAAGGCAATGTACGAGTGGATATGGATCACCAGCATAAAGCTGGAAAATACTCCAAGCAGAACAAGCCATACATTCGGGACGTCACGAAAATGTCTCTGCATCCACTTGAGGAGGATGGTAAGCATTACCAGCATGATGGGCATTCCAAGCAAGAGTGCGCGCTGAGGGACAAGTTGCCCGGAAAAAACATTGATCCATTCAATACAATTTTCGCCGATATGCGTATATTCTTTCGGAGGAAACAGTATCGTTTTCCATGAGGGCTTTTTCGAAAAATCTTGAACGAACCAATAAAATCCCATCCCCCCGCCCGCAAAAAATAATGTCAAGGCAGTTAAAGCCTGCCAACCGGATTTTAAAATAAAACTGTACAAAAGATAAAGTGCAATCAACAAAAATATGGTCGTAATAATTGAGGGGATAATAAAGGCGGGCACCTGATCTACACCAAGGCGAATTAAGAGGCCGGAAATCATATCCGCCACAAACGGATACGTAAACTTCCGTGCGTAATAGAGCGGATGCACCGTGAACCAATCGGTAACTGGGCGATATGCAAAGGCGCTTGCATAAGAAAAATGCGCTGACCAGTCAGCCCAAATGCCAATCCAGCCTGAAGTCAGGCCATCGCGCGTCCAAAACAGCATCCTTGGCCAGAGATAAATGAAATATGTCCCCCAACTCAACAACGCTGCCAGCAAGCCAAAGGGATAATGCAAATACCCTTTTCGCAAAAACAGTTTTACTTTTTCATAAATAGGTAAATCTGACATTTTAAGTAATTTTTATATGATAAACCCTTTTATCTAAAAAGATATTGCCAGAAGAAAACGTATCTTAATGAATGGCGACCCCCATTGTCTACGATAATTCTCTCGTTAAGATAAACCTGTGAACTATCATCAGATCTTGTGGTAAACTTATAAACGCTCTTCTTTAATATTTGAATGTAGCCCACCCATATCTATACTAAATGGCGATTTATAAGGTTTTGATTCTTTATTGAAATTGAAAGAGATCTGATTCGGTTCTACTTCTGTTAAAAATGGTTTACCATCGCATTCTGTCCCACAGAAATAGTTAGTTAGTAGTCCCATCTCAAGTTCTTGACTTGTTATTTGAATCGGAGCAATGGGGTTGTCAGTTTCTATAGAACAGAGGGCATGAGCTATGTCAGGAGAATATATCATCTTAAATGTTTTAATTTTTTAAAGGTTTCAGGCGCTTTTTCATTTCCCAAATTTATACGCTCACATAGAAAGGCACTATTTTAAAAAATATTTTCCATAAAGCATACAAATTGTTTGATTTTTTGAAAAATAGTTCTTATAAATGGAAGTTAATTAACACTAGGAACTTCATGTTACGGACATTCTTTAGAGGAATAGAGTAATCTACACGTCGCCACTCTCAAAATCAAAGGGCCTTTTCATAACCCTCCTCATCATCCTGTTAATAGGTGGTATATATACAGGTATCCGATTGTTGCTTCCTCAGCATGGATTGACTGGGAATTACTTATATCCTTCTGAAGGAGAAAATGCAGTACTCCATCCTATAAATGTGTCTCCACCAGAGATACGGTCTGGCCTGAACAAAAAGGTCTACAAGGGAAACCCGAAGGCACAGCTAATAGAAGAAATAACCGAAGATAAACCCATTTATTTCGAATGGCATTCCGATGCAAAAAAATCTTACAAATCGCCATTTACCATCGAATGGAATGGACTTTTAAAAATAGAAGACCGGTGTGATTATACCTTTCTATTGGGTTCAGACGATGGATCAGAACTGTTTCTCAACGGCAAATGTATCATCAATAATGGGGGTGTTCACGGCCTTGTAGAAAAAAGACAAACGGTATGCCTTGAGCCGGGATTTTACCGAATTCATTTGAAGTATTTTGATCAAGGTGGCAAGTCTATACTGCATCTGAAGTGGAAGTTTTCAAATGGAGAAGAAACGGTAATACCGCCATCTCAATTCTATCAGGAAACAAATATCCGTGATTTACATGCAGTTGACACTACAATACCTTACATCTTAGAAATAGAACCCAATAGTATCATAAAAGAGACAAACGTTGTATTCAAAAAAAATAATCCTACCCTCGTATTTAAAAATCACGGTATACTGAGGACCTATTATGTAAATTATTGGGATAATCACCGTTTTGACCCACCGACAGAAGTTCCTGCTTACAATATCCTATGGAGGGGATCTATTTGGATACCAAAGGACGGCACATATACATTTAAATTCAACACAAATGGTGATGCTTTTTTGTTTATTGATTCAAAGCCTATTATAAAATATCGTACTGGAAGTGATTCAACCGCACAAGTATCTTTGGAGAGGGGTTGGAAATCTATACAAATCAATTATTTTAATCCAAAGAAATATGCTACATTACATCTGCTTTGGCAAAGGCCAGATAATAGCAAACTCACAAGTATTTCCTCACGGTATTTAAAGCCTTCCGAGGATACAGGGTTCTTAAGGGGGGCTAGATTACGGTGTGCGGCAGGATTTATCATTACCTCCGTTTCTATCATCCTTAGTTTCTTCCTGGTATTAAGGGATACAATCGCAAATCGTATTCAAGGATATCTTGCTTATATAAAACAAAATTGGTCTATCGTAGCTTTGATTGTTATTGTTATTCTTGGGGCTATTTTAAGGCTTAACAATTATAGTGTAGTTCCACCTCACGGGGATACGATGGACCCTTATTCAGAGGCATGGAATGGTTATCATATTCTGCATGGTGATGGACCTAAATCATGGGAACCACCCTATTTTTTGTCAGCCTACAAAGCCGAAGATGTAAAATTTATTCGATGGTTTGGGGACAGTTTTAGGATTGTAAAAGGCTATATTGATCACCCACCCTTATTTTCCATTTTTGCAGGTATCCCCCCGACAATTTGTGGCGCTAAGGATTATTTAGATTGTCGGTTTACCACGATCAATTTGGCTCCAATATTTTTCTCAACGCTTACCATTGTTCTCGTATTTCTTGTTTCTTATAATATATACCACTCCAATACACTAGCCATTATTGCAAGCCTGCTTTACGCCACAGTTCCACTCTTTGTTGCTGCTGGAAGAATTGCCAAAGGAGACGGTCTGCTTGCGCTTGTTTTCATTTCCGGAGTATTTTGTGTTTTAAAATATATCGAATCTCAAAAAAAGAGATACATGATTTTTGCCGGGCTCCTGGCAGGGTTGTCGTTCTGGTGTAAGGAGACAGGTATCTGCGCGATTGTAATTTTTCCCATACTATTGGGACGAAAGGGCTTTATAAAGGAAGCTGGCATAATTGCAGGAATTGGTTTTCCGGTAGCAATAGGCTATTTTCTGTATAATTATTTAATTAATCCAGAGGCATTCTTCAAGATGCTGGCTTTACGCAATGAACAGCACGTGACGGTGTTCAATATTGTGCTTAAGTATTTAAAGGAACCTAGACTTGCCCAGGTCACTGCAAATTTTGGTATGGGATATTTCTTGTGGTTTTGGTATGCAATAGTTTATTCGATGGGGAAAAAAGACCAAGTCGTTCCCATAACGACCTTTATTTTTCTCATGTGTCTGTGTGCCGTATCATCGGATATTTATTCATATGGCTGGTATCTTTTTCCTATGTATCCCTTTATGGCAATTGCGGGTGGATTATTTATGAGGGATTTTATCTCAAAGCCAAATACTGCAAAGGCGCTCTTAATACTTTTACTACTAATGGCAGTTCCTTTAAAAGAAATCCTTCCGGGAGATTTATCTAAGGCACCGTGGCTGTTTAGATGTTATCTTGCCATTGGCATCCTTCCTTTCCTGGCAGTTGATTTTCTGAGAAATCGGATTAGTGCCACGATTGCTAAAGCTACCTGTTATACCTATATTTCCCTTTTCATCATGATGAATGTCTATATCGTTTATCACTTACAAGACGTCTATGACCCACTGAAATAAACGAATCCATCAACTCTTTTCTTTGCCTGTGGCTAAACTGTTAAAAATTATTTATTGGTGTTATTTAGTATTGCACAATTCATTATATAATTATAAACGTTATCTTCGCCGAGTAGGCACCTCAGTCCATCTGGTATTTCCCAAAATACCTTAATGTGTCCTTTTCCCATACTATTGTAATATTTAACCTTGATGTCGTAATACCCTTCGGTCAAATACATTGTTCCTTCTTTGGTTCTAATTCCATGGTCTCCTCCATTATCGACAACCAATTTGTCGTTAATGTATAAAAATGACCCGTCATCCGATTCCGTATAAAATTTATAGAGTCCACTTCGTGGGGCATATAATCTGCCACTCCAAATAATGCTATATTGTTTTCCAGAAAAGATCTCGTTAAAGGATGTATCATAAAAAGAAATCCTATTGTCATATCGGACCAATTTTGGTTTGCCATCAAATGACTTGTTTTCATAGTACCAGCCTAAAAAACCTGGCCGTGTAATATAGTTACTTTCTTTATTGAAAGTCGCCTTTTCTCTCCCTAAAATTGCAATGACGATTTGTGTGCTTAATATACTGACAAGAAGAATAAGTAAACTTAGCTTAAAATATCGTGCATTTCTTTTCAATAGAGCAGCTCCCTTATTTATTTTAGAAATAGACCATGAGCTATGAAAGACATCAGTAACCTTTAATTCTGCCGTACGGCTAAAACTCATTATCCCAATTACCATCATCAGATAAAATGGCACCAATGATAAAGCATCTGGCAAATGAAGGACGTTGCCTAAATTGAATGAATTGAATGTGTCCCCCAAAAAATTATTTGTGAAAATAGGCATTTTATTGAGTGACAGATTTGAATCGAAAAAATTCTTGAAATAGAATTCCATTACAGGATTTCGGTATCTGCCAGAAGGAGTTTCTGGTGTGACAGAAACTGCCATGAGCATAGAGAAAAATGATGCCAATGTACTACATATCGATATTTTTGGATATTGCTTTATAAAAAAAGAAGATAAGAGAACCGTAAAAGGTATCATCGCCACAAGATGCCGAGGCCCCAAAGACCACCCACCGTCCCAATGACGGTAAGAGGCATTAAAAACAAAAAAATATAGAGTTATTACGGCTGAAATGAGAAATTCTTTGGAAACAGCCTCTTTCTTTAAGAAAAAGTAAATCCCGGGAAAAAGTAAAAAAAGGAACGGGCAATAAAAGAATATACCCCTGTAAGAATCGAAAGAGATCTTATATAAAGTTGTTATACGAGGAAAGGAAATTGTTTTAACGGTTTCTTTTAAACCAGAATGAATTTCTGCATCTCTAATAAAAAACGAAAAGTAGCTGAAATGGATAGGATTACCATAACACAAGTAATTGTAAAACAACAAGAGTAAGGCTGGAATGGAAGACCCCATTAAGAAATAAATGATGTATTTTCTCTTTTCCGATGTAATAAAAAATACATAAAGGAATAACATCATCCATATGAAAAAACAGGGATATTCAGTGATTACCGAATATCCCGCTAATAAACCGCTGAAAAAAAGGCTCGAAAAATAATGTATCTTTTTGTTTTTTAGAACAAAAAGGATGTAAAAGGCGATAAAGGAACATGCGGCGGCGATTTGATGCGCGTATAAGATTGTTGAGTAAGCAAAAGCTGTTGTTCCAAAGGCATATCCCATAGTTCCAATAAATGCTGCCAAAGTGTGTTGTGTTAAATTGTAAATGAATTTATATAGTACAACACATAAAATAGCAGAAATGAGACCAATCGTTAGCCAACTAATAAAATAGCATACAAATAAGAAATAGGTGTCTTCCTTCATGAAATGAAGGAAGAAATTTTTTGATTGAAACAATACAAAACCGATGGGAACACTAAGGAAGGTCAAGCCAGGGGCTTTATTAGGAAAGACAAAACCTTTATATACACTTATGTCGTGGGTATTGTAAGCAAACCTGTTTATTGAAAGTTCACCATATTCAACAACCGATCTGATTTGATCATAAGTAGCATTTTGGTTGGCGCCGCCACCGTGAAAAAAGTATCCATAAGAAAAAAAGCATAAAAAGAATAAAGTAATCTCTACTTTGTTAATCTTTACCCATTGCCACATTTTCAAATAGAAAGCCATCGGTTGTTAAAATATTTTCCTCTAAATAAAATTGTATTATAGCAAACGCCTTAATTCACAAATATGTACACAAAGAAAGGAAACTTTCATATACCATCCATACAGCACTTAGAAGTAAGCCGGCATACTTATTTTCGCCCAACAATTATTTGATTTAATAATAAAAAGTCCAACCTGCATAATTTTAGCATCTTTTCAACCGGCAATTCAAAGGGCATTCCTATGGGGGAGATCATGAATTGTTCTGCGTTTACTATTTCAAATCCTGCTTTTTTAAATAATGAGATTAGTTTACGTAAAGTAATGAGTTCGTTATGTTCCTCTTCATTTAAATGACCAATATGAGTAGCAATTCTCTCCCAGAATGGATGTGGAGTTGTTATGACAATGATGCCGTTTTTCCGAAGGATTCGAAAGGTTTCATGGACTAATTGGATTGGATCAGAAACGTGTTCAATAATTGCAGTGGCAGTAACAACGTCAAAGACATTATCTTTGAATGGTAATACCAAAGCGTCACCCCTGATCAGATGAACGTTTTCGCTGTCATTGCACGAGATCAAATCACTGGCATATTCAATACCTACACAGGTTGTATCTGGGAATATTTCTTTCATCCTGTTTAACATAAGACCATCAGCGGCGCCAATATCCAAAACTGCTTCAGGTCTTTTTAAGGAGAACGTCTGGATGCTTTTTAGTACCTCAAAGGTCCTTCTTTTCAATCTGTAAATGTGTGACCGCTTTCTTTGACGTGCAATGGCGTATTCTTTATTCAAAACCCCTTTCATGACTGCATCCCAAAGACCTTCAGTCCAGCCCTTGCCATACGTTTAAATTCTCCGATAGAGCGCACGTGTATCAATCGCTTCAAGATATACCTAGGTCTCGTATAAAAACTCTTATAGGCATAAACAATTAATTCTTGAAGTTCCTCTCGTGTAAAATTTTCTTCCCAGCACCGTGGCTGAAAGTCTTTGGTGGGATTTTTGGCAAATTCTCGCCAGAAATCTTCTTTTATGATGCCATCTCTCAACCCCATCTTATATATTTCCGTGGCAGGGAATGGGGTAAATATTGTGATATGTACGAAGTCAGGCTTTAACTCCCTGGCGAATGCAATTGTTTCCATGATTTCTTTCCTCGTTTCTTTTGGACATCCGATCATGAAATATGCCAGTACGGATATACCAGCCTCTTTTGTCTCTTGAAAGGTAGTTCTTACTCTGTCTACGGTAATTCCCTTATTTAATATCCTGAGTATTTCTGGATTGCCCGATTCTACCCCGTAATGGATACGTTCGCAGTTTGCCTCTTTCAGTTTTTTTAATAAGTCTTTGTCAATGTTATTTACCCGTGCCCTTATGTCCCATCCGATATTGAGTTTTCTTCTTACAATCTCATCGCATACTTCTATTACGCGCTGTCTGTCTATGGTAAAGGTGTCATCGTAGATCAGGAATTCCCGTATGCCCAGTTTTACGCACGCTTCCATTTCATCTACCACGTTTAACGCAGACCTTGCGCGAAAGCTTTTGCCCAAATGAGGTCGATCGCAGAAAGTACATCGGTATGGACATCCCCGGCTCGTAAACATCGTGGTGACAGGCGTTCTCTTTGCCATGAGAGAACTATATTTGAGGATAGGGGTCATGTGCCTTGCAGGGAAGGGCAAGCTGTCAAGGTCATCGTTGAGTGGCCGGGCGCCTGTGTTAATAATCCTGCCGTCTTCTTTAAAGACTAATCCGGGAATATTCTTTAATTTAGTCCTATCGCTTATGTTTTCTACAAGTTCTTTAAAGGCAATTTCCCCCTCGCCCAGAACAAGAAAGTCAACCCCGACGATATTTATGGTTTCTTCCGGATAGATGTGCACATGCGGCCCTCCCAAAACAACCTTTATGCTTGGGTGAATGGATTTTGCCAGATTTATAACCTTTATGACGTCTATGAGGGTAAAGGTCATGGCTGTTATACCGATGACATCGGGCAATTTGGTACGAATGATGTCCTTTAAGCGATCGTAACCGATCTCCTCAGCCTGAGTATCCAGGACTTCCACGCCAAAGTCTGTGTGCTTTTCCAGGTAACCAGCAATGTATAATATTCCAAGAGGTGGATTGTAACCTCGTTCCTCTTCGATAATGCTGGGATTGTTTCCCAGCAATTCATTTTCAGAAGGTGGATTGATTAAAAGGATTTTCATGGTTGGCTTCTTTTATCTATAAGATCGGCAATCATGCCGATGGCCAGAATTTGTACCCCGGAGATAAAAAGTATGACGGTGGTAATGTCCATAATCTTAGGGGTAAATAAATAACTCAGTACAAGAACAGCGATACTCGAGATGAAGAAAATTGCGCTCATAGGCAAAAAAATCTTGAGCGGATCGAAATATAAAACCGTCCGGATAATGAGTTGTAGAAAGTTCAGGGTATCCCGGATAGGGCGTATCTTTGACCTTCCCGAGCGTATTTTATATTCGATGGGGATGAATTCAACTGCGTAATCGTTTGTGAGCATAGCAAGTGTGATTGTTGTTGTGAAGGAGAAGCCATCGGGGAGCAAATGAATAAATTTCATTACCACGTCTTTTTTCATTGCACGGAAACCCGAGTTCAGGTCCGGAATCTTTGTTCCGGTCAAATAATTGGCCAGTTTATTGAGCACCCATTTTGCAGGCCGTCTTGCCAATGGAATATTTGAATCGTTGTTTCCTCTGGCCCCAACGACCATCTCACTCTTTGATAATTGAGCAAGCAGCTTGGGGATATCCTGTACAGGATACGTCCCATCGGCATCTGATATAATAAACGTGCTATATTTTGCGTGCCGGATACCGGTTTTAATGGCGGCTCCATAACCTCGATTGAAGGGGTGCCGGATCAATATAATATCCTGAGTGTTCCGTATTATTTCAGATGTACCATCGGTAGAGCCATCGTCTACCATGATAATCTCCCATCGATTGCCATACCGTTTTTTTAATGATTGCAGGGACTCGATTACTTGCAGTATTCCTTCCCTTTCATTATAAACGGGAATGATAATGCTTGTTTCTTCTATCATGTATCACCTTTATTTTGTAATTAGTCAGCCATAAAACCTGGTGGCTGAACTGTAATAAAAATTATTATAATTCATGCATATAACATTCTCAATCTTTTTAATTCTGGGTAAATATAAGGGTTCTGGAGAAGTCAATATTAAAAAATGTTATTGATTTTGACGAAAATTATCTGTATACATATCATATGTTTTTATGTAATACGGCTATAATCAAATTATTTCTCCCTTTATATTGCCGCTTGCAAAGTAGTAATGAAGGGTAATATTGACAAACCTGGTCCCGTATGTTTTGACCAGGGACTGTTTTGTCCGTGTCTAACTTGTTAGAGATCAATAATTATGAAAAAACCGAATGCAAAACAAGTGTCTGATCCGACAAAGGCCGTGGTAGCGATAGATAAAAAATTGAAAGATTTTGATAAGCAATTTAAGGCCTTGACAACGGGTTTTTCCTCTATGATGAAGTCTTTTGGCGCTGTTACAAAAAAGATCGACGCCCTTGGAAAACGTATAGAAATTCTGGAAAAGTTGTCAACTTCTTCAGAAAAAGCCCTGGAGTCTGACAAAAAACAAATGGAGTCTGCTCTAAAAAACTTTATTGATATAGGAAAAAGGATAGAATCCGGAATAAAAGATCTCACGGTAAAAGATGAGGGAATAAAAGATGTGGCAAAAAAGGTAAATAATATTGAAAAGAACCTTGAATTGTTAAGATCCGGTTTTGAGGCGATGGAAAATGATATTGGTGAGATTGAAGACACCAATGAAGAGGTATTAGATATAGCAGAACAGATACAAGATTCTTTAGAAGAAGATGAAATGTATTAAGAAATAATTATTTCACTAAGGGTGTCTTGTTTATATTATGAGGAGTAGAAATTATGAGCGAAGGAAAAAATACCACTGCTGAGGGCCAATCTTCAAAGAGATCTGTATCTAGTCAAAAATCTTCTGCAAAAAAAACCCAAAAAGAAAGAGTAAAACCAGATGTTCAGGCAAAGTCCGTTGAGGAAGTAAAGTCAGCTTTTTCACTTGCAAAAAAAGTTGACGACATGGCGGAAGAAATAGAAGGCAAACCCATAAAATCCTTCGAAAAAAAAGAGCAGGAAAAGCTCCTCCAATCGTATGAAAAATTAATATCTAAAATGGTGCGGGAGATTAACAATTCCAGGCTGTAGTTTTCAAATCCAATACGTGATTATTAATAAAGGCTATTATTTTCTTTGCAGCTTCATTTTTTGACAGGCCGGCAGTGTTTACCACAAAATCTGCTATCCTGTCATACAGTGGCCTCCTGTATGCTAAAAGGTATTCAATTTCCTCATATGCGCCACGATTCGTAAGGCTTGGTCTTCTCTGCTGTGTTTGTGTATCTTCGTGGATTCTTTTGTAGATGGTATCCACGTCAGCATCCAGATAGATTATGATCCCGTTTTTCCTGAGTTTCCTTACATTCTCCTCCCTCAGGATTGCACCTCCGCCCGTGGCAATGACCTTGTTGTCGAGAATACATAACTCCGAAATGATTTGCGCCTCGATTTCCCGAAATAATTTTTCTCCACCAACTGCAAAAATGTTTTTAATGGTCTTTCCTTCTTTCTGTTCCAGGTACTCATCGGCATCGATAAATTCTTTGCCCATCCGTTGAGCGAGTATTTTGCCTACGGTTGTTTTGCCGGTACCGCGAAAACCGATTAAGATAATATTCAATTCTGATACAAGTGATCTTTGTCACTCTCCAACTAATTTTTTATAGGCAATTTCTCTGATTAATTTGAGTGGTGGTTTTATTCCTGTCCACAACTCAAACTGTGCCGCTGCCTGGTTTACAAACATTGGCAAACCACCAATAATTGTACAACCCCGAGATTTGGCTTCACGCAACAATCTTGTTTCTATCGGGTTGTAAATAGTATCAAAAACGACCATGTTGGGTTTTAGTTGATCTTTATCAATCGGGGTTTCATTGACTGCGGGAAACATGCCCACAGGCGTGGCATTAATCAGGATGTCTGTTTGCATGGAAGGCAGATCATCGGGTTTTATGGATAGACAGCCAACATCTCTGGCGAGTGACTGTGCCCGCTCATAATTCCTGTTTACCAGGGATACTTGTGCGCCACATTCCTGTAATCCAAAAGCGATCGCCCGGGCGGCGCCACCGGCGCCTAACAAGGTAACGTGTTTTCCTTTTAGATGCTCGTGCTTTTCGCCCATTCCGGATGCATGATCAGTGTCCCCCAATGCTTGAATGGCTGCCTTACAATCTGTATTATAACCAACCAGTTTGCCGTCCTTGTTTACGATGGTGTTTACTGCACCGATCTTCTTTGCCATAGGGTCTACTGCGTCCAGATGATTTATTGCGGATTCTTTATGCGGAATTGTTACGCTATACCCTTTTACATCCAGTTCCCTAAACGCTCTGATAAAGTCATCGATTTTGTCTACCTTAAAAGGAACGTAAATATTATTCAAATTCATTTCCTTAAAGAGTGTATTATGGATAACTGGACTAATGCTGTGAGAGACGGGGTTTCCAATTAATCCGTAGATTGCCGTTTGTTTATTTTGTATTTGTGCCTGATAGACATGTAAAAGTTCGTGAATGCTGATCTGCCCTGGGGCGGATTCCTTTCCCTTCTGGAGAGACGCAAAAGTCAGATAGCTGCCAAATCTTTTATACAAGATGCGGCTAATGATGCCATAGTCGCCCATACAGAATGAAATTAATGGTGTCTGTGCTTGCTGGAGTAAGCGATATATTTTGATGTTATCTGTAATAGTGTTTGCATAAGTAACTATTTTTATAATATCAGCGCCATACCGGCTCAGTTTTTGATAAGTAACGGTCAGGTCATCGGGTGTTTCACGAAAATTATGGTAGGAAACAATGAGTTTCGTTTTACTCGCAGGGACACGGCGCTCCGTGTCCCCACGCATATTTTGAATGCTGTCATGTTCAACATCGACGAAATCAGCTTGTAACTGGATAGCGAGTTTTAGAAGCGCAATCCTCTCTTCTTCGCTTCCGCCGAACTTGCCACCTTCTCTGACGGGTCTGTTCGTAACAATCACAGGCTTAACTCGCCTTTCCAATATCCGCTTCAGATCTGGATTTTTTATGTAGTCAAGACGTAATTCGACAATGTCCGCAAACTTTGATGCATCTTCCATATCCCGGAGAACATCATCAAGGTTGTTTGCAATGATGGGTATGCAAATCATTTTTTCCCGAGCAAGTGGATAAGAAATAAAATGTAATAGAAACTATTGAATTTCAGGGAAGTTTACTTTTGCCTCTTTGGTGTACCAAGACAGTTCTTTTGCCAAGAATTATACAATTTATTATAAATGCAAAAACGAAAAATCAAAATGTAAATTTCAATAAATGTTCCATGTACTCGTGTGTATTAATTTCTTAGCAGAAATTTTGCGATATTTATTGTCGGTCATGTATTGCCCTGAAAAGGTAATCCGACTCATTCACGTCTTGATAAATTTATTTTTTGACTTGACAAATAATTTTGAATAGAGTAAAACGATTTCCATTTGATCAGGTAAAAATACCCAACAAAGTGGAAGATATCACGAAAAAGGTAAACCCTGAGTGATCAGGGGACGCAAAGTAGTGGGTCTTTAGTAAATAAGCATTTATCCCAGAGATTAGTTTATAAAGACAGCCTTACTGCCGAAGATGTTTACGAAAAATCTTTGCAGTAAGGCTTTTTTGTTTTAGGTCATTGTTGCAGTAAATACATGTGCAACGGAAAAAAACATTCAGGATCATTATCAGCACAATGAAAACCACAATCTCACATGGAAAGGAGCAAAGAAAAATGGAAAAGCAAATACAAAGGGCTATAACTATAGTAACTTTTTTTGCAGTAATTTTATTTTCCTTACCGCTTCTGGCTTATACAACAGAAAACGTTTTTGTGGTTGTTATTGATGGTTTGAGGAATAATGAGGCATTTGAAGATGCCGATCACGATCTCATACCTCACATTTGGAATGATCTCCGGCCTCAGGGTACAATATATACAGAATTCTACAATGATTATTTAACCACTTTTACAACCCCCGGCCATATGGCAATTGTTACTGGTCAGTGGCATGTTGCTCCTAATCTTGCCAATGTCGTATCAGGCGGTATTTACGATGTACGTCCCGAAGCGCCAACCATCTTTGAGTATTTTCGGTACCATACCGGTAAACCGAAGGCGAGTTGTTTGGTTGTAACAGGGAAAAAAAATAATATACAACTGGACTGGTCTCTGGAACCCACCTATGGCCCTAATTATGCAAGTTTATTGTTTGAGGGCGGGAACGATACTGACACCTATGCGCTGTTAAAAACAAAGTTAGAGGCGCATCATTCCAACCTCGTAGTGGTAAACCTTCGGGACGTTGACGAAGCCGGACACACCGGTGACTGGGTTACATACACCGGGGCAATTAAAAAGGCGGATGAATTGGTCTATCAGATTTGGACGCAGTTAATACAGGGGGATGCGTTTTATGCAAATAAGACAACCATGATTGTTACATCAGATCATGGCCGTCATGACGATGAATATGGAGGATTTCAGGAGCATGCCGGGATGTGTCACGGATGCCGTCATGTTCTGTTTTTGGGCATAGGCCCTGATACTCCGGCAGGACTGGAAATCCCTGAGAGACGTTATCTGAGAGATATCGCTCCAACGGTTGGAGAATTCCTTGGCTTTCCCACTCCGTTTGCCCGCGGGCAGATAATGACCGGCATCTTTTCTCAGAATCCTGACCCGAAAATTCATGTTTACTGCCGGAATCCACGGGTGAAAATTTTTAATGGGAAGGTGTTTGTTGTTTGGTCGCAGAATGATCCGACCGATACGGGGAATGAACATGTCTTTCTCATGAAGAAAGATTCGGCAGATATGTTCTTTAGCAATCCCATACCGGTTGATTCACAGAAGGCACGCTGGGCTTTTTTCCCTGCCGTGACTGCCAATAAAGACGGCCTTCATGTTGTCTGGCTAGACGGACGTGCCCTGGACGGGATTCACGATACATGGTCGGTATATTACCGGAAAAGTCCGGATTATGGATCGACCTGGGAAAATGAACAACTCATTGCAACCAGTACGTTTGAGTCTGCCGACCCTCTTTCAATGGAAATAGTAGGAGAACCCGAAATTATCTCCAATGAACTCGGTGAACTCATTATCACCGTCCGTTATAAGAGAGGTTCTGGCCAGAACAGGAGGATTACCAGTTTCCGATCAGCAGATGGAGGGAGAAACTGGGTTGAAATCATGGTTAAGCAGGATAACTTCTCACCCATTCAATATAGTCCTATAACCATGGAAGGGCCAAAAGAGGCCTCGATGGTGTGGATTGATCTGGCGCCGACCCCGAATAAGCCCAACTATTATAATTGGGAGGTCTTTTTTATGCGCACCATGAACTCCGGTACAACGTGGAAAGACCTGAACCGTTTAACGAATGATGCCGGTTACTCATACTTGCCCATGCTTGCCTGGGGTGGGAGAAAACTGATTACCGTGTGGGCGAACCGGGATCCATCCGGAACACCATGGAAATTGTGTATCCGGCCAAGTACTAACAAAGGGTGGTCCTGGGGTAGCGTCCTTACCATCCCACTAGGCGACTCGTCAGCGTGGCAACCGGCAATTGTATGGAATTCTGCCAGGAATGAATTCTTCATGTCCTGGACTGATTATGCATCAGGTGTACCAGATTTACGTTCAAGTACAAGTAAAAACGGAGTGAACTGGTCCATGCCGGTCACAATCAACTCTCAATCAACCAATATTTTCCGTTGCAAACCTCATGTGACGTCAGGAGACGGTTTATTGTACCTGGTATGGGAAGAACAGGTTCCCGGCGCAGGGGATTGGGTAATTGGTACAGCTTCTCTGTGATTGAGAAGTGCATTTGAAATTTATTTGGGTTTCTTGATGGGGTAACTACTTTTGTTTCATTGCAGCCACCTTGTTGATGGCATTTAAATAGGCCTTTGCGCTGGCCTCGATGATATCAGTGCTTACCGCACGGCCCCCGATAGTTTTCCCATCCACTTCGACATTTACATAAACCTCACCCATTGCATCCTTCCCGCTGGTAACAGCGCGGATGTTGTAATCCTGCAGCTTGCCGGGGATACCGGTTGATAAATCGACAGCCTTGAAAAGGGCATCAATGGGACCATCGCCAATGGTGGTGTTATCCACCAAACGGCCATCCTGTAATTTAAGTCTTACCCCGGCTGTTGGAACCGTAGTAGGTCCGCAACTGATACTGAGGCTTTCTAATTGAAAGATATGGGGGACTTCCATCTTTTCTATGCCGATAATGGCTTCAATATCCTCATCAAAGACCTCTTTCTTCTTATCAGCTATGTGCTTAAATTCCTCAAAAGCCCGTTCGAATTCTTTTTCCGATAATTCGTATCCCAGTTCCTTGATGCGTGTTTTAAAGGCATTTCGGCCGGATAATTTCCCGAGCACAAGCTTGGTCTTTAAATACCCGACGTCTTCGGGTTTCATAATCTCATAGGTAGTGCGTTCCTTGATTACCCCGTCCTGATGTACCCCTGACTGGTGTGCGAATGCATTTTCACCGACAATGGCCTTGTTCCTCTGTACCCGCAGTCCTGTAAGGGTGCTTACCAGTCTGCTCGTGGCAATCAATTCCTTTGTGACAATACGGGTAGAACGCTGGTAAAAATCATGACGTGTCTTAATGGCCATCACGATCTCTTCCAGTGCCGCGTTCCCTGCCCGTTCTCCGATGCCGTTGATGGTACACTCGACCTGTTGTGCGCCTGCCTTTATAGCAGCCAGGGAATTAGCCACGGCAAGTCCTAGGTCATTGTGACAATGTACGCTGATTATTGCCTTATCAATGTTTTTAACGTTTTCTTTTAATCCGCGGATAATGGAGGCATATTGATCGGGCGTGGCATAACCTACGGTATCTGGGATATTAACAGTCTTTGCGCCGGCATCAATAACGGCCTCGACAACCTGAATGAGGAAGTCTGGTTCCGTTCTGGATGCGTCTTCTGTGGAAAATTCTACATCATCCACATATTTTAAGGCGTGCGCAACCCCTTTGACAGCCAGGTGAACAATTTCTTCCTTTGCCTTAAGGAGCTTGTATTTTCTGTGAATTTCAGAGGTGGCGAGAAAGACATGTATTCGTGGCTTTTCGGCCTTTTCCAGAGCCCTGGCGGCACTGTCAATATCCTTTTCAACGGCGCGGGCAAGACCTGCCACGGAAATTCCCCGAATTTCCCGGGCAATTCTGCTTACCGATTCAAAGTCACCTGGTGATGAGACGGGAAAACCAGCCTCAATAACGTCCACATTCAGCAGCGCTAATTGCCGCGCAATCTGGACCTTTTCGTTAATATCCAGACTTGCTCCAGGCGACTGTTCTCCGTCTCGCAGTGTGGTGTCAAAAATAATGATGTTATTATTGGTCACAAATAGTTTCCCTTATTTCATAATTTGGATGTGAGTCTGTAAAAATTTTACTACATGTCATAACTACATTCAATAACAATTTGAAGTGTTTGTGTTATCGGGTATAATTCCTGATACTTGTGGCTGCATAATCTAATGTATCGGAATTTCAATTACCCCCCATACTCCGTTTACAGGGGAAACAGAGGGAAAGTAGCCGAAGGCCTAATGAAAGAAAAACAGTATGATAAACTACTACAAACAAATTTTTGTCCTTTACCGGAAGGGAGCTGGCATTTTAAGATTACGTTTGTATAATGCCTCGTGGAGAGAAAAACATCCAGGATTATATCAGGGGGAAAAAAGATGCCTCACTCATTACAATATCCTATAAATAAATCTCTGAAATATCTTACCATTGTGATGCTTTTGGCGGAATTCTGTTGTCTCGCCAGTTGTGCGACCCACAAGAAGACAACTACCCCGCAAACAGTGATTATCCCTCCTGAAGAAATACCAATTATCAAAGCCGCAGAAGCGGTAACAGTTGCAAAAGAGGAAAAAGGAATTACCGACGAATCCTTGAAATGCATAACCTGTCACGAGGAACGCAGGGTGACACATGGCTGGGTCGCGGACTGGCAGGGTAGCAAGCATGCAAGAAAGGGTGTGGGATGCGAGGCATGCCATGTTAGTTCAAATGCAGAACTCGCAACAAAGGAAGCAATAGAGTTGGAATATCTCAGCACTGATGGGAACAGTTGCGATGATAAGAGGGTCCATCGCAAGGTTACTGCCAGCAATTGTGGCAAATGCCACAGAAAAGAATACCAGGAATTTATGAAGAGCCGCCACTCCATTGGCTGGCAAAGGGTGCTGGAGTGCAGGAAACTCATGGAAATTCCCAAAGGCACCCGTTCTGAAAAGTGTGAGCAGTGTCATAATATCCAATTTAAATGTGATTCATGTCACACGCGGCATACCTTTAATACCCTTGAGGCCAAAACTCCCGAGGCATGCAGGACGTGTCACATGGGTTCAGATCACCCCCATCACGATGTATACATCTCTTCCAAGCACGGGACTGTTTATACTGCAAGTCAATCCGGCATATTAAAAGAATCTCAATCTGTCCAGTCCTTGCGGTCGCCGGTATGTGTTACCTGTCATATGCCTCAGGGTACTCATGATATGAGTTTTGGACTTACCTGTGGCCCTGTTGCAGGAAGTAGGCTGTCTTATATTGACAGGAATGGCGCTGCCATAGATGAAATTGAATTAGTAAAAAAACGTGAAGACATGCTGTCCGTTTGTAATAGATGCCATTCCTTGCGCTTTGCAAAGAATGCATTAACGAGGGCTGATGATATCTATAAAAATATTGAGACTGTTATAAAAGAGGCGAAGGATATTGTCTTTGGTTTAGAAAAGGAAAAGCTTTTAATTCCACCAGTTGGTGAAGTGGTGAAAATTCCTTTGCCTGGTCATGCCTTCATCCAGGAAGACCTTCAATCTTATACGAACAGACCCAGGATAGAGCGGCTCTTTATCAAATTAACACACAGCGCTGCTGTTACATGGAAAGGGGCTTACCATAAAAATCCGGGCTATACACACCTGTATGGGTGGGCAAAACTCCAGGAAGATGTGAGTGAGATGAGAGAAGAAGTAAAAAAATTACGGGAAGAAGCAGAACTCAGAAGGAAGATGAAAATGAAGCTGCGATAAAAGTTACTCCAAGTAGTCTAAAAAAGGTCATTTTTAAAAATGGTTATTGAGTTTGCTCAGCAAATATCAATATATTACACTGTCATTCCCTAAAATACCCCTGCTCATGGTGATTTGCTGAGGGAACTTAATAAGCATTTAATTATAAGCTAAAAGGTTATCAAAACCAAATTTGAGAATGGAGAAGTTGCATGGATCAGAATGCTGAAAAAGGTTATACGGAATATCAAAAGAAGATGATTAAGAATTTTTATGAAAACAAAGACCTCCGCCTTATACAAAGGCTGGGGGAATTAGTCTCAGATTTATATTTGGAAACAAGTGAAAAAAAGAAGGAATCCGGATGGAAAAGGATTAAGAAAATGCTTCTCGATTTGAAGGTGCATCCGAATGAGGTAGAGTATCTGACGAAGGATAAGAATCTTTCTGTACTTTCGAAGAAATTGGCAGAGATGTTTTAATATTTCTGGCTATAAGGAACGTAACGAAGGAAAATGTAAAACCGCATGTATTTGGTAATTCCCCAGTCGGGTCTCAAAGCTGGAATCTGGAAGTCAGATTCAGAAGTCAGGAAAAAAGCAGTTTAAACAGCATAAACCGTTCAAACCGCTTTGTTCTGAATGCTGACTCCTGGCTACTGCATTCGGACCTGAATAGTTACCAGGTAAAAAAAATATTTAGGAATAAATATCAAAAGCCTTTTGCTTATTTCTTTATCTGGTTTGACGTGTTTGAATAGGCTTTGATTCTACCAGTATTTTCAAGTCATTCAAGACATTTTCATCATTGCTTTACATAGTAATGTTTGGGTCGGTTTGTGTGTGTAAGTACGGATTAGGTACGAAGGGAGATTTTAACAACTATCAATTCGGAGGTATAATTCTATGAAAAAAGACAATCCAAAACAAGAGGCATACACAATTTTACGGAGCGCCGGGAAGTCAATAGAGGAAGCTTACAAACAGGCTGGCTATGCGGGAAAGCCTGGAACTAACCCGCATTTCTCACAGAGGGTAATTTGTAATATCAAAAGGTTTCAAAATACATAATGAGTTTGGTATCCAAGACTGATTTTTCTGCTTTTATGCATCAACATTGAATATCCTCATCGTTTTATTGATAAAAACCCGGGAGATGCTATCAAAAGGCGTATTTTGGGCGTAGCGCTCCCGTCCGGCTTAGCAATCATACTTACAATGGTAAATCTTTTCTGAACTTCAACAGAGCATTGGATACGCTTTACGAATGTTTTGAAAAGCGCGCTGAAAGACTTCTTTATAGGGATAAGCACTGGACAGGCAAACTGCGATTCTCCTTACACTCACCTTTACCTGTGCGCCAATCTTGAGCAGTTTTGTTCGGATCGTGCTGCACTGTGCTTGTGAGAATTCTGTTGAACAAAGCCCTATCCGTCTTAATTCGTTGAGTAACACATAAGCCACTGACGAGAACCACAGCCTCAGTTGATTGGCACGCATCGTCTCTGTACTTGTCCGGTCGGCAAACAAATGTAACTGCTGTTCCTTGATCCTGTTTTCCATCTCCCCACGTGCACAATACTCTTGCTCGTAAAGACTCCTGGCATCTTTCTCCTCCGATTTTAGTGATGTTACTACAAACCGGGGATTTGGCCCCTTCTCTAAATATTCCACCTTGCCCACTACCCGACGACCCTTGGACCAACTCTTCACCGTTTTATAGAAAAAATCTTTATACACCCTGGATGCTCTTCCTGTCTGCTCATATTGTTTTCTTGCCTCTTCCATTTCGCCTTGTATCTCTTCTTGTAATCGAGAATTCCTTGCAAGCCCAAAGAGATAGTCCACATGGTTTGCTTCACACCAACTCATGATTTCTTCCCTCGCAGACCCCGAATCACCCCGCACTACAATTTTCACCTCAGGCCATTCGTGGAAAAAACGACCTTCCTGGCTCCCGTGTATCGGATCATCCGTCGCATCCAAATCCAAAACACTCTTGCTTCGCCTATCCTGCCCTGTCGGGTCTTTCTTCTTGCACAAAACTGCCAACAATGGGTCTATCCTCAATTGATCATGATCATTCAAGTCCTCATATCCTAACGCTATCCCATATATCCTCTGTGATAATAATTCTTCTACTGTATGCTCTATTGCGTCCTGATCCCGATAATTGGTAAAACACTTTGAAAACTCTTTCATGAAACCTCTTGCCTGTTCTAATCCTCTCAGTAACAGGCCTCCGGCGTCGGTTGTTATTTGCCCTCTATTAAATTGCGATATTACCTTCCTTCCGCTTAACCCTTGATACTCTATTGCATCTTTACACCCTGTTTTCACCTTCAACCCTCCTCTTGCTATGTATAATCTGTTCTTTACAAACATCTTATACCATAAATATCGAGGGTTGTCTAACATATCGGTGAGAAATCCGGGCTAACTCAAACAGTTTTTTTATTGGAAATGATGGAAACCCAACTTTCTTTGTTTCAGGGATGAATGCAGATGTTGGTAAGGTTGGAATTGGTACAACGGCACCAGACCAAAGACTCTCCGTAAATGGCAATGCCTCGAAAACTGGTGGGGGATCATGGCTGGTATTTTCTGATGAAAGATTAAAGAACATTTACGGCTCATTCGATGCTGGCCTCAATGAAGTCTTACAACTACAGCCAATCATTTATCGTTATAAAAAAGGCAATTCACTCAATATCCCTGATGAAGGAGAACATATTGGCTTTAGTGCCCAAGAGGTTCAAAAGGTAATACCAGAGGCTGTCACTGAAAATAGCAAGGGATATCTTATGATGGATAATGATCCCATCTTGTGGGCTATGCTGAATGCCATTAAGGAACTCAAGGCAGAAATGAAGCTTTAAAGATTGAAAAGAATGCAGAAATGGCTGAGTTGAAGGCCTTCGTAAGCAATTTTACCAAACCCTCCACCATGCCCGCTTCTTTTGATGGTATATCAGAGAAAGATTCCAACAGTAACAGGATGTACTAATATGCGTATTCACCAAAAATTTCCAGGATACGAATTGAAATATTCAGGAGAACAGCATGTTTAAAAAGAAGATTCATGCCGCAGCATGATTCATCATCATACTGACTGGCATACTTCATACAACCATTTTACGTGCGGGAGAATTTGTCATACCAGCAGGCTATGAAATGTATGTTGGTGATGGCCATCTATTACTTGATAATGAGGACTTGAATAATGCCGGTATATTAGAGATAGACACGGGAAAGATCAGCGTAGGAGGTAATTGGACAAATATCGGCACATTTAATGCGGGAATTGGTACCGTTGAATTTACCGGCACCACAAACCAGATTATTTCAGGATCAACAAACTTCTACCATTTATTCTGTACTGCCCCGGGCAATCAACTTACCTTTGAGGCAGAAAGCACACAAACAATTCTTGCTCATTGTACACTAACCGGGACTTTGGAAAGTCCACTGATACTAAGAAGCACTGTTGACGGGATACAGTGGAAGATAGACCCCCAGGGGACAAAGAATATCACCTATGTAGACGTAAAAGATTCTCATAACATAAACAGCATTTTAATAACCACTCAGGACTGGATCAATAGTGGTAATAATACGAAGTGGGCCTCTGTTACCAATACAGCGCCAGTGGCTGTTGCAGGGCAAGACACGTCTGTATATTTTACAGATACGGTGACACTTGACGGGAGTGGAAGTTATGATGTAGACGGTAATCCATTGAGTTATAGCTGGTCATTTATATCGATACCGCGAGGCAGTATGGCAATCCTTTTGAATCAAACCGCAGTAAATCCAACCTTTGTTGCAGACAAAGCTGGTACATGGTGAGTCTGATAGTCAATGATGGCACGGTGAATAGCATTCCCGATACCGTAAACATCACAACATTCAATTCGTCACCTGTTGCAGACGCAGGCCCAGACCAGACCGTTGAGCAGACAAACACTTCCGGTGCGCAGGTAACCCTTGACGGCACCGGTTCAAGCGATCCCGATGGTGACACATTAACCTATACGTGGACAGGACCATTTGGTGAGGCAACAGGATCCATACCAACGGTAACCATGCCGCCAGGGGTAAACACCGTATATCCGGTAGTGAATGATGGTACGGTAGATTCAGAACCTGACACGGTAACTATCACTGTGCAGGATACGACGGTACCTGTAGTTTCAAATACCGCGGCGAATCCCAATCCCGTTGCCGTAAACACGTCATGTACCATTACCGCTCAGATCGATGATACAGCGACAGATATCTCCTATGCCGAGTACAGTATTGATGGTGACACTCAATGGTATAGCATAAATCCGATAACCACCGGAACAAATTCGGTGAATGTTTCGGTAACTATGCCGGGTGTTGCAGAATCAAAACTTTTAACAGTATCCGTGCGTGGTACTGACGAAGAAGGCAATACGAGTAAACCGGAAAGCATTTACCTGCCTGTCTATGACCCCAGCGCAGGTTTTGTAACCGGCGGAGGCTGGATCTGGTCACCCAAGGGCGCATATACGCGTGATACCAGTCTGGAAGGCAAGGCGAACTTCGGGTTTGTAGCCAAGTACAAAAAGGGTGCGAATGTACCTGAGGGCAATACCGAGTTCCAGTTCAGCACAGCAGACTTTAATTTCCACTCAAACACGTACGATTGGCTTGTTGTCTCCGGATTTAAAGCTACGTTTAAGGGAACCGGTATCATTGAAGGTGAAGAAGGCAGTCACAAGTTCATGATCTCCTGCGTTGACGGGGATTTAAAAGGCAACGGCGCCAAGGACACGTTCCGCATCCGCATCTGGGATGAAGACGGAAACGGCGGCGAGACCACCATCTATGACAACCAGATGGGCGCCGATATGGATGCAGAGGCCACCACGACGCTTGGCGGTGGATCGATCATCATCCACAGTGATAGTGGTAATAAAAAGTAATTTATCTGAAGAAACGAAGAACTGGGGTGGGCGTAGTTATCAGCTCACCCCGGTTTGGAAGGAACGTGGCTGTAAGGTTGATGAGCAAAAACCAATATTACGTAACGATAAAACGATTATTCATTTGACAGAAAATGTTTTATTTGTAATAATTATTTATTAAATAAAACGTAGTTTTGGGGCTTATGAACTCAATGTATATTTTAAAAGCCGCTACGATTCTTCGTTGCGGCTTTTTTGTTTTGACAATCATTTTTGTAGTATTGTATAAAAACTTCTTTTTTGAGAAAGTTTTTAAACCCCTAAATCCCCTGAGGTAGGTCAACCGTCTCCGGTTGACACATGTTAACATCATCATGACAAGCGGGGACGCTTGTCCTGCCGATAGAAGGGACTTGGTTGCGGCTGTGCCGCACCAGGGTATTGGTTGTATAATATTTTGCAGTATATTTGAGGAGTGATATGACACAAATAGTGAGAGACGATGTACGGAATGTGGCGATTATTGCCCACGTTGATCATGGCAAGACCACCCTTGTGGATCAATTGCTGAAACAAAGCGGTACGTTCCGGTCTAATCAGCAGATTCAGAATGTAGAAAGGATTATGGACTCTAACGATCTGGAACGTGAGAGGGGTATTACGATCCTTGCCAAGAACACGGCTATCAACTATAAGGGCGTGAAGATTAATATTATTGATACACCGGGGCATGCCGATTTTGGTGGAGAAGTGGAACGCGTCCTCAAGATGGCTGACGGTGTCTTGTTGCTGGTGGATGCGGCTGAAGGGACGATGCCCCAGACGCGGTTTGTACTCCGCAAGGCTTTGAGTTATAACCTAAGACCCCTTGTGGTTATCAATAAGATTGATAGACCGGATGCCCGTTGCTCAGAAGTATTGAATGAGGTCTTTGATCTCTTTGTCGAGCTGAATGCAACTGACGAGCAGTTGGATTTTACCGTGATTTATGCCAGCGGACGGGAAGGCTTTGCAAAGCTGTCCCTTGAAGACGATAACAAAGACATCACCCCGCTGCTCGACACGATTTTGCACTACGTTCCAAAACCCAGCGGTGATCCGAATGCACCATTGCAAATGCAAGTAACATCGCTGGATTATAATGATTATGTAGGCCGAATTGGGATCGGTAAGGTGTTTAATGGCACAATTCATGCAGGCCAGCAAGTTACGCGGATTGACAAAAATAACAGGCATACGGTACACAGAGTAACTGAATTATTTACCTTTACGGGATTAGGCAGGCAGGCCGTAAAATCGGCTCAGGCAGGGGATATCGTTGCTTTAACAGGGATAGAGGATATCGATATCAGCGATACCATTGCATCCATCGAGAACCCTCAGGCCATGCCAAAGATCAGTATCGATGAACCCACGCTTTCCATGATATTTTCCGTGAATAATTCGCCTTTCAGCGGCCAGGACGGGAAATATGTTACCAGCCGGAATCTGAGGGAAAGGCTTTACCGGGAACTTCGGTCAAATGTGGCCCTCAAGGTGGAAGACACAGAAACGCCTGACTCCTTTCGTATTTCGGGACGCGGGCTCTTGCATCTCTCTGTGTTAATTGAAAACATGCGTCGTGAAGGATATGAGCTGCAGGTCTCCAAACCCAAGGTGATTTTTAAGCAGATGGATGGGGAAAAAGCGGAACCTGTGGAATATGTTGTAATCGATGTGCCGAAAGAATATGAAGGTCAGGCGATTTCCATGTTGGGTGCCCGGAAAGGGGAAATGCTCAGCATGGATACCGATAAGGACATCACCCACTTTGAGTTTAAAGTGCCTTCCCGGGGTTTGATTGGCTTGAGGAACCGTCTCTTGAGCTCTACCCGTGGAGAAGCGGTGATGTACCATAATTTTTATGACTATGAACCATACAAGGGTGATATTGCCCATCGCATCCAGGGCGTGCTCATTTCCATGGCCGCAGGTGAGGCGACTGCCTATGCCCTTGATGGATTACAGGACAGGGGTATAATGTTTGTAAACCCAGGCGATCGTGTGTATGAAGGGATGATCGTGGGTGAACACTGTGAACAGAATGATATTACGGTGAATGTCATCAGGGCAAAAAAGGCCACGAATATTCGTTGTGCGACGGCCGAAAAAGGGATCAAACTCCCTCCTCCCAGAGAATTTTCGCTGGAGATGGCCCTTGAATATATCGAAGACGATGAATTGGTGGAGATTACTCCAAAAACATTCCGATTGAGAAAGAAACTCCTTACCGAGAACGAACGGAGAATTACCCGCAGACAGCAAACCCTTGAATCTGTTGAGACATCCACAGAGAAGTCATAAGTTGGTTCTTCGGAATTTCTCATAAGATTGAAATTCCTTGTATAAAACAAGTTTTGTCACTACAGGGAAAGAAAAAAACAAAAAAGCAGGCTTTAGGAGCCTGCTTTTTTGTTGTATATCCAATGGGGAATGATTTATTTATTGACGACGTTTTTGAAATCCTGTCCTGCAGTAAATTTTACCGTTTTGCTGGCCTTGATGTTTATCACGGCGCCCGTCTGCGGATTACGCCCTTTCCGTGCCTTTCTGGTCCTTACTGAAAAGGTTCCAAAGCCAATTAAGCGAACCTCCTTGGTCTTCTTAACACCATTTTTTATGCCATTTAGCACGGCATTTACAGCCATTTCCCCGCAAGCTTTTGACAATTCGCACTCTTTTGCCACAATTTCAACCAATTCCTGTTTATTCATCCAACAACCTCCTTTCAAAAAAATGGTTTAATAAAGGGTGTTAAATTCGGAGCTAGAATACATTAAATGGGCTGCTGAATCAAGTATTTTCTGGATTTTTTTGAAAATAATATCTCTCCGATGAAATGCGGGTGTGTCTTTAAAAAAACCCATTGAAAATCTTATACAACCTGGGATTCCTGCAAATCCAGGCAAACAAAGCCATGTGCTTTCAATGGTGTAATTCCTATCAATATTTTTTCAGTTTGGTAAACTTTGAGCCTTCAAGCGTTAGGTTGTACATGAGCCCTTTCTGGCCGAAAACGAACCCGACAATGGGCTCCTTGATTTTCGTTGTGTCGATGGAGGCAGCTGCCCCAAGATTCACCAGGGCTACTGACCCGTCAACTCCTGCCTTCCAGCCGGAGCTTTCACGGAACTTTGTAATGGCCTCGTCTTGCATAAAGGCGAGGATGATGTCTTTCTTTTGGCCCCTGATTTGGAAGCCGTATGAGGCGGCCGCTGCGCTGTAGTAATCAGCGGTCTTTCCATCAATTCTCATCGCTCCCTCGCCGTATTTCGCCGCCAATGACAAATCCCCCTTTGATGACTCCTGGTAATACAAGTACACCCTTTGCGCTCTTAAGAAATTCCTCTGCACCCTTTACTTCCTTACGGAAGCGGTCCAGGGAAGTATCAACACTCACATCGATCTCCTTAGCCGTTTTAGCATAGGAGGCGTTGCCCAAAAGAAATCCTAAGATGGCTGTAATACATACGGTTAACGCAAAGGCCATTATAAAACGTGATTTCATATTTTGCATATTTTTGACTCCTTTCTTATAGTAACTGAAAGAAATTGAGTGGGGTGGACTTCGTCATGAGCGCTCAGTTGAACGATTAAGGTGCTGGTTTTTGCGCCGAATCTACCTACAACTTTACTACCCGAAATATCTTAGCCACGACTAAATTTATGTTATTTTTCATTACAAAATCAATAATTAAGTATGGTGTCCTCAAAATTCTTGGAGCAACCCGTCCCCTTTGGGGTGCCAGTGCGCTAGTGTGTCCATGTTATCTGCACTCAGGATGAACTCAAGGTTATCATACCTTTGCAGTAAAATATTCCTTATCGGATATTGATGTTGGTTGTGCCGGCCCGAGACCAACCGAGGGCATGATTTGCATTGAAAAATTCTTCAACATGCCAGCGACTTGGGTAATGAAGGGTCAGATCATCTACTTCTTGACGGTCTGCAGTCGAGAGAAATGCTTTATATTGATATTGATCGGGTTTTTCTCCGCAGCGTTGGGTAATTTGGTACAAGGGCAACTGAAGATTACCATTTCCTGGGGACAATTACAGAAATTAGTCGATGAAGAAAATTAAATATACCGCCATATTTAATTAGACTCTGGCTGTGAGAACAAGTTGATGTGTTACTTTATTACCATGGGTAGATAATTGGCTGGGGGTATGATGTCAAATTAATACCGCCCAGAAAATCCCTGCCCTGGAGGAGAATGTAGTACACAGCCTTTCATTGAACCTATAAGGAATTGAAACAAGGGGGAGAAATGTCCCCCGCTGGCTGGGGGTGCAGGGGGTGGAGCATTTTGCCGAAAACCCGAAATCGAAATGTTCGCATTGTTTTGCCGAAGAGAAGCCCGATACAGTCGATAATCTTATGGAAAATGCAATGAATCAGGTCAATCTCGATCCATATATAGAGCAAGTTAAAAATCTGGTCAATCAGGTTGATATTCTAGAAGAATTGCGGGATAAACTGTTAGATATCTATGGCGGCATTGATCCTGTTGAGCTTGGCAGTCTCATGCAAAAGGCATTTACCGTAGCGGGTCTTGCAGGCAGGTATGCAGTAGGGACACGGAGCACCGTGTCCCTACAATCTTTCGAAAGACATTTGATGAAACCGTAGCAAGGAATGGCTGGAGCTACAAAGGAGAACGCGGCTGGCGAACAGGAGTAATTTTCAACACGAATATGCGCGTTGCCTATGCGGCAGGGAATTATCAACAGATGATGGCCGTCGGGGGTGAAAGGCCCTACTGGCGGTATGTCGGCGGACTATCGGAAACGCCAAGGCCTTTGCACTTGAAGTGGAGCGGTACGGTATTGCCTGCCGATGACCCTTGGTGGAATACTCATTATCCTCCCAACGATTGGGGTTGCAAATGTGAAGTAGTAAGCCAAACGCAAGAAGAGATTGATAGCCTGAGAAAGGAAGGGATGAAGATATCTACTGAGCGGCCAGATGACGGCGCCTATCAATGGGCGGATAAAAATGGCAATACCCATACAATCCCTAATGGCATAGGCCCCGGCTGGGCATATAATCCCGGCAAGACCGCGTGGGGTGAAACATTGTCAGAAGATGTAATGGACACGTGGAGGACACAGGGTGCAAAGGCATGGGAAAGACTTACCCCTGGGGATTGGGAATCGTATGGTAGTCCTGAAAAAGTTCCCCTTCATGCGCCAGTGGCCTCTCTGGATTATACAATATCAAAAACGATAGAAGGTATGGAATTGGCTACTGAAAAGATATTAGGATGCCCGGAAAAGGTCTTTTCCTTTCAGTCTGGCGAATTCAGGTATGACACCCTGGTTAATGCAAAGACGTTAGCTCGTCACATCGATCCGAACGTGCTCCGTATATCCCATTCATTACAGAAACAATGACTGACCCATACGAAGTATGGCTCTCGTTTGAGCGACACAAAGGGACAGATCAGGTAGTATTAAGACAGAGGATTATTAAGGCAATTCAAACGGGAAAAAAGGAAGGAATCTTAATTGTGGCGAATGTCATTAAAGGCTTTATGGAGTCATGGACATTTGTCCCAATTGAAGAATTGGGTTATTTGGATAAGCAGCGGGTAGGAAAACTGATATGGAAAAAAAATTAATAGGACCTCTCCCCTCCACAGCAGGGGTGGCGTCAGATAATGGCTGTAGGGACTGTGGCCCAACCATTACCCCTTAACAGAGTTAACAGCTTTTTTTAATTCCAGGGACACATTGAGGACGGTTTTTGAGGGTGTCAAAAGTCATAAATGCTTTTATACAAAGAGTTAAAAATGGAGACGAGGGGAATCGAACCCCCGACCTTCTCGTTGCGAACGAGACGCTCTCCCGGACTGAGCTACGTCCCCATAGAAATGAGTATAGTTTGCCACAGACGGCGCTGATGGCAAAGAGAAATTTTAAAGAACAACAAATTAACGATTTTCGGTTCAGCTTTAAATTAGAAATCGCAAGCTGAAAATCACAAGTTCATCTGTTTTCTCTGTGTTCCTTGCGCCCTTTGCGGTGAATTAAGTTTCCATTATATATCCCATATTCCAAATTGCAAACCAATTCTTCGTGTGAAAGTTTAGCTGAATTACAGCTATTTACTGTTAAAATTCCCTTTGGGGTTGACATACAGAAAGACCTCTGCTAATCTAATTCACACATATGATATATTTTTCACTAGCGATTGGTCTTATCATGGTTGTTTTTCTTAGTTTTGCTATTTGTGGATTGTGGACAAAGTATGCAAATCTCAAGACGGTTAAGGGATTTCTCTTCCCTGGCACAATCGTACACGAACTCAGCCATGCGTTTCTATGTCTCATCACAGGGACAACGATTAAAGAACTGAATCTGTTTACATCCAATAACACGGGGATTAAATACGACAAGCCAAAGGTTCCTTTTCTCTTTGACTTCGCCATTGCTTCAGCGCCGATTTTTGGTTGTGCGTTTTTCATCTTTTTTATATCAAAGATACTCTCCAACCCGATCAATCTCAATAGCACATTTCCCCAGGAAATTCACTTTACGGTCAAGGGATTTTTCGACCTGATACGACATTTGCTTGATACCGTATGGGTTACTTTTAACACCTTTAGGGATCACCTCCATCTAAAAAATATACGCCACATCTTCTTCGTATTGACCATTATTATTTTTACGGTTTCCATGGCGCCTCACAAGCAGGATATCAAACATCTTGTCCTTGGATTTGGTATTCTTTCATTGATTTTTTTCTTTCTTGAAAAAGTTGATATACGGTTATTAAAATACCATGGATGGGATTTTTTTATAAAGAAATTATGGGGGATTACTACCCTTTCGATCTCTGTACTTGCAACCCTGCTTTTTTTTACTTTAACGATAATGGGTTTTATCAAAGGATACAGGTTGACATTTGGGCACAAAGGTTCGAGTAAATAATCCAGAAATAATTTATTTTGGCAGTTTTTTTACGGCAATAGGCCACGTGTATATTGCAAAAAACGCAAGAGGGGTTTGCCGGATTTCATTTCCCCACACCACTGAAGAAAATTTTCTCGATTCATTTTTGAAAGGCACATTGGTAAAAATCCAGAAAAACGATTCGCTTCTGAAAGCCGAAATAGATATTTTAAAAGAATATTTTAAAGGTAAACGGGTAAATTTCAATTTTCCTTTGGACTTAAGCGAAGGTACAGCATTCCAACAAAAGGTGTGGAGAAAATTACGGGAAATACCTTATGGAGAACGCCGGTCATATAAATGGGTTGCAGAACAGATTGGACATCCTCTGGCCGCAAGGGCCGTTGGTCTAGCAAACAATAAAAACCCTTTTCCCCCTGTTGTTCCCTGCCATAGGGTTGTCGGTTCAGATGGTTCGTTAACTGGGTATGCCTTCGGGATCCATATCAAAAAATATTTGTTAGAGATGGAATGTAAGGCTGTTTATGACAGTGGTTTTTGCAAACAGTGAGTGTTCTGTAATCAGGGTTGAAAGAAATTGCGGGGGGAGAAGATTGTTAGCTTTACGGCTTATCCACAGAAATACCGGGATAGTGTTTTCTCTGGCTTTTTGATGTGTTTTACTGTATTTTGCTTACTTTAGCTATTCTTTGTTTTTCCCGGCAAATTCAAGGGTTCCCAAGACTTTTTATCTTTGGTTTGTTTTGACCTGTTTTGATAGGCTTTTATCAATAGGTACGGTCAAAAGTACGGCTATTTTTTTATAGCAGAGAGGGCATAATATGCGCATAATCATCGCAATCGAATGCAAAGGTGACGAACCAGAAACAGAGCTTTCCCGTGTGCTGAATGAAGTTGCGGAGAAGATATCCGGGGAAGATTTAACACCAGGGGAATACCTGTTAAAAGAGGACAACGGAGACGTAACCGGCAAGATGTTCATTGAGGATACCGAGGGATTCCTGACGGATGAGGGTTATAAGGCACTTGCAAATACAATAAAAAAGCAGAGACAGCATTACGCATCAGAATTGCCTATCTCAGACGAATTATAACGGCCTGCCATAAAAGTAAATCAGATATCAAGGCATTTAAGGGCTGGATTATCGCATAACAAGCGGTATTCCAGCCTTTTTTGTTTGAATATTCCCAAGTATTTCCGCAACAAAATTCCACACAAACGAAATTTACAAAAACACCACATATCCGCTAAGCCAGTAAATACAGGGGTTTCAAGGCATTTCAAGTTTTGTTTACAACAACGGATTGACATTTTAAAACAA
Organism: Candidatus Brocadia sinica JPN1; assembly: GCF_000949635.1. Lineage (NCBI taxonomy): Bacteria > Pseudomonadati > Planctomycetota > Candidatus Brocadiia > Candidatus Brocadiales > Candidatus Brocadiaceae > Candidatus Brocadia > Candidatus Brocadia sinica. Next base: position 3,690,975 of record NZ_BAFN01000001.1, read on the forward strand.
CATGATAATCTGTTAATTATTGTAATATCTGTGTTGGCGGATCACAGTATAATAAATGGACGCTTTCTTTTTTGGGAGGAAAATATCTTCAAAATACGATAACGAAATTTTTTAAAATAAAAATTCGATTAACACAGATTTCTTTTGAAAGGGGCGATCTGTGAGAATGAAAATTTTGTGCCGGGAATAACCCCCGCTGCATCTTTTTCCTTCTTGCAGACTGCCCTTTTTTATTTCTATAACCCACATTTTACTGGAGGTAAAAACATGAAAACATATCGGCATTTAAACTTCTTAATTGATGGCAATACTTATGATGCTTTGAGGAGACAAAGCAGGAAGCTTGACATGTCCATAAGCCGAATCGCAAGGGAGGCGATTGCGTCTTTCTTGGAAAACGGGAGATGTTCAAAGTCTTCGAAAGGGCTGGCATTGGGCGGTGAAAACTCTAAGGAGTAGTGCCGGAGGGCGATAAATGGTGACCACAATAGATTACAAGCAAGACTTAGGTTACGACCTCCTAAAGGCGCTGATTCACGGCGGGCTTCAAAACGGTAAGTTAGATGCTATCCTTTCACTCGAACCAGAACGCTTTGATAAGTTTGCACTGCGTGAAATTTTCTTCGAAGCGAAAGATATTTATAAGCAAAATTTACCAATCACTACCGCAACAATTATTCATCGGCTAGGGCAACGATTGCAGGGAAGGCCACTGCTTGGAAATATTATCGATATTCTCTTGCTCATGGAATCGGAGCGGGACGAAGCTTGCCTTTTGGCTGTAAATATCGAAACTTATTTAAAACAATTGAGGGAACCCAAAATTGAAGTTTCTGAAACTGTTCAGGCATTCAATGCGACCGACCTGGGCAACGCAAGACGGCTGGTTTCGCAACATGCCAATAAAATCCGCTTTTGTTTCGCTTGGAAGAAATGGCTTGTTTGGGATGGTAAAATTTGGCGCATAGATAATGATGGTAAAATCCTAAGATTGGCAAAGGATACAATTCGATGTCTTTACGAGGAGGCGGGAGAGATTGCGGATAAATACGAAAGACAAACCCTGGCAAAATGGGCAATAGCGAGCGAAGCAGAAAACAGATTGCGGGCGATGATATCCCTTGCACAAAGTGAACCTAGCGTTCCTATTTCACCCGACCGGTTAGACATAAATCCTTTCTTTTTAAATTGTCTTAACGGCACAATTGACCTGCGGACTGGACAATTAAAGCCACACGATCCCCAGGACTACATAACCAAGATAATCCCGGTTGAATACACCCCCGATTCGCAATGCTCTTTATGGATTGAATTTCTCGAAACTATTTTCAATTGGAATTATGACCTAATCCAGTATGTCCAACGAGCGGTTGGATATTCATTGACCGGGGATGTTACTGAACAATGTCTTTTTCTTTTACATGGAACAGGTAGCAATGGCAAAAGTACCCTCCTGAGTTGTTTGTCCATGTTACTTGGCGATTATGCCCAAACTGCTGATTTTGAAACTTTTCTTATTCGAAAAAGCGAAACTGTTCGTAATGATCTGGCAAGGATGACAGGCAAACGTTTTATTTCTGCTATCGAAGTAGAGGGCGAGCGGCGATTGGCTGAGGTGTTGGTCAAGCAGTTAACTGGTGGCGACACTATCACAGCAAGATTCCTTTTCGGTGAATATTTTGATTTTAAACCCACTTTCAAGATATGGCTGGCGGCGAATCATAAACCTAACATCAAAGGGACGGATTATGCGATCTGGCGGCGTATTAAGTTAATTCCGTTTAATGTCACTATTTCCGAAGACAAAAAGGATCAGAAGCTTTTGGAAAAATTGAAGGCTGAAATGTCCGGGATGCTTACTTGGGCTGTCCAGGGCTGCCTCCAGTGGCAAAAGAATGGACTGCAAACACCGGATGATGTGAGTCGGGCTACAAATAATTACAAAGCTGAAATGGATGCGATAGGGGCATTTCTTTCTGAATGTTGTGTCCTCATACCTGATGCTAAGGTTCCGGCGGGAAAATTATATGAAACATATAAAAGGTGGTGTGAACAATCTGGGGAGTATATTTTAAGCCAAAGAAGTTTTGGAACCCGGTTATCGGAGAGAGGTTTTGAACGAAAACAATCAAGCGGCCATTGGTGGAAGGGAATCGGTATTTGTGAAAGTACCCTTTAGTACCGATAGTACCCTTCTTTCCGGAAACTTTTTTATATTCTATCTCATATAGGACTTTCCAGAATAAAGGGTACTAATCGGTACTTCGGTACTAAATCTTTTTGATATGTTTCGATTTCTTTCGATTTTCTCAAAATGATAAAAAAATCAGATTTGGTCATTATCCAAGATACGAGGGAACAAACCCCTTTGGTGTTTAAAAATGCAACAGTGGAGGTTGTTGGACTATCCACCGGGGACTATAGTTTGAAAAATTTCACGGATAAAGTGACCATAGAACGGAAAAGTCTTTCTGATTTGTTAGGATCGCTTGGGGTTGGCCGTGAACGTTTTATGAATGAGGTACAGCGCATGAGGGCCTTCGATTATGCAGCTATTGTCATTGAGACGTCACTTTCAGACATCTATAAGGGTAAATGGCGAAGCGAAATGACGGTGGCATCGGTTGTCGGAAGCTTACAGGCACTAAGCGCAAAATACGGGGTGCATATACTTTTTGCGGACAATCCGACTATAGCAGCGGATACAGTTGAAGGGCTTTTGTATCATTTTCTACGGAAGCAGCACGAGTATTTAGAACGAATAAAACCTTATTTGGTTTAATTCTTAATTCTTTAGATTTTGAAAACCGAAAAGGCGTATGAAATAGTTTACGAATTTTTTACGGGTTTAACTTTTATCAGTCTTTTTTTTATGGAGGGTTTAAAAAATGAGAAATAATATTGAGGTTGCGGTAGGAGCGTATAGGTCGGCACAGGGGGAGATTGAACAGTCATTAAGAAAACAACGAGAGCTAATCAAACGGCTGGACGATGCCAGGGAAGGCCTCCCCAAGCTGGAGCGGGCTTGCGAATCGGTTAGGCATGAGCGTGAGAAGATTGCAGATAAATTTGTCCTGGGTGAATGTACTGAGCTGGAATTTCAAGAGGCTGGTGAAAAGCTCGAAAAGGCCGAGAAATCCCTTGCAGATGGCCGGGTAATACATGATGCACTAACCAGGCAAGTTAAGGCGCTGGAAACTGATTTGCCTAAAAGATACACAGAACTTGACCTTTTGCAACGTCAATGCTGGGAACAAATTTCTTTGCAATTCGAGAGCAAAATTACCGGTGGGGTCAGGGAGACCATAAGAACCATAGTTGCAATCGGCTGTCAGATCGGACGGACACGACAATTTATCTTGGATTGCCTGTTTCCGAATCCCAGCAGCGGTGAAACCCAGCAAATTCAAGGGGAGTTGCGTGAGGAATACAGTTTGAACGATTAATCGGCTACCTCCAGGCCGATTCCTGGCATGGGGTGTTTCCGTGATAGCATCCCATGCCTTTCTTTAAACATTTTTTACGAAAGGATAGTTATGGAAAACACGAAAAAATGCCCATTAAATTTGGACGGCTTCCGACATTTTTGCCCAGATGATCGGAATGGACACCCGAGCTTAGAGGAAATCAAAACGAATCTTGAGAGGCGATCCGATTTGTACGAGTGCAACGACCTTCCGGCACATTTGCAGCGAGAGAAGGAGTTACTCCAATTTATCAGGACAGGCGAAAGGCCTAAGCGAATTGAAACAAAGTCTGAAGTGGTTACTCAGACTCCGAAAGTTGAACCTGCTCCGGTTCCGGCGATTTCACTTGCACAGCAAAAGGCAATGGACGACCTTGCAAGGCTGAAAGCGGGTGTCCCGTTCAGTAGGAGTTATACTCCACAGGCCACAACCGAAAGGATTGAACCACAGTCTTTGAGTTTCGAGGAAAGCTTAATCGCAAATTGGAAAAATGACACAGCATTGCAAAGAGAATTTACAAGCTTTAACGCTTATGCTGCATATATGCGGGCAGAAGCAGGGTCGTCGGCGGGGTAGCTGTGAAATAGGCCGTGACCTCCTGGCCTGGCCGTTCACGGCTTCGTCACTCATCATATAGCGGCCAGGCTACTTCACATGAAAAAGGAAGTGTGTAATAAGTTGTTGCGGGGCAAAGGTTAAGGTACTCCCAGAAAGCGTTTTTGTACGGGGGCAAGACGACCGCAGAATTTTCGCAGTCTCAGAAAAATTTTCGGGGGTTGTTATAAACATGGGAAAATTAACATCAAATGAAGTTTGTAAGGCTTTTTCGATCAGCAAAACCACTCTTACCAATTGGATAAACCGGGGGTGTCCGCATGAGCAAACCGCAAAAGGTAAGCTTTTTGTTTTGGCCGAGGTTATCAAGTGGCATCAGGAGAAATTTTTAAAAACTGAGAGCAGCGACACGGAAGGCCTTACGAAAGCAAGAGCGATGAAAGAGCACTTCCGGGCATTGTTGGCTGAACTGGAATTTAAGGAAAAAAATGGTGAGCTTGTACCGGTCGAGGCGGTCAGGAAGCAAGCTTTTGAAACGGCACGCATGGTCAGGGATTCGCTCTTGAATATTCCTAATAGAGTTAGTCCAATCCTTGCAGCCGAAAGCGATCACAGGGAGATCAATCAAATTCTTACGAAGGAAATTACGCAGTGCCTTGAATCATTATGCAGCGAATTAAATCAATCGGGGGTGACGAATGGCGAGAAAAATTGACCTGAGCGAGTTATCAGAAAAAATGGGAGTCAGCCGATACTTAATTGAGGACTGGATTCAGTTGGGTTTACCACATAAGAGAACCAGCCGGGGTTATAGATTTGATTTCGACCAAGTGGTCGAATGGCATGATTCTCATGTCAAACGAATAATTGGAACGGAGGGAAAAGATGATAAAACCACCACAAAATGAAACACAGGAATTAATCGACCAATATTTGCGGTATACAAGCTTACTTTTAAAAATCAAGGTATTGCTTATGGATGTTGCCAGGGTGAAAGATGAAATTAATCGAATAGAAGGGGGTGGGCAATGCCAGAATTAAAATTGTTGGGTATGGATGAAGCATCCAGTCTTTTGGGCATCAAGAAGTCAACCCTTTACGATATGGTCATGAGACGGGTAATTCCGGTAGTAAAAATTGGTAAGTTAAATAGGTTTAAATTATCCGACCTGGAAGTATTTATTGATCGGAACCGGCAGGAGGCGGTTTAGTTTTTCTAAAAGGCATGCCACAATCGTATAGTTTCGCCTTCTAAAAACGTTTCGGAATGTCTTCAACGTAGTCTAGGTCGATGAAGGTAATCGGAATGTGAAATTTATTGTTTCTTGATATGTTTTTGGAGCAAGGAATTGAAAATTTTAATATAGGGATATCAAATGAAGAGATTAGTAAATAGAAAATCTTTATTAAGTGAGGAAGAAAAAGATGTTTTTAGTGTAATGATCAGTTACGACCGTAGATTATCCAAAGCCAAAGAATCAAAGTATAAGCCTGTAAAAACACATTCATCGATAATTCAACATGCGAGGATGACAGCATTCAAAGAAGTAGAAGCCAGTCAGTGCGAAGTATGCGGTAAGAGTGATGGCAAGATGCATAGACATCATCATAATTACCTTAAATACAAAGATGTGATAATTTTATGCTCAAGTTGCCATCGTAAAATTCATAGCTTTGATCCTATTGGATGGTAAATTTTAAAGGAAGGGGGTAAGTGTGAATTTGGGATTAAAAACATATCATGAGAAAATTAAAGCTGGATTGATCGAAAGATCATTCAGACAAAAAAGACCTTCCATGAAAAAGGCAATCCTGGCAAAGTGCAAAGACTGTATGTGTGATTATATTGACGGTAGGCTGGATTGTGAAATCGAAGATTGTAGTCTTTATTTTTGGATGCCATACGGTAAGTTGAGAAAAAAAGATAAATGCCTGGAAACTGTCTAAAAAGTCCAATTTGCCGTATAGGTGGTAAAAGTTTTCTGGCGGGCTGGCTATCCGAGAAGATTCCTGAGCATACTTGCTACGTTGAACCTTTTTGCGGGGCTGGACATTTACTCTTTAGCAAGACACCTTCCCGGGTGGAAATAGTCAGCGATATTGACGGCCATTTGATAAACTTTTTTCGTGTTCTTCAGTATCCTGGAAAGAGACGGTATCTCACACAATTGCTTAATGGTATGCTTTATTCCCGTGAGGTATGGTTTATTTTAAGGCAGCGGTGGAAAGCTGGCGATATCCCATCAGGAAGGGCGGAGCGAGCGGCACAGTGGTTTTACCTGAACAGGACATGCTTTTCAGGTGACCAGGTAAGGGGTGGCTTTGCTGTACCTTCTACCACTGGCAGGAATCCAGTAATGAGTTTTAGGAACTCTATCGATGGACTGAACGCTATTGCAGAACGTCTCAGAAACGTTTGTATTGAGTCCTTAGATTATGCCGAATGTATCAAGCGATACGATTCAAAAGACACCTTATTCTATTGCGATCCTCCCTATCTGAATGCAGAACATTATTACAGCAAGGATTCCTTTGGCCATGACGATCATTATAAACTTGCAGAGCTACTTCACGGCATAAAGGGTAAGGCCATGATCTCACATTATCAGAACGGCCTATACGATGAATTGTATAAGGGCTGGTGCCGGCATGAATATTCAAGCTTCAAGGGTAGCCATAAATCAACAGGGGAATCAAAGCCAAAGACTGTGGAATGCCTTTGGACGAATTTTGAACGGGAGTTTAACCGATGAACTATTTCAATGATTTTTTATTTTGGATAATAGGCTTTGAGATAACCAGAGCAATATGCTGGATGATCTGGACGGGGTTACAGTGGCACTAATGTGTATGTTTAGAATGTTTCTGGCTATATAATGTCCACGCAAGACCAATCAGGCCAATAACTGAAATTATTATAAAAAGTATAGCAAGGTTACTCATTTTGTATATTCCTTTCCAGGCTATATGCCCAAAAGAAAACTATTAATGTTGCTATAATGCCAGAGACAATAACAGGGATGTCTAATTTTTCTTTTACAAAATTTCCAACAACAGTAAGAAGGGCAATCCCCTTACTAATATCATACAAATATTTGGCTGTGCTTTCTCTCTGTTTCTTAGTCATGCGTTTTGTAACATAATACCAATTTCACCAAAACACGTCAAAAGAAAAAGGAATAGATAAAAACACTTGACAATATCTTAAAGATACGATAAACGTACTTCTGTTGGTTTAGTTTCGTTGTGTTCGGTTAAGTTAAGTTTTGTTTGTGGCGTTGGTCAGGACGCTTGAATAATTTTGCTCCTGGGGTAGACTTCAGGAGCAAAACGAAGGCAACGGCTGTGGGGCTGACCACCTATGGCTTGTTGCCTTTTTTATTTGAAAAGGACGGTGAATAATGGCGGTAAGGTGGAAAAAGTATTATCCGGACAAGTGCAAAATTCAGGATGCCGAGGGTAAAGAAATTTCCTGTGATGGTAAGCGTGAGGATTATTGTCCAACGGATTTGCCTATAAAGAAAAACGGAGATATTCCGAAGTGTGGGCGGTGGTTGATAGAATTGTTTGATGATAGAAAACGGTGGGTGTCAGTTAGCTTCAGGGACGTTAGAAGTCGGAAGGATGCTATGAAAAGGTTAATGGTGCTTGTCGGTGATAGGGAGCGGGGCAAACTGCAATTGCCAAAAAAAAAGGTCATTCCTGCCCTTGCAGAGTATTCCGGGAGATACCTGGAACTACACAAAGGGGCGAAGGAAAATACCCTATGCGCAAAGAAAGTATGTGTAAATAATCTTTTAAGGTATTTGGGTAATTACCAGCTGGATAAGATTACATCATTCATTGTTGAGAGGTTTAGGATTGAACGCAAAGAGAAAGACCAGGTGAAGGACAGCACAATCAACGATGATGTCAAATTTTTAAGTCATATCTTTACTGTAGCCATGAAAGAGGGCATCGTTGATAAGAACCCATGCAAAGAGGTTAAGCGTTTAAAGGTGGCACAGACCAAAGACAGGGTATTGAGTCCCGAAGAAATTAAGCTGATACTTGAATTACCACAAGACAAAGACCGCATGATGATTCTAACGGCATTGTTCACCGGGATGAGGTTAAACGAGGTATTAGGCTTAAGATGGAACGATGTTGACTTTGCCAGGGACTTGATAACATTTACCCAAAGCAAGACCGGCAAACTCATAGCTGTACCACTGTCAGAATATCTAAGGGGAGAGCTACAGGGTTACAGGGGTAACGATGCTGCGGATAGAATCTTTGAAACCAGAGACATAACAAAGGCCGTTGGTAGGAAGTACAGCGAACACTTTAGCCATTTGTTTAAGGGCTTAGGGATTCATAATTTCACATTCCACAACCTGAGACATACCTTTTCGAGCTTGCAGGCAGAGCTAGGAACCGGGGCTGTAGTCACCAAAGACCTCTTAGGGCACTCTACTTTGGCTATGACCTTGCGTTATTCGCATACTAACCTTGACAGCAAGAAGAAGGCTATTCAGGTATTAACGGACCATGTTCTGAGTATGAATAATAATGCAGATTTGGCCGTAGCACAGTAACAAAGGTACGACAGGAGTACGACATAAGAAAGGCATGTGTTCTGTAACTATGCGTAATTTAAAGGTTTGTGGATTCTGTGGAAATACCGGGATAGTGTTCTTTCAGCGGATCTTTATCCCGTATTACATGCTTTTGTTTTTGGATGTCTGCCCGTAAATACTTTGGCAGATTAAAGAGTGAATGATGTGTAATACTATCGTAAAAACGAAGCTCGCTGGCAATCCTTGAATTGATCCTTGCATCAATTTCTTCACCCGTGATATCAAGATTGGATGGGTTGTGTGTTGCCATGGAAAATCCCCACTGAAGTGCATAAGAAGGAATATAGGTAACGTAGGGGAATACATGCGGAAACACCTTACTTAATGTATTGCAAATGCAAGTAAATGCATCGTTCTCTGAAATAGAAGCTGCACCAGATTGCACGATAAGTATTCCATCCTTTTTCAGCCTTTCTGCAACAAGCTGATAAAATTCCAGGGTAAAAAGCATATATGATGGTCCACTCTCTAACGGGTCATTCACATCTACGATAACCACATCAAATCTATCCTGTATCCGTTCCAGATATTTTCTGCCGTCTTCAATAACGAGTTCCACACGCTTGTCATCAAATGAGCCAGCATGAAATGAGGAAAGAAATTTTTTGGAACAATGTATCATTTCCTTATCAATATCAACCATTACGGCCTTTTTTACCGTTTGATAGCGAAGCGCCTCCCGCAACGTCGCCCCTTCGCCGCCCCCTAAAATGAGTACGGTTTCTGCTCCCGGATGTAAAATAAAAGGAGGGTGTACCAGTGCTTCATGGTAAATAAATTCATCAGTTTCCGCTGATTGAAACTCATTGTCGAGGATGAGACATCTTCCGAAATTATAGGTATCGACTATGATAATTTTTTGGATCTCTGACTGAACCTGGCATACAACATCCCTGAAGGCATGTTTGTGCAATTCGTAACTGTTAAAATAATCATCTATCCAATTTACCGGAGACTTTTCCATACGATTTCTCACCGTTTCTATAAACAGATTGGAGAACGAGAACCAGGGATATTTACATTCATTTCCACCGTTTTGCCACCTTGTATCTTCCTGGATGCAAGGTTTCCTCTTTCCAATTCCAGCAGGGAGGTTTCTTTTGCATGAAATGCCTGTATTATGAAAGAGGCGGCATTTTGCGGGTTGATGGTGTTGCCGCCACAGATGAAGACGTCTGCCGCGGCATACCCATATTCAGGCCATGTATGAACCGAAATATGAGACTCTGCAAGAATAGCGACTCCCGTAACACCGTAGGGACTAAATCGATGACATACGATATCTACCAGTGTCGCCTGTATAGACTTTGTAGCTTTCATGAGAATTTCCTTTACAACATCAACATTGTCAATGATATCGTGACAACATCCCCACATCTCCAGAATGATGTGTCTACCTAATGCATCCATTGTGTTTTCCCCCAAGCTATGTAATAATAAGTAAACACACAACCTTTGTTTCTATTTTGATTTGTACTTTGAATGTATATTTTTTGCTATTGATTTCATTTTTGGTCAAAAACATCGTTTTAGGAATGGCTAAAGATTCATAGCCGTAAACGAGTGTTTGATTCTAGAATGAAGAATGAGACTTGTCAAGAATGAATATATGGATAGAACAGAGAAATATTTTGACAATTAAAATGCCATCCTGTATAGTCCTGAATCTATGAAACATACAGTAATAAAGAATGCATCCCCAATTTTTCTTCATTTTTGTTTATTAATCTCCTCCAAACCCCTGTACTTCCCCTTTAATAAAGAAGGAATAGGGGAATGAAGGAGAATTGTAGAGATTTTAAGAAATTTTCGTATCACTTCGTGGGTGTGGGTGGCATTGGTATGAGTGCAATTGCCCAGGTGCTCAGGGAGAAAGGTCATATTGTCAGCGGCTCTGACAGAAATTATGATAAAAATATTACCGATGACGTATTTTCTAAGCTCTTTACTCAGGGTATTTCACTCCACCCTCAGGATGGTTCAGGTGTTAAAGAAAATACAGACTGTGTAGTCGTTTCCTCCGCTATCGAAGAAGATAACCCCGATATCAAAAAGGCGCGTCTCTTTTACAAAAAGATCACAAAGCGTGCCGACCTCCTTGCTGAAATGTTTAACCCCGGGTATGGCATTGCTATTGGTGGAACGAATGGCAAGACCACGGTAAGTTGTATGGTGGGCTATATACTCGACTATGCCGGCCTGTCTCCTACCATTATCGTGGGTGGCTGTATCAAAAATTTTGCAAATAACTCCCGCTTAGGTAATGCAAAGACAGGCGACTCGGATATTATCTCCATTGAGGCAGACGAGAGTGACGGCAGCATTGCTTTGTATACACCCCGTGTATCCGTCATTACCAATATCTCGAAAGATCACAAAACCATCGAAGAGATATCGAAGATGTTTATTACCCTTTCACAAAATACAGGGGAAAGGCTCATTCTCAATGCAGATTGTCCGTATCTGAAAATGATAGATTTTCAGCATAAGGATATTGTTACCTATGGATTAAACAACAACGCCAGTATCTGTGCAAAAAATATAGCCTATAAATCATTTCAGTCCACGTTCACCGTAGATGATCAGTCCTTTGAGATAAATCTGCCCGGTAGTTACAATGTATCGAATGCGCTTGCAGCTATTGCTGTGGCGAGGAGTTTAGGCATAAGTGATAGCAAAACTGCCGCGGCACTCAGAGAATTCAGGGGTGTACAACGCAGGATGGATATTATCGGAGAGATTAATGGAATAAAGATAATAGACGACTATGCCCATAATCCTGAAAAAGTTAAAGCGGCAATACATGCCGTAAAGCTTGGCTGCAAACGGGTCATAGCCATCTTTCAGCCGCACGGCTACAGTCCAACGAATTTTATGAAAGAAGAATTTATTGACGCATTTACGAAAGTTCTTTCTCCTAACGACATCCTTTTTATGCCGGAAATATTCTACGCTGGCGGCACTGCCAGCAAAAATATCTCTTCTGCCGATATCGTGAAACGGATAAGCAAAGGAGATAAAAATGCCTTCTTCATCGAAAGGAGAGACGATATTATTCCATTCATCGATAAGCAGGTTTCAGCAGGCGACTGTATCCTTGTTATGGGGGCACGAGACAATACGCTTACAGAATTTTGCCAAAAAATTTTCCAATCTCTTGTAAGATTATCAGAATTTTAAAACCATGCCCGATAGCTGATCTTCAAACTATCACGGTTTTTCGACCGGATAGCCTTCTGACTTCCACTGATTAATACCCCCTTCAACATTATACAACTCTTTTAATCCTTCGTCTTTCAGTATCTCACATGCCTTGGCGCTGCGTTTCCCTTTTGCACAGTGCACTATCACTTTCTTATCTTTGGGAATTTTATTGATGTTTTGTTCAAGTTCCTGAATAGGAATAAGGTTGGCCCCCTTAATATGGGCATCGTTATATTCCTCCTGTGTTCGCACATCCAATATGAACACATCCTTTTCCCTGTCGATTAATTCCCTGGCCTGTTTGGCAGAGATATTCTTCACCTCTGTTTGTGTTTTTGTACTGCCTTCCCCAGCATGGAGTTTTTTGAAACTGAGTATGCCACTCACTGTGATTAAGAATAAGATTACACCAACAGAGAATACTATTCTTTTTCCCGGATTTCTCTTCATATTCAATCGCTCCTTATTTATTTGTTCTCTGGGTTCTCCGCGACCTCAGCGGTGAACTATTACGATTTTTTGTTTACGACCCAACGTGGGCGTGGCAAAACTCTTCGTAATCTATGAGTTCCTTAATCGTGGCTTTGTCGCTGCACACCGGACAAGTGGGATTCTTATGTATTTTGACCTTTTTAAAGTCCATATTCAGGGAGTCGTAGATAAGTAATTTTCCTTTTAATATTTGTCCCTTGCCCAGAATAAGTTTTACGACTTCTGTAGCCTGGATAGAACCAACCACGCCGGGCAAGACCCCCAATACCCCGGCTTCCTGACATGACGGCACCAGACCGGGTGGGGGCGGTGTTTCGTACAAGCAGCGGTAACAGGGCCCATCAAACGGTATAATGGTAGTGACCTGCCCTTCGAACCTGAATATGGAACCATGAGACAGCGGTTTTCTGAGGAATACACACGCATCGTTAACAAGGTATCTTGTGGGAAAATTATCAGCCCCATCAAGGATGACATCATAATCCTTGATGATATCCATGATATTGTTTGAATTTAAACGTTCTGTATAAGGAATTACCTCTATATCCGGATTTAATGCCTCCAGGGTTTCCTTGGCGGAGATAGCCTTGGAACGCCCTACATCTTTGGTGGAATGGAGTATCTGCCGCTGCAGGTTTGAATGGTCCACGCAATCACTGTCGGCAATGCCAATCTTCCCTATACCGGCTGCGGCAAGATAAAATGCGGCAGGGGAACCCAGTCCTCCGGCACCTACCAAAAAAACCCTGGCATGTAAAAGTTTTTGCTGTCCCTTTCCACCTACTTCGGGAAGGATAATATGTCGTGAATAACGCTTTATCTGTTCTTCTGTAAATGGTGATGACATCTCGTTTCCTTAGTTATTAAGCATTTTAAAAGTATTAAAAATATAGGGAATCGTGTCTCTTAAACTATTACGTACTTTTGGCATAACAGAAAAAAGGTCATGTCATGATACATGACATGACCTCGGTCTTCGTTTTTGAGAATTAGGTTTTCACCAAGAGTTAAGCGAAGATATTACAAACCAAAAATTGTTACGTATTGTAAAATAGTAACAAACGATAGATTATTATTCAACAGATTTTACTTGTTGATATCCTGATTACAAGCCATATTGCATTCATTATGCGTGAATCACGTTGATTTTGGAAGGTTCATCAATACCTAATCCTAACGCGGCAGCTGTGGAGATATATTTGGGCTCTCGATTTGCTTGTTTCAGAGACGGAAGCTTCATCTCTTTCCGTTTTTCTTCGATAATCGTATGGCATATCCGATCTAAGGCCACAGGATCCCTGCCTACAATAATTCCGTTGTAATTCCATGTCCACTGTGGTTTGTAACCAGGCCCCCCGTGGTACTGTGCAAGAATTGCGTCGCACACAATCAACCTTACCTTGTCTGCAATATATGGGTGCGTGTTCAGTTCAGCGATAAAGGGATTGCAATTGTTCCCATGATATTTATTGGGATTATGGATAACACCAAAAAAATTCTTCATTGCCACGCTTATCCCGGCCAGATCATGATCCTTTAACACAGGAACGTTAATAATAGCTGTACATAAACGTGATATTATCTTGCTAAAACACGTTCCTACACTGCCTGATAATTGTGGCTCGGCTTCATAACCACCGCCAGGGAGTTCGTCTGTGCCGAAACATTGGATCCCATCAGTCATACGGCGGACACGGAATCCTGCAGTTTCAAGCTCCCGGTTAAAACGTTCGAAGACAATAATATTTTTCTCTTTAACGCCCGCCAGCTTTAAACCTTGTATAATAGATTCCACAACCGCAACATGGGGGGACATTGTTTTGCCTGAGAGACAGTTTAACTTTATGCCGACAATATCGTTAGGTTGAAAAAGGGATTGCCAGGCCTTTTCTTGTGACAGGGCATTGGTCAGCTGCATTACTGCTTTGTGTAGTAATCCAGAAACGAACGATTCCTTTAAATTCCCTGTTTCTGTGAACAAGTTGTCATCACGTGCAATTACTACCGTGGCAGGGTTAACTGTGGATATATCTCCTCCCCACGTAATAAGGGAGGTATTCGTCAGGCATTTCCCAATGATTGAGGAAGCATAAATACCGCTTCCCATTTGTAAGGCTTTTTTCAGAAATAATCTTCTTTCCTTGTTTATTTTCATTAATTTTTTGTAAAAAAAGAAGCCGTTTACTTTATTTCAGGTAAATTAAGGTATAAACCATTCGTATATTTTGTAATTTATAATAGAAATAAACTCATAAAATGTCAATCAAGTTATCAAGAAAAACACAAGGGATTTTTCAGTGAAAACTCAGGCAATTTTAAATACTTCCTTGCAATACTCCCTCTATTTTGTTTTAATAAAAAAAATGCAATTAAAAGTCTTCCCGGAAATTACACGTCTGTAATGATGCACCTTGTCAGAAAGATCCTATTGATTCATGCGCTCTACCTTTAATCAAAGATCATGAGTTATATTAAACCATTTATTTGCCTTTCGGTTTCTCTTCTGGTGTTGATATCTACTGGTTGTACAACGGTAAAACATTATCCCGGCAATTTTGTAGAGTCCCTCCAGCATCCCACCAAATTTCCTGTGGTCTTCTCCGCCGATGTCCAAAACATTGAAGAGATTGCAAACAAAAATCCACTTGGTGAAAACGAAGATGTGAAGATTACCGATGTGGGTGAGAATAAGAATTCAAGTATGCATCTCATCCAGATCCGTGAGAATGGAGAACTGCGTCCCCATTACCACAAACGGCATGATGAAGTCATCTACGTTAAAAAGGGGAGTGGAATCGCTACCCTTAATGGTACACGATATCTGATAAAACCGGGATCTATCCTGCAAATTCCCGGTAAAACGATACATAAATTCCTTAATACCGGCGGTGAGCAATTTGTGGCTGTTTCTATTATCTCTCCGCCATTTGACGGAAGAGATGAAAAGGCCATCAAGGAAAAGAAGAAGGCTGGCAGGAGTGTAAAAGAAGAAAAAAGACTTGCCGCAAAAAAACCCGAAAAGACCGAAGAAAAAAGAGCTGTTTCGGATACAAAAAAAAGCGCAGAAGAAATCGAAACACCTGTGGTTAAAGCAGATAAAGTTGCAGTAAAAAAGCCGAATAGACCTGTCCGTGAAGAATGGAATTATGATGACGAAAAGTCGTCTTTTTCCTCCGGAAAGGCATCTCCGCAAAAAGAAAAAAAGAAACAGGAAAATAGAGTGGACGTCACAGAACCCGAAACAAACATTGAAGATGTACATGAAAAACTCACGAAATTAGTGGAACTCAGGGAGGAAGGGACCATCTCTGCTGAAGAATATGAGGAAAAAAAGGATGCGCTTGTGGAAGGTCGGGATATTGGCGACCTTCCGGAATTAAAAGGTCACACAAAAAGGAAAATGCCGGTGGAAGATGAATCTGTTTTGGAACAGGCAGAAGGACGTGTTCCTGTAAACCGTGATATCTCTGATAAAAATAAAGATACGATGCCGGACACACCGGATGTGTTTGATGAAAGCAAACCAGCAGGGCATGATGTTGCATCAGAAGAAAAAGAATCTTTGGAGGATAAACTAAAAACCCTGGAAGAAATGCGGCAAGAAGGTTTAATTACGGAAGAAGATTATGCGGGCAAGAAAAAGGAACTCATGGGTATATCCGGAAGAGAAGAAAGTAGAGCAATGGTAACAGGAACCACACATAGCGATGAACGTATCCAGGAGCTTAAGGAATTATACGAACAGGAACTCATTACAGAAGAAGACTATAAATATAAGTTGAAGGAACTAACCGAAGCGCAGAACTCACTTCAAGAAACTCCCGGAGATGAAGAGCAGACGGTTTCTCTGCCATCCAACAATACCAACGAAGACGAACGAATCAGTGAACTGAAAGCGCTCTACGATGAGGGGCTTATTACAAAAGACGATTATGAATATAAACTCAAGGAACTGACTGGAACAAAGGCACAAAATTCTTCTCCAGGTGTTTTTTCCGGAAAAGAAATTGAAAATGAAAAGTTATCAGAGCTCAATGAATTAAAAGAACAGGGTCTTATTTCCGAAGAGGACTACGAGTTTAAGAAGACACAATTGTTGGGCAATTAAACCAAACCAAACCAAACCAAACCACGCATAGACATTTCATCAATTACTGTTTTTCAAATTTATCGATACCCTGCATCATTCAAAGTTACGCAAGACAGCATTTCTTAAACGTTGTTCTGGCACATATTTTGCCCTTATTTTACAAGGCTTTTAGCCGAAAAAACAAAATTATAGCAAATGGTACTTTTCACTTGATATTTCATCTCAAATGGAATATATATATCCCCTGAAATATCAATATGAAACAACAAACAAAGATATGTACAGTTTTAAAAAAATGGGCGAAACAATGAATACTTGTCATGAAATTCTCCCCGGCATTGTTTCAGAAAAAGTGAAAACAAGCCACTTCAGTGGCTGATATCATGCATTTTAAATTGTTCAGGAAGTTAAAATTTTCATAGAAATTTATTTCGTTACCAGGCAAGTAATGTGTTAATTCTCACAACAATTTAGATACGAGAAAAGGAGGGCAGGTAGATGGCAATGAAAAGGTTTTTAAAGTTGTACGTTGTTTTATGTATCGGTCTTTTATGCATTCCCTTGCTATGGGTACCAAAAGTATCCGGCGGGACTGCAGCTTTAGAAAGTGAAGGAAAAAATCAATCGATAGATCATGCATTGCCCGCAATGTATGACATCCAGAACGATTGGCACGCATGGTCTTCAATAGATCATGGTTCCAATGTGGTTTCTGAAAGCCATAAAATTCTCCTTGCCAGTAACAGCGTGGAATCTCATACACCGGCAAAAATTG
Source organism: Candidatus Brocadia sinica JPN1 (assembly GCF_000949635.1). Taxonomy (NCBI): domain Bacteria; kingdom Pseudomonadati; phylum Planctomycetota; class Candidatus Brocadiia; order Candidatus Brocadiales; family Candidatus Brocadiaceae; genus Candidatus Brocadia; species Candidatus Brocadia sinica. The sequence goes on from NZ_BAFN01000001.1 coordinate 3,708,177, forward strand.
AGTCAGTTCCTTCCAAGGTTGAACATACCGGGGAGATCACATCCGCAATGGAGGATTTTCTCGAGTTAACGAAATATGGCAAGGCCATCCATGTTATGGCAATGTTGATGGTCGGTTTCGGATTTTTAATGGTCTTTGTAAAAAGATACGGTTATGGCGCCGTTACTGCTACCTATATTGCAGTAAGCATTGTCATTCCTTATTATATGTTTCTTAAGAAAATGGACATATTTGGAGAACCTGCTGAATTAACAATGGATCGGTTGATCCTTGCCGAGTTTTGCGCGGCAAGTATACTCATTGCCACCGGGGCATTCCTGGGCAGGTTGAAGATGTCCCAATATATTATTATGGCATTGGTATTTGTTCCATCCTATATGCTGAATGAATGGATTATGTTAGAAAACGGTATGGGTCTTATCCCAAAAGGTCAGTTGATAGATACGGGCGGCTCTATCGTTATTCACCAATTTGGCGCCTATTTTGGATTAGGCGTGATTGTCAGGATGACCACGAGCGAGGATTTTAACAAGAAGATCGAATCTGATAAGATCAGTAATCAATTTTCGATGCTGGGGAGTATGGTCTTATGGATCTTCTGGCCATCCTTTTGTTCGGCACCGGCAGAAATATCAAAGATGCCTCTTGCCGCAGTCAACACCGTTCTTGCTCTTTGCGGCGCAACTGTGTCCACGTATCTGACAAGTACAATGATTCGAAAAAAAATTGGTATTGAAGATATGGCCAATGCAGCCCTGGCGGGGGGCGTGGCTATCGGTTCTTCCTGTGCTCACACCACGCCAAAGGCCTCACTGATATTGGGTTTCGTCGCCGGTATTTTGAGTGTCATTGGCTTTGCTCTCATTCAACCACGCCTTCAGAGGGCAATAAAAGGAATTGATACTTGCGGTGTCCACAATCTCCATGGAATGCCTGGCATGTTAGGTGGTTTGGCAGCTATCTTTATAGCACAAAATGTTGTGCCGGGATTGCAAATTAAGGGTGTGTTTATTACCTTCATTATTGCGTGGATCACAGGACTCGCTGCGGGAACAATTGTATCACTGTTCGGTTATCGGAAACAGTCTTATGAGGATGCAGTGGAATTTATCATTGAAGAGGAGCATCACTAAATTTTCCTTCTCAACTCAAAAGATTCTTTACAAAACCTCCTGTATTGTCTTTGAATACGGGAGGTTTTTTATTTAACATTCAATGGTATTTTACGTTGACTCATTGGCTGTATTCTGATATACACATTTACAGAAGCCGTGATACTGAGCAGCGTGAAGTGTCTTGATGGCGGATTTCCGAAAGAACCACGGATAGTAGGAGAGATATGAATTTATGGATTGGAAGATTGTCGTGAGCGTATTCGTCACTATCTTTTTAGCAGAGCTAGGGGATAAGACACAGCTGGCATCTATCCTTATGACCAGTAAGACAAATAAACCCGTACTGGTTTTTATTGGTACTATGCTTGCATTTGCCGTAGTTACCATTATTGGTGTTTCCGTAGGGGGGGTGATAACAAAATTTTTGCCTATCAGTTTCATTAAGGTGGGGGCTGCTATTGCTTTTATTATTATCGGAATCCTTATTCTTGTGGGTAAAATTTAAAATGACAGAAAAACACCTCATAAATTACTCACAACGTGTTGGAAAGGTGGCAAACCTGGTAATCTTCCTTGGCATATTAGGTATCATCCTGAGTATCCTGGCATTAACCGTTAGCCAGGGACTTGCTCAACGCGGATATGGGTTTTACTCTATTACCATAGGGTTATTCATAATTGGACTTGGATACGGCATCCGCTATCGTTATAAATATTGTCTCTATGCCGCGATAGGTCTGTTTATAATTCTTTCGTGTAATTTTCTTTTCAGATTCTTTGTACATCACACCATGTATCTTACCCTGCGGCTGTCCTTATGCAGCTGGGTATCCTTTCGTCTCATCCAGTCTGTTTCTTCTATGCAAATGCTTATTGCAACGAATTCCTTTCCGGATAAAAGCAACCGTTTTATGGAACTTTTGTTAAAGCAAAAACGCTTATGACAATTTTAGATGAAATTTACCGGTATAAATTACTTGAAGTGGCAGAAAATAAAAAGCGGATTTCTGCTGAGGCATTGAAGAAAGATATTCAAAAAGGCCAAAATGTGATACCCTTTGGCAGGGCGTTAAAATCGGGCACCGGTATTAGCATTATTGCAGAGGTCAAAAAGGCTTCTCCGTCCCTCGGTATTATCAAAAATGATTTCGACCCAATCGGAATTGCCCGTCTTTATGAAGCAGGAGGAGCTGCGGCCATCTCTGTCCTTACGGACGAAAAATTCTTCCAGGGCAGATTGTCGTATTTAACTGACGTGAAGAAGTCCGTTGATTTGCCTGTTCTGAGAAAGGATTTCATCATTGATACATATCAAATTTATGAGGCACGTTCTGCCGGGGCCGATGCTTTACTGCTCATTGCCGCGATCCTCTCCAACGAGGAAATCCAGTGCTTTTTAGAACTGGCAAGAGAATTGGGTATGGATTGCCTGGTAGAAGTCCATTCAGAAACGGAATTACAAAAAGTCTTGCAAACAAACGCCATGATTATTGGTATCAATAATCGTGATCTCGCAACATTTAAGACCGATCTGGGTACCACTCTCCGGCTAAGATCGATGATTCCCGATGGAAAAATTGTTGTAAGCGAGAGTGGAATCAGATCACGAGAGGACGTGAGGAGATTGGCCGGCATCGGCGTCCATGCTATTTTAGTCGGAGAAACCCTGATGAAAAGTAATGATATACCAACCAAGCTCCACGAACTTTTGGGGATACCATAGTTATTACAGTTGAGCATCCAGCGCTGTCTTTAGGTCCTTCTTCGATTTCACGCCTATCATTTTGTTCACAACCTGTCCATTCTTAAACAGGATAATCGTGGGTATTGCAGTAATTCCAAACTTGGCAGGGGTGTTATTGTTTTCTTCCGTGTCCATTTTTCCTATCTTGGCCTTTCCTTTGTATTCCTTTGCCAGTTCGTCTATCACAGGGGCCAGCTGCCTGCAGGGACCACACCATGCCGCCCAAAAATCTACTAACACGGGAATACTTGATTTTACTACTTCTGCATCAAAATTTGCATCGGTAATTACGGCGACATCTTCAGACATAGTCTTCTCCTTTCTCCATCTTTACCTGATAATCTGCACTCACAAAAAGATTGCAATGACACTCTCCGTCACGTTCAATTTCTTCAAGGTGATACACACAGGGACAAATGATCTTTTTATCTCTTTCCCTGTCTCCTGTAACCAATCGGCAGGGGCAATACGCATGCCCGAACTTGATTTTACGCATCAGTAACCCGTTAACTACCCTGTCTACAATTTTTGTATCCGGATTTAGCTTGCAAGAACTGGAAGTCACATATTCGGTAAGTATCATACGGATTTTTATTGCTTCATGCTCTTTATTGTTATCCATAGGTATCCACTTAGTGTATTAATCGTTTTGTTCATTCAATTTCATGAACAATTATATTTTATATCTTTGACATATTTCAAGGAAAGTTTCACAATAAACCGTAACTTTTAAATTTGCAAGAACATACAACATCAGGATGATTTCCGCTTTGTACTGAAGTTGTGCCATAAGCCTGTACTGCCAATTGAATCCCCCAGGGAAACGATAGAAAAAAACAGAAATGCATTGACAACAGGAATATTCGTGTTATTATTATAACGTTTGTAACACAACAAAACGAGGGGGATTGTATGTCAAGTTTAGTCAGATTCGGGGTCTCTCTGGAAAAAGAATTACTCCAAAGATTTGATGAGTGTATCAAAGAAAAGAAATACACCAACCGTTCGGAGGCCATACGCGATCTGATTCGGGAGGATCTGGTAAAAAAAGAATGGCAAGAGGGTAAAGAAGTCGCCGGGTCAATCACCCTTGTCTATAATCATCACAAAAGGGAGTTGGTCAATCTTCTTATCGACATCCAGCATGATTACCATGACACAATCCTTTCTACCCAACATATCCATTTGGACGATGACAATTGTCTGGAAATCGTTGTAATAAAAGGCAGGCCGAAAGAGATCGAAGAATTATATGGGAAATTAAAGTCGGCAAAAGGGGTAAAACACGGGGGTTTTTCCATGACGACAACAGGAACAGAGATCATGTAGGAAAGATGTCTTTTTTTTGTCTTCGGCGGTAGCATAAATATTATATTTGTGGCACAACAATCTGGTTTTTTCAGTTGAGAATAATTTCATGCATATCAGTGACGGGGTACTCTCACCCTATGTTGTTGGAATAGGATGGGCAATAGCCCTGCCTGTATTAGGAGTGTCGGTTCGCAGATTACGAACTGACCAAGTTGGTACGTATGGGGTGGTTGCAGCAGCTTTCTTTGCAGGCTCGACAATCCATGTGCCCGTCGGTCCTTTCAGTATGCACCTTGTGCTCAGCGGTATGGCTGGACTCTTGCTTGGCTGGGGTGCTTTAACCATCGTGACGGTTGGTCTTTTCCTGCAGGCGTTATTAATCGGTTTTGGCGGACTGACAGTTTTGGGTGTCAATATTTCTATCATGGCCTTGCCTGGCGCCATTATGGGGGTACTCGGACGTCATTGGATGAAGCATGCCTCTTTAAAAAAGCGACCGTGGATAGGTTCTTTTATTGGTGGGGGAACAATCTTAATTTCGGCTATTTTACTTTATGTAACATTAGCTACGACGAATACGGCGCTGATGCCCCTGGCCAAATTGGTTTTTCTGGGCCACATTCCTATCGCCATCGTAGAAGGTATCATCAGTTTTTGGTTAGTGCATTTTCTCCAAAAGGTTGAACCATCATTACTGGGGGTTTCTCCATGAAAATTTTCTTTTTCTGTATTTTCGGTTCCATCTTTCTGCTACCTTCCCTGTCAAATGCCCATGGACTTTATGTATCCTCTGAAGGCGGAAAGCTGCATGCCAATTTCAGCGATCAGTCACCGGCCGCAGGCGCTGTGGTTACCGTCGTGGATGAGGATGGTATTGTCATTATCAGAAATATCGTGGACGAGAAGGGGATATGGACGTTACCGAAAGATGTAGAGGGAGAGCCGGAATTTGTTATTGTTGAGGCACCAGGGGGGCATCTTACGCGGATTGCATGGCAAGAAGTATTACAAGGAACTTCAAAAGGTTTTTTTGATTACTTAAGTGTCCGTATTGCAATTGGGGTTACAGTTCTCGGTGGCGGTGGTTTTATCATAAGACGACTCATAAATAAATCGTAATCTAAATTTGTGTTATAGTTAGAAATTTATTAATTAAGGGGTGGCACGGACAAACTTGTTTGTCCGTGTCTTATGTAAACCTCAGAAATCTGATATCCTAATGAGAATATCTCCTCCTTCAACACGTTTGGGAACGGTGCTTGTTTTGTTGATTCTGACAGGGCTTGGGTTGCTCGACAATCTTTTTTATCTTTTCTTTTATTTATTGATTATCAATGTATCCGCTGTGCTTGTAGTGAGAAAGACGTTTGTAGCTGCATGGCGTTGTAAAGGGGTGCTGATCTTTTTCATACTAACAGGTGCAACCCTGCTTTGGACAAAGGAGGGGCGTTCTCTTGCCCCTGTCCTGATAGCAAAGATGTTGGTAATGTGGCTGTGGGTCGTGATGTGGATAACCTGGGTTGGTTTCGAACGCATCTTATTAACCTTTGAAAAATTAAGGGTATCGTCGGTTTTGATACACATCGTAGCATTTACTGCACGGTTTTTGCCGATCTTATCAGAACGGTTAAAGATGATGCTTGCCGCTCAGGCCTCCCGTGGGGCGAAAAGAGGCATACATCCTTTACAATTGCGTAACCTTGCAGGCGGGGTTGGTTGTTTACTGTTAGCAAGTTTTGAGCAGGCTGAAAATGTCGAACGTGCCATGCAGTCCCGTGGCTTTAGCGGTATGCTGCCTTTCCTTGTTGACGATAAAGATGTCATTGCAGTTCCCTATGGCAGTTTGACTATTCTATTTTTTTTTTACAAGTATTGTCTGGTTTGGAGTAGTTTGCGATGTCCTGTGTCATTCGTGCGCGGAATGTATCCTTCAGTTATCAAAATGAAGGGCTGGCGTTATCTGATCTGTCATTATCGGTTCATCAGCATGAAAAAGTGGGAGTGATAGGACCAAGCGGGGCTGGCAAAACTACCTTTTTCTGGCATTTAAACGGCTTGTTAAAACCCAATTCGGGATGTGTAGAGGTGTTAGACCGTCCACTTGCTGAACATAAGAATATCAACGAAGTCAGGCGCCACGTGGCGCTGACCTTTCAACAGGTAAATGATCAGATCTTCTGTTCTTCTGTCTGGGAAGAAATTGCCTTTGGCCCAAGGAATTTAGGGTGGCCGAAACAAAGGATACAGGAAACTGTGGAGAAGTGGCTGGCATATTTTGATCTGAACGAGGTGAGCCATCGGCCTCCGCATCATTTATCCGGCGGGCAGAAACGGAGTGTTGCCCTAGCTGCTGCGATGGCCATGGAACCTCAATTGCTGATCCTCGATGAGCCGGCAAACGATCTTGATCACAGGAACCGGCGCAGGTTGATTACCTACCTGAAAGGTTTACCGATAGCCATTATGGTGGCTTCTCATGATTTCTATTTGATTTCAGAAGTTACACAACGCTGTGTGCTCATGAACAAGGGAAGGATCGTGGCAGATATGCCCACTGATGAATTGGTATATGATGAAGATACCTTAAAACAATATGGGATGGAGGCGATGAGAAGATAAATATTTTTTAGATATTGGTAGCACGTATATTATACAAGTGCTATCGGTATGTTGTTACTTGCTGAGATGCCATTGAGCAAGTTTCAGATTTTGATAGTTGTCATTGCGAGCAAATAAGGCAACTCTATACGCCATATAGATTGCACAGACATTTCGCACATGTCGTACACTCGCAATGACAACTTTTGCCTTTGCGGTATTCGTATATTTTATTTATAGATTTCCGGGTGGCATGGACAAACTTTGTTTGTCCATGTTTAACTGAAGGATTTGGAGGTATCATGTCAGCAGGTAAAAGACACAGTCATTGTTTTATATGCATTGTTTTATTCATTTTTATCGTTATCATAAACACAACCAGCAGTTTTGCCCACCACGGCGGAGTTTCCACTGCATTTGGGCCTGGAGCGCCCATTGAAACTGCTTCTCCTTTGGCCCTCGGCAAGGGGAACTTTTTACTCTACGAAAAGTTTGAATACGTGCCTTTTGAACACAAAGACCATGCGGAACCAGAAAACATCGATACCTTTACCTTCCTCAACACCCTTGTAGGGTATGGCTTTACCGACGCCCTCAGTGTCTATGCCATATTACCGGTGGCGATAAAGGAACAGGATAGTCTGGGTACTTCTAGTGGCCTGGGAGATTTGGGGTTTATTTTTCAGTATGGTTTTAAGTATGGCGAAAGGGATGGTATTCGTGGTTTGTATGGTTACGGCCCGGAAGACTCATATGGCGCCGAATACAGCACGGATGACCTGAAAATGGCCTTGCAGTCAGGGTTTACGGTGCCAACCGGTGAAACATCGAATCGTGATAATAAGGGAAATATCTTTGATATGGGTATGCAGCCGGGTTTTGACGCCCCCACGTTTCTGTTTGGCTTTGTCGCATCGAAGATGATCTTTCCTCATTTTACCCTGACGGGGGATACATCGCTTACGACATTTACTGAGCACAACGATGGCAAGCCAGGCAACGAAATTCGCTTCAACGTAGCAGGCGGTTACGAGATATATGAAAAAAAGAACGGGTTTCTCTCCCGGCTTGATATTATTGCAGAATCGAACGTGCTCCATCTTACCAAAGATCAGGATGAAGAGAACGAAACAGATGATGCGACAGGCGGGACAATTCTTTATCTTTCACCGGGTTTAAGGGCGACGTTTGGCAAACACGTCAGCATTGGAATGCTGATAAAATTGACAACGTGGGAAGACCTGAACAACGAATCCGAACAGCAAGGCGCTGAAGGTCTGGAAGAGTATCGGGCAATCGTTACGTGCTCAATTTCCTTTTAAATCTGGCTTTTAAATGATTTTGTCATAGGAGTGGCAAGGCGCGCCTTGCCACTACCAGTTGGTTTGAAATATCTTATTATTGGAATTATTATTTATTTAGTGAGAATGTGGGGCGGTACGGACAAACTTTGCTTGTCCGTGCTTTATTTTATAAAGCGAAAGGAGTTTGTTATGCTGAAAAATAACTGTTTTAAAAAATGTATGGTATTTTTATTAATCTTTTATGCCTCTTATCCCCATGCCGCTTCTGCCCATGAAGGCCACTCCCATGAAGCGGTAATTACCATCGGGAAGAAGACCGTTGTTCATCTTCAAACAATTCTGTCAACGTACCAGGTGGTGTATACTCATTTAGTAAAGAAAGACTTGCATGGCATTGCCGGTTTAGCCAGAAAATTGTCAGAGGCATCCAGTCTGGCTGCTAAAACCGAGCCTGACGGCGCCGGCCGGCATATGATGGAGCATGTTCATGCAGGTGCTGAGGGTCTTGAAAAAGCACAGAACATTCAGGATGCCCAAAAGGCATTTGTGTCAGTGAGTGATGCCCTCTTGCCATTTTTTAAGTCCTGGCCTAATCAGCTTAAACGGAATGAATTGAAAATGTGCCAATGCAAACATGACGGACATTGCTGGCTCCAGCCGCAGAACCATCCTGATGCCTGCCCCTATTCTGCAGATCAGGCGAAGATGTGTTCTGATATTGAAGAGATAAAGTAATTATCCCAATTTTACGATATGTAACGCAGTAATGCCGCAACCAGAATCCCTCTATCGGTAGGGCAAGCGTCCTCGCTTGTCATGTGATACTGTCAACCGGGGACGGTTGACCTACCTTACAGGATTAGATAATTAAGAAAACAAAATTACACGTAATACCTTAGTTTTTTTGAATGTGGCTTTGTGCGCTTGGTTTTTTATGCATTGAAAAGGAGGATATCATCCTTGAGATCATGTAAGTTCTTTGTATGTCCAAATTGTGGCTACGATGAAAAGTTTAAAGTCTATACGAGCAATTTCCAGGTGATTTGTCAATCCCCTGAGGCCGGGATACGCTCATTTGAAAGCAGTATTTTACCAAACCTGCGGAATAGTGATAACTATATCGAGTGTCAGTTGTGTTTTGAAAAATTCAGGGCATGAAATAAAATAAGAATGATATGGCAAAAAGTATTAGTATTTTTTCATTAGGGAGTTATGTTCAAGGTTCTGCTGTGTGGAAAGCTCAAGGAATATTATCAAATCAACCCGCGAGATAGCTGGCTTATGGAAGCAGCGATACGAAATCTGCCCATTTTTGTTCCAGGCTGGGAGGATTCGACACTCGGCAATATGTATGCAGCGCACTGCATTTCCAGCGAAATCAGGAATATTCACACAGTAAAGACCGGAATCGAGTATATGGTTTTACTGGCAGAATGGTACACACAAATCGCCCCGAAGGGACTGGGCTTTTTTCAAATCGGTGGCGGAATTGCTGGAGATTTTCCCATCTGTGTGGTGCCGATGCTTCATCAGGACCTGGGACGCCCCGATGTGCCACTTTGGGCATACTTTTGCCAAATCAGTGATTCGACAACAAGCTACGGATCGTATTCGGGCGCAGTGCCAAATGAAAAGATTACCTGGGGCAAGCTCGGCAAGGACTCCCCGAAGTTCATCATCGAATCTGACACCACCATCGTTGCGCCACTGATTTTTGCTTATGTGCTGGGATGGTAAATGCCGGCCATTCAATACGTGAAAAAGTAAGAATGATAACCAGGGATCATGGATGCCACTTTTTGATATTTGAATTTCTGCCTGATTTATTCCAATATTGCATTGTGTATTTCAATAAAGAAACTTTTAAGACTGGATCTCCCGATATATTTCAGTGCAGATAATTTTTATAGCCCTAATAATATAAATGTCTTACAGGGGAAACGGCAGATTGTTTTGGAAAATGGAATTGATTTTGCAAATTTGCCACAGTATGAGCAAATTATTTTGAGAACGAAGGAAGAGGAACTGTGTTGGTTTAAACGATCACGGTTATTCCGACGAAGTTCGTTGAAAGTTTGTTTCTCAATTTTGCCGGTGTAAAATTTCCGTCTTCAATTTTTTAAGCGTATGCAGCTGTGAGCAAAACGAACAAGATTCTTGCCTGTATTCAAATCCTCATTTTTCTCAGCCTCACATTATGTGGCAGCGGCATCACCTTCACTGTATCGGTGACGTCCGATGAATTTCCCTGTAAAGATCATAACTGTGGTTGCAAGTCGGCAGTTGATTGCAGGACGAATTGCTGTTGTTTGCCGCAGGGAAATCATGAAAAGTCTCACTACGGGGCAAAGAAACAGAAAAACGGCATTCAATCCTTTATCAGCAGCCTGATGTGTAAATCCGGTAGTGATGGAATCAGCGTGATAAACACCGAACTGAAATATGTCCTGGAAGATGATTTTGTAATTCCCCAAATAGCATTTTTGTATTTTCTTGCCAGCGATACCATGGTGCACATCTGTGAACCTATGGTATTACCTCCCGAAAAACCCCCTCGCTGTTCCATATAAAGTCCAACCAGCAGGTAAAGTAAACGCTTAAAGTAGCTGCACCGGGGATATTAGGACGAAAAATCTCCGCTACACTGTAATTTTGCTGTTCCTGGAAATGCTACACCCTGTCGGCTTATTTCATGTATAGAATTTCAATTACCCCCCCATAATCCCCTCCGTAAACGGGGAGAGACAGAGGGAAGTTGCCGAAGGCGTAATTCAAGGCGTTTACTCTCAATCAACTTGCTAAGCAATCCATGTGTTAAGGGAAAAGATAAGGTATGCAAAGAGACGTTTTGTTTATACCCGAGATACTCCATCATTCACAAATGGCTATATCTCCCGTGAGCTACCTTGTAAATTGGTCGTGAAAACATGAGATAAACATCAGGAATCTTATAACTGAAAAATTGGAGAAATAAACTTATGATAAATCTTAAAGGATACCCTGCCATAATTGCAATGTTAGGAACAATGATAATTTCGGGAAATGCTATGGCACATACAACGGTAATGTCGAAAAATACCCCCACTGATTACAGTAGCCGCAATGAGCTTGAAGGAACGACCGGCTTCAATTGGTTCAGTATACCCCATGGATGTTCTGCGTCCCATGGTGGAAAAGCCCAGCCTGTACGGGCACAAAGCGTTGTTTTTCCCAATGGCGCAGACTCCCTTGCTGAGCGTACGGATACGAAAGAATCAGTAAATCTTCAGGATCATATAGAAGGCAATCCCGTGATGGGTGCAAAGCCTGCCGTAAACAGCCTTTTCAAAAAGATCAGGACGTTGAAAGGTCCTGTTCCGGCATTTACCTCACACGGTTCAGTCTTAACAGAAGACGTAAGGGCCTTTGTGTTCACCAACGGCAAACTACAGGACGGTTACCTGGGAGTTATTCCGTGGAGTGCGTCATTTCCTAAATTCAAATCGGATTCGTGTGCAACTGCTTTGACCGTGTACATTGCTATTGCAAACTATTGTACAAATTCCAGGAATGAAACGGACGACGACCGCGCCGATATATGGATAGGCCGCTTAACGGAAAAATTTAGCGACCCCGACGTTGTGTCAGTGGACTTTTGGCCATATCTGAAAGTCGTGAGAGACCTGGAAAAAAATCCCCTTCCGGAGGGTTGTGGTGAAGGATTTGAGATTAGTGTGTATCCTTCCGACGAGGCGATCGATGAATTTTTACCGATTACGGGATATTGGCCCGCAGATGGCAACAGTGGCAATCACGGAGGACACGGAGGTGATGGAGGGCACGGCGGCCATAATCACTAATGCTGTTTCATAGTTCCCATGGTTTATGATAGTTTTGTGTTCATCCTGTGACTTGAATGCAGACAGGAAAAGGATAATCACTTTTGAATATCGATCATACGTTAAGGGAATTTAACCTTGTATGAGCAATTCATGAATTGCCCATACATGCAAATGCAGGAGCGCGGTTACCACGCACTTACAGTTGCCGAATAACGGCAGTAAACGACGATAAATACGTACACAAATCCCCCTAAATCCCCCTTTAACTAGGGGGAAAGGGGGATTGATTTGCTCGCGGGGCTGCCCTTTTCTGTTTATACGCCATTCAATTTTCCGAGGAGTTATCATGAGGATCTTTGGCACAATTTTTTTGTTTATCATTTTTACTTCCGGCGTTGTTTACGCCCACGGCGAGTGTTGTCTCTCAAGATCGCTTTTTGAGGCAACTACCTCAAATGTTACCACGGCATCAAATTTTGGTCTCTCACTTCAATATGAGTATACCAATATGGAGACCATAAGGGATGGTTCTGATCGTGTAGGCCACGATACTCTGCTGGATGATGTAGTCGCAGAATGGCCGAGAATGCCGGAAGATGGAAAAGTTTTTTCTATACCTACACGGATGATTATGCAAAAATATACCCTGCTGGGTACGTACTCTGCAACCAAGAGACTCCAATTCATGGCTACGGTTCCCTATGTTATCAATGATATGGACATGAGGATGGTGATGAGGAGTCCGATGGGCATGGATATGAGGATGGACATGGAGATGGATACCGTGGAAGGGTTTGGAGACATGACCCTTATGGGTCTTTACAAACCCTACATGGATAATCCTGATTTTCCAACAAAGAAGCTCACCGTTGGAATTGGACTAAAACTTCCAACGGGTAAAAACGACGAAGAGACAGATTCTGGCAACCTTGTTCACGCCGTGATGCAGCCTGGGACAGGTTCATGGGATCCCCTTTTTCTTGTTAACTACATGCATACGTTGTCTCCTGTGGTCTTTCAGGCCAATCTTCTGTATCATGTAACAACAGAAGGAGATGAGGGTTATGAATTTGGAGACAAGGTATCATTAGACCTTATCGCCAGGTACCCGATAATCGATTATCTAAACCCTGGACTAGAGCTCAATCTATTCTATGCAGGGCAGGATGCCGATCACGATGACAGATATTCAAGGCCGGATGTATCCCTTCTAGACAACCCAGACAATACAGGTATTACCTCTGTTTCAATTACGCCTTCTCTTCAGATAAGGATACCAAAGACGGGTGGGAGTATTGATCTGAAATTTCAACAACCTCTCTACCAGCATGCCAGAGGTATCCAACAGGTAGTGGACTGGAGGGCGATGGCTTCTATCGCATGGGCTTTTTAAGGGAGTGTCTTATCATGTGCGATTTTTCAGTTCAACGACTCTTGAAATACGTTGTTTGTTTTTTCGTTGCTGCCGTTTTTCTGATAACCGGGGCGCAGGTATCGTTCGCCGGTGGAAGAGATGAGGATGCAGTAAGCCATAACGCCGGGAAAGATTGTCTGACCAGCGGCTGTCATGCTTCCGGAGGATGGAAACGTTTTTCTCTTGGGGGAACGATTTACACGGATTCCGATGGTACTGATGCAAGGGCAGGCGCACACATTAACGTGATGGATGCAAACGGCATCATCGTCACTCTCACGTCAGATCAGTTAGGAAATTTTTACTCAGCTCAGAGTATGACAGCCCCTTTTCTGATATCGGTATCATACCGGGGACGCATGGTAAAGATGCCTGGCGCTGCCTCCGGCGGTGGCTGCAATGCGGACGGCTGTCATGTCGTTGGTTTGGCGGGAAGGGTTTCTATCAGCACGAAAGACCTTGATTTAGCTGGTACAGTAACCGGTGCAGATTACAAAAGCTCTACGGATGGCACAGTACTAGCAAATGCAAAGGTCAGTCTCAGCAGAAAGGGACGTATTAAATACAGGACAACCACCGACTCAGCAGGTGCCTTTACCCTGAAAAGTGTAAAGGCAAATGAATATACCCTGAAGGTCACCCGGAAGGGTTACAAGACATATAAGCAATCCTATGAAATGAAGCAAAAGGACGTTGCATCGCTGGAAGTTATGCTGAACAAGAAGTAATATTTCTGTGTGTTACCAATTACTTCGTAGCAGTTCACCCACCCTAAACCTCCTGCATCATTTGATTGAGTGTTCATCTGACCCTTCGACAATCTCAGGATATAGCGCCGTTCATGGTGAGCCTATTGAACCATCATGCTGAAGACTCACGGCGAAGTCTAGGGGGAGAAAAAATGGCAGTGATTACTTGCAAAAATAATTTAAATATAGTAGGCTCCGATTTATTTCTTTGTGAAGGGGGTCTACAATGCCAAGAAAAGCACCAATACCTTGCTGTTCTGAGAAAGACCGGCAGACTCTTGCCGAATGGGCCAACAGTCGGAGTATAGAGTGGCGGCTTGTTGAACGAGCTAAAATCATTAACATGTTACTTGACGGAGAGCAGGTGAATAAGGTGGCCACTGCTCTTGGGATATCCCAAAATACTGTTATTGAATGGCGTGACCGATTTATCGCAAACGGGATTAAAGGCTTGTATGATCTGCCTCGTTCCGGCAAACCACCGAAATATGATAAGGAGTTTCGCAATCAGGTTTTGAAGACATTGGAGCTTGTGCCGCCAAAAGGACAGGCAAGTTGGGACGGTCCCTCTCTTGCAAAGCATTTGGGAGCATCAGACGATGCTGTCTGGCGTGTTCTCCGAAAGGAAGGCATTTGCCTTGCACGGCAAAGAAGCTGGTGTGTGAGTACTGACCCGGAATTTGCGCCCAAAGCGGTTGATATAGTAGGCCTATACCTGTCCCCACCGGAGAATGCCATAGTGATTTCTGTTGACGAAAAGCCAAGCATTCAAGCTTTGGAGCGGGCCACAGGCTATGTATGTACAAGTAACAGAAAAATCGTGCGTGGCCTCAAAAGCGCCTATAAGCGTCATGGGATACTGAATCTGTTTGCAGCTCTCAATGTGGCAACAGGAACTATTCATGCGCAAACAACGGAATTAAAAAGACGAGTGGAATTTCTGGCATTCATGGATCAACTGCTTTTGGATTTGCCGGATAGCGATAAGAAAGAAATCCATGTCATTCTCGACAACTACTGTATTCACAAGCGAAATGAGAAATGGTTGGCAGTACACCCGAATGTTAAATTCCATTTTACTCCGACTTCTGCAAGTTGGCTCAATCAGGTGGAAATATGGTTTGGCATTCTTTCGAGAAAAGCTTTGAAGAACGCCAGCTTCAAAAGTATTGAGCAGTTGAGGTCTGCAATCGAGGCATTCATTGAAACTTATCAGCCTAATGCCAAACCTTTCGTATGGCGTAAGAGGGAAGTCAAGGGTTCGCAATTTAAAAATACTATAATGAATTTATGCAATTAAGCACTAGGTCGGCACTACAAGCCGTTTTGGAAATTTACCCCTGTAATATCAAGGGTTTCCCAGCTATACATGCCCAAAAATAATCATTTTTGGGTGCGAATTGCGAAAGTCGGGTTAATAGCCATGACTTGGAAGGATGCTATTCTCTATTCTTACAAAAAGACTGTCGGTAGTCGTAAAGGGAGGCTTTCCAGGGTTAAAGAACTGGCAAGCCTTTTGGACGAAAAAAGGGTACAGATGGTCTATATCTCCCAAACAGCCTCCCTTTACCAATGTGCAGGCGGTTGACTATTGGACGGCTACTACCGGTGCCACCTCTACCAGCCGTGTTTGGCTCGTGTACTTTTACATTGGTGGCTTGGGCGAAGGCTATAAGACTGGTACCGGCTATGGGCTATGTATGGAATGTGCGAGGTGGATATGGATATGATGGTTTTTAAATTGGGTATTTGAATATTTGATTATTTAGTTTGATGCAATCTGTGCTTTCAAATATTATTTATCAGTATGAGGCTTTACCTTGATGGTTCACAATAACCCCATCTTTTCATCAAATCCGCACATGACATTCATGTTTTGTACGGCCTGGCCGGAGGCTCCTTTGATAAGGTTGTCAATGGCGGAGAGGACGACGATGCGGCTTTCGGTGACCTTCGTTGCAATATCACAAAAGTTGGTGTAGATTACCTCCTTTGTCTTAGGCATTTCGTTACCCTCTTTGAGGCGAATAAAGGGTTCGTTACCGTAAAATTCCTTGTAGAGTTTGTTTACCTCATTGTCACTGAGAATCATACTAGCCGGCCTCATCTCATGCTTTGGCTTGGCATAGATGGTACACAGGATGCCACGATTCATAGGAACAAGATGGGGGACAAATTGAATAGATACCTTCTGGTTTGTCTTGATAGACAGGATATGTTCGATCTCTGGGCTGTGACGATGCCCTCCAACACTGTATGCCTCGATGTTCTCATTACATTCGCAATAGTGGGTATCTTCCCTGGGTTCACGTCCCCGTCCTGATACACCCGACTTTGCATCCACAATAATATCTTCTGGGAAGACAAGCCCTTTCATAAGTAATGGGGCCAAGGCCAATATCGTTGCGGTGGTATAACAACCCGGATTGCCTATCAGGTTGGTCTTTCTGATTTCCTCCCTGAAAAGCTCCGGAAGTCCATACACGGCTGTTTCTATTCCCTTGCTGTCTGTATGCTGTATTTTATACCATCTTTCATAAAGCGATTTGTCGCGAAAACGGTAATCGGCGCTAAAGTCTATAATCTTTATACCCCTTTGAATAAAGAGAGGGACGTATTGCATAGAAATAGTTGGAGGTAATGTGATAAAAGCAAAGTCAATGTTTTCTGGAACTTCTTTCTGCTCAATAGTGTCGCATCGCAAATCAAGCAGATTCTTTAAGGTGGGGAATATGTCTGATATCCTGGGGCGGTCAGTTCGGCGCACACCAAGATAGGTAATCTTTACCTCCGGATGGCGCAAAAGAATTTTTATAAGCTCAAGGCTTGTATAAGCCGTAGCACCAATGATTCCAACTTTTAACATGTTTAAAAAAGTAACCATAGATTTCACAGATGTCACAGATTTTTAATCATCTGTGTAATCTACGCAATCTGTGGTTTTAAGAGTTTTTTATTTGTCTGAAACTTGTATTATTAAACCTTACTAAAAATCCTTTTCTTTTTCACCGCCGGCTCTTTTGTCCCAAAAACAATAGGCAACATCTCGTCTACCTTTTCTACAAATACAAAATTCATCTCTTTCTTGGCGTTTTCAGGCACCTCGACAAGATCTTTTTCATTTCGTTTTGGCAAGATAACGGTGGTGATCCCTGCCCGCTTGGCCGCAAGCACCTTCTCTTTGATACCTCCTACCGGCAGAACACGACCACGTAACGTAATCTCCCCCGTCATGGCTACGTTGGAGAGAATTGGTGTTTCCTTCAGGAGGGAAATCAGTGCCATTGCCATTGTTACACCAGCAGAAGGCCCATCCTTAGGGATAGCGCCCGCTGGAATGTGGATGTGAAAATCGTATTTATTAAAATCCTTGAAGGTAATTCCTAGTTTCGCTAACTTGGCCCGAATATAACTCATCGCAGCTTGAGCCGATTCCTTCATGACGTCACCCAGTTGCCCTGTCAGCAAGAGTTTTCCCGTGCCAGGCATGAGAGTCGCCTCAATAAAGAGAATGTCCCCGCCGGCCTGTGTCCAGGCAAGACCCGTGGCTACACCTGCTTCCGAGGTCCTTTCCGCGGCTTCTGAGAAAAACTTGATAGGTCCCAACAAATTGTGTAACATATCGGCCGTTACGGTCACAGACTTTTTTTCTCCTGAGGCAATGTCCTTAGCCACCTTACGGCAAATATGGGCAATTTCTCGTTCGAGATTACGGATACCAGCCTCACGGGTATAATCACTGATAATGGTTTTGATGGCATCATCCACAATGGTAATCTGTTCATTCGTAAGTCCATGTTCCTTCAATTGCTTTGGTATCGTAAACTGTTTTGCGATAAATACCTTTTCATCGGCTGTGTATCCGGGAAGTTCCAGTACCTCCATTCGGTCCTTAAGTGCAGGTGGGATGGGATCCAGGAGATTTGCTGTGGTAATGAACATTACCTTTGAAAGATCGAATGGTACATCGAGATAATGGTCTGAGAATGAGTGATTTTGTTCTGGGTCTAAAACCTCAAGCAGTGCTGCCGAAGGGTCGCCTCGAAAATCAGCGCCCAGTTTATCAATCTCATCCAACATGAATACGGGGTTGTTGGAACCCACCTTTCGTAGACCTTGAATAATACGCCCGGGTAATGCGCCAATGTATGTGCGACGATGTCCTCGAATCTCAGCCTCGTCTCGTACTCCTCCAAGTGACATGCGCACGAATTTTCGACCAATGGCACGCGCAATCGACATCCCCACAGAAGTCTTTCCGGTGCCAGGTGGACCTACAAAGCACAAAATAGGGCCTTTCATATCCTGTTTTAATTTTCTGACAGCGAGATATTCCAGAATCCTTTCTTTGACCTTTTCCAGGTCGTAATGGTCTTCATCCAATACCTTACGGGCTGCTTGAATGTCCAGATTATCAGTTGTGGTAATTGCCCATGGGAGAGCGACCAGCAGGTCGAGGTACGTCCTGGAAACGGTATATTCCGCAGAGGCAGAGGGCATTTTGACTAGCCGGCTTAATTCCCGCTCAGCTTCTTTTTTTGCTTCAGGAGGCATTTTCGCCTCTTCGATCTTCTTGGTCAGTTCTTTGACCTCAATGGCACGCTCATCTCCCTCGCCCAATTCTTCCTGAATCGCCTTTAGTTGCTGTCTCAGGTAATATTCCTTCTGTCCCTTTTCCATCTCACTTTTCACCTGCGACTGTATCTTTGTGGCCATTTCCAACACTTCCATTTCACTCGTTATCAGGGCGGTTACCTTCTGTAATCTGGCCTTCACATTGATTGCTTCAAGTACCTGTTGTTTTTCCGGTACGCCAATATTCAGATGGGATGCAATCATGTCTGCCAAACGGCTCGGGCTGTCAATGTTGACAATTGCTATTTTTAGTTCTTCAGGTAGGGATGGTGCCATGGATATCATGCGGATAAACTGATCCGCAGCATTTCTCGCCAGTGCTTCTGTCTCCATATCGTTCTCAATAATATCTTCCAGAATGGCTACCTTAGCCTTAAAATAAGGCTCTGTTTGGATATATTCATCGATCTTGATCCTGCTGACGCCCTGCACCAGCATCTTCGCAGAGTTATCGGGCATACGAAGCATCTGGAGCACAACTGCTGCTGTGGCATAATCATACAGATCCGATTGTTTTACACCCCTAATGTCTTTGTCTTTTTGTGCCACAAGCGCCAGAAAGCGGTTCGCTGCAAGGACATTGTTCAAAAGTTTAATATCTCTTTCCGTAACAACGCTCAGGGCAGCCACCATCCCGGGAAAAACTACCGTGTCCTTAACAGGAAGGACAGGCATTTCCTTTGGTATTTTTAGTTTGTCAGGCTTGCTCTCTTCGGCGGGACTAGCTTCTAGGCTTGACGTGACTTTAGATTCTAATGGGTCTTTGTCTTTGTAATCTGCCATATAATCATACACCGTTTCAGAAAATAATTACCATAAGCTTATTGATGAAAATTAATTTTTATTGAAAATTTTTGGGATGATTGTTGCTGTGCCTTAGGTAAAATGACTTGCAGAAGGCCATCCTTATACGTGGCTTGTATATTGTCCATATCAATGGGTTTCGGAATGAATATACTCCTCTCGAAGTACCCGTAACGAATTTCTACCTGATAAAAGCATATCTTTTCGTGTGGAGCGGTATCCGTTATAAATCCACTGATGGTAAGGACTTCGTCTGAAAAGGAAACACGAATATCCTCCGATTTGGTGCCAGGCAAAGACATCTTTACCACCACTTCATTGGGAGTTTCATAAACGTCAGTAGGAGGTTGCCACGGAGTTGAAGAATTGGTAGGAATATTTTTGTTAAAGGCAAAAAATTCTGCAAAGAGTTTTTCCAGTTTATTTTCTTTTGCATCAGCCTTGTAGTTAATATTATTATAATGCTCCGACATCTTTAACCTGTTCGCCTCCATATTTTTATGAACGTGCAAGTTGGCACAAAAAAGGGTGAAAATATCATGGTAAAAAGAAAGTCATTTTCAATCGAAGGAAAAATCTTAAATATTTAAAACTGCAGAGATTCTTTGCCTCGATCGGAATGACAATACCTTACCTTAATAAAATATTACCAGGTGGAAAAACGAAATTACTATAACAATTTTTGTTTTCAAGTGCAAGAGGTTTAAATATACCAGACTTTTGATATGTGCAAGAAAATATATAAATTATGAAGCTACCAATAAAAAACCCCGCGTATACGCGGGGTTTTTTGAAGAAATGGTATATCCGATTTCATTGTTAATACATATCTCCGTACCCGCCGTATCCACCACCTGGCGGCATGGGGGGCATCTTCTTTTTTTCTGGTATTTTGCCCACGATAGCATCCGTTGTGAGAAGTAAAGTGGATATGCTGGCCGCATTTTGCAGTGCAGTTCTTACTACCTTTGTTGGATCGATAATACCTTCACTGACCATATCACAATATCGATCCGCACTGGCATCATAACCTTCGTTCCCTTTTGCGCTTTCCACTTTTTGTACAACTATGGCAGCGCTTACTCCTGCATTTGTGGCAATCTGTCTTAAGGGCGCCCTTAATGCCCTGCGGACAATATCAACGCCTACGGCTTCATCTCCGGCAAGTTTAAGTGCATCCAGGGCCGGGAGACACCTTAAAAGCGCTACACCTCCCCCCGGGAGGATGCCTTCTTCAACGGCAGCACGGGTCGCATGGAGGGCGTCTTCCACGCGCGCCTTCTTTTCCTTCATCTCGCTTTCAGTAGCAGCGCCCACATTAATTTGCACCACACCACCAGCCATCTTTGCTAATCTTTCCTGAAGCTTTTCTCGGTCATAATCTGAAGTGGTTATCGAAATCTCCTTTTTGATCTGTTCAATGCGGGCTTTTATCTTTTTGCTTTCCCCTGCCCCTTCAATAATGATCGTATTTTCCTTATCGATCTCAACTTTCTTTGCCCGACCGAGATCTTTGAGCTGGATAGACTCCATATTAATACCAAGGTCTTCAAAGACCGCCTGACCACCGGTAAGGATAGCAATATCCTCTAACATAGCCTTGCGTTTGTCTCCAAATCCTGGCGCCTTTACTGCTGAGCATTTTAAAGCTCCACGCAGTTTATTAACAACTAAAAGAGTTAATGCCTCTCCCTCTATATCTTCGGCTATAATCAAAAGAGCTTTTCCCGTTTGAGAAACCTTTTCCAGTATAGGTACCAATACCTTGGCAGTAGTAATTTTTTTCTCATGGATCAAAATGTAAGGGTCTTCCACTACGCATTGCATTGTATTTGGGTTCGTAACAAAATACGGTGATAAATAACCCTTATCAAACTGCAGACCTTCAATCCATTTCGCTTCGGTTTGCAGGCTTTTGCCCTCTTCCACCGTTATAACTCCGTCTTTTCCAACCTTTTCCATGGCATCAGCAATAATCTTTCCAATTTCAGTGTCGTAATTCGAGGCCACTGTGGCTACCTGCTCAATCTCCTTTCGCCCTTTCGTAGGAATACTCATTTCCTTTAACTTTTTTACCACCGCTTCGACTGCCTTATCAACACCTCGTTTGAGCGCCATCGCATTAGCTCCAGCCGTTACATTTTTCAATCCTTCAACAAATATGGCTTCTGCAAGTACGGTAGCAGTTGTGGTACCGTCACCCGCAACGTCGCTGGTTTTGGATGCAACGGATTTTACCATTTGCGCACCTATATTTTGCATATGGTCTGAAAGTTCAATTTCCTTTGCAACGGTAACTCCGTCTTTTGTAATGGTGGGTGAACCAAAGCTTTTTTGGATAACGACATTGCGTCCCCTTGGTCCCAGTGTAATCTTTACCGCATCCGCCAGTTGTTTTACGCCAAGCTTAACGGTTTCCAATGCATCATGATCAAATATAATCTTTTTCGCCGACATATCTCCGTATCCTCCAAAATTTTTCTACCGCTGATAAATGATGTTGTACGGTCAAACGTATTTAGCAAAATAGGTGCCGATACACCAGGATTACATCACCTCATCCAATGTTATTTTCCCAGTACTAACTTCTTATGTATCAAGTAAATAAATTATTCATAAAAGAAAAATGGATAATATTAAAAATCTTTACCATATAGATATGTCATTATGGCAGTACTGTGATTGAAGCAATTATTAGTTGTGTGTCAAATTGACAGGTATTATGTCTCTTGTACACAACATTTTTTTCTTGAATACCAATATTACGTATTTTCAGACCTGACAATACTAGATTGTTACATTTCAAATTTTTTTGCAATGGAATATACCGAAACTTTTCGGGTTTCTGTTGGGGAAGATGATCTCATGGAGATAGAGACTTTTCAGATACTGATTGGTCTGCTTTTTTTCGATTCCACCAAAGCTGATCGAATGGTGAAGCTTGCACCAGAATAAAGCCCATTTTTCGTTCATTGCTTTGGCATTTCCTTGGAGAGATGGCAGGGGGGCGTATTCTTTACCCAAAAAACTCCTCTCCTGCACTATATTTTTTATGGTTCAACAAAATCTTACAAAAATAGACGAGGTATTTTTCCAGATGTGAACAAAAGATCAAGTGAAATACGTATGCAGGATAAAAAATGGCTGGATAACAGGTATCTATCACCATTATTTGGGGATTATTTGCTCCAGGCTTACCTGGATAAAATAATAATTGCGTTTTATGTCTTATTTAAGAAACTAAATCTTATCTTTTCGCATAAAAAGCTGATATTATGGGGTGATGTTTTGGCTTCGTTTTAGAGTTAAAACCGTTTCTCTATCTGATGCTTTATTTTTTAGTTTGTGCGTAGGCTCTATACTTAGATGCAAATTTAGCAGCATTATCAATTGGCTGTTTATAATAGCTATTTAATAATTTTAACCTATCAATAGTTTCTTCGGGGGGTATTTGTCTGATTATCTTATTTGTATTTAGGTCTTTAACACTGGTGACAACGATCTCTAAATCCTTTTCTATTGAAAAGGCAACTTTTGTTCCTACGTTATGGGGCGTGACGGGCGAAGATGTTTTTTTGAGAGGGTCATTTATCGGTGATACTGCAGACGGAAGCCCATTCTTTTTAATGGGTACATCTTTGTTACTGGCTATTGTAATATGATCTTTGCATACGCTGACAGGATGGACATCATGAGTTTCCATACATCCACTCCTACAAATTTATACTCTCAGGATTGTCAAAATATTTTCCCGTTTATATGCTTATATTAAACACACAATATCCGAACACACTGTATTGTATATATAAGGCTATTCTTGAATATTTTGACAATCACAGTGAACAAGACGCTGCCTTATAAGCTGCATGGTTGTAACGTTTCAGTTTGAACGCTGTCTTGAACTTGAATCCATGTTTCTCGTAATTCTTTCAAAATCTTTAAGGTAGACTCAAAATTACCCAGTTTAACTTCCCGCATACAATACTCATACAATCTGAATAAGGAATTGGCGATTTCCGCATAATCAAAGTTGAGGGAATCAATTAATTCAGCAAGTACTGCACATGATTTGGCTTCGTCTTTGCGGTTGCAAGCAGCAATTCCCGCATCATAAGCTTTAATTAATAGTTGAACTGGATTTAACGTCATAATTTCCTGTTCTAGATAGGTATTGCTCATCTTTTTTGTAGCAATCATAAGTTTCTCATCCTCCTTATAAAAGTTTTTTTCTTTGAATTTTATAATTAAAGGTTTTTTACCCACATACATCAACGAAGAAAGGCGTGTTATTGATATGTTTTCCTAAATTACTTATGAAATACTTACCTTCTTTAATCTTTTCAAGATTGAGGGTAATGTCTTTAATACATTGCTTCATTAAAAACACATTTTCAGCGTCAAGGGAAACCGTAGCATCCAATAGCTGCCGGATTTTTTGTAACAGTTCGTTTGTTTGTAATTTCCATTCACTATTATCGACAATATCAGGAAATTCTTTAAGAGAATCGAAATATTTTTTTGATGCAACCAGTTTATCTATGAGTAACCCTCTCTCTTTTATTATGTTCTCCAGGAAATCCTCAGCACAGCCCTTTGTTAACATTGTTTTTAGTTCGTGGGTATAGCGGAAAAGCAAATGATAATCTTCTAGATGAGTTGCCAAGACTTTTATTATATCCTTTATTTCTTTTGATTTTCCAGGGCAGTACGAATTGTTTATATGTACCATGTTCAGCTTCTATGTGCCTTAGAATAATTGTGCGTTATATGTTGATTGTGTAAGTGACGTTATCTGATTACCCTGAAGCACAAGATTATTTAATAGTTCTTGCATTTTGTAAAATTGTTGACGGTACTGATTTTCTCTTATATTCAGCCGTGTTTCCATCCGGTCTATCCTGACATCGATATCTTCTATCTGCTTACTGATAACATCTTTCGTTTCGTCAATAATGGAGTTCCTTGTAGATGAAGAACTCTCCACAAAAGGCTTTAAAAGCGTCTCTATCTTTTTAGCGACACCATTTGTAGAATTAAATAAATCTTCAACCGCCTTGGAATTGGAAGTAATGGCATTGTCAAATTTAGTTGTATCTGATAAACTTACCTTTAAGCTGCTGCTGATGGTAATGCCAATTTCATTAAGGTAGTCAGGATTTCCTGCGGTAAGCCCTGTTATCTGTTCTGTTACCTTTTGAAATAATTGGCTTCTGAGAGAAGTAAAGGCCGCATTTCCTGCAAGTAGTCCCCGTGCTTTTGTGCTTGTATTTACACTCGATTTATCCTTTATATATTCTGTTACTGTATTAAATTTATCCAGGAGGCTGGTAATCTTGGATTGAATCGCACTTGTATCCTGCTTTACCGTTACGGTCGTATACGTAGTATCCGTGTAGCTTGTGACATTGGTATTTTTGAGAGTATAGGTAATACCATTTATTGTAAAGGTATTTGTACTTTTGGTTATTTCATCAGACGCAGCAGAACTATTTATAGTAAAATTTGCATCGGTACCTGCTGTTGCAGTTGCACCAGACAACTTTAGTACACTCATAAGGTTCCCACTTACATCTGATAAGGTAATTGTATCCGTGCTTCCGGTGGCTTTGGATTTAATAATCATTTTGTCAAGGGAGCTATCATAGAATGCGTTTACATTGGCTGTGGAACTGTTTATTCTAGAGATAACATTATCTAATGTGTCCGTATCAGTATTATATGTAATCGTTACGCCATTAATTTTAAAACTACCGCTCGTAGTACTGGTCAGTGTCGTATCGAAATTGGCCTTACTTAATAAGACATCACTCTGAATACCCGTATTGCCGTTACCGGTATACATACCAACGGTTACTTTTGCCTCAGTGAAAAACGGATTTGTTCCTGTCTCTGATATAACCAGATCCGTGCTTCCGCTCTTTTGTTCAATATAGAACTTATCTTCCGTTTTGTTATAATAGATGTTTGCATTTGCCGTGACATCAGTATTAACAGCATCCATAAAAGCCTGTACGGTATCGTAATCGGATAAAGTAAAAGTCTGACCGTTGATGGTTACCGTACCATCTGGAGTGTTTGTAAATCCAGCGTCAGAAAAACTTTTCGATACATCGATAACACCAGAACCTGGAGCTACCTTTGTGGTGCTTTTAGCGGCGGATTTGCTAATTAGTTCACCGGTGCTCTGGATTGAAGCGCCGGTGGCTAATTGTTTAACACGAATCTGAAATGTTCCCACAGCCGCGCCAGAACCTGCGGATGCTGTTAGTTTTGTTTCATCGCTGGAACTGGAGGTTCTTGAATTGTATATAGAACTTGTGCTGGTACTAGACAAATCTCTTGAGGCTGTTAGAAGATCGGAAAGTTTGGATTTTAAATCGTTATAAATATTTAAACTGCTATTAAGGCTGGTTTTTTTTGTATTCAGCGATGTCAATGGTCTCCGTTCCAAAGCCATAAACTGAGTAACCAATAGGTTGATATTGGAATTAGCACCAAACGCTGATGTTATAGATGATATGGCCATATTTTTAAACCTCCTGGGGAGGGTGTTTCCTAAAACATACACATGCTCTGTTCAAAATAAAATTGGGGATGGGTTTTAAAACCCATCCCCAGCAGAAAGCCTTTTTATCTGAAAAGACTTAATATGGACTGCGGCCCTGAATTTGCCTGGGCGAGCATTGAACTGGCAGTCTGTTGTAAGATCTGTAGCTTTGTTGCATTCAACTGCTCATACGCCATGTCAGCATCCTCAATTCGGCTTCTTGCTGCCTCAGTATTTGTCTTTGCCACAGTCAAGCTTGTTTCCTGATAGCTAAGCCTGTTTACAACGGCACCAACATAGCTTAATGCCTCTGATACATCTGCAACAGCGCTATCTATTCTACCCATCAATGTTTGCGCCGATGCTGATGAGCCTACCAATGAACCTGCAAGGGTATTGCCACTAAGCCGTGTGCCACCACTTGCATCAAGCCTTAATTGAGTGGCCTTATAACCTGTATTGCCACTCTCTAAGCTGACATTACCGGTCTTTAACAAATTAAATTGCAATATGTCGTTTGTGGTACTGTTTCCACCACCGATCTGGAATTTAAACAGTGTGCCACCGGCAGTAGCATTGCTCGAACCTGTACCGCTGAATATCGCTTTGGAATTCCATGTGGCTTGCGTTACCTCAAGGTTAATTTGTGTTGCCAATGCGGCAAGTTCCGCTTTGATAGCTGTACGCTCGGATGTACCAAGTGAGTCATCAGCTGCCTGAGTCGCCTTTGTCTTCATCTGCGTCAGGATATCAACGATATTGTTCAGATGTCCTTCTGCAACCGACAAAAGGTTTTTAGCCGATCCAATATTACTTAAGGCCTGACCAAGACCTTCTGCACGTGCATTAAACTTTTTTGCAATAGTATAACCAGCTGCATCATCCCCTGATGTGTTGATCCTTTTACCCGTAGCCAACCTTAATTGAGAAACAGACAAACGACCAGAGATATCAGACAGCGACCTCAGAGCGTTTAACGCATTAAGATTTGTATTAATTCTTGTACTCATCCTTAACCTCCTTGTTTTATTGTTTTTTCCCGCATTCCATAACGGGTAGAAACTAGTTTATCTATCTAAATATACAAACATCATTTGACCGGCCAGTCACTTCTTTAAGCATTTCAAGGTACCTGGTGGAATTATCGGCAGGAGTTTTAAAAAGTTTAAGAAATTTAAAAAAAATTCTTTTTTAAAGCTACAAGATTCTGTAAGGCATAGTTGCATCCTGGGTCTATTTTTAGCGCCGCCTGGAGTCCAATCATTGCAGATTCTAATTTTCCCAATCTGGCGTAACAGGTGGCGATGTTCGTAATGACAGTTGCATCAGTGGGAGAGGTTTTAAGGTGTTTTTCTAACAGTTCGATGGCCTTCTCGTATTCCTCTGTTTCTATGCAGAGATTTCCGAGGTCGTGGTATACGCTACTATGTGATGGGCTGGAGCTTAAAATGTTGTTGATAAACTGAACGACGCTCTTCTTGTCGCCTTTTTTGTATTTAATTCTTTCTGCAATACATTTAAGTCCCAGATGGTCTGGGTGAGACGAATTTATCTTTTTTAACGTCTCTTCTGCCTCGCTCAGGAGATTTGCTTCTATCTGCAAGTTTATCAAAAATATGTGTGCGTGTATATTTTTGCTATCTTTTTGGAGTAATTGTTTAACAGTATGAATGGCTTCATAAGGTTTTTTCCTCATCGCTTGTATCTTTCCCAGCAGGAGGTATATCTGATGGTTATTTGTGCCCAATTTTAGGGCAGCGCTGGCCATATTCTCAGCATCTTCTAAACGATTCTGAGAAACATATAAACTTGCAAGATTTGAGTAATAGAGTGGTTCTCTATTGTTGAGTTCTATTGCCTTTTTGTAAGCCACTTCAGCGTCGTTAATAAGTCCCAGACCCTCGTAGCATACTCCGATATTGTCATATGCCTTGCATTCATAATAATATGCATCAACGATTGACAGATTAAAGATGGGTTTTTTGTTTTCTTTATCTTTTGCAATAAGATATTTTTTGAAATACTGTAAGGCATCGGCAAAGGCCTCCTTTTTTAATAGTATTTCTCCCAGAACAAATAAAATGTCGAGAGAATCAGGATTTTCTTTAATTGCCTCTTTACAGATTTCTTCTGCCCTGTCTATTTGATCCGTATTTAATAGGGCATATGCAAGGTCAAGGTATATTCTTTGCCTTTGACTTTGAGAATTAAAGTCTGTTTGTGACAGAGATATATTTAGTCCCTTTTCCCCTAATTCAATAACCTTCTCAAAGTTATATTCGTTTCTATAATTTCGGATGAGATTTGCTATAACAAAAATGTTATTGGGATTCTCAGCGAGTTGCTGTCGTAACAGGTCGCCTGTCCTTTTATATTTCCTTCGCATTTCAGATTCTGACAAATTGTAACCATAATGATAGAATCTTATTTCCGATTGAAATGCCTTACCCTCGAAGATGAGCTGATTGTGTACAATTCCCTCGAAGTGGGCTTTTCCTCTGCGAAATACCCTTGTATAATAATGTTTTGACCGACCACCGGGAAGATCACTATATATGGCGACAAATATGGCATTGTACGAATCAACTGTTATTAATTTGTGTAAAAGGGAGATGTCGGCCTGTTCCAGCGCCTCGTCCGCGTCGATTTGAAGAATCCAATCTCTTGTTGCGTAGTTCAGGGAGTGATTTCGCGCCTCACTAAAGCTATTCTTCCAGGGATGATAGTATACCCTTGCACCAAAGGATTGTGCGATTTCAACGGTCTTATCCGTCGAGCCCGTGTCAACAATAACAATTTCATCCACGGCATCTTTAATACTCTGTAAGCACTGGGGTAAAAATTTCTCTTCGTTCTTAACGATCATACATGCAGAGAGGGTAGGCCTGCCCCTGGATATCTTAACCAAGGATCTGCCATTCTTTTGTGAAGTATGAAGATCTGTAATTGTCATCGATTGTTTCCCCATTAAGAACCTAATTTGTTTAAAGCCACAAGATTTTGTCTGGCATAAGTACATCCGGGGTCTATTTGTAACGCTGCCTGGAATCCGAATTTAGCAGATTCTAATTTACCTAATCTGGCATAACAGGTGGCAATGTTGGCAACAACGGTCGCATCAGACGGAGAGGTAGCAAGGTATCTTTCAAATAGTTCGATGGCTGTGGTATATTGCTCCATTTCTATACAAAGGTCACCAAGGTCGAGATAGATATCGTTATCTATGACATTGGACTTTAGTATATTCTGAATAAATTTATTGGCGCTCTTCCGGTCACCCTTTTTATATTTGATTCTTTCCGAAAGGCATTTAAGTCGTAGGTTATCCAGGCAAGAAGGAATTATTCCTCTTAGCGTTTCTTCCGCCTCTGTAAGCTGATTTATCTGGATTGATAAGTTGATCAAATATATGTATGCTGTTACGTTGTTACCGTCGATACGAATCGAATGTTTAAAAGCATTGATAGCACTATTGTGTTTTTTTTGTGTGGCATATACCTTTCCCAATAAAAGATATGTCAAATGATTAGCGATACCAAGTCTTACAGCAGTATCAGCTATATTTTCGGCCTCGTCTAAACGATTTTGAGAAATATAGAGTTGGGTAAGGTTTGAGTAGTATAGTGGTTCCTTATTATTGAGTTCTATAGCCTTTTTATAAGCTACTTCAGCTTCATTGATAAGTCCCAGATGTCTGTAACATTCACCAATATTGTTATATGCACCGTGTTCATAATAGTAAAAATCGGCAGAGAGTACTTTGAAAGAAGGCTCCCTGTTTTCTTTTTCCTTCAAAACAAGATACTTCTTAAAATAATTTAGGGCATCGCTGAATGCTCTTTTTTTCAACAATATTTCTCCAAGTACCAGGAGGACGTCAAAGGAATCCGGGTTTTCTTTCAGTGCTTTTTTACAGACTTCTTCAGCCTTGTCCACTTGATTTGTATTTAACAGGGCATGTGCAAGGTCGATGGATATTCTTTGCCTTTGAATTTTAGAAACGAGGTCTGTTTGTGGTATGGATATATTTAGTCCTTTTTCTCCTAATTCAATAACCTTCTCAAAGTCATATTCATTTCTGTAGTTTCGAATGAGATTTGCCATAACAAAAATATTATTGGGATTCTCAGCGAGTTGTTGTCGTAATAAATCACCCGTCCTTTTATATTTCTTTTGCATTTCCGATTCGGATAAATTATACCCATAGTGATATAGCCTTATCTCTGATTGAAACGCCTTACCCTCGAAGATGAGCTGATTGTGTACAATTCCCTCAAAATGGGCTTTTCCCCTGCGAAATATTCTTTGGAAGTAGTGTTTTGCCTGACCACCGGGGAGTTCACTATAAATAGCGACAAATATGACATTGCATGAATCAGTGGTTATTAATTTGTGTAAAAGGGGAATGTCGGCCTGTTCAAGCGCCTCATCTGCATCGATTTGAAGAATCCAATCACCGGTTGCGTAGTTCAGGGAATGATTTCGCGCCTCACTAAAGCTGTTCTTCCAGGGATGATGGTATACTCTTGCACCAAAAGATTGTGCAATTTCAACGGTCTTATCTGTCGAGCCTGTGTCGACAATAATCATTTCATCCACGGCATCTTTAATACTTTTTAAACACTGAGGTAAAAATTTCTCTTCATTTTTAACGATCATACATGCAGAGAGTGTAGGCCTGTTTCTGGATGTCTTAACCAGGGATCTGTCGTTATTTTGTATAAATTGATGTTCTATCATTGTCACTGCTTCTTGCCACGCTGGAGGCTTTGTAACATTACTTGTAACTATTCAGAACAAAATATAAACTATATTCCCGAATTTTTAAATTCAATGGATAATGTATACAGGGAATTTCAATCTTTTAAGTTAAGCAATGAATAAACACACCCCTACCCCTCTCAAGAGGGGAATTTGAGAAATCCCCTCTTGGGAGGGGATTGAGGGATGGGTAAAAATAAATGTCGTTGATTTTGCCTTTCAAAACCCAGCCTAATTTATCTCATGCTAAATTTGACTTCTAATTTTTAATCGTTATTTCCCTAACGCCGATCTATAACCAACAAGAGCTGCCCCTAAATGACCTAACTGCTCATACGATTGTGCAAGTTTTAGTAAGGCACTTCTATCTTCAGGATGTTTCTTTAAATATTCTTCGAGATAGGGAGTAGCTTTTTCATAGGCTTCTTGTTGTATATATAATTCTCCCAATTTTAATATCACATCATCATCTGCAATACCTTCAGAAACGGTTCTCAATAAAGTCTCGGTTGCTTCAACACGGTTATTGACATTGGAATAGCAGGATACCAGGTTCTTGTAAGCAGTAAGGTACTTAGGGTTATACGATATAGCTTTTTGTAAATGCGATATGGCCGTTTCCCATTGCCCTAAATTCCCATAGCAATAACCCATTCCATGATAAGCTGCGTAATCATATCCCAGTGTGTCAATCATAAGAGGATTCGTATGCATATTTTCAAGATACCATTCTCGTAAAGATAAGAACCGATTAAAGTAGTTAATTGCTTTGCGGTAACAACCCTCTTTTAAATATATGCAGGCGAGGGTAAATATAATGTCAATATTTTCCGGAGTAATTCCCAATTCTTCTAATCTTGATAAAGCGGTATGGCATAATTCCTTTGCTTTTGCAAAATCTTCATTGTGGAGATAACAATTTGCCGTCTCATACATAATCATTGCATAATGGTGCAGATTAACACTTGTTCCAGTGGGTTTTAAGCAGGGATCAGGAGTAATTATCGCCAGTGCCTTTTCTCCTGCATTGATGCCATCATAAAACAAGTCTTGTGTACGATAATTGCGCACCAGATTAAACCATGAAAAACTATCGAATTTGTTTTGTTCAATTTGTTTTTTTAGTAAACGGGTAGTCCTTTGCCACTTTATCTGCATCTTTTTTTCGTCGAGATTATATCCGTGATGATAAAGCCTTATTTCCGTTGGTAATCGTACGCCTTCCGTAATGATTTGCTCGTGAATAATATCTTTGTAGAATCCTTTACCACGTCTGAAGACCCGTGTGTTATAAAATTTGTGTACGTTATCTTTTATGATGCTGTGGATGGCTATGATAATTGCATTATATTCTGGATTTTTTATAGCATGTTGTAGTTTTGGGATATCAGCCTGCTCCAGCTCTTCATCTGCATCAATCTGAAGGATCCAATCTCCCGAGGCATAATGTAAACAATGGTTTCTTGCCTCGCTGAAACTGTCATTCCATAGGTGGTTGTAAACCTTTGCCCCAAAATTTTTAGCAATAGTTATAGTATTATCGGTTGACCCCGTATCAACAACAATTATTTCATCAACGGCATTTTTAATACTCTGTAAACAGTTAGGGAGAAGTTCCTCCTCATTTTTTACGATCATGCAGGCTGAGATCTTAGGTATCCTTATATTTTGCATAGATATTAGCTTTTATTCCCAGGAGTTCCTTTATTAATCAGTTTTCCCCGTAATGATGGCCCTCCCAGTGTGATTATCAGATACAAAAGAATGCGCTGGGTTGCCTTTACGAGATCTGGTGAGGTGAAAAAATTCTTTATAAAAATGTGTAAGCCTTACCACGTATTTGCGAAAATCACGCATCTAAAACAAAGCAAACATAATGCCGTAAACTAAGCTTTGTCTGTATAAATAAGTTATGGACTTTAAACATGTAAATCAAGTAAACAGCACATGAGTATTTGGCTATTGAAAAGGCAAGAAAATATATCACCAACACTTTGCCGGTGTGGGAATACACCGAGATGTTATTTTATACAAAATGATCAATTTTTATTCAGTGAGTTGTTATTTTTTCAGAAATACGGGTTTTGGTAATTATTGGTGTTTTGTTATCAATTAGTTTATGTCTGATGAAGTTGACAATACGTTGGGCTGCATGTCCATCGCCGAAAGGATTTAAAAGATGCGTCATTCGATCGTATTCTTTCCTGTCTTCGAGCAAACGAATTGTTTCTGTAATGATAGTTTTGGTATGTACACCTACCAGTTTGGCACTTCCAGCTCTTACAGCCTCCGGGCGTTCTGTTACTTCACGAAGTATCAGGACAGGTTTATTTAAAGAAGGGGCCTCTTCCTGAATACCACCGGAATCAGTTAAAATAATATGGGCGCGTTTCATCAAGTGAACAAAAGGCACGTATTCCAACGGCTCGACAAGTATGATGTTCGATAAATTACCGAGCATGGGATATACAACGTTCCTAACATTTGGATTGAGATGTACCGGATATACAAAAGTAACATCCGGGTATTGTTGGGCTAATGTTAGGATGGCATTGCATATATTGATGAACGGTTTTCCAAAGCTTTCCCGTCTGTGTGCTGTAATTAGTATCATTTTGCCTTTGATGTTGTTTAGCAGTTCATTGTCAAACTCAAAATCCTGTGTTGCAACATCTAGCAGGGCATCTATGACGGTATTGCCCGTTACACAAATATGGTCTTTACTTACTCCTTCATTTAATAAATTACTTTTTGCATCATCAGTCGGCGCAAAGTGAAGATGCGCTATTACACTCGTGAGACATCGATTGACCTCTTCCGGGAAAGGTTGATATTTGTTAAGTGATCGTAATCCTGCCTCGACGTGTCCCACGGGGATTTGCTTGTAATAGGCAGCCAGTGAGGCGGCAAATACAGTGGTTGTATCACCTTGTATTAAAACTAAATCCGGTCGTTCTTTTTCATAAATCGCCTCTATGTTTTTTAATATTTTGCATGTTATGTCGGATAGCCCTTGATTTTCATGCATGATGTTCATATCGTAATCAGGTTTTATGGCGAAGACATTCAGGACGCTATCAAGCATTTGACGATGTTGAGCGGTAACGGTAACGACACTTTTCAGTGTGTCTGCGTGTTTTTGTAATTCTTTAATTACTGGCGCAAGTTTTATGGCCTCTGGACGAGTACCAAAGACACTCATTATTTTGAACATAGTATATGCTGTGTGTGATCCTCTGTACGAAATTCTGAAAGACCTACAACGGAGAGAATGGTTTTAAATCTATTAGTCCAGGTGTGATCAAACAAACATCTGGTTCTTCCTGCTGCTCCAATTTTAAGAGCGATATCCGGGTGTAAAACGTAATATTGTAATTTTGAAATCAATTCCAATTTATTCCGGTAACAATCAACCTCTTCTCCGAGGATAAAACAGTTTTCCAGATCTTGATTGTAGGTTGTCAAATAGAGGCCTCCCATCAGGGGAACCTCAAAATCTCTTCCTTTTAATCCTGTTAGATGAGGAGAATTCCCAATAAGGCCAAACCCCAGGTTTATTAGTGAACGAGAATAGATTGCGTTCATCTCTTGGTGTGATAGCTCTGCTGAAGGCCAGCCTTTGCCAAATGTTTGAACTGAAATCCCACAACTTTTTAACCATTCAATGATATGTGGTCGTATTCCGTAACATTGGCCAACAAAAGAAACAGGAATATCTCTTGGCACTGGCAGGGGAGAAAAGGAGTGAGTATTTCCGCCCGGTGGGAGAAATAAGGCTCGGGCGCCAACTTTGACATATTTATGAATATCTTCCTCTGATTGGCAGGTGATGCAGAGGTCAAACTCAGGCGCAATTTCAGCATTACCAGAAAGACCGCTTGGCTCTTGGTATCCCCAGAATTTTATCTTGTCATCGAGGCTAATATTGACTGTTATCAGGTTCATTTTACCGATAGCTCGAATAGTTTTCGGATAAACCCATCTTCCCGAAAGGTAAGAAAAGAAGAGATCGATCGGCTTTTCACGATGCGCTAATTTAACTTGCCGTATTAATTCCTTGTTAAAATCGGGCTTACCCCTCTGGTGCCAGTCGTGGGCATATTGATTGAAGGAATTTCCCCAATCATAATGAATAACATCAGCAATCTCAGCCCATCCATCTACCAGTCCGTGTTTTTCCCAATTAACGTGATGTACGGCTATGAAGATACGAGGTCTAGGTTTGCAAGTAGATATTTTGCCAATCTTTGCAAGATATGTTTTGATCGTGTCGATCTGTTCTTCGAAAGAAATGTGAAATACCATCTATCACCAGTAATTTGTTTTTCACCATTTTGTAAGGTTACTTTGCGCCAGGTTTATTCTTGTTAAAATTTACAGTTGCCAATAGTTGGTGCAACCTTTTCTCAAAACTATGGTGTTCAACAGCAAAATCATGCCCTGTTTCTGCAATTCTTTCCCTTTCATCCTCATGGATGAGATAATATTGGATTTTTTTTGTAAGATCTTCAACGTCACCTTGACGCCATTGTACTAAGTGTTCTCCATCTATAAAAAGGTCCT
The DNA here is from genome assembly GCF_000949635.1 of Candidatus Brocadia sinica JPN1. Classification (NCBI taxonomy): domain Bacteria; kingdom Pseudomonadati; phylum Planctomycetota; class Candidatus Brocadiia; order Candidatus Brocadiales; family Candidatus Brocadiaceae; genus Candidatus Brocadia; species Candidatus Brocadia sinica. The sequence goes on from NZ_BAFN01000001.1 coordinate 3,743,543, forward strand.
GGCAGGAAAGTTCTTCGGTAAGGAGGAACGAACCAGATCCAAGTACCTCGCCTACGCGCGTCTCTATGTTAAGTAAATCAGAGAGATGTATGTTTAAAACGATCTTTGATTCATTAAATATCTCATTTAATTCTTTGTTATCCCATGTATTAGGGATGAAAACGTTGAAATACTTTTCTAGAGCAATAAGAATGCTCTTACGCCGAGGGGTTTGGTTACCAATAAAGGTAATGTCATATTTTTTTTGCATATCAAGCTTTTTATGAATCTTTGTATTTACAGCAGTGCAAGGTAGCCAGTGGACATTTTTGCAACCGATGCTTTTATAAACTGGTATGTTGTTTTTATCATGAGAAAAGACATAATCAAAAGCAGTTGCATTATATTCTAGTTCTTTTCTTCTGAGAAGCGCTGCATAGTCTACTGCATTCTCGCTACCAATCTGCTCACAATACCATAAGGCAGTTGGATAGGGGAGTGACTTGATTAATTCTGGTGGAATGAATTCACCTTTACAAACGAGAATCAGGTCAGTTTGCTGCTGTAAGAGTGTATGAAGATTTTGCCGCTCTTGCCGAAAGTCTGTGCTGATGACCGTGCAATTCATTTTCTCCAATGCCAAAATCAGATGATTTTCAAAACCCCATGGGTAATTTGTTTTTTGAGCACCGACGAGATGTACAGTTGTCATTTCCGATTCCATGGATAGATATTTTTCAACACTTATTCGAATCTTTTTGACTGTGGATGCATCGTTCTATGCAATATTTTATATCTTGCAAAGCCTGGAAGCTGTTTAAATTGTGATAGAGATACGGTCAGACTTTTTTGTACGTATGATTTTTAAAGCGCATCTTTTCGAGGTTTTGTATAGCCTCTTTGTAGTTGGTATCCAAAATGATAGGTTTATTGAACATTGTTTATTACTTCATATACTTTTTTACTAAAGGTATTGTAGTTATTGACACTGTTCCTTGCATTATTTTGCATTTTATAAACTAACTCAGGATTCTTAATAAGGTAATCCATTTTAAAAACCAGGTCATTCATATCAACGATTTCTTCAGGAAAGGCGATGTTGTCTTGTCTGGTGAGTCTTTGAGCAACTTTAACCAGAAGACCATTATAATCATCCTGCACGAATTCATTCATAGGCGGTGCATCTGTGGCGATGGCCGGTAAACCACAAGCCATGCCTTCCAGAAGGGGTAATCCTAAGCCTTCCAGTTTGCTTGGAAAAACCAGTATACTGCCCTTATGGTAGAGACCAGGTGCAGGTACGGTTTCAACATGGTATGTGATTCTGGTATTGTTATGCACTATATTTACGATTTGTGGTGGAAGTTTTTCTGGTTCAGCCTGGGCATGGATGAACAGTGTAACGTCGGGATTATGTCGGGAAATCGCATCAAAGGCAAGGATGACGGCAGGGGTCATCTTCCGGTAGTTAATACCCAACCATCCGGCATTGTGGAAAAAGGTATATTTTTCCTCATCATTATTTAGAGGTTTAAAAAGTTCTGTATCGATTCCCCATCCGACGTAATAGGCATTGCAGAAATCTTTAACTAAATTAAATGTCCTTTTCGTGGAGCAAAGCACGGTATCGTACAAGTACATATAGGGTTTCCAATCATCCTTGTAATAATCAAGATAAGTAATGACTTTAGTACCTTTTTTCTTGCAAAAATCAACGAGACTCCAGTCATATTCTTCATTGAATATCACCGCATCAATTGCGTTGTCATCTATCCACTTTCCAATTACTTCATGCGGGATACTATAATCGTTAAATATCGTTAAATTAGGGACTGCCCATATGCCATCGGTTTGCAACATAGGGCGACCGTATACTCCGCCAGTTCTTGCAAAAACAAAAGTTTCATGTTCTTGAGCGATAACATCCCGCAAGGTTTTAGTTACATATGCTTGCCCACGTTCAAACCAAATACTTACAAAACCAATTTTTAAGTTTTTTTGTTTTTACGAATAGTATTAATAGATTGTTCAATGAAGGGTTGTACTTGTATCTTTTGTTGTAATTTTTGCTGAATTTTTTTCAGGTTATCGCGAGCTTCTTTATAATTTGTTTCAATTAATAATGCCTTTTCAAAATATGTCTTTGCCTCATTGAACATGTCATTAGCAAAGCATATAACACCTAAATTGTTAAATGCTGATGCATCATTTGGGTCTAGTTCTATCACTTTTTTTAGATTGGTTATAGCATTATCGAACTGTTTGATTTGGTGATAAAGTAGAGCAAGTGCATAATATGCACTAATGAAATAAGGGTCGGTTTCTATGGCTTTTTTATAAGATTCAACAGCCTTCTCCATAAGGCCACTTTCCTGGGATGTCTGTGCTTCGTTAAAATATTTTTGAGCCGATGGTGCCGGCATAGTTTAGTGAGTACCTAAAACTAACAAGGTAATAATAAATGTGGTCTTCCGCATAACCAATACCTCAACTCATAGCAATGTTTGTGCCAGCAAAATAAGTATTTATGTTTCAATAACTTATCGAAAAGATACTGAGTTTGTCAGGAAAAATTCTTTCAGTTGTTGAAATGTTGAACATTTGCAGATTGCCGAATGTGAAATATTTAAACGCTATGTCAAAAAATTACGTAAGAAGCAACATGGATCCAACTGTTATAGGCAACAAAAGGAGATTTGAATGTAATGCTGATAGATAGAAGGTAAGATTGGTCTGACGATAAGCCTGCCGCAGTTATCTAATTATACAAATTGTGTCCTTAAGATTTTAAGCGCGTTGTTTTCATTTTCTCTATATAAATAAAAGTTAAACATTGATAGATGTCCCCCAGTATGGTGCATATAGTCGTAAATAGGAAAGTTTTTACAACGAAAATTCTTTATTGAAATATCACGAAACCATCCAACGGCAATGTCGAGTACAGATGTTCCTCTCCCTCCGTCAACCATTGCGCCGAAAGGTAACGCTATTCCTCTTGGAACTGTTAAATCCCTTGCAATTGCAAGATTAATAAGTATACACCACTCATTAACTCTACATTCAGGTAAAGGCCATGGATTATTTTTAAATTGCTCGTGGAATTTCGGAATGTGATACGGTCTTTTTGTATGCCCTGAAGGAGGTTCAACGGTTTCGTAAAGAGCAGATAACTCCACAAAAGAAGGCCTGTAGTTCCAGTAATTATTGGAATTGCACTTTTTTGTCCAGAAAGCAGGGCAGTTCCAGCATTGCCCAATAGAGCCAATAGCAATATTGTCTCCTATGTTTTTGAGAAATGCCCCTATAATATCATCGTGATAGATACAGTCATTATGGGTAATAAAGATAAAATCCTTATTTGATTTTTCCCATCCGTATTGGTACCTTATAGACGATCTGTATTCATCTTCTCCAAGCCTTTTCACGTCTATAGGGTTTGTCCACAACCAGTATTTTGGAATATAATATTCAAGATTGGGAAGCCTATTTTTTATAAGGGCGCTGGAACTTTTCTCAGGATCATTTTGTAAGTTCTCTTCAATGAAGAATATCTTATCTATGTATTTCCCAGAATAGCGATTCAGGGAAAGAAGTGCCAGAGTAGTTTGAAAGGGCTTTTTGCACACATTAATTATACAGTCTACTTTGTCTGGCATGTGTTCATTCTATAAGTAAAGCAGAATTTACTTTATTAATAATACAGCTTGAATACAGTAGCAAGTTACAAGCAGTTTTTCTCCTGAATCCTGGATACCTTTTCAAGATTTTGTTGCGCCTCCTTATAATGAGTATCTATCGATAGCGCTTTTTCAAAACAAATTCTCGCATCGGAGTACATATTCTTTTTAAAGTACAAAACTCCCAGATTATTATGTATAGATGCAGCACCACCATCCAATTCAATCACTTTTTTATAAGCATCAATGGCGCTATCCATTTTTCCACTCATTTGATATGCAAGTCCAATACCACACAAAGCAGCCACATCAATAGGATTGGTTTTCAGTACCTTCAAATAGAGTTCAATGGCCTCACCAATATTTTCCAATTCCAGCGCCTGTTGACCTTGAGTGACGAGGGCAGTATTAGCATCAACCAAACTACTGTGTAATTCAAGCAACTCCTCATAGTTAATATTTGGCCATTTTTCTTTAAACTTAGTCCCATTGACGGATAGACTGTTTCGATAATCAATTTTATTTTCAATGAAGGTCTGGCTTCTGTAATGATGGATGAACACACTTTCATCCACCATAATTGCGTAACCCTTTTCATGGACTTTTAAACATAGGTCATCGTCTTCGTAATTTCCTGTGCCAAAGGATTCATCAAGTCCGCCAACTTCATCATAAAGCGCTTTTTTCATCAGAATCGCAAAACCAGCAATGCGGTATCGTGGGGTCAGCCGCCCGTTGTATGCCTTTCTTACCTTTTGAGCAAAAATATGAAACCCGTTTTCATCGCTATAGGGAATATCCCTTACCATTTGCCTGCCGCTGATAGAATTTGTTATCGGTCCTACCATACCAATTTTTTTATCCCTTTCCAGGTTTTCCACAAGGCTCTCCAGCCAACCATCAGAAACCAGGACATCATTATTGAGCAGCATTACGTAATTTCCACTTGCTGCAGACACTCCCTGGTTATTGCCGGCTGCAAAGCCCTTGTTTTCTTTATTCTCAATAAGTTTGTAGTCTGTTCCTGTATGTTTTGAACAGGAATTTAGATGTTCTTTAACCAATTTGCGGAGGTATGCTGCGGTGCCATCTGTTGACCCATTATCTACAAAAATAATCTCATGTGGATATCCTGTGTGCCTCTGGATTGAACTGATACACTGTTGTGTGTATTTTAAGGCATTGTAAGTGAGGATGATTATAGAGACGAGTTTTTGCGGTTTGCTAGATAGCGATCCGGCAGAAATCATATTGGGTATGTGATAGCGCTGTATTCTGTTATTTTCAGTAATTGTAGTTGAGCCGTCTTCCCTTATAATAATATCCGGTTTAATCTTACCAATCCACTTGCTATGCAATCGCTGAATATTTTCTAAAATTTTTGAAAAACGTTCAGGGCCGCTTTTTGACTCATGATGAATTACAACACCCTCAGGCTGGTAAACAAGTTTCCACCCCTTCTCTTGAAGTTTAAAGCATAAGTCAACATCTTCGTATCCATTCCAGTAACCCTCATCAAAACCACCGACTTCATTGAATGCAGATTTACGCATTAATAAGCAAGCTGCGGTTAAGGCTTGATACCGACGTAATTGGTTCACCTCAGCGATATCCATGGGTTGCCCATAATAAATATGTCTGGCAACCAGAGGATCAGGTAATTTTTGATCATCGAAAATGACAACCCCGGCATGCTGAATTGTTCCGTCCGGGAACAAGAGTTTACCTCCCACTGCTCCTACTGAATTATCTTGTGTAAGTATATTGAGAAGCGGTTCCAGCCAGTCTTTCCTGGGTTCTGTATCGTTGTTTAAAAAGAGGAGATAATCGGTGGAAGCCATCCGTGCCCCCTGATTACAAGCCTTGGAAAAACCAAGGTTCTTATCATTGGTGATAATTTTAACATCGCCATCTAAACACTTAAGAAAATCCCTGGTACCATCCGTGGAGGCATTATCAATAATGATAACTTCGTATAAATCTCTCGGTGTGTTTTTGACTATTGCTTCAAGGCAATTTCGAGTAAATTCAACTTTGTTAAAAACGGGGATAATGATGGAAACCTTCTGAAGGTGTTTAATCCATGCAGTTTGTAAATTTAAAATACGTTGCTTGCCTTTTGTATGTTCTCCGTATCTTTCATAAATAATGTTCAATGTTCTCAGAAAATCAGCCCGCTTTTTACTAGACATGCTGGTGCTATCCGTTCTCCATGCAAACTCACAAGTGATCTTCCTTATGTGAGCGAAATTGTATTTTCGGGACATGCGGATCCATAAATCCCAATCTTCATGGGTGGTGAGTGATTCATCGAAAAGACCTACTTCATCTATACACGATTTATTATGCATAATGCAGAGTACCGGGAAAAGGTTTTGTGCCAAAATGAGGTCTGATTCAAAATCAAAGGAATAAGGAAAGTCTTTTCGTTTTGCTACATACCTTCCATTCTCTTTTTCTTGCCATACACGGTATGCATCTGTATAGGCCACTTTATAATCATTGTTTTCTAAAAAATTAACGAGTGTTTCTACGTGATCTTCGTAAAAAATGTCATCGTCATCGAGGTAAGCAATATATTTACCCGTTGTATGCTTGATGGCAGTATTTCTTGCTGCTGCAAGTCCTTTATTCTCTTTGTGTACGAGATACTTAATAAATAATCTCTCTCGAAAGGCATCAACAATAGTTGATACGTCCTCTCCTGCATCGTTAACCAGAACGGCTTCGATACGTTTGTAGGTCTGTGATGCAATACTTTCCAGTGTTTTTTTCAAGGTATCTGGCCTGTTGTAAGTCGGTACAATAACAGAAACAAGAGGGTCGGGTTTCGATTTTTCAGCTAGACATTGATCTAATATTTTTTTTGCCTCTAAACGGTATTTTTCGTCGTAAAGGTTTGGGTGATTGATAACAATTTGAGCCATTAACTCACTATGATGCTCAAGGGCTTTTGTATACATACTGCTCTCTTTAACGCGATACATAAATAAAGGTTCAGGAATTCTCCTTCCATAATAGCCCTTTTCTCCACAGGATATCCAGAAATCCCAGTCTTCATAACCCCAGGTCATGTTGGGATTATACCCACTTACGGACTCCCAGGCTTTGCATCGATACAGTGAGCAATAGTTGAGATGGTTTTGAAAGCACAATCGTTTAAAATCATACTCTCCTGCACAAATAATTCGATTCGCACTGCCAAAATGCTTTACATCAGTATAGGCAATTGCAATCTCTGGGTGAGTTTCCAAGAGAGAAACCGTCTTCTCTAACATTTCGGAATGTATTAAATCATCCGCATCGAGCGGAAGGATGTATTTCCCCTGAGAAACCTTGATTCCCGCGTTCCGTGCACATGACAATCCCTGGTTAATCTGATTAATGAGTCGGATTTGATTGTCTGGATATTTTTGAATTAACGATTCGGCAACTTGAGTTGTATTGTCGAGGCTGCCATCATTAACAATAATGCACTCCCAGTTTTTATAGTTTTGATTAATCACGCTTTCTACTGCTTCTGGTAAGAAGTGCGCCTGGTTGTAACAAGGAATTATTACCGAAACGAGTGGTTCAGAGGATTGGTCTAATGATATATGATCTGTTTGATTTTTTAGATTCAAAGCGCTTTTTTCGATTATATTTGAGCCAAATCGTTTTATATTTATGTAATAATCAAATATCTCGCCAAAGCGGTGATGCCATGTATGTTCAGCTATGGTTCGCTTGTATCCATTTATTGCTATTTCGTTTCTTTCGTCTTCGTTCTTAAGATAGTATTTTGCCTTATCTATTAATTCTTCTACAGAATTGAATATTACTATCTCTTTCCCATCTACATAATATTCAGTTAAATTTTCAGCATTACTGGTTAATTGGAAACTTCTTGTTCCGGGGATCTCAAAGTTTCTTCCTTTTATCTGTTGACCAATTAAAGTTGACGAATTAGATAAATTGAGGTTGATTTTACACCTGGAAAATAACCTGACCATTTGATGAAAGGGGACACGTGGCCGATTTTCCCATCCAAAACCAAATACTTCTAACTTGAGTCCATTTACAACTAATTTTGACAAGACTTCTACACGGTTACCATGAGGCTGTCCTACAAAACTAATATCTAAATTTTTTTGGATATCATAAGGGATATACAATTCATGATTACATGCCCATTGAGTTTTAATAACTTTATGGGATATCCCAAGTTTTTCATACTTTGGAAGGGCACTATTAGCAGTCGTGCATACATAATCAAAATGAGGGGCAACCACTGAGCTATACTTTTCAAATCTCCAGTGGTCATCACAAAACCAATGGATAGTTGTTGTACCTAATGTGGATATTTGTTTAAATGCCTCGTGGAGGGGATCGCGATGGAAATCGAATAATACTGCAAAAAGATAAGTGGGTCTTTCTTTCCTGGCTAGTTCATACAATTCCTGTGTCATTAAATCGATGCCAATATTCAATCCACGTTCCATGAAATCGTAGTTGACAAAATCCCAATCACGCCTTTTACAATAACATTGTAGTGGGTGGTAAAAATTTCGGTGTTCAAAGGAAAAACCCCTCGATTTATCCCCGTAGTCATATTTCATTCCTACATATAACAATTTTGGTTTCATTGTTTATTGTGATAACTGTTGATATATTTCAAGCAATGTGGGGTTATCATTATCTAACTCTAATGCGTCTTCAATATACATCTTTGCATCCAGGAACTTTCCTTGATTCATCAAAGCATGTGCAGCTTCAATGTAAAGACTTACGTTTTGCGTATTCTTATCGATCATCTTCTGAATGTTATCTATATCCCTAATCTTTACGGCTTCTACATGATAACCAACAGTAAATTGATCAATAAAGTGCTTTTTCTCTAATGCGAACAAATATCGTGGAATCCACTCACCAAATAGATTTTGAATAAACTCTATGTTGTTGCCATGCAAATGCTGGTGTTGTGGTAATGTCCATGCCACCCGGGCACATTCCTGAGCAAGCAGTTTGAAAAAACCGCCATTTGGTATGATTTCTGAAACGTACAGTCCAAACTTTTTACAAAAATGTCTGTACCATTCTGGCGTGTAACCACCGTAGTAGTGATACGGTATTTGATGCAATCCCGCACCGAGCGGAGCGGTAATGAAAAGCCGTCCACCAGGCCGTAATATTCTAGTCATTTCCCGCATTGCTTCAATTGGTTCTGGAGTGTGTTCCAGAACTTCGGTGCAAATAATTACATCAAAGGAGTTGTCGGGAACTGGTATAGCGCTGATGTCTGATTCATAATCAATACTCCCGTACTCCTTCGTCCCTCCAAGCTTTTCACCGGCATATTTTTTGAAATCATGAGTCTTGTAGATACAATGAACAAAGAATGGACGATAAGGACATGTTCCCGCTCCTATGTCCAGGACACGTGATCCAGACGGGACAGTTAATGCCTTTGCGTGTACCCACCTATCCCGACTTCTCTGGTTGAAGTTATGAAGTTCATCTATGGACAGCTCCGGCACAGATTGTTGGAAGACCTTAAGGACATCAGAAATCTGAGAACCTGTGGGATATTGCACATCATGGGATGTTACCTTTTGGTTATCTAAAAGTATAGTGCGCAACTGCCTTTTCCAGATTTCAAAAGTTGGCTGCTCCATTGAAGAAACGGTACTTTCCAATAGCAATTCATCGGCAACTATCAATTGTTTTTCCAGTGGAACATTCTGAGATTTTACTGCAATCGCCGTAACGTTTGATAAAAATGGCTCATGGGGCCAAGAGCTTGCTTGTATCAGGACGGTACCAAATCCCAATCGGTTCAGGGTATGCTCAAACCTTTCAGGAAACCACTGGTCGACGTGGTATGCCCAACCAGAGGACTGATCTCCGGTAATATGACGGACGACCCCCATTTTTGTCTTCCAGGAAGATTCAGTCAATAATGTTTTAGCACTTCCCATAAGATCAGGTGTCTCGATGTGCAGTTTACCACCGATCTTTAACCAGTTATGCCATTTGATCAGCATAGCCAGGGCGGTAACACGATTAAAGTGTTCAAAGACATGGTGTGACCTGACCTCGTCTACAGACCCTGCAGGAAAATCTAATTCCGTAATGTTCGCATAAACGTCCGCATTCACCTGCATGACATTATGCTCACTTGGTGGATAATCAATATTTACATAACCATCGAGGTGCTGTTCTCCGCAACCAAGGTGAAGGCGAAGTGGCTGATTGTCACCACAAAGACCTGTAATATGGAGTTGTTCGAGAACATTGGTATTAACAATTGAAATCGTATTTCTTATATTTGTTATTGCAGCTGATTTATAAGGAAGAATGTGTTTAATTTCATGAGTAAAATTTTTTTTATTATTAAAAGATAACGTATCGTACTTTGCGTAAATGTCACCCCAATATAACTGATCTGTCGAACGTTCCAGTTTTTTAAAAAGAGTTTTTGAGGGAACCCATTCGGAAAGAACCAGTTGAGATATTTCTCCTTCGGAAAAATTAAAGAATTTGTAACCGAGCTTTTCCAAATGAGACACGCACTGCTTTGCACGATCAAGAAATTCAATTGTAAATTCAAATGATAAATATGGAACTGGTTTAGATAAACCACACAGAACTTGATATTCAAATCCTTCTACATCAATCTTGATGTATTGAGGGAATCCATAAGTATGAATAGCGTCATCAAGAGTAATTACTTCTACCTCGTCAGATTTATCCCATGTATAGTCAGCAAATCTTCCCTTTTTCCATTCATCTGAAAAAGTGGAGATTGTGTTAGCCTGCGAGCATACAGAAAGTAGCATTTTCCCATTTTTATCAGCCAACCCTTTTTCAACAATTACTACTCTTTTGTCATTGCCGTACTTCTTCCGCAATATCTTTGTGCAATCAGATTGAGGTTCAAAACAAATTACCTTTGCGCCATTTTCTAAAAACATATAAGTCTTGTCGCCTACATTTGCTCCAATATCAAATACGATATCTCCGGGGCCATAAAAATTTCGCATTAACAGCATCTTGTTGTCCTGTACATGATCTGGCTGTGTTTGATTACCCTGTAAATTATAAGCCGTTAAAGAAGAATTTATTTCTCGATTTTCAACCCAGTCAAGTATCTGGCGAACTAACCTTTCTGTTGTATGAAAACTCTTTATTTTGCTTCTGGCATTTGCTGAAATCCGCCTGGCAAAATTAGGCTCACGCAAAATCCGTTGTATATGTTCAGCCAACTGATAAGGATTATCTCCCTTGTACAATAAAATTTCTTTCCCATCCTCAAAGAGAGCTTTGGTTCTCGGTCGATCGGTGATTTCATAGCTTACAACAGGTCGTCCTGCAGCCATCCCTTCAAGTACACGGCTTGCATAACCCTTACCAAATTGTGGTAAATTCACAATCGCTGCCCCCATACTCAGTCCCCTCAGCCAAAGGGCAAAGCATTCTCTGCGAATGACACGCAAAGAGTCTATATAAGTTGAAAAAAAATCTTCGGTAGCGGCATTCCCTTCCTTTAAAAACGCCTCAGAAGTAGCGTTCAATTTATCAAAAAGACCAGGCAGATTGGTGTTATATTCTGGTGAGGCCACTGGGCGGACAAGTAAACCCTTCAAGGCACTATGTTCCAGCCATTTTTTCCTTTCACCATAGAGAGACCCGTAAAAAACCGCACAATTATTGGGTGCGGGCGTTGACGGAAGTTCCTTGCAGATGAAACGATCAGGCATTATTCCGGCATCCCACAACCATTTGGCTTTTACCAAGTTATGGGTGTTAAAATTTTCCACATCTTTTTCGTCAATAGCAACGACATGCGTTACAAATTTAAAATTCCTTTCGAGATTAGCTCGCCGTCTTTTGACACCTTCGGGATTATTTACAAGTTCATCAGGGTGCATTTCATAGCTTTCCCAGACAAAGCCAATACGAACCGGAGCTATCGCCGCAATCCAATCCAGGAAATCCTCGTCAAACCTGCTATGGACCATCTCCAGCCAAACCTGATTGAAGTTTTTTCCTGCACAGAGTTTACGTGCGTGGTTGAGCCATGATATTTGTTCGGAAGATGTCGTTTCATAAAAGGCTGGAATCGTCAGATATTCCACCCCGTTGGCAGCAAACCCTTCTTCAAAACCATAATTTCCCGAGTAAGGAAAGTGGCTTGCATTTTGCCACGTTTTAAACTCTAAAGGAATATATAAAACTCTCAGGCTGGCACGATTTTTAACAGACACAGACATTACTAAGACTCCTTAATAATGCTTTATTCTAGGAGAGGCGTTAACCAATCCCTAAGTCTCTTTGGGATAAGATTGGATTTTTAATTGGCCACCATATATTAAGTTCTGGGTCATTCCACACTAGGGTAAATTGATTGGCACGATTATAGTAGGTGCTTTGTTTGTAGCTAAATATTGCCTGTTCACTTAAAACCAGATGGCCAATGCCAAAATTTGGAGGCACTAAGACTTGAGTACAATTTTTTTCTGATAAGGTGAAAGATTCCCACTGGCGATACTGTGGGGAATTCTTATCCCAATTAACCACAACTAAATAAAATTTGCCATATAAACAGGAAATTAATTTCCATGTCTCATTATCACCGTGAATACCGCGTAAGACATGCCTTGATGAAATAGAAATATCATCCTGGATAAATTTTACTTTTATTCCGGCATTTATGTAAAGCTGTTCGTTGTACAATTCAACATACGTTCCCCTGAAATCTTCAAAAATAGTAGGAGGTTTAATCGTTAAAACCTCTGCAAGTTTGCTTTGTTTAACTTCCACGTTAATTCTCCGTAAATTATTGAATATCTCAATTCTATGCTTTTGTTGTTCTGATAGCTTTGATAGTAGACACAAGCGCTTTCAATCTATTTATTAATTCATGAGTTCCTTCCTTGGGTGATGCTATTGAAAGACAAGTATTTACAACATCTTCTAATGAAGCTAATGAAGTATCAGTTAAGCCTTGTAAAAAAGGGTATACATTTTCCGTCGTCGTTAATAAATTGTTTAGTATATTTACAATTTCTCGTAATTGATATCTTGCTAAAATTCCTTTATTGAGAACACTACGCACACATTGATTTTTTAACAGTCGATATAATATCTCGATGGCTGTTCAAAGCATCCGCAAGCCAATAGGTGGCTGTTCTGCCGTAAGATGTAACAATAAAATATTTTTTCATAAATCAGAACACCTTAGATGGCATAGCCGTTATTTTTCCTTTGGTATCCATATCACATAAGAATGGGAATCGTCATATATGTTGCCAAATTGTTGATGGTGCATTGCAACTATTTGGATCTTTCCTTCAACCTCCAATTCCTGCAAACGGGTAAGATAGCCATCTAGATAATTTCTTCTCTTGTGGTACTTAAAGGCGAGAAAGTCGAGCAAGCAATCTTGGTTGTAAAGCTCACAAATACATTCCACATTAATGCATAAATCGGGAGATTCTTTCAGCAGGAACTGCAGAAAGGCTTCATGATTCCTTCCTATCTGCTCGAGTGCTCCAAAAGTATACACTGCGCTGTTCTCATTCAGATGCAAATTTGCATCAGGGGCAAAGAAATCAAAATGACGCCCTTCTATCTGCCAGCCAAAATGTTTTGCCAAAAGCCTGATAATTTCCTGTGAAGGTTTTGCCCAGTCAAGTCCATAAAGCTTCTTCTCAGGATAAATACCTGCCAAAAAGGCAAGGTGAGTGGCAGGGCCGCAACCGAATTCGTAGATAGAATCGACATCTTTCAAATATTTATTGAATATCCAGTTACGAAAAACCTTGGTACAGTTAAGGACGAAATCAGGATCAACTGGCATCACATACTCACGATTGAGCCGAACGGGAACATTTTTCTTGAAGTACTTTGGCACGAGTTTGGAGATATCGTATCCAGAATCAACGAAATCATGGAGATTTTCAGTCCAACCTCTTTCCCATTCCGGCTTTCTTTCCTCCCCGGATACACCTAAATTGGTCGAATCAATTCTTTTTAGTATATTGAGTATCAATTTGTCTCGCTCAGTACTAGAAAGTCGTTCATAACGAAAATTCATAGTATTTATAAGTTCCTTACAACTATTAGCAATATCGTCTGCAGTTGTACCGAATAACCGGGCAAAATCCTCTATAGTCACTTCTGCCAAATTTTTCTGGCTATGCACGGCATCGCTCCGATGATCTCTTTCTCTTATTTTCTGCAAGTAAGGTATCGAACTTATCCCTGAATGCTCTCAGTTCTTCCAGGCCAAGCTGATACGGCTTAATGTAAAAACGCTTATTATCAGTGTAATGGAATCCATTCATACGCCAGAGGTTGTTAACGTCAAATTCTTCAATAAAAAGATTATCTCTCAATGCCTGTTCAAATACCGATGTACCTGGAAAAGGTATTAGATTGGTTACATACGTCTCATCGACGTTTATTTCCTTAATCATGTTATATGTTTCCATAAGTGTTTCCTTTGTGTCTTCCGGCATACCGATTATGAAATAGGCTTTAAAATATAGATTCCTATATGATTTGGCCATTTGCGTAACTTCAAATATCTTTTCTCTCTTCAGGCGCTTTCCCATGATCTTGTTTCGGATAAAATCAGAACCACTTTCAATGGCAATTGCCCCTCTTACCCACCCAGCCTGGACCATCATATCCATCACTTCTCTGTCCAGGGCAGACACCATCAACCCATTAGGAGTTTCAAATTGGATGTCAAGATTTCTTTGCATAACTTGTTTACATATTTCCATAATATGCTTTTTATTAATATTGATATTGTCATCCATAAAAGAAAAATGCCTCTGACCATAGGTATCATAAAGTAATTGTATTTCATCAACAACATGGTCAGGCAATCGGGTTCTTATCTTTGGACCCATGACCAAAAACATAGAGCAAAAGTTACATCGCATCGGACAACTCCTGCTGGAAATAATAGGAACTGTCATATGAAAGGATAACCCTTTTGGATTGTGCCAATGAGATGTATCGTGATAGTAATCTTCGAAATTAATCAAATTATAGGCTGGAAATGGGAGGTCGTATGTTTTTTCTATAAAAGTTTTTTTGGGATTAACCATAACTTTTCCGTTATTTCGATATGCAAAACCTTCAAGCTGCTCAAAAGGAAAAGAGTTATTCTTTACAGCACTTGCTAAAGCTACAATCTGCTCCTCACCCTCACCGACCACCACGTAATCAATGGACGGGCAATTCTTAAGAATTTCGGCCGGATAAATGGTTGGATGCATTCCTCCGATCACAATGGGAATGGTGGGAAAGTGGTTCTTGATTGACTCGGAAAGTTTCAGTACTGATGGGAATTGCCCGGAAAAAAGGCATCCTATTCCAATTAAGGAAGGTCTAAAGTCAGAAATCTGCTCAGTAATAATGATATTTAAAAATATATCAGTACTATCAGTAACTATCTCCCATGGTTTATAGGTATTCAAATCCAATATACTAACCGTAAAATCCGCTCTCTGTAAAACTCCAGCCAAATAAAGTAAGGACGGTGGAGGTATAAATTCTTTATTTGGCATATATTCAGGTGTTGGTGGATTGATTAATATAATCCTCATTTGAAATTCCTTCTTATTGAGAGAACGTATGAACTTTTCATCATTTTTTTTGATAATAAGTTGGTTATTCAATTACTGCATATGACATGGTAGAACCAAAAGGAAATCTTTCTATTCTCAGCTTGTTTAAACCTATCTCCTGCATTACTGCAATTGTTTCACCTGGCCAAACCTCGTGGTTTAGCTCGTCAAAAGCTATGATGCCTCCCTTAGGAATCCTCGGTATTAGATGCTTAAGGGCAACGACTGTTGGTTCATATATGTCAAAATCAAGATACAAAAGGCTAACAACAAGATGTGGATTTGTCTTTAGATATGTGGGAAGAGATTCGGCAACATCGCCTTTAACCAATTTAACTTTCTCTATGTGGTTGAGAAAACGATTTTTATTATATAAGGCAATACTATTCAGCAAGTCATCATAAGTATCTATTGCCAATCCTCCATTTTTACCCTGAAATGCGGTGCCTGTTTTATCCATTTCAGAAAAAGATACAAAACCTGCAAAAGTGTCAAAACCGATAATATTTCGAAGATGATTCAAAGGTTCAAAAATTTCACTTAACTGCGCCCACGCCATCAAACCACCACCATAGAGCACACCACATTCGACGATTGAACCATGAACATGCAGAATTTTTCTAAAAAGCTCATACCTGCAAAAGAATTTTCTTAGATCCTGCGTTGGCACATATTTGGTAAAATTCTGCAGTTTCTCAACGTTGCTTCCAATGCTGTTTGAAAAATAATCTTCCAAAATAACCCGAAATTGAACTTCACTAGTTGTTGTCCTTGCTGGCTCTAAAAATCGTGATGGATCTTGAAGAGTCATGGCTTACTTTCTTTGTTTAGCAGAATTGTCATAAAAGCTGTTGTTTTCATATATCAATTTAATTCTTGCCACTTCTTCAGCATTCAATGCTTCCAAACTGCTGACCAGGGCATTTTCTCTGACTTCATTACAATTCATCATACCGGGAATAACTGTTGAAACGCTTTTATGGTCAAGGCAGAACCGCAACGCCAACTGTGCCGGAGTACGGTTCTTCCCTTGGTTCAGGAACGAAAATAAACCGGGTGCCTTAGCCCATCTTTGCCGTTGGTCTACTGGCCAATTCGTTCTGTGATCTATACCTTCAAATTTTTCGTTCCCATGCAACTTGCCTGTTAAATATCCAAAACATAGCGGCGTTCGTGCAATAACCCCTACCTTCTTCTCATAAGCTAAATCAAACAGGCCGTTATTAATTGCTCTCTGATCAATCATGTTAAAATTTACCTGAACTACGTTAATACCAAATTCTTGAATTGCCACAAGCCCATCATCAGGCGATCTTACAGAAATCCCGTATGCATGGATTTTCCCGGCTTCTTTAAGGGTTTGCAGTGTGGCAACAATTTCTCGATCCTCTCTTAGCATTTCAATAGTTGGGCTGTGCAGAAGATAGATATCAACATAGTCTGATCTTAATCGCCTTATGCTGGCATCTAGCTCCTGTCTTATGTATGCAGGAGAAAAGTCGCATGGCATGTCGAAGCCAGTATGCGGAAGCAAACCAACTTTTGTAGAAATAATGATTTTATCTCTAACATCGTGCAATGCGTCACCTAGAACTTCCTCACTGTGGCCGTTACCATACAGGTCGGATGTATCATAGAAAGTTATTCCAGAATCAAAGGCAAAACGTAAGGCAGCTTTAGAGACATTGTCATCGACCGGACCGTATGAATTACCGCCTAGCCCCCAGGTTCCAAAACCGATTTCTGATACTTCTATTCCAGTATTACCAAGTTTTCTGTATTTCATTGATTTTTCCAGTATAATAGTTCCAACTTAGTTGATTCTGCTTTTACCCTTCATTCTTATGCTTTCAGGGGATTTCTGATAGGTATCACAAAACCACCTGATGGTGTTTTCCAAACCGGCCTTAAAAGGTGTATATTGGAATTTTGAGATACTGATAAAGCGGGAATTATCTACGCTCTTTTTGAATATTCCATTTGGTTTTGTTGTGTCAAATTCAATGCGACTGGTATCAATATTCAAGAAGCTGGCGATAAGATATGCTATTTCCTTTACAGAAAGCTCTTCCGTTGTGCCAATATTTAGTATTTGCGCATCATTATAATGGTTCAGGCACCACATGAAAGCCTTAGCGACATCCTTTGCATAAGTATATTCCCGAAGGGGAGTGCCGTCACCCCAGATAACTATTTTTGAATTGCCATGCCTGTTTTCATAAAAGCGTCTGATAAGCGTTGGAACCATGGGTGCATCATCATAATTGAAGTTATCGTTTTCACCAAATATTCCGTTTGGCACCAAACCTATGATATTTAAACCATATTCTGCCCGGTACGCTTTAATGGCAGGATCAACCAGCCTTTTAGCAAACGAAGAACCGTAGTTCGATTCGTGTGGATGACCGTTGTGAATGTACTCTTCTTTGAGGGGGAGTGACGCATCCGCCGGATACATGCCAGTAGTAAGGGTCATAACAATCTTTTTTACGTTGCATAGCCTGCCTGCCTCTAGAATGTTAAAATTCATCAACACGTTATCCCGTAATAGGGTTGCTGGATATTTCATACTCAGACCTATACCACCGCTAATTGCCGCCAGATGAATGATGGCGTCCGGCTGTAATCCGCTTACGTATGCGATGGTTTTATCTCTATCGACCAGATTGCAATCCTTTGAATTTATGAAAAAGAACTTACTTTCCGGATAATCACCGATTATGGATTTTAAGGCACTGCCAGTTACAGCAGAGCCTCCTGTTACTAAAATCTTATGATACACAGCGCCTCCTTAAAGATTTTTATTTCTTTTTCCACAACGAGCGGCAGGTGCTTGCTATCGCATTAGCATCAAAATTGAGACGACGCCTAAGTTCGTCTTGCCGTAAATTCCCAAGGACAAAACTATCAGGGGGGCCAAGCCGAATCATTCGAGGAGTCGTTTTGGCACTTATATGCCATGCGCTTATGGCGGCCCATAGTCCGCCATGTGGGACATGCTCCTCTACCACCACCATGGTGTGTACTTCATTTGCCAACGAATTCAACGTGTTCGTATCCAAGGGCTTTACTGTGTGCATTTGATAGGCAGTTGGAAAAATCTTGTCCGGTTCGAGAAGTTTCATTGCCTTCAGTATTTCGTTGGCAATTTCACCAGTACCAATAATGGCTATTTGCTCTCCCTTACGAAGAAGCCTGGCACGTCCTAAAATTGCTGGTTCAGAGGCTTCATACGACGGCTCACCAAAGCGGCCTACGGTGAAGTATGAAGGCCCTGGTAAATTAAATAGTTGAGGGAAAAGTTGTACTACTTCGTCCGGGTCTCCAGGGGCTACTACCGTCATTCCAGGAAGTACTGACATGAGCGCAAGGTCATCAGCGGCGTGGTGTGAAACACCGCTGGTCGAATAAAGATATCCCCTGCCTGCTCCTATGATAACAACCGGTAAATTTGGGTAACTTACACAATAACGAATTTGCTCGAAAGGTCGAGCTGTTGCAAACGAGGCAATAGAGTAAGCTACAGGACGCCAACCAACTGTTGCAAGCCCTGCAGCTGTGTAAATCATTTGTGCTTCAGCAACACCGACATTTATGTAGCGTGGGCCAAACCTTGCATGAAATTCATCAAAAACCTGGAATCCGAGATCACCGGTAACAAGAACAACACGAGAATTCTGTTCCGCAATCTGTGTAAGTGTATCTGCGAATGCTTTTCTCATGCATTTGACTCCGTATAAAAGGGGACTTCGCTTAACTCTTGCATAGCTTTTCTAAGGTCTTCATCAGATGGCACCCGGTAATGCCAGAGTACCTGATTTTCCATAAAACTGACACCAGCACCCGCTACTGTTTTTGCAATAATTGCTGACGGACGCCCTTTTTCAAAAGGGAATTCCTTTAAAGTTTCAACAATCTCTGTGATATTGTTTCCATTTATCATTCGGGTAGTCCAGCCAAACGCATTGTATTTTTCTTCCAGTGATGTGAAACCCATTAGTTTATCTGATAGACCTACCGACTGAATCCCATTATTGTCTACGATAAGCAACAGATTATCGAGTCGATTTGCCACGGCAAAAGTAGCTGCTTCCCAGGTACTCCCCTCGTTACATTCTCCGTCACTGATAAGAACCGCCACCCTTGCTTGTATTCCATCCATTCGCAAGCCGTAACTCATGCCTGTAGCCATACCAAGCCCGTGTCCCAGGCTTCCTGAAGAGCATTCGAGAATCGGGAGGGCGTGAATACATGGATGACTCGGTAAGGGAGAATCATTTTGTGCATAACTGGAGATCCAGTGTTTGGGGAAAAAGCCACGATCAGCCATTACGGCATAAAGTGATGAACATGCATGTCCTTTACTGAATATGAAACGGTCTCTGTCTTTTCTATTTAAGTCATCGGGTGTAACTTTAAGCCAGGTGTAATATAGTCCGACCAGTAAATCAACGCAACTTAAAGCTCCATTTAAATGTCCCTCTTTACCGTCATGAGCCATTTTAATACAGGTTGCCCTGATACTTCTGGCTTTATTTTCAAGCATTTGAATATCTTTTTGATACAACAATTCTTTATAGAGGTTCTTTTGCATAGTGAAATTCACTTATAAAATTAAATTTTTTGCAATGTCTGGCAGTTATAACTTTCAAGTTCTCGCGATAAGATAATAGATTGATTATTCCGTTCTTTCTCAATTCCTGAATAATCTTCCTCAAAATTATGGTAAATAATCTGGCTCCCGGAGAAATCAAATTTAAAGGGTACATAGATTAAATTATTTAACACCTCCTTTACATCTTTGCGTTTGTCTGGAGGAGTAAAGAGAAGCAAGAATCCTCCGCCCCCTGCCCCAGTTAACTTACCACCAATTGCACCCGCAGTAATAGCTTTTTCATAAATTCCATCGATATGTGGATTAGATACATTGGAACTTAAACTGCGCTTAACCAGCCACGATTCGTGCATCAATTCTCCAAAAGCGGTAATATCATGGTTACTATTAAGGATAGAAATACTTTCTTCCACAATATCCTTCATGACGCGTAACTGTCGTTTGCGCTCTTCTATACCATTAACATAGGAGCTTGCAACATCAGAGGCGGTACGTTTCATACCAGTATAAAACAACATAAGATGTGAATTAAGTTCGTCAAACCGTTCTGATGCCAATACTATCGGACGAACGGATATTTCACCGTTTTTAAGAAAGAGAATCTGATTGAAGCCACCATGGGCTGCGAGTACTTGATCCTGAGAACCAACGGTTTCTTTCAGGAGTTCTTGCTCAATGAAAATGCTTTCTTTTGCTAACTGATGTTTGGTGGGCATGTAGCCTTTCAGTGCATAGAGCGCATGGAGTAACCCAACTGTAAAGGAAGAACTTGAACCCATACCGCTTCTGGCTGGCAGGTCACCCACGTGATGTATCTCGATACCCCGTTCGAGCTTCAAGAAATTTAAGATTTCACGTACAGCAGGATGATTGATTTCCTGAACATCAGCACAATTTTCAATTTTTGACCAAACAATACGAAATTTGTGTTCAAAAAAAGGAGGAAAATATCTGCAGGTAAGATAGCAATACTTATCAATAGTTGTAGCCAGCACAGCCCCACCATGTTTTTCATACCATGCTGGGTAATCGGTTCCACCGCCAAAAAAGGAGATACGGTAAGGTGTTCTGCTTATAATCATTTTTCTCTCCTTAGTTAATGGATGATACCTTAATACTACTCTTTAAAAAACCTCCTGCTGCTGCATAATCTTGTGGTACTCCAATATCAATAAAATTTCCTTTGCTCCGAAAGCCATAAAGTCCCTTGCTAATCCACAAGGGAAATATCTCATGCTCCAGCGAAACATTTGTGTCTTTCGGTATCGATTCTAGAAAGGTATGATTTAAAAGATACACTCCGGCATTGATTAATCCTATCCCGGTTTTCTTGCCTTTTTCTTCAAAAGATATGATTTCACCATCCACCGACAAGTGGACGGAGCCGTAACGACCAATATCTGGTACTTCCGTCAAAAGCAAAGAAGCGGTTGCCTTCCTTGTAATGTGTTGGTTCAGAAAATAAATAAAATCGGTTTGGCAAAATGAGTCACCATTTAAGACCAACACGGGTTCTGATTTTAACAGTGGAAGCGCTATTCTAAGTGCACCTCCGGTTCCAAAAGCTGACTGTTCCTGGGAATATGAAAGTGCAAGACCGTTATAGAACTTGCCGAAAGTTGCTTTTACCTGTTCTCCTAAATAGCCTGTACACAACACAACTTTTTTTACTCCTGCTTGACTTAACTGATCCAGCAGGTAAGCCATAAAAGGACGGCCATTTACTTTTGCCAGGACTTTCGGCTTGCCAGATACTACTGAACGGAGACGTGTTCCAAGCCCTCCTGCAAGAATAGTTGCTGTAATTTTCGATAAGTTATTCAATAGTGTTAGTTGTATCTTGTAATAATATAAGAATATAATTCCGTATTACTTTAAACATTGCCATATTTGCTGTTTGTAATTATTCTATATCCTTTAATGAGTTCCTTTATTCCCATTTCAAGTGAATAAATAGGTTTAAATCCTGTCTTTTCTATTTTTTCGTTTGATACGATGTAGTCTCTCTTATCGGGATCTTCACCTACCGGTGACTCTAAATACACGAAATCGGGAACTTGCTCTTTTATTTTTATACAAAGTTCAAGCTTTGAAAGATTGGCATCTGATAAACCCACATTATAAGGCTCGTTTTTCATGATATTAAAATTGTCTATGGCGTGGATGAACGCCCTTGCCACATCACGAATATGGACATAATTTCTTTTGAAATGGCCTTCAAAAATCACTACAAATCGGTCTTTAACAGCCCTATAGGTAAAATCATTTACCAGTAAGTCGATCCTCATCCGTGGAGACATGCCAAACACTGTAGCTAGTCTAAAACTCATAGCATTTCCTCTATCAAGTGCAATTTTCTCCGCCTCTACTTTTGCTTTGCCATACAAAGAAATCGGCTTCAAAGGGGTTTCTTCAGTGCAATACACCCCTTTTTGCCCAATACCATATCCGCTATTAGTTGTAGGTATGATTATTTTCTGTTCCTTTGATGCAAGCTTTACCAAGGAAGCAGCAGCGTCTCTTATGGTAGTTACAGTTCCTATCTTATCCCTGCTGCAAAGTGGAGCACCTACTAATGCTGCCAAAGGGATAATATAATCGGGTTTTTGCAGAAGAGGCTTTAAAATATCCTCATCTCTTGCATCTCCTTTTACAACATTAAAGTTTTCGTATATACAGCATTCGATTAACGAATTTTGTCCAAACACGAAGTTATCCAATACAGTTACGTTGTGCCCTGATTTTAATAATTCTGGAACCAGTATTGAACCTATATATCCTGCACCACCGGTAACTAAGATGTTATAGCCCATTAGAATACTACTCCTTGTGTAATTTCCCAAAATAATAGATTGAAAATCTAGGAATGTTGCCTGGATGTTGGGCAATCATAATACCAAACGCGGATAAAACTAGTTGGAGAAGCATGAACATGTTTGGTATGAGGTATTATGAGATACGAAATAGGAAGTAGACAATACATAAGTATGCAATAGCAAGAAAAGACTAATGGCTAAAATTGTATCTCTCGGGAGTGTAAAGAAAAAATTTTTTGAAGAGAAATAAGAATAAAAAATGTTTGAAAAATATACATGATGATAAAAATATGAATGTTCAGATACAAATTTCTACGAATATTAATTTCAAGTTTAATAAACAACAGGCATGACGGGAGATCCCAAATATTTGGCTCCGAGGATTTTTATTTTTCATCCCGATTGATGACCAACCCTTCAAACCATTTACTGCCAAGAACCCCAGAAATTTTCTTTTATTGCCCTGATATCAGATGAAACAAGAACTATAGTTACGCAATTGAAAAGAAATCGATGATAAGGGCAGCTAATCAATTACAAGACTAATCCGTTTATGCAATGGTTGTGGCAAATCGGCTAAAAGGGCTTTTATGTCTTGTTGTTGGGGTTGTATGGCTAATGACTTTTCCCAGACAGTCCGTGCTTTAAGGTGGTTTTTAGCCATTTTATAACAATGTCCCAGTAAATTATAAAGTGGTACCATTTCGTCATTTTCTGTATGGGCGTTTTCTGACCAAAGTGAGTTGATACTGTCGGATGCCTCTTTGTTTTTCATAAATTCTTCCAGGGTGGAAACGGCATCTCCATATTTTTCTTGTTTGTAATAAAGATTTCCAAGGTTGTAAAATGCCTCTAGGTATGAATTATCAAGTTTAATAGCCATTGCGAAGAAGGTTTCTGCCTGCTTGTCCATGCCCGAGTCCACGCAGCACTCGCCCAGCAGGTTATACGCCTCTATGTTATTTTTATCTATGAGTAACGTTTTCCTCAGATAGTGCATTGCTCTGGTATATTTTTTTTGAAGGTGATAGATAATGCCCAGCAGAAGATTCACTTCTGGTAGAGATGGATTGCTCATGAGTATATGCAAAAGTATGTTTTTAGCCTTTGTATAATCGTTTTTTCTGATGAGTAGTTTACAAAGGGATATAGCTGATGGTATGGATTCCGGCTTTAATCTGTGAGACTCGGAAAAAAAGGATTCGGCCTCAATTTCCATCTTATTATGGACGCAGCACAATCCCATGAGGTAATAGGTCTCATGGTCATCGGGATTAGCGAGTACAACTTCTTTAAAATGTGAAAGTGCCATATTGTATTCCTTGCGTTCCATATGCAAAACGGCAAGATTGTAATGTGCTTCTGTCAAGGAAAAATCTGCCTGTAATGCTTTTTTGAAGTTGTTAATCGCCTCAGTATATTTTTTCTTTCTGGTGCAAAAAATACCAAGGTGATTGTATCCTTGTGAGTAATCAGGATTTATTTCGATTGCTGTCTTTAGATACGGATAAGCTTCGTCCCAG
The DNA here is from genome assembly GCF_000949635.1 of Candidatus Brocadia sinica JPN1. Classification (NCBI taxonomy): domain Bacteria; kingdom Pseudomonadati; phylum Planctomycetota; class Candidatus Brocadiia; order Candidatus Brocadiales; family Candidatus Brocadiaceae; genus Candidatus Brocadia; species Candidatus Brocadia sinica. Next base: position 3,767,777 of record NZ_BAFN01000001.1, read on the forward strand.
TTGCCTTTTTCAATGTTTGCATTTGCGAGTGTTACGTTTGCTTCAAAATCGGTGCGATTGTCCTTGAGGTTCTCATTGATGGGTACAGTTTGTAATGAATTTTTTTTCATTAAATTTAACATGGTTATTTTCCTTTCTTTAATATTTATAGAGAAGAAATTGGTTCTCTTTCCTTTGAATCTGTTTGTTTTGAGTTCTTTCGTAACTTTTGAGCAATTTCAGCTATGGCATGTTTAGATACCGTGGCTGCCTTCTTGTTTTCTTCCTGAATCTTTTCAAATATTTCTTCCCGATGAACCTTAACATGTTTCGGTGCAATGATACCCAATTTAACCTGTTTACCCTGACAGTCAACAATGGTAACTTTTATCTCATCACCTATGGTAATGCTTTCTCCTAACTTCCTTGTCAGTATTAACACGATATTTCGCCTTTCTGAAAATTGATGGACTAAGTTCGAATAAGTGGATGATGTAAACTATAATAGTCTTCAGTTACCACAAATTGTTTTCCTTTTTTATTTTTCATATTGATAATTATAGGGCCCTTGAGATTTATGGTAACGTCTGATGGACTATTCCCTAAGGTGACCGTACAAAATGTTTCAACGTTTTTTATATTCTTGATGCCTAGTGATGACAGGTCATCTATGAATTTCACCGGATTATAGTCGATAAAAAAGGGCATTGGGTTAAGGATAGGAAAAGCAACGAGAGGGTCTTTTACTGAAACCAGCCATTCGAAGGGAAGGCATTCTTCAATATCAACGATAACAAATTGCTTTAAATCTTCAAATCCCAGGAGACCACTTTCAAAAGTTATAATGTTTTCTTTTTCGATGCGTAAATTACCAAATTTTTCTGTTGATAAATTTAATGTATTACCGTTTCCTAGCAGTTTGTCTTCCATTTTTAACATGTTTAACTCCTATCTTAAAATTTTAAAGTGGCGTACTTTTATAAAGACAATTAGCAAACATTATACCATCTGAAAATACTTCAATGTGCCGGAGAGTAATAAGGTCCTATAGTCTTTCATGGGTGATAGTTAAAGATTCTTTTGCGCTATGGATTTTTGTAAAAAATGTGATCAGGAGAAAGGAGGGGGGGAAAATTCTTCCGGATTGGTATCTGTCGTTGGGGAAGTGGGTATAATTTCTTTACAATAATGAGTAATTTTTGAACAATATTTTTATCGTAAAAAATCAAGAAGGGTGGGTTGAATAATCCGTGCGCCTGTTTCTAAAGAGGATTGCAGGATGTTTTCCTGATGCTTCAATTCCATAATCAAAGATGCTATATCAGCATCTTCTGTATATGATATCAATTCTTTCAATGCTATTCGGGAGTTTTCAAGGCTGTGTGCAGTCAATTCCAACCTGCTTGCCTTTGCGCCGAACCTGGTAATCTCTGATAATAAAGTGCCTGTTGTGGTATCTAAAGTACTCCTCAAATCTAAAAAAGCGGAAGAATCAAAAGTACTTGACTCGAGCGCGTCTCTTAACGAGATTAAGGTCGAAAAAACGCCGTTATTTTGAAAGAATGTTCCACCGGGTATATTTACTTGTATGTACGTATTTGGACCTAGCTGATATTTAATTTCTTCATTATTGCCTACGTAAGATATTGAGGATATTTTACCGTTGCCATCGCGCGTAGCTGAAAAGGGGATCGTGGAGGTTTTTGTGCCAGAGAATATGTACTGACCGTCGTTATCCGTGTTTGAGAATTGCAGAACAGATTCCAACAATTCATTCAACTCACTGGCGATGACCTTTCTTTCGGGTTGCCCAAGTGTATCGTTCGTAGCTTGCATGGTTAGTTCTTTTATTTGAGCCAGGATCTCCTGAATGCTCTCAAGGGTATTGAATGTATAATTTATTTGCTCTTTTGCTGCCTCCGTATTATCTGAAAATTGCTGGAATTGAATTTCTTCCGTCTTTAACCCGAGGATTTTACGCGTACCTGAAGGATTGTCTGAGGGGCGGTTTATTTGTTTTCCGCTCGATAGCTTTTCCTGTATCTCCTGCATTTTTTTAAAATTGAGGTTTATGTTAGAAAGTATAGTCCGGTTTATACTTTCCTGGGCTATTCTGAATGACATTCTTTATTCCTCCATAATAGTTTAACCAAACGAGCTTAATAATCTCTCTACAAGCCCGTCAACGATGGAGATATATTTTGCAGAGGCTTGATATGCCTGTTGAAACCTTACCAGATTGACTAATTCTTCATCCGTAGAGACACCCGATATCTCATCCCTGCGATTCCCCAGACTTGTTTCTAAGGCAGTAAAACTTTCTTCAGATTTATAGGCATTGCTGGCTTCCTCTCCCAATGACGATGCTATCTGGTGCAAATAATCACCAAATGTTGTATTATCGATAGCGCTAGTGTCATCCTGTAATGCTGCCAAACGCAATGCATTTGTGTTATTTCCTATCTCGCCTGTCGAGGCAGCAATCAATGATACATCTTTATCAATATCCGGATTTATGGCTATATCGGAGGCATCGGATCCACTAAAGAAAGTATTAATTCCCAAGGCTGCCAGTAAATCGGTGGTATCAGAGTCGTTTATAACGTCTAATGAAAGTGTATCGCCTGAGGTAATTGCATCGCCAGAAAAAGAGAGAGATACTCCATTTGCGACGTTGATTATATTACCCGGTGTGTAATCACTGCCTACGTCGAGTGTTGCTATAACTGCTCCGCTGCTGTTTTTCACCTCAATCTGGAGTCCCGCAGTGCTTCCGATTGTGCCGGTACCCAGGGCGGTAAAAGTATACACATCGTTAGATTGTCCTGAGTAAATACCTGAAACGGAAACCGTGGAGGTTCCCAGTGACCCGGGATTTGGGTCTAAGGCATACGAAAAATTGTATTTGTAACCAGAGTCGGCTTTGATGAGAAGTTTATTGTCCACGATGGATGCCGAAATGTTTGCAAGACCGTCTATGGAGGTCTGGAGGTCGGTAAGGGAATCTGTTGTAACATCCACAGAAATTTTGTTCTTTGTTACTTCTCCTGTGCTTGTATTGATTACCGTAATATAAATATCTCCTGAAGTGGGCATAATATCCAGCCCGGTTGAATTTAACGCCGCGGTGGTACTTGATACTGTGTTGGTTGACAGTATACTGGCAAATCCACCCGATAGCCCCACGCCCTCGCTATGAATGCGATTAATGTCCTTTATAAGGCCGGATGCCAATGTGTCTAGTTTATCATCGTAATTTACAATAGTTTCATTATAAAAGCTTTGCAATCCTTTTATTTCACCGGTTTTAAAGACATACTTTGAGTTTTCACTCCTGGAATTTACGACATTGATGTCTCCAGAGGTATCTATTTCAGTAGTGATGCTTGTGGAGTTTGTACCCGATACTAAAGTTCCACCCGATGTTGCGACATTTACTATTCCATTATCCTGGCTAATAACAGTGATGTTGATCAACTTGCTGAGATCGAGCAACAACGCCTCTCTCTTATCCAATAGGTCGTTGGATTCAATGCCTTTAACTTTAAGGGCAGAGATTTGTTTATTTATACTTGCTATGTTTGCTGTCAGATTGTTGACGTCTGATATTTTGCTTTCTATGCTTTGTTTGACAAATATTTTCATCTGGTTCAGTTCATTAATTGTTCTATGGAAGGTATCGGTCAGTGTATTGGCTTTTTCCAAAAGAGTTGCGCGTGAACTTATATTTTGCGCGTTTTGTGAAAGGTCGTTTATGCCTCTGAAAAAAGACGCCAATGCATTATTTAAGCTGGCTTCGGAAGTTTCATTAAAAACGGTTTCCAGTTCTCTGAGATACTGACTTTGTATGGATGCATTGCCAAGGGATGACGAGATATCTCTCAAACGGCTGTTGAGGTAGTCATCTTTATGTCTAATGATCTTTACGATCTCTACACCCTGTCCAATGGTGCCTGCTGTTGTCATTACGGGTAGTTTTGTTGCCATGATGGTTGACTGTCTTGTATAGCCTTTTGTATTTGAGTTTGAAATATTGTGGGCCGTGACCAGCATGGCACGTTGGGCGGCTAATATTCCACTTAAACCAATTTGTAAATCTGAAGACATATTCTTACTCTCCTTATATTTCTGTATCAATTAAAACCATAGGCATCTCATGCTCTTGGATTTTTCCCGTATGGTGGTATACAGAGTATTGAAATGCAGAGGGGCAAAATATTTTTATAATGTCTTCAGTAATATCAAGTGAATAGTGAGTGAGGGTCGTATTGGTCTGGTTTACCTGCTGTAATTGTTTCATTGACAGTGTTAATTTGTTTAGCAGGCTGCCGACTCTCTCCCTGTGCAAATTGTCCATATTATTCATCAAAGATCTCATGGTAACATTTTTCCTCTGCGCATGGTTTTCTTTACAATAGCTGTTTATGATGTTTTGTCTTTTTTCTTCAAGGAGCTGGGCGATTTCGGTTTGGTTCTTCTCCTGATAAAGAAGCATTTCCAGTTCTTCAATATTTCCCGATATCAGGCAACACTGTTTTGTTTTTGCAGTTTCAAGCAGTTCATCGTAAATGATAGATAACCGGTCAATCGTTTCAGTTAATTTGTCTAACAAGGTATTCATGATGGATTAACTCCATTATTGTCTTTTTCATTTTTCCTGTGAACTAACTCTCCTTCAAATGCTCTTTTTAAATCAAAAGTGTTGTTATTATCCTTTAACAGGGGATGTTCGCTAAGCGGTTTTTCAGCCAGTTCTTTATCACGCAGCAGTTGTTCATAAATCACCGATGCAACTCCAAAGCCTCCCTTGGAAACAATATCTTGTGAAAGGGCGGTGTGCATGATTTCGGTGTAGGTTTCCATTCCAGCGGTGTTTTCTTCGAATAAGTCCGATTTTGGTATTGTTTTCCACATGGCATCAATGACAAAATTGACGAGGATTGATTCGAAATCCTGCGATGCCTTCTTAAGGGAAAGCGCATCAGTATTTTTACCCTTCTGCTGACTGAGATTTTTCACTGTTTCAGCCGAAGAAGGTTGGGAAATGAGCAAAGGGTTTATTGCTGAATAATTTTCCATGGATAACTCCATTCTTAAGAAAAGTAATTCAAAAATTTAATATTATAAAAAGAAGTTTTTACATAATTATAAGTTCAGCATGAAGGGCGCCCGCTCTTTTAATTGCCTGGAATATAGAGATCAAATCCCTTGGTGTTACTCCTAACACATTAAGAGCCCGTGCGACGTCAGATATCGTTACCCCCTCCTGAATTACGTTTAATTTCTTCTCCTCTTCGGTCACTTGAATATCTGTTCTGGGCACTACAGCTGTTTGACCGGATGATAATGCGCCAGGTTGTGAAACCTCAGGTCTTTCATTGATGGTAATACTTAAATTTCCATGCGCAATGGCTATCGTCGATATTCGAACATTTTCACCGGCAACGATTGTTCCCGTGCGTTCGTTGATAATGACCCTGGCAATACTGTCCGGTTTAACGTACAACTCTTCGATATTTGCCACAAATCGTATAATGGAATCCTCTGATTGGAAATCTTTCGGGGGTATAATATCCACGACTGCTGCGTCTATTGCTCTTGCTGCATTTGGATAGAGATTATTAATTACTTCCACCAAACGATTTGCTGTTGTAAAATCAGGGTCACGTAAGACAACGCTTAGCGATTTGCCGTATAAAATAGAAGATTGGATCTCTTTTTCAACGATGGCGCCATTTGAGATGTATGCAGTTGTAGATATATTTTTGCGGAGAGATTGAGCTTGCCCTTCCACGTTATAACCGCCAATGGATAAAGGTCCCTGTGCTACTGCATATACTTCATTGTCAGCGCCTTGTAAAGCAGTCTGAAGTAAGACGCCCCCTTCGAGGCTTTTTGCATCTCCAAGAGAAGAAACGACAACGTCGAGTTTGTCGCCTGGTCTTGCAAAGGCCGGAATGTTGACAGTGACCATAACTGCCGCAATGTTTTTTGACAGGAAATCTGATTCAGATATTAACACTCCGAGCTTTTCAAAAATATTTACGGCCAGTTGTCTTGTAACCCTGAATATCTGGCTGTCTCCGCTTCCCTGCAGTCCTATGACAAGGCCGTATCCATAAAGCTGGTTATCACGAACGCCCTGAACGTAGGCAATGTCTTTCATACGGACAGCCGCTTGAGTAAATTTGCAAAGCGATGTCATAAACAAAGGGACTGCAATAATAAAGATTATTGCTCGGTATTTAAAAACAGAATTCATGATGGATATTTTCTCTTAAATATGTTCTTTTGCTAAAAAGGACATTAAATTATGTTGCCTTTGGCAACGACTTCCAACTGCTTGTTCCCAAACTCTGTTTAGGAACGAGCCGGAAATTTGTTCAGCCAGGCATAGGGGGTTATTACTAAGGTTAAAGTAATGATTAGAATGGCCACATGGCTTCATAGATTCGATTCCACCATCCTCGTTTTCCGGCGCGTGTTAAAAATCCTTTGCCTTCAAGTGTTATATTGGCATTTGCGATTGAGGATGATTGAATCACATTGTCTATGCTGATATCAATAGGCCTTACTATTCCGGATACCTTGATGTTATATTTTTCACCATTAATATTGACATCACGATTTCCTTCAATAATCAAATTCCCATTGGCCAGTATTTCCGTAACAACAGCTGTAAGCTCTAAACTAATATTACGGTTGCTCTCATATGCCCCTTTACCATTAAAACTATGATTTGTATCGGCTGAAAAATTTGGTAAATAGCCGCTCGTGTCTCCTAATGGCTTTGTAAAAAAATTTGTAGTATCTACGTTGACACTATGGCTTTTCTTATTTTCCGCACTGGAATCTTCTACTCCTGTAATTTCTGTCGATTCATTGATTTGTACCGTTACAATGTCTCCTATCCCCCTGGCCCTGTTGTCATTGAACAGATTTGTGTTTAGCGTCACTCGTTTTTTCCAGATCGATTCAGCCTGAAGGTTGGTGCTTACGATTAACAGCGCCAGGCTTGTAAAAAGGCATGCTATAGTCTTCCGTTGCAAGAACAAATTTTTTTTGACAAACATTTTTATCTTTTCGCGCAAGAGAGGGGACGCGGAGGAAATAATATGATTGTGACTGTACTGAGTTGTGGCTTTGCTTTTCATAGTTCTTCCTTAAAAGACGACCTTAACCGAGGCCGAATCCTCTACCCTGCCGTATAATTCCTTATTCGAATCAATGTTCTTTATTCTGATGATTTTTCCCAAATAGCCGTCCTCCTTTGCTATACCTTTTGTTACAACATGGAGATTTCCTGCTTGAACAAAAATTTTGATAAAATCACCCTTTTTTATGGCAGGGGGGTTGTCTACAATTTCTGCGGTAATTGGTGTATTTGGTAAGATAGGACGTATGACGCGTTTTCCTATGAGATCTTCTGCATTGTTAAACGTTAATCCTGCAAGCTTTGTAGTTTCCATCCTTTTAATCGTAAGGGTATCCATACTGAGAATGTCGTTTCTGTCTATTTTCCTGTTGGAAGTAACAATATCTTCGTATACACGTATGTTGAAGAATACCGGTATCTTCAGATATTGTTTATCGTTAACAAATATATGAACGATAAGTTGTACGTTACCTCTATCTTTCGTAGCATCAATTTGTGATGCCGCCAAACGGATAGTCCCTTCATTTGCAGGTAATAATTTATCCCTGGGAGGCCTGTCAGATTCAATGATTATTTCACGCTCAGGCTGGAATAATTTAGACTGAAGATATTCCTTTGCTTTCTTTAGAATATATTCTCCCGAAATGGTTATTGATTCAACAGAGATCAACGAAGAAGTTGTGCTGCCGTAAGTGATATCGCTCAGATTAATACCTTCGTCCATGAGACGTGCATTGATGGTATCCCGTTCAATTTTCCTGACGTTGCCAGGCCAGGGGGTGTTTCCGATGAGAATATCGCTGACTCTTTCTGAAAGGGATGGATCATTGCATGAAACGCATGCAATATCTCCCAGGGTAATTTGTTTTTCAGGCAAGATTACCTTGTCCTTGATTTCGATGGTAATTCTTTCACCAATTGCAGTATGGAAGGTGAAGAGGATTATTATGGGTAAAGGTATTAAAAAGTTTAGTTTCATAAGAAATCTCAGCCATCTCTGAAAATGCTTTTGCAAGTTTTTACCTCACTTCATCGCCTTCCTTAGAGGAGAAGGGGAGAAAGAGGGGATGAAGTGAGGTTTTGCAGCGTTATGCCATATTGTTAATGGTTGACAACATCTCATCACTGGCTTTTATTGCCCTGGAATTGATCTCGTACGCACGCTGGGCTGTGATAAGATTAACAAGCTCCGTGACCGTTTCAACATTGGAATTTTCAAGGGCTCCCTGGTAGATTTCACCTGTTCCTTGTTCACCAGGCACTGAGACTATTGGGGCGCCTGATGCGACTGTTTCTGCGTACATATTCCTTCCGAGACTGTCTAAACCTGCCGGGTTAGGAAAATTTGCAAGCATAATTTGTCCCACATTCTGAAGGGTGCTATCGGAGCCTTTTATAAATACTGTTCCATCCGTTCCAATTGAAATTTCTTTGGCATCCTGGATGGTAATACTTGGTGTCAATGGCAAACCCTCAGCAGTGACAATCTCGCCCTTGCTATTTAATTCAAATGCGCCATCCCTTGTATATGCAATAGTACCGTCCGGCCGGCTTATTTGAAAGAAACCGTTTCCTTCAATGGCAAGGTCCAGGGATCGGTTGGTAGCCTGTTGATTCCCCTGGGAAAATACCTTGGAGGTAGAAATGGGTCTTACGCCACCGCCTAGCTGGATACCTGAAGGTATCTCAAAACCTTGTGCAGATTCAGAACCAGCGATATACTTCTTTTCATAGAGAAGGTCCTGGAAATTGACCTGACTTCTTTTGAATCCCGTAGTGTTTATGTTTGCTAAATTATTTGAGACATTATCTAAAAATAGCTGTTGAGCCTTCATGCCTGTGGCGGCAGTATATAACGCCCTTATCATAACAACCTCCTTTTAACGGGTATATGAGTACATGGGTTATGGGTTATTTTTCAAATATTTAATAAAGTTTAATGTCATTTTTCTCAATATTTCAATATCACCAAATAAGTTCACGTCCTTATTCACCCATTTACCCATCCACCATTAGGTTGCAAGTTTAATGAGTTTTTTTAGCGTATCGTCGATGGAGTTGGTGACCTTATAACCAGATTGATAGCCCCTCATATTAGCAATCATATTGACCATCTCATCTACCACATTTACGTTTGATTGTTCCAGGTAACGATGGGCTATTGTAAAATCGGTTGAGACTTCCGGTTCTTGTGCGGTATCAGATAATGTATAGGCACAACACCCTGTGGGTTTGAGAGTAGTTAGGTCAGAAACAGTAACAACTCTAATCTTCCCGATTTCTTTGCCGTCTGCAGAAATACTTCCATTTTCTTTGACGGTAATGCTTTTTGCATTTTGAGGGACTTGAATTTCGCCGCCGTGGCCCATTAGATACCATCCTTCAGGCGTGATAATCTTCATGTCACGTGATAACATAAATTGTCCTTTTCTTGTGTAACGAATTCCAGCCTCCGTGTTGACGGTAAAAAATCCACCTCCTTTTATAGAAAGATCAAGGTCGTTGCCGGTATATTCCAAAGTGCCCTGTGAAAAGTCTGTGGCAACGGTACCTAAACTGCTTCCAATACCACGATTGGCATTTTGATCATTAGTTTGTGCATCAGAGATATAGGACTGAAAGACAGCGATATTTTTTTTATACCCAGCGGTGTTGATATTAGACAAATTCCGTGCGATAACTGCCTGATAGTCTCCCTGACTCACCATACTTGACGCGCCTGTATATAGTCCTACAATCATGGATATCTTCTCCGTATTTTCTATCACATAAAAAATTTAAAATCTTTGTACATCAAAAAGCAATCTTGATACCAAAACCATGAATAAAAAATTTTATCAACTTCATTAGTCGTAAGATATTTTACAACAACGTATTTTGACGGGCATAGAGAAGGTTTTTCGATAGAATACTTTAAGGATCTTCCAGAATGGTTGAGTAAATGTTTCCTGGGGGATTGAATAAATTTTCCCATTCATAAACAAGGGTGTTTAAAAAATTTACATCATGATGTTAAAGATGTAGCGGTTCAGTTACGAATTTACATGAATAGCTACGAATAAGAGGATAGATTTTGAGGAATTTCAAAGCTGTGGTTGTAGAGCGACGAGACTCGTCGCTCTACATTGAGAAAGTAGTCGAAGACCTAATACATTATATTTTGTTATCTCTTCAGGTTGACAACCTCAGCCAGTATTTCATCAGCAGTGGTGATGACCTTTGTGTTAAGCTGAAAGCCCCTCTGCGCCGTAATCAGTGAGGTCAATTCTGTGGCCATGTCCACATTGGATCCTTCCAGATAACCGCTTGAAATAGAACCTGCACGGCCTGAATTAGCGTTAACATAAATGGGCTCGCCGGATATTGAGGTTTGTTCATATAAGTTGTCTCCTATCTTGTTCAAACCGTTGAGGTTGTTAAATAAGGCAAGCTTCAGTGTCGCAATAGTTTGTGTTTTACCATTGGTATACAATGACTTTATGGTACCATCTGAATTGATGGACACGGAATCAAATGTTCCATACTCGTAACCATCCTGTTTTGTGACAGCGGCGCTTGATTCGCCGCCATTTTGTGTAAGGCCATCGTTTTCCCCTGATGTGCCAAGATCGAAAATTACAGACTGTGTGCTACTGATGCCATTGAAATTAAATTGGAGCGTTGTGTCACCGCTTGTGCTGAATGTACCATCGTCATTGAATGTAATACCCGTTATCGTATTATCACTACTTGCAAATGTGCCATCTACACTATCCATGGAGGCGGTAAGGTCCCATTCGTTGTCCATTTGTTTTGTGAATCTGAGAGTAATCGCATGTCTGGTCCCCTGAGAATCAAAAATATCCACAGAAGTTGTATACGTGGAGCCACCGAAGGTGTGATCCGTCCATGTTGTTGCACCGGTATTGGAGCCGCCATCTGCAAGGGTGAGCGATAATTCGTCACTTCCGGCAGTATCTGCTTTGAGGACGATCTTTCCCGATGAATCTAAACTGGCGGTTGCATCACCAGAGAATGCCGTATTTATTGCGTCTATAAGTTCCTGAACCGTATCACTAGCCGCATACGTATAAGTTGCAGAAACGGCAGTCCCATCCGATTTTGTTCCCGTAATGAGAATGGTGTCTCCGGCAATGTAATCTGTAGTGTTAGAGTCCAGGTCGTTTAATTCGGTTGCCGTAGTTGCCGCTGTGCTACTTTCGGTAAGGGCGCTGGACATTATCAATACCTCGGCTGTGGAGCTTAATGCCGATGCATCAAGATTGCCGGTAATGTATGCCTTTGATGTAGCCTTACCGGAAACGGTTGAATCATAAGGTATGGAGATTTCTTTACCGTTTGTATCTAATACCTTATAGCCTGTATTTGAATCAACGAGATAATTGTCTTCATCAGTAGAAAATGCTCCTACCCTTGTAAAAAAATCCTTGCTGCCTCCGTTAACGACAAAAAATCCCTCTCCCTGTATGGCGAGGTCAAATACGTTATTGGTGCTTTCTAATGTTCCCTGACTGAAGTTTGATGTAATGCTGGCGAATTTTACACCCTTTCCTACTTGCATCGGGTTACCGTTAGTTCCAATTGCTATAGTTTGACTTAGCAGGTCAGAAAATAATAACCTTGAGGATTTGTATCCGTAAGTATTGATATTTGCCAGGTTATTTCCTATGATGTCCAACATGTTTTGATGTGCACGAATACCTGACACGCCTGAATATAATGCACCGCCGAGACCCATAATGTCGCTCCTTTCAGTTATTTTTTATCAAGTGATTTAGATTGAATGCTTGATAATGTTGATGTTTTTGTTATTGACGCCTCACTGACTTCTATGAGATTCGAGATGGAGACAGATTCTCCATTAACAATGAAAGACACCGTTCCGTCTTTTTCAAGTTTTACACCTTCTACGACACCCGTTTGTGTTTCATTGCTGTTCCCTTTACTATCACTGCTGTATGTGATAGTTTTGCCAATAAACGTGCTGGCCATGGAGATTTGATCCAGCTGCAGTGATGCCGTATCGATACTGGTCAGACTTGAAAGATATCCTGTCTGCTGTTGTTCTTGTTCCAATGCACTGAATTGTGCTAATTGAGACATGAATTCAGAATTGTCAGTTGGGTCTAATGGATTTTGATGTTGCAATTGAGTTACAAAGAGCGTCAGAAAATTATCCATACTGATTTCTGAACTCAGGCTTGAAGTACTTGATGTGCCCATGTTTTGCCTCCTTAAATAATGTAGTCAACCATTAAATTAGACGTGTTTATACTGACTTCTGTTTTCAGGTTATTGCTTACATTTCTTTCATTATCGGATTGGCCTCCGTTTTGGTCTTCCTGTCTCTTTACCTGATAATGCGGGTCGTTTGATTCAGAATTTTCTGAAGATTTTTGTTTGTGTGCATCGTTATTTTGTATGTATACTTCTAATTTATGGATTTCCACGCCATTGGCTGCCACTGATTCTTTAAGGCGATGAGCATTGTTTTCTATGGCAGCCTTGACTTCTGCATTCTCCACAAAAATCTTTGCCTCGATTTCATCATTTTCTTCGGTAAAGTGGATTTTTACACTGCCCAGTTCTGGCGGGGTCAGGTGCAACTTGATTTCGGATCTATCGCCGTGGTTTATCAGGCTGATTTTTTGAAAGAGTTGGTCCATAATATTGTACGGAAGCTCTGCAGCTGCAGTGGGATTTCCATGAAAGGTGTTACTTACATGATCTTTGTGGCCTTCTAGGGAAGCTGTATTTTGTGAGAAGTTTAATGCGTTTGACGGTATGCCATCGGTTGTTGTTTGCGTATCCAGGGAAAAGCGATACCTGCTATGATTTTTTTGTATTGGTGTATCAAATGTCAAAGGGTAGGAAGCGCTTTGTTTCTGTGCAAAGTTGTCATTTAAGTTCCATTCCTCATTTGCTTGAAGAGTGCCTGGAAGGTCATGGTCAGAAGGTATCTTACTGATTATTGTTGAAAGGCCATTTTCTCTCTTTTTTTTTGTTCCATTGATTTGGCTGTTTATTTCAGGCATGGGAGTATTTAGCTTGTTTTCTGGAGAAACATTTTGAGCTAGTGATTTAAATACAGCAGGTAATTTCTTGATATGAAATGCATTATCTGAGTCTGCAAATTCTGTCTCTTGTATTACAACGGGGATGAATTGATCCAATTTTTGTAAATTCTTAAGATTTATGGATGCATTTAACCCAACATCTTCGATGTTCCGGTTTGTGTTTCTGTCAGTTAGATTTTGCATAATGGGCATTTCTGTTTTGAGCATAAAACCCGAACTATTTAGGTTAATGAGTGGATTGTTTTTTTGCATATCAATTTCCTGCAGTTTCCCTCCGAAAAAGGGGAATGGAGAGAAATTTTGAGGATTGATATCGGGGATGAAAGGATTGTGAATATTTGCATTCACATCAAACTTGACTGCGCCATCTTTCAAAGACGGATTTTGACTAAAATTTTGAAGAGCCGTTTCTGTGTGTTCAATAAATGTCCCTGGCAGAATATCTGCAGAAAGGATAGTGTCTAATATTTGTGTCCCTGAGGGATTCAGTTCAAATCCTTTTTCACCTTTCTTTGTTACAGAGGAGGAATCATCAGTTTCTCCTCCGAAAGGGCTGTGTATATCGGGATTTTTTGCGTTTCTTTGTGGGCTACCATTTACAAGTGTTTCATGGAACAAAGATGAGTTTATCTCATGAATATTCTCTTGTAATAGTTTCTTTGTACCCGATTCTGTGACGGGATGATTTGTCTTTTGTTGGTTAACTGCATCCCGGTCAGTGCGATTGATCATCTGTTGACCAAGTATTTCCTGGAATGGAATACTTTCAGGATGATTCTCAGCATCTTTTTCACCGATTTCTGATTGAACAGAATCTGTGTTCGCTACATAAGAACTGGAATTATTCGTAATTGGGCGAATTCCGGTAAACAAATTCCCGAATAAATCATTTTGGCTGGATAGTTCTATGGCTGTTTCTAACATAGTGATTTCCTCTTCATGAGAATCGTGATGGTTCAATAATTTTGATTTGTAATTGAGCAACGCATATGCCTGTTTATTATGACGGAGAGATGAAATTGATGATGAAGATTTGTCTAACTTTCAATATACTGGCTAGTTATAAATGTCAATAAAGGCGAAATATTTATTGAGAGAATGTTTTGCTGAGTTACCGGAGGCATGATTTCCGAATACTTTTTTCCTTGTGATGTGTAATGTTTTCCGTGTTCTAAATAAATTAAGCCTTTGGCGGTTTTTATAGCAGTAGGGGCAGGGCGCGCTTTGCCACTACAACATTAAAATTCCTATTCTGTTCGTTTCTCAATGGCGATTGCGGGTTGTGGGGTCAGTGTTGGAGTGTTTCTGTTATCTGATTAGCTACAAATTGAGAGTAGCGCCTCATAGAAAGCAAAATAAGTTTCCAGCCGTATAGGGCGTTTTTTTGATGTGTGCTCTCAAAGTAGTGCTTTACAAGTTCTGCAACCTCGTTTTCATTGCTGTCAAAAACGCCGTCAGCGCTCCAGACGACGTCTCCGGTGTCTGTGGAGATCATACCTACTTTGACACCAAGTAACATAGGTTCATAAGGACGATAGTGGGTTATATTTCCAAATACGATGGCATCTGCATCATAGTTCTTCCTCAAGGTCAAAAGGGTGGACAAATGAATACTGCCTTTATCCCATATCCCATGTTCAGCAATCAATGCAGTAGTGTTTTCTGGTGGTACAATGACCTCAAAACTCCCTATTTTTCGTAATTCTACTGCAAACGCCTCCGTTACCTCATCTATGATAGCTTCGCGGTCTACATTGTATTCGAATGGTAAAAGTAATACGCGACGTATAGGTATTTTTTTATATTCATCCGTTTTGTTATAATTAAGGCATGAAGAGTGATATTTCGGTGCACTTGAACAGCCCCCGACTACAAATAAGCATAGAATAAGGATACTCAGTGTGAATTTCATCAGATAACTCCATGTCCTTCAAAAAGAGATTCATTGGGGATTTTGTGGTTTTTGTTTCTTCTTTTCAACCAATTGTTCTATCTTCAGACCAATGAGTTCCTGTTTTGCCTTTGTTTCTTCAATTTGTGCCTTTGTTAATTCCAGGGTTAACTCCCTAATCTTTTTTTCATAGGGTTCTTGACTTTGTTCTAGTTGCTTACCTATTTTTTCGTTTTCTATAATAAGTTGCTGGGTGGCTTCTAATTGTTTTTTCAGTTCTTCTAGTTCTGTCTCAAATGCTGTTTTTATTGTCTTTTCGCTTTCCAGATCTCTTTCAAGTGTGGCAATCTTTTCCTGAGATAACGACAGGGCCTTCCTTGTTTGTTCAAATTGGTCGAGCAAAGAGGTCTTTTTATTTTCCTCACCGGTATCAATATTTACCGTTGCGCCGCTGGCTAAATAACCCTTGCTTTTCGGCGGTGATACGATTTCTCCTGAAAAACTATCAGTTGTACAAGGTTTTTTACTTTCTTTTTTCATAAAAGATTCGCAACCGAGCGTCATCAAAACAAATACAAAGAAAGGAATCAAAGGCACAATTTTTCCCATATCCCACCCTTTCCCCAGTGAATGTTTAAAATTACAACTTGTGATGTGGTGACACATTTTGGATTTATGAAAATACATCGCAATGTTTTTTTCGCTTAGGTATTTGCAAAATATCTACTTGTGCTTGTTTTGAACTGATTCAAAGCTGTTTTATATCAGATTTTATGAAGCAAACATTATACCACTCAAACGATTATAATTGAAGCTGTGTATGCATAGCGAGGAGGTTTTTAAAAGATCTGGTCGTTTGAATAATATTGTCATTGCAAATAATTGCAGAGCAGATTGCCACGCAGTACCCTCCGGCATGTAATATTTCACCAATATTATCAAGGTTGATGGCGCCTATAGCAACAAAGGGGATAGTAATCTCCCTTTTTACCTGTTTTAAATAATCGAGACCTACCGGAGGCTCAAAGCTCTTTGTTGTAGTCGAAAAGATAGGGCCAACGCCGATATAATCAGCGCCTTCTTGTTGAGCTTTTCGAGCCTGAACTATTGTATGAGTAGAGATGCCTAAAATTTTGTCAGAGCCAATGATTTTGCGTGCACGGTGAGTATCCATGTCGGACTGTCCGATATGCAACCCGTCTGCATCAACTTTTTTAGCGATTTCAGCACGGTCATTTACAATGAAAATAGTTTTCGACCGGTGGGTTACTTTTTTAAATTCCCTGGCTAGGATAAGGAATTCACTGTCAGACATCGTCTTTTCCCGTAATTGTACTGCATCTGCACCACCCTGAATAACATCCTCCAGTATTTCCAGCACGGGTTTTTTAGCAAGATTGGAACTTATTATAACGTATAATCTTACGCCTGAAAATTTTGTAAAAAGCCTTGTTTTATTATCTTTACCGTCGACAGTGGGCTCAACCATAAATGTATTGACACTCATTCAATGTTTGATATAATTTTTACTGTTATGTGTTTCCTACCAATAGATGTTATTCGACAAACCGAAACGAACCCTCGGCTCACAAAAGGGCGATAACAATATGACGCAAAAACGCGTGTCCAATCCAGGTTGCCCGTAAATGGAAATATTACCGATAAACCTTTGAGGAGAAACCCTGTGCTACAGGTTATTTTTGAGCCAGTCCTTTTTAAAGATAAGAATTTATATATTTTATTTTAATTTTTTATTAAAGTAAATACAAGTTTTAGAAATAGCTCATCAGGGTAACAACCAAAACTCCTCCTTTCATGAGAATGAAAATGAATGAAAATGAGTGAAAAACTTGTATCAGAAAAGAGATAGGTAGTAAAGAAATGTCGGATGTAAAAGAATACTGTGGGTTGTTTGGAATTTATGGGTGTGAAGATGCGGCAGAGAGGGTTTATTATGGTTTATATTCTTTGCAACATCGGGGGGAAGAAAGCGCCGGAATTGCCTCAACGGATGGGAAGGACATCATCTGTCATAAAGGAATGGGGCTTGTTAGTGAAGTAATAAAGCCGCCGATGCTCAAATCTTTAAAAAACCCAATTGCTATCGGACATGTGCGATATTCGACCATTGGTTCCAGCAATATAGGTAATGCACAACCCTTAGTGGTAGATTATTATAAGGGGAAAGTTGCCGTTGCCCATAACGGACAGCTGACCAATGCAAAAAGATTGCGCGAGGAATTTGAGGCCAACGGTTCGATATTCCATACCACCTCTGACACCGAAGTCATTGTGCATCTCATGGCAAAGCCTTTACACATGATGCAAAAAAATTTGTCTCTCCTACTGCAGCAATTACGAGGGTCCTTTTCATTATTGTTTTTGACTCCGGACGAGATGGTGGGGGTGCGTGACCCCCATGGTTTCAGACCATTGGCGTTGGGAAGGTTGAACGATGGCTATGTAATGGCCTCCGAAACCTGTGCCATGGACCAGGTGGGGGCAGAATATATTCGGGATATCAATCCGGGTGAGGCGGTTTATATTGATAAAGACGGGATTCGAAGCGAATATTATTGCTCCCAGAAATATATTAAACCTGCCTTTTGTGTATTTGAACTGGTATACTTTTCAAGACCCGACAGCAAAATCTATGGCGAAAGCGTGCACCTATTTCGCAAGAAATTGGGGGCCAAACTCGCCGAGGAATCACCTGTCGATGCCGATGTGGTTATTTCTGTTCCTGAAGGGGGGAATTCTGCAGCAATCGGATATTCTCATGCCTCAGGAATACCCTTTGATAGGGGGTTTATCCGTAACCATTACGTGGGTCGGACTTTTATTTTGCCTGAGCAGGACCGGCGACACCGCATCGTGGAGCTTAAACTAAATGCCTTAAAAGAAACGGTGGAAGGGAAACGGGTTATTGTTATCGATGACTCCATTGTAAGAGGGACGACGTCAAAGTCACGGTTTGGGTTATTGCGGAAGGCTGGAGCAAAGGAGATCCATGTCAGGATCAGTTGCCCGCCGCATCGGTATCCCTGTTATTACGGAATCGATTTCCAAAAAAAGGGGAACTTATTGCGGCTAATCGCACATCAGAAGAAATTCGACAATTTTTAAACGTCGAGAGTCTCAGTTATCTTAGTGTTGAGGGGATGATGAGTTGTACGACGCAGCCTCGACAACACTTCTGCAACGCCTGTTTTACCAGTCACTATCCAACCCCCATTGATGAGGATACAAAGAAACTTACAGAAAGAAAACAATAAGAAAAGTGTATTTTTCAGAAAATAAGATGAATTTAATAGAACGTTAAACGAATAAATGCTTATCAACCCCCTTTACCTCATAAAAGGTATTGTAGGTAGAACCTTTTATATCATCCCTCAACGACCGGAACGTATCCAGATCGAAATTACGAACCGCTGCAACTATACGTGTGGTATGTGTCCCCGCGAATCCTTTAACCTACCGGAAAAAGACATCCCACTCGCCCTTTTTCAGAAAATCATCGACAGGATTGAATTCCACTATAACATTACCCTTACCGGATGGGGGGAGCCTCTATTGCATCCGGCATTGATGGATATGATTGTTTATACAAAGGGGAAAGGACATGATGTAGGTGTAACAACCAACGGTTTGTTGTTGGCTTCATTTGTTGAAAAATTTATAGAAACATTAGACAAATTAACTGTTTCATTGGACAGTATAGAGGATGGCAACCAGGTCACAGATGGTCATCCATCCAATAAGGTTGTGCAAAAGAACATTGAATCCCTCATGAAATATCGGGGCGGTAAAACAAGGCCGTCCGTTACCATTCAAATAACCATGCATGACAAACGGCAGTGTCTGGATACCATTAGATTTGCCGGAGAAGTGGGAGCAGATCGCGTATATTTAGTGCGATTAAACAACCCTTTAGGTAATAGTGATTTTAAGAGACCCAGCTTGGAAGAAGAATTGGAGATTTATAAAGAGGCTGAAGAAATAGCAAAAAAATATGGATTACAGGTCGACAACAACTACACGGCCTTTGACAATGGTTTACTTCGGTTATTATACAAAAGACTACGTCCCATTATGTATCGTTTTGATAAATACTGCCCAAAACCCTATGACTATTTGTATATTAACATCGATGGCAAGGCAACCCCATGCTGCGATCTTCCCCGCTATGAGGTGGGTAACATATTAAAGCAAAGTATTGATGAAATCTGGCACGGTGAGAATATGCACTATTTCCGCGAACATCAGAATGATGTTTGTGGTAATTGCGATGCATTAAGGCTGAAGCACTTGAATTAAAAATGAAAATTCCCGAAGAACAAATGATTGCGAATAACGATAAATTATGATTAAAGATAAGATGCTTTTAGAAAAATTTGAGTGGGATTTGATAAAGCGAAACAAGCCCGATTATCAACGAAATATGGAAATCTTTGAGGGAATGTACAAGGAGGCAGTCTATCTTAAAGCACTTCCCGCGAAATATCCGCTGGAAGGGATTCAGGTTGATATTAAAATTGCACGAGTAATCAATAGTGTTTAAGGAACTTATTGAACGAATTGCTATAAGTTTGGAGAAGGAAGAGATTCCTTACATGATCATTGGAGGGCAGGCGGTTCTTTATTATGGTGAGCCGAGATTTACAAAAGATATAGATATAACTCTTGGTGTTGATTCTGACGTCCTCGGGAAAGTTCTGGTTCTTGTAAATACTCTGAACCTTAGCGTTCTGGTGAATGACATTGAGGATTTTGTGAAGAAAACAATGGTTTTACCATCCCAGGATGTTCCTTCAGGTATACGGGTTGATTTTATATTTTCGCATTCAGATTATGAAAGGCAGGCTATAGAAAGGGCAAAGAAGGTAATGTTTGGTGAAACCTTTGTAAGGTTTGCCTCTCTTGAGGATCTTGTTATTCATAAGATTATTGCTGGCAGGCCAAGAGATATAGAAGATGTTAGCTCAATTCTTTTAAAAAACCCTGAATATGATTACCATTATATTGCAGACTGGTTAAAAAAGTTTGATGATTCTCTCAGCGAAAACTTCTTGGAAACATTCAAGAAATTGGTCGCTGGTATGTAATTTAATCTATGGCTTGATGGCTATGGAAAATATTGAAAGGCGTGCGGTAGATGTTGTTATGATCACTTCCGAATTTAACAAGATTTACAGGACAAATAGTGAGGATCGGGTGGCACTGACAAACCCTATTCCTGTATGTTTTTAACAGGGATTGTTTTGTCCGTGTTTGGCAAATAAGTCCATGGATTTCATAAAAAAATAAGATTTTGCTTGACATCGAATTGCAAATAAATAAGGTAAAATGCTCCATCCAGACAGAAGAAGTAGCACGATAAAGGCAAACCTTGGGTGATCAGGGGACGCAAAGTAACAGGGTCTTTATCTGTACAAAGAAGTACGGATAAAAATGAAATTTTCATACGTATACGGAAATAACGTATCCCTAAGACAGCCTTACTACCAAAGATGTTTTACATGGATGTCTTTTGCAGTAAGGCTTTTTTATTTCCCACGGACAGAGGCTCGCATGAATGGTCTGATGAGCATGAATACGTTCATCCTGAGCTTGTCGAAGGATGAGTTGCCGACAATCATTTGAGGGGAAAAACGATGACAGCAAGAATATCGATCTGTTGTTGTAACAATCTTTTTGGAGAGGGCGTTAAACGATTAATACAAAGAAGACGGTCCTGGAATCGATTGCACGATTAACGTCTCTAGTCAGAAAGAAGTGATAAATGCAAAACCAGATATCCTCATTACTGATTTTCATGCCCTCTCAAGCATGTCTCTTGACACCCTCTTCAAACACACGATAGGTATTCTGCTCTTGTGGACGGGTTGTCTTCCCCGGCTGGAAGATGAAAATCTCCTGGGGTTTATCTCACAAGGGCTTATTGGTGTCTTATCTACCGAATCCAACCCCCCAGAGTTAAGGAAGGCAATAAAGAGTGTTGCCTCAGGTGAGCTCTGGTTCAACCGGAAGAAACTCAAAGACATTCTCTCCTGTGTGAAAAATGTCGCAGGGGAAATACACCAGCTTACCGGGAAAGAGAGAGACGTAGTTAAAATGATCTGTAAGGGTCACCGGAACAAGGAAATTATGAAACGCTTGAATATGACCGAACAATCCGTGAAAAAACACCTGAACAATATCTATAAAAAGGCAGGGATTACCGACAGGCTACAACTAGCCCTTTACGCTATCAGACATTGGTCCTCTTCCATATAATATAGCAAACGAAAAATAGTTTACCTTTTTGGTAAACCAAAAACTTTGTAAAGGTAAACCTTTGTTCCTTTGACTTTCCCTTCCCTTAGTAATATCATTCGAATAAACTACACTTGCTTGTTCCCAAACCAAGTGCTGAACTTGTTGAAGCATCCGTTTCCGCTTCCGCTTGTTTCCGCTTGTTCCCAAACTCCAGTTTGGGAACACAATTGCAGAGAAACTGAGTTTCTCGTTCATTACAAAACGTTTCGGTTCAGGCTACAAGCCTGAACCAGCACAGAGCGAGCAGTTAAAAAATTAATTTTGCAATTTGCATTCTTCAATTTTCATCTTACGCTTCCGGCTCGTTCTGGTTAGAAATAACGGATGGGAAATTCCCCCTTATCTAGGGGGTGAGGGGGTTGTTACAAAGAAGCAAAACATACGATAAATGCAAACCCTGGGTGATCAGGGGACGAAAAGAAAAGGGTCTTTAACAAACACGGATTGTATGTAGAGACGCTCCCGATGGGACGTCTCATCCCAAAGACAGCCTTACAAAAGACAGCCTTATTGCCGAAGATTTTTTTGAGAATATCTTTACAGTAAATTTTTTCATTTCATACCACAAGTAAAAGGAGGAAGCAAAAATGAAGAGAAATATGCTGGGATTTTATTTGTTGATGTCGTGTTTGTTTTTAATACTGGGAAATTGTTCCAGCGTGAGACATGGTAATGTAGTTCCGACACAAGGGCACGACGAAGGTATTCGTCAGAATCAGAAACAGATAGATAGTGTAACGGAAGTAAAGGTGCAGAAAAACTATGGCAAGTTGCCTTTGTATTTCATCCAGAATGACGGACAGATGGATGAAAAGGTACAGTTTTATGAGAAGGGCAGTGGGCATGCGACATTTTTTACGAAGCGAGATGTATCTCTGTCCTTAGTTGGCGGTCAGCAGTCATCGGTCAGGAAGGGTGGTAGTGCGGGGCTTCATCCCAAGCAAGATACAGGGTGGCACGGACAAACTGGTTTGTCCGTGTCTCTTGCAAATCCGCAATCCTCAAACCAGAAACCCGAGGTTTCAACTTGCAACTCTCCACTGATACCGCCTCAACTCATAAAACTTATTCCGTTAAGTGCCAACAACAATCCCGAAATAATTGCAGAGGGATTGCAGGAGGGCAAGGTCAATTATTTCATTGGCAACGACCCGAAGAAGTGGAAGTCTAATATCCCCACGTACAAGACAGTTGTCTACAAAGGCATTTATAACAATATCGACATGAAATTTTATGGGAATAACCGGCAGATGGAATATGATATCGTAGTCAAACCCGGTGCAAGTCCATCCCGTGTGCAATTTTCATATCATGGTATAGAGGGATTGCAAGTTACTGAAGACGGAGACCTTGAAATTAGTCTCAAAGATGACAAGATCATCCAGAAAAGACCGTATGTGTATCAGGAAATAGACGGGAAAAGAGTCGAAAGGGACGGAAAGTTTAGGGTTTTGAGTTCAGAGTTAGGAATTCCACCTCAAAATCCAAAGTCTAAATCCAAAGTCCGAAATCGTAAATTCATCTATGGTTTTCAGGTTGCTTCTTATGACAAACGATACCCCCTTGTCATAGATCCTGTCCTTGAATATTCCACGTATCTGGGTGGAAGTGGTAATGATCATGGTATTCACATGGCAATAGACGGCCTTGGCAATGCCTATGTGACAGGATATACTCAGTCTACGGACTTTCCTACGGCCTCCGCATACCGGGGAAGTAATGCAGGAGGCTATGATGCCTTTGTCACGAAGATTAGCGCATCTGGGGATGCCCTGATTTATTCCACGTATTTGGGCGGAAGTTCTTATGATTATGGTCGTGGCATAGCGGTAGACGGCTCTGGTAATGCCTATGTGTCTGGAGAAACTAATTCTTCGAACTTTCCCACGGCATCCGCTTACCAAGCAACTAATGCAGGAGGCTTTGATGCCTTTGTCACGAAAATTAGCGCTTCCGGGGATATCCTGATTTATTCCACATATCTGGGGGGAAGTTCTCAAGATATTCATTATGGAGGCGTAGCTGTGGACGGCCTTGGCAATGCCTATGTGACAGGATATACTCAGTCTACGGACTTTCCTACGGCCTCCGCATACCAGGGAAGTAATGTAGGGGGCTATGATACCTTTGTCACGAAGATTAGCGTATCCGGAGTACCCTGGTTTATTCCACGTATCTGGGCGGAGGTTTTGATGATGTAAGCGAACGTATAGCAGTGGATGGTTCTGGCAATGCCTATGTGTCGGGATATACTTCATCTATGAACTTTCCAACGGCCTCCGCATACCAGGGAAGTAATGCAGGAGGTGATGATGCCTTTGTCACGAAGATTAGCGTATCTGGGGGTGCCCTCGTTTATTCCACGTATTTGGGTGGAAGTGGTAACGATCTAGGTATTGGCATAGCAGTGGATAGCCTTGGTAATGCCTATGTGACAGGATATACTCAGTCTACGGACTTTCCCACGGCCTCCGCTTACCAAGGAAGTAATGCAGGAACCTTTGATGCCTTTGTCACGAAGATTAGTGCTTCCGGGGATAACCTGATTTATTCCACATATCTAGGCGGAGGTGGTAATGATTATGGTTTTGGAATGGTGGTAGACGGCTCTGGTAATGCCTATGTGATGGGACGAACTGATTCCACGGACTTTCCTACTACGGTCTCAGCATACCAGGATACTAATGCAGGAAGCCTTGATGCCTTTGTCACGAAGATACGCCTGAATGCCACACCTACCGCCAATGCCGGTACAGATCAGACAGTGGATGAACTGACTATGGTTACATTGGACGGATCGGGTAGTAATGACCCGGACGGCGATCCCTTGACGTATACCTGGGTACAGCTAGCAGGCACACCGGTTAGCCTGAATCTCAGTAACCCCGTTCATCCCACCTTTACAGCGCCCAATGTGCCCCGTGGAGGTGAAACCCTTACCTTCCAGCTCACCGTCAGCGATGGATGCTTAACCAGCGACGATTCGGTGAATATTACTATTAAGGATGTAAACCATCCTCCCGTCGTCGATGCCGGACTTGACCAGGCTGTGCAGGAAGGAAGCCCAGTGACGCTGGATGGCTCAAACAGCTACGATCCTGACAGCGACAGTCTCACTTACAGTTGGGTACAAACCGCAGGCACAGGGGTGACTCTGTCCGATCCAGTCGGTACACAAACATCATTTACCGCACCTCTTGTTGGCCAGGCAGGGGAGACCCTTACCTTTGAATTAACGGTGAGCGATGGGCTTTCTGACGGAACCGACACGGTGAATGTGATTGTTGAAAACGTCAATCATTGTCCAACTGCGGACGCTGGGGATGATCAAACGAGAGACGAAGGCAGTCAGGTAACGCTAAATGGCATAGAAAGCAGCGACCCGGATAGTGATACGCTCACCTACACCTGGACGCAAGTGAGTGGCATACCTGTTACCCTGTCTGATGCCCATAGCCCCAATCCGACCTTTGTAGCCCCGCCAGTAAGCCAGAGGAGAAGAACTGGTATTCCGGCTCGTTGTGAATGACGGCTTGTGTGTCAGTGCATATGATGAAGTGACCATTACGATATTAGACTTGAACGGTCTACCCGCGTGTGACCTTGCCCAGGCGAGCCCTGGATTGATCTGGCCGCCGAACCACAAGCTCGTAGAGGTGGGGATTACGGGAGTAACTGACCCGGATAACAATCAGGTGACCATTACCATAACCGGGGTGACTCAGGATGAACCGGTCGATGGACTTGGTGATGGCGATACAAGTCCGGACGCGGTAATCCAGGGCGATAAGGTGCTCCTGCGGGCCGAACGATCGGGAAACGGTAATGGAAGGGTCTACCGGATCACCTTCACGGCCGATGACGGCGCTGGTGGAAGTTGTACCGGAACCGTTAACGTATGTGTTCCCCACAGTAGCCAGTCAGAGTGTATAGACGACGGCCAGAATTACAATTCTCTACAATAACGAAGGATTATGATGCCCAGGAGATTGTATGTCCATGTATTCTAATGTTATTGTTGAGGTAGAGAATTCATAATGCAACGCAGCTGCAACCAAAATAACCACCCCTCTTTCCCCTCCTTCGCAAGGAGGGGATAAAGGGGAGGTAAAAAAACTTTCCAAAAAAAGAAATTTTTATACAGTAATACTATAAGAAAATTCGACAATGTATGGCCAAAAGGTTAGAATCTTTCAAAATTGCAAATAGCATCTTTACCTGTCATTTCGAAGGAGCAGAGCGACTGATAAATCCTCAGATTCCTCTTCCTCGGCTTGTGCCCGGAATGACATAAAGGAAGGCAATTGGATTGAGGCACGAAACCCCATGAATATAAGGTGAAGAGAGACAATCCCCTAGCCCCCTTTGAGAAGGGGGATTTTGCCAATCTTTTGGGGGAAGGCCACGCAGGGTATTTCCAGAGAGGATGACTTCTCGCCGAAGAAAGTTACCTCACGCGGGTTTGGACTTCTGCGTGAACGCTCAGCCGAACGGTTTACAACCCGAACCCCTTCGTTTGATGATTGCAAATGGGTTTATTTCCATACATAGAGCGAAAATCCTGGACAGAGGCACAGCTTAGGTTGGGGCACGAAACCAAACAGTTTTTAATGCTATGGGCGTTGGATGTTGGGCTTCGCTTACGTCCTACCCATCCTTATTCTATATCCCAGTTTTGATAATACGACAAGCCTTCCCTTGAAGGTATCGGCATGGTAGTTTTTAAAGAGGTTATCTATGGCAAAAAGGATATCCTCTAACATTTGAGAAGATGCGATATAAGAGAGGGGAATATGTTCTCATCCGCAAGGAATCTCAATGTTGTGCTGCCTCTTTAAATGGGATATATTCTTGATCCTTAATAAGTGAAGCGACATAATGCAAACATTGTTTTATATCGTCTTTTGTTATCTGTGGATAATAATCCCTTATAATGTCATCGGGTGTTAAACCAGATTCAAGAAGTTCGATAATGATATATACCATAATCCTCATGAAATATCGGGGCGGTAAAACAAGGCCGTCCGTTACCATTCAAATAACCATGCATGACAAACGGCAGTGTCTGGATACCATTAGATTTGCCGGAGAAGTGGGAGCAGATCGCGTATATTTAGTGCGATTAAACAACCCTTTAGGTAATAGTGATTTTAAGAGACCCAGCTTGGAAGAAGAATTGGAGATTTATAAAGAGGCTGAAGAAATAGCAAAAAAATATGGATTACAGGTCGACAACAACTACACGGCCTTTGACAATGGTTTACTTCGGTTATTATACAAAAGACTACGTCCCATTATGTATCGTTTTGATAAATACTGCCCAAAACCCTATGACTATTTGTATATTAACATCGATGGCAAGGCAACCCCATGCTGCGATCTTCCCCGCTATGAGGTGGGTAACATATTAAAGCAAAGTATTGATGAAATCTGGCACGGTGAGAATATGCACTATTTCCGCGAACATCAGAATGATGTTTGTGGTAATTGCGATGCATTAAGGTTGAAACATATCAATATTGGTTAAGTGGCTAAAGAGCTAAATGGTTGGATGGTTGTCGCAGGAGAAATATTTTACGGTTAACTGTAATTAATATTTGACAAGAATCACAGGGGAAACAGGGAGGATAGTGTGGCACGGACGAACTTGTTTTGTCCGTGTTTGGCAAAATAAGCACATGGACTTCGTGGAAAGATTTTATTAATTCCCCAATGTCTAGATAAGACTATGGTACTTGTTTATTAACAAATCACGTGCTTAGCTCTGTATTAATACGATTGATTTCTTTGGATGTTGCCAGTACAAATACGATGTCCTGCTTTTTTAGGACAGTATCGCCTTTGGCAGGAATAATACGATTTTCTCGTATTATTGAGATGATCAAGGCAGCGGGTGGCAAGGTTAATTCGCGTATTTTCTTTCCATCGATACGTGACGTATCCGGGATTTGGATTTCAAAGACATCGAAATCACTTTTTCGCATCGTAATTAACTCAATCGAATGCATCGCTTTTGGACGAGCGGGCATGGATAATCTCAATTTCGTCGCCACCCACCTCATGGTAGTCCCTTGTAATAAGCAGGATAAAAATACTGCAAAAAAGACGATGTTAAAGATATGGTGATTCTTATCAATGCCGTAGGCGGCCGGATATGTGGCCAGCACGATGGGCACAGCCCCCTTTATTCCTCCCCATATAATGAATAGTTTTTCCTTGAATCTGAATTTGAAAGGCCATGTACAGACGAATATTACTATTGGACGAGCGGCAAAGATCATGAGCAGCGTAATCAGTAATCCTTCTTTCCAAACAGGTATAAGGCTTTTGGGGAACACCAATACTCCTAATAACAAAAACAGCGCCATATTACTAAAGGTAGAAATACCTTCAATAAAAGAGCCAACGCCACGCCGATAGACAAAATCTGAGTTGCCAAGCCAATATCCTGCGAAAAATACGGCGATAATTCCGTTTGAGTGAATACTATCTGCAAAGCCGAACGCAAGCAGACTCACGGCGATACTCATCACATGGTAGTAACCTCTGTTCTCAACCTCTAATTTATCGAATAATTGACTGCCGATCTTCCCAATAATCCATCCAATCCCGATTCCTCCCCCAAGCTGCCATGCGAGGTTTATTAGGAAGAAGGGCACATTTTTGGTTTGGCCGGTAATTATTTGAATCGTGACTACGGTCAAAAGGATTGCCATGGGATCATTGGTAGCTGATTCGACCTCCAGAGTAGTGGAGACGTGTTTTTTGACTGATTGTTGTCTGAATATCGTGAAAACTGCAGCGGCATCGGTTGAGGAAATGATGCAACCGATCAGGAAGGAGTAGAGCAAGCTGAACGAGGTAACATAATAAATTAATAATCCAAGAGTCGCGGCAGTGAGCACTATGCCGAATGTCGCCAGGGTTAATGCCGGACCAAAAACAAATCGAAGAGCCTCCCTTCGGGTACGAAATCCTCCCTCAAATATAATAAATATCAAGGCAATATTGGTAATTTTTTGGGCCAGGATGGCATCATCAAAATAAATGAGATTGAGTGCGTCACTCCCAATAATCATCCCACTTCCTAAGAAAAGTAGTAGGACTGGAATACCCAATTTTGACGTGAGCTTGGTAGCGTATGTTGCGGCGATTAGTAATAAAGCGATGAGAAAAAACACAAACGCCTCTCCAAAATATAATATCACAATCTGGAATTTACCCGCTCCCTGTGAACGGTAATCAAGTCGGAAATACAATGTCGGACTATAATCTTCCAGCCATATAACAGGTATTTTATCTTTATTCTGTAAATTGTCAGTAAGATAATAATTTAAAGAACAAAAGCAGGAATATTTTACGGTGGAATGAAAATTTAGCACCTGAGATTGTGGCTATGACAAATTGCAATGGCAAGGGCATCTGAGGCATCTCTTGGCTCCGGAATTTCAGGCAAGTTAAGAATAATTTTTACCATTTCCTGTACCTGTTCCTTTTGTGCATTTCCATTCCCTACAACCGCCTTCTTGATAACCGTGGCAGCGTATTCGGCGATAGGAATGTTTGCCGATGCCGCACACAAGAATACAATGCCCCTTCCTTCACCAATTTTTATTGCCGACTTGATATTTTTACTGTAGAAAACCTCTTCGACAGCCATCTCATCAGGTTGATGTTTCGATATAATATCCATAATTTTGCCATGGATTGTCTGCAGTCGTTGTGGAAAGGTTTGGTTTTTGTTGACTTTTATAGAACCATATTCGATGGCGACTATCTTTGATCCTGCTATTTCTATCACACCATAACCAGCGACTTGTGTGCCCGGATCAATTCCAAGGATTTTCATATGTATTTTGTTGTTTTGTAGATGTATTCTGTAAGCCAATACCTGAACGGTTTGGGAATATACCCTATTCCTGCGGACCATTTCAGATATTATAGAAGTTTTTTTGATTGTCAATAAGAAATCTTTATACAATCTTTAATGTTTTTATTTGAATTTTTGCATTTTGATTTTTCATTTTTCCCCTATATAATAGAGTCCTTTATTTTCCAATTTCAATAATTCCGATGCCGAATATAAACCTGTCTGTCAATTTATGCAATATTAAATTAGCCAATCCTACTGTCTTGGCATCAGGTATATTGGGCACTACGAAGGCATTGCTGAAAAGAGTGGCAGAGAATGGCGCAGGCGCCGTAACGATTAAATCTATCAGCTTTGAACCCCGGGAAGGGCATAAAAACCCTACCGTTATCACCTTTGAGGCAGGCATGCTGAATGCGGTGGGCTATTCGAATCCTGGTGTTAATGTGGCTGCCACGGAATTTTCTAACCTTCAGGATATAA
The DNA here is from genome assembly GCF_000949635.1 of Candidatus Brocadia sinica JPN1. Taxonomy (NCBI): domain Bacteria; kingdom Pseudomonadati; phylum Planctomycetota; class Candidatus Brocadiia; order Candidatus Brocadiales; family Candidatus Brocadiaceae; genus Candidatus Brocadia; species Candidatus Brocadia sinica. The sequence continues at coordinate 3,797,551 of NZ_BAFN01000001.1, forward strand.
ACGCACCGGTGATTGCAAGTGTCATCGGCACACGGAAAGAGGATTTTGCACGAGTTGTCGAAGGTCTTTCCGGATCAAAATTTTCAGCCATCGAAATACCCCTCTCCTGCCCGCATACTCCAGGGTTTGGGCTTCTCGCGGGGCAGGGAACCCCTGAGGCTACGTATGCGATAACTTCCGAAGTGAGAAAAGTGACCAAGTTACCCATAATCGTTAAACTATCTCCCAATATTCCGGAGCTCTGTACGATTGCAAAGGCAGCCGAAGATGCCGGTGCAAATGCCATCACGGCAGTAAACTCTATGGGGCCAGGCATGATCATCAATATAGAGGCACAAAAACCTGTTTTGAGTTTTATGGTGGGTGGCGTTACGGGCGATGCCTTACGGCCGATTGCCGTGCGATGCGTGTATGATTTGTACAAGGCTATAAAAATTCCCATTATCGGAGTAGGGGGTATCTCTACCGGAAGGCATGCCATTGAGATGATGATGGCAGGGGCGTCTGCAGTAGGAATCGGAACTGGGGTTTATTATCGTGGTATCGATGTTTTTAAAAAGGTATGCGAAGAAATAATTCAATGGATGCAAGAAAATGGTTTTGACAACATCAATAATATTGTAGGTATTGCCCATGATTGAACAGCCAGGGATGGTAAAAATTTGCGATATTGTAGAGGAATCCCCAAGCGTAAAGACCTTTTTTTTCAAATGCAATCTGCATTTTGATCCAGGGCAATTTATTATGGTCTGGATACCACTTCTTGATGAAAAGCCATTCACCATATCGTATATTCAAAATGGCCTTGCAGGTATCTCTGTTTTAAGATGTGGGGCATTTACCATGTCGCTTCATAAGAGAAAAGTGGGGGATATCATTGGGATACGCGGTCCCTATGGCAAAGGATTTCATTTGCAAACAAACTTGAACTCGTGCGTAGTAGGGGGCGGCATTGGAATGGCATCACTGACAACTCTTGTGGATAGATTAAGTGGCGCAACTATTATACAGGGGGCAAGGACTTCATCAGAAATAATCTATCAAAAACGTTTTCCTCAAATGAAGTTGTGTACCGAAGATGGCACTGCCGGTTTTAAGGGAACAACCGTCGATTTACTATCAGAATTAGTCAAAAAACAACACTTCCATAAGGTCTATTCCTGCGGGCCTGAGAAGATGATGTATAAGGTGGTTGAATTATGTAAAAACCACGGTATCGACTGCGAAGTATCTTTAGATAGGTACATGAAATGCGGTTTTGGCGTATGCGGTCAATGTGACTGCAGTGGTCAGCGGGTATGTATTGACGGCCCTGTTTTTACTTCAACAGAGTTAAGCAAGATGGAAGACTTTGGCAAGATAACCATATTGAAAACGGGGGAAAGGGTTACTGTGCGTAATCGGTAGTGTAGTTGGTCGTTTCTTGTTAGCTCTGTATTTTTGGCAATTTGTATTGATAATCCTGATCCGAACGAGTCGGAGGGGAAATGTAGGCGAGGCTTTATCCTTGCGTTTATTGCAGGAAAACAAACCGAAAGGATTTCCGGCACATGGTACCGGCAAAATATTTTTCTGAAGACACAAAATAAAGCTGAAAACTAAAGATTTAAAGTCTATGCGGCTTAAAAATTTAATTATGGAGGAAATAAAGAAAAAAGGAAAAATCTCCTTTGCAGAGTTTATGCACATGGTATTGTATCATTCGCAGTACGGTTATTATAACTCAGACAAGGAACGAATAGGGAAATTTGGAGATTACTACACAAGTCCAACTGTTCACGCGATGTTTGGAGAACTCATTGCAAAACAACTGGAAGAGATGTGGAAGATCATGGGGAAAGGGGAGTTCACCATTGTTGAGATGGGCGCCAACAGGGGATGGTTGTGTCACGATATTATTCAATGTATTAAGAAAGAATATCCGGGATTTTATGATAATTTTCATTACATCATTGTAGAATCAAATCCTTACGCAAGGGAAAAACAAAAGTGGCTTTTGGGCTCTGTTGATTGCAGATCATCCTTTATTCTGGCTTCCCAAGCAAGGGACAAAGGAGCTTCAAACCAAGAGACTTACCGGACTCTCCCGGATAAAGAAGTAGTAAAAAATCCTTTGTCTGACAGATTGGATGAAAAGGTTTCGTGGCATACATACGGCGAAAATGGATTTTCTTTCGGCAAGATTCAGGGATGTTTTTTATCCAACGAATTTGTTGATGCCTTGCCTGTCCACCGCCTAAAGGTAAAAAATAAGATTTTAAAAGAGGTATATGTGGGTTATAATGCAACAAATTTTTATGAAATAGATGACGAGGTATCCGAACCAGCGTTAAGAGATTATCTGAAAACCAACAGAATATATCTAAAAGAAGGCCAGGAATATGAGATAAATTTAGGCGCTGTAGAGTGGCTAAGGCATGTTTCAGAAAAATTATATAAAGGATTTGTCATAACGATTGATTATGGCGATACAACAGATGGACTATGTTGTGGAAACAATGCCGGAGGCACCGTAAGGTGTTATTATAAACATAATGTCAACCGGGATTACTATGAACGAATGGGGGAACAAGACATTACTGTCCATGTGGATTTTACGAACTTGATGAATGCTGGGCGGCTAGTGGGATTAGAGGTTACAGGTTTTACAAAACAATCCCATTATTTAGTTGCCCTGGGCATTCTGGAAAAATTGAATAATACAAGTAACGATCTTGAGACGAGATTAAAAATGAAAAGTCTTCTCCATCCTGAGGGGATGGGTGAAATCTTCAAGGTATTAATCCAGCATAAAAATATTGAAAATCCTCACTTGACCAGTTTAAGACCGTTACAGTCAATAACAATAACAATGGGTAACAGGTAACCACGGAAAGACACGGAATATCACAAAAAAGGATAGCATAGTCAGAAGCAAATCAGGATCGGTGGAATTCTGGGAGTTCTAGTGGTGAACAATATTTATTTTCAAGGAAAGGGGGATGTATGAAAATAGGTCGCACAGCGGAACCTGCCACCATAATGGAAGTGCTTATGGAGGCGATTAAGCGGGAACAGGAGTCATATGACTATTACTACCGTGCGGCGTTGCAGGCGGCAAAGCCTGCGACACGCAAAATGCTGTTAAACCTGGCGGATTGGGAAAAAGGACACATAGACGAGCTGACCAACCATGTAATGGAGCTAAAGGCCCAGATGGAGATCGACCGGGCAATTACTGGTGGCCTGTAATCACTTGATAACTTAACCGCAGTCTACAGGACGATCCAGGAAGATATTTAGAGTCAAAAATGCAAATTTAAGGCAGACACAACCATGGATATTAAGCGAGAGGATTTACTGCAGTTATACTATTATTTACAATTGACACGAAGACTGGAAGACCGTGTTACATCGCTCTATCATCAGGGAAGGATCTTGGGGGGGGCATGGACGAGTAACGGTACGGAGGCCGTCTCCGTAGGGTATGGTTATGCCCTTGAAAAGAACGATATCGCAGCCCCGTATTTTCGGGATATGGGAGTCTTCCTAATTCGGGGGATTTCGGCAAAACGCATTATGGCCCAGTACATGGGTAAAAAGACGGGTGTTACTGGTGGCAAAGAGGGCAATGTTCACGTTGGGGATTTAAACTTCGGTGTTTTAGGTTTTCCCAGCCATCTGGCAGATAATTATCCCGTGGGAGCGGGTGCTGCCCTTGCCTTTAAAATACGAGGTGAAAAGAGGGTCGTAGCGGCATGTACCGGAGATGGAGGTACGAGTCGTGGTGATTTCCATGAGGGAATGAATTTTGCCTCTGCAAGAAAATTGCCTATCGTTTTTATCTGCAATAACAACCAGTATGCCTATTCTACTCCATTAAAACTACAGATGGCAATTAAGGACATCGCTGAACGTGCCCTGGCTTACGCCATACCAGGTAAGATTGTAGATGGGAATAATGTCGTGGAGGTTTACAAGGCCGCGAAGGAGGCCTATGAGATTGCTAGGAATGGCGGAGGTCCTACCTTTATAGAATGCAAGACTATGAGGATGCATGGTCATTCAGAGCATGACAGCGCCAGATACGTCCCGAGAGAACTTCTGGAGGAATGGAAGAAAAAGGATCCTATCTTACATATGGAAAAATATTTGATGGAAAACGGTATTGCCAAAAAAGAAGAAATGGACAGCATTGAGTCAAGCGTAAAGAAAGAGATAGAAGAGGCCGAGTCATTTGCAGAAGAAAGTCCGTATCCCAGTCCGGAAGATGGTTTAAATGGTGTTTACGCAACACCATTAGGAGAGGAGTAGTGGATATGAAAGAGGTTACCTATCTTGAGGCGATCAAAGAGGCAATGGATGAAGAAATGACACGAGACCCCACGGTATTTATTTTGGGTGAAGATGTGGGGGTTTATGGCGGTGCATTTCGTGCAACTGAAGGCTTTTTTGAAAAGTATGGAGAATGGCGCGTCCTGGATACGCCATTATCCGAATCCGGTTTTACCGGAGCCGCCATTGGCGCAGCGCTTGTGGGTATGCGTCCCATTGTGGAGATGCAGTTTGCCGATTTTATCTCCTGTGCGTTTGATCAACTGGTAAATGTGGCTGCAAAGAATCATTATCGATGGGGGGCAGCGACACCCATTGTTGTGCGGGCGCCCTTTGGTGGAAATATACATGGTGGAGCATTTCATTCACAATGTATTGAGGGATTCTTTTTTAATGTGCCAGGACTAAAAATCGTTGCGCCTTCCACAGCGTACGATGCTAAAGGATTACTAAAGGCTGCTATTCGTGATAATGACCCTGTTATTTATTGTGAGCATAAATATCTTTACAGGCGCATTAAAGATTCCATTCCTGAAGAAGATTATATCGTCCCGATAGGAAAGGCTCGCATTGCTTTGGAAGGCAGAGATATATCGGTTATTACATACGGGGCAATGGTTCACACTGCTCTTGAGGCGGCACAGGTACTGAAAGAAAATGGAGTCTCCTGCGAAATTGTTGACTTAAGAACCATCCTACCATTGGACAAAAAATCAATCTTTAATACCGTAAAAAAGACAAACAAAGTTGTTGTCTTGCATGAACAGACCAAAACGGGTGGTGTCGGGGCTGAGGTCTCTGCCTTAATTAATGAATATTGTTTTGACTATCTGGATGGCCCCATTATCCGGATTGCTGCTCAGGATACCCCGGTACCGTATAGTGCACAGATGGAAGAAGCCTTTATTCCACAGCCGAAGAATGTTATTTCTGCTGTAGAAAAATTGATGCGTTATTAATTCCTGTCTTATCGGTACATATTTAGTAAATAATTTTTTGCTTTATGATTTACGATTTAAAATTATGAAATTTTTGAACTTATAATTTATCCAGGTTTGGAGGCTTTAAAATATGCCTGTTAATGTGATTATGCCACAGATGGGTGAGAGTGTAGCGGAAGGGACTATTTCTAAGTGGCTTGTGCGCGAAGGTGATCGGATTGAAAAGGAACAATCCATTGTGGAAATCAGCACAGATAAAATTGACACCGAGGTGCCATCTCCTGTTACGGGTATTTTGAAAAAGATTCTCTATCCGGAGGGCAAGACACTGCCGGTACAGACAGTGATTGCTCAAATTGAAGCCGCTGAAATAAAGGAAGGTGTGAGTGCCTCTCCGGAGAAGCCGGGAGTTACTGCAAAGGTTGAAAAGGTTGAGGTCGCAAAAGAAATTGAAAAGAGTGAAGAGATAGAAAAAAGGTATTCCCCTCTGGTAAGGAGATTGGCTAAAGAATATAATGTTAATTTAGAATCGATAAAGGGTACTGGTGAAGGGGGGAGGGTTACGAAAAAGGACGTTATGGATTACGTGGCTTCAAAACCAGGTATTGTTACACCCCCGGCAGAGGCTGAAAAGAAGATTTCGGTGAGGGAAGTACTTCTCCCATTTAGTCCAAAAAGAAAAATCACCGCCGATAGGATGGTACAGAGTAAGTTGACAGCCGCCCATGTGACAACCGTATTTGAGGTTGATATGACTAAGGTTGCAAAGTATCGCGAGCGAAATCAAGATACTATGAAGAGAGAGGGTATCCACCTTACCTATCTTCCATTTATAACCCTTGCTGCTGCTCGTTCCCTCAAAGAGTATACTATAGTGAACGCCTCATGGACGGATGAAGGCATTATTCAGAAAAACTATGTTAACATCGGGATTGCAGTATCCCTTGAAGATGGACTGCTCGTCCCTGTAATAAGGGATGCGGACAAAAAAAACTTGTTGCAATTAGCCAAGGATATCCAGGATATTGCCTTGCGTGCACGTACAAAAAAATTAAAACCGGAAGAAGTTCAGGGGGGTACATTTACCATCACAAATTACGGTCTCAATGGTAGCCTATTGGGAACACCCATTATATTATTACCGCAGGTAGCGATATTGGGCATGGGAGCTGTCGTAAAAAGACCGGTTGTAATAGATGATGCAATTGCAATTCGGTACATGATGTATCTTAGCCTTTCATTTGATCATCGGGTTATGGATGGGGCCAATGCCGATATGTTTCTTTGTAAAGTAAAAGAGATTCTGGAAGGATGGGAGGTTTCAACTTATGAGGCGAAGAAGTCTTCTCCTCCAACAGGATATGGTGGAGTATGGTAAGGCCTGGGAATTTCAAAAGGCGCTGCTTGAGGCAAGAATTTCTAACAAGATAGAAGATTGCCTTGTATTGCTTCAGCATCCACCTACCTTTACCTTCGGCCGCAGATACAAAGAGGCCAACTTGATATCGAATAAGGAATATTACGTGGGGAATGGTTTTGCCGTGTACAAAACTGATCGGGGTGGGTTGGCTACTTATCATGGTCCTGGTCAGGTTGTTGGCTATCCGGTCATAAAAATGGATTCCTACACGAAGGATTATTATCAATATCTGCGGATGCTGGAAGATGTAATGATAAGGGCGTTATCTGAATTTGGTATTACTGCCAAACGAAGTGAGGGATACACAGGGGTTTGGATAAATAAGGCAAAGATCGGGTTTATAGGTGTTCGGATTGCATTGGGTTATACTATGCATGGATTTTCTCTTAATGTGAACAATGATTTATCACCTTTCAATTTTATTATTCCTTGTGGAATTCAAGGGGTGAGGATTACTTCTATTCAGGAATTAGTAAACGAGAATATAAAAATTGAAGAGGTCTGTCATAAACTTGCGAATCATTATGCGAATGTATTTCAGGTACAGATGATACCTATCCAGATGAAGGTGATGACACAGAGGATTGGGTTTACGAAAAATTTATGTGAATATATAAATGAAGGCGAAAGTGACAATTCATAAGATATCATTATTGTTATGGTTAAACTAGAAGATACAAATACAAAAAATAACCGAAATGAGATCCTTGAAGAAGGCATAAAAAAGGGTATCTTTGGCAGTATAAAAGGCAGAGAAATAGACCGTGTGGATTATGACCGATGGATGGGAGGGCCCCGCGGACCGGAAAAGATAACTTTTAAAGATGGAAGCGCCGTAATATTTAAGTGCGATATCAGGCATTACTGGATGGCAGACAATCCTGATACTGCAATCCGGGAAGCGATTGTGTATCAGATCGACAAGGTCGTAGGACTTGGATTGGTGCCTAAAACAATGGTAATTGACGATACGGTTGGCAACGTGCGATATGATGGCTCAGTTCAGGAGTGGATTAAGGATGCGAGAGATGGCTATCAGATAGAGAAATTTACGAATGAAGAGAGGAAAGATTTTGAACGACTAAAGGTCTTTGATTTCGTAATTGGGAATAGCGACAGGCACCTGGGAAATGTATTGTTCACCGGCGATGATAAGTTGCATGCTATAGATAACAATGCGTGTCTCATTATCGATAAAAATGAGGATATTTTGTCATTTTCAGATTCGGTAATAATTTTCTTTAGCAGAAATGTTATTCACGATATGCGACATATCGTGGAATTAATAGAAAGGTTTTATGCAAACAAAGATACGATATTAAATTTAATAGATAAGTACATACACGATAATACAGAACTCGCTAAAGTAATGGTGGAATCCAGAATTAATTATTTATATAACATGTTGAAAAGAGACAAACCATTTCCCCGAAAATATAGAGAGTGGAGAAAAGGGTTGGAAGAGGAAGTGCAAAATATATTGAGAAGAAAAAAATAACTCACTATTCAAATGTCAAAATCGGCATTCTTTGGTGGTGTACGTAGTAAGAATCATAAATTATAAATTATAAATTGTACTATGCGTCCAAAGTGGCTAAGGGTAAAGTTACCAGCAGGAAGAAATTACCATGAGATAAAAGGTGTTCTGCGGGAGAAACGACTTCACACTGTATGCGAGGAAGCAATATGTCCAAATATCGGAGAATGTTTTGAAAAACGAACCGCGACATTTTTAATACTTGGTGACACCTGTACCAGACAGTGTGGATTTTGTGCTGTGAAGAAGGGCAGCCCCTCTGGGGTAGATAGGGAGGAACCCCGTCGAATCGCTGAAGCTGTTAAACAGATAGAATTAAAATACATCGTAATTACCTCTGTAACAAGGGACGATCTTTCCGATGGTGGTGCATCAGCCTATGCAGAAACAATCAAATGTATTCGAGAACAAGTGAAAGATTGCAAAATAGAAGTTTTGATACCTGATTTTGGCGGGGTTTCAATAGCATTGGAAACAGTAATCAACGCCAGACCAGACGTATTAAATCACAATATAGAAACGATACCTCGCCTTTATCCACAAGTGAGACCTATGGCCAGTTATGAACGCTCCCTGGAATTATTAAAGAATGCACGCGAGAAAAATCCTTTTTTAACAACAAAATCCGGGCTTATGGTGGGTTTAGGTGAAAAATGGGATGAGATAATCAATGCCATGCATGATATAAGGAATGCAGGGTGTGATATGCTCACCATTGGTCAGTATCTGAGTCCAAAGAGAAACGCCTTACTGATCGAGCGTTATTATACCGCCGATGAATTTGAACTGTTGCAGTTAGAAGGGGAGAGATTAGGATTTCATCACATAGAATCGGGACCACTGGTTCGGAGTTCCTACCATGCAAAGATGCAATCAGATAACATTCTTGCCTGATAAAGGAATTTTGTATATCGGGTACTCATTTTTGATCTCAAATATTTTCATATTTGACCGATAATGTCATGATAAAATAAAACAAATATTTGGGGTGGTTGTTTTTTGATGTGCTGGATTTAATGGGAAATGACAACGATGAAAGAAGGTGATTTATACAGAAGTTTGTTGGATAGTCTCTCTGGTGGAATATATGTTGTCGATCAGAATAGGGTAATTACTTATGGTAATAAAGGTGCAGAAACGCTTACCGGTTATAAGAACTCCGAGATGGTGGGCAAGTGTTGTAGAGGGAATATTCTGATGTATGTGGATGAACAGGGGAGGGACGTTTGTGAGAAAGAATGCATGGCTGCAGAATCAGTCGTTGATGGACGCTCACGGAGTATGGAGGTGTATGTCCGGCATAAAGATGGCTATCGGATGCCTGTGTTAGTGCGCACGTCACCGATCAGGAATTTAAATGGACAGGTTATAGGCGCTGTTGAGGAACTTTGCGATAATTCTTCGACGGTTGAGTTTGTTCATAAGATTGAGGAACTTGAAAAGTGCGTCTTACTTGACCCTCTCACAGGACTAATGAAAAGACGTGGATTGGAAATGAACCTGCGGTCTGTTTTTAGTGTGATGCATAGACATGGTTGGTCATATGGGATTTTTTTCGTGGATATCGATGAATTTAAAAGAATAAATGATGTCTACGGCGATAACATCGGGGATAATGTACTGAAGATGGTGGCAAAGACTCTGCTGAATAGTGTGAGAGCCTCGGATATGGTAGGTCGATGGGGTGGTGAGGAGCTTATGGTAATTGCTGCCAATGTTGGTGAGGATCACCTGTATAAAATTGCAAATAAGATACGTATTTTAATAGGGCAATCAGGTTTTTCCGTTGGAGCTGAGAGCGTTCGTGTTACAGTTTCTGTCTGTGCAACCATGGTACAACCAGATGATTCTGTGGATACGTTGCTTAAAAGAATAAACCGTTTAATGGAGCACTGCAAGGTTTCTGGCAAGAATTGTGTATCGGTATAGCCGGATGAATAAATGAAACCAGAAGATATTGCGAATATTTCATTTTATGGTAACAATTCCTTGGGAATACTAATATCGGTTATGATAATCTTCCCCGTATGAACCGGTCCGTTTCCCAAATAAAAACCCCTTTTACTTGCTGCAAAGGTTACGGTTTTTGTAGCCTTCATGGCGGCACCCAGAATGTTGCCATTATTACAGTCAAGCCCTGAAGGTATATCCACAGATACAATGGGTTTATTCAGGTTATTAACACCCTCGATGAGTGTTTTAAATGGTTGCCGTACCTCTCCCGAAAGTCCTGTTCCAAACAATGCGTCGATGATGATGTCATAACTGCCCAATTCTTTTAGGACACTTGCTATTTCTGTAATACCAAGTATTTCTCTAATGGGAATTTTCATAGGCAGGAGTATTTGTAGGTTTGTGCCGGCATCTCCATCCTTTAAGATGTCCGAGATATTTGCAACGAGAAAGACATCCACGGGAACGTGATGGTTATGAAGATGTCTCGCTACGACATACCCATCGCCACCGTTATTTCCTTTTCCACATAGAATGGCTACTTTTGTCCGCTGAGGATCATCTGTCATTTTTAATACCTCCTCAGCCACATTCCTTCCGGCATTTTCCATGAGGATAAGGCCAGGAATTTTATATTCTTCAATGGCCTTTCTATCTAATTCCCTCATTTCTTCACGAGTTAATGACTCTTTCACGTCAACAAATCCTCAAGATATTAATTATTAAAATCCGATTTCAATACGAGATGTTACCAGCGACAGATATTTTCCCTAAACTTCTGTGGCAACCCTAGGTATATTAATACTGTTTACTCTATATTATGGGGGATATGTGCTACTTTATAATGTATTTTGTTCGATTCGTCTATCATAAATTTCTTTATATTTTTTGTTTGATAGATTATTATAGTATTATCTTGTAAATACTTCTTTTTTGAATCATTTGATTGTTTTTGTTTTTTGACTCGTTTTTCCACTTTGAAAGAGATGTTCATTATAGAGGAGTGAAAATATTTATCTCATGAAAATATCAATCAAGTATTTTGCCTTATCATCTCTACTGCTGGGTATTTTTTTCTTTTCTCTCACTGTTAGTGCCAAAGAGGTGAAATGGAAATATTATGCTACTGGTGAAGACCGTACAAAGCATTATTATGATCCAGAAAGTGTCGTACATATTTCTGGTAATATTGTTAGGGTATGGGAGAGAACAGTTACTTCTGAGGCATCAACTTCTCTAACGAAAGAATTAAAGACTTTTCGGGAAATGGATTGTTCCCGACGAAGGTATCGTGTTCTTGAAATGCATGTAGAGTTTAAAGATGGAAGTGAAAAGGAGCAGTCTTTTTCTAATCCTCGATGGATGGATATTACGCAAAATACGTGGTTAGATACTCTTTATGAGATTTTCTGTAAGGGAAAATAAAAATTTATAATAAGTTCGTTTGTTTATATCAGAAGTTCACCACAACCAAAACACACAAGTATGGAGCATATGAGTGGTTAGCGCTGTTTTGCCGATAAATATGCGGTCACTAATATATTGTTATTGTTTAATTTTATGCTTGATAAAGAAGGCCTCTATGCATTGGGTGTATTGCCAGAATCGGTGGAATTTCAGGAGGGATTGTCAGTGGGAGCGGTCTGGAGTGTGTACCGGATGGCAAAGGAATTAGGGATAGAGGAGGCATTGGGGAAGATTTTGAGGGGTAGCTGGCGTTGTGGCAGATATGGAGAAATACCTTGAGAAGGAGAATTGTTATCTGGGAGAGCATCCGGGGGTATCGGTAACGAAGGCGCTGGATGTGGCAAGGGAAAGGCTCAAGAAACTGAAGCTTGAGACGTGGGTACAGATAAAAGAGGAAGGTCTTAAACAATTGGCGACCATTTGTTCTGTGGAAGTGCAGGTGAAAGGACAAAAGGCACATTGTCAGAAGATATTTTCCAGATGTCAATAATTATACGAAATAAACATGGTATTTAAGAAACAGGATTTCCCATGGAATACATAGTTCTCAACGGTAATGACCTTACCTTCGATCAATTCATGAAAGGGGTGAGGAATGGGTACCAGGTAATGCTGAGCGATGCAGCCGAGGTAAGGGTGATGAAGGCGCGTGAAACTATACAGTGTGCATTAAACTCTAAACGGATTATTTATGGACTGACTACCGGTTTTGGTGCCCTGAGCGATGTGGTTATTTCAAAAGAACAAACAAAACAATTGCAAAAGAATATATTGATGAGTCATGCGGCTGGCGTGGGAAACTTTTTGGACGAAGAAACTACAAAAGCTACTCTGCTTCTCAAAATTAACGATTTTGCGAAGGGTCATGCAGGGATCAAACCAGAGACATTAAGGACGCTTGTAGAGATGTTGAATAAGGGTGTCTATCCTCTGATGCCCGAAAAAGGTTCTGTTGGCGCCAGCGGCGATTTGGCTCCTCTTGCCCACATGGCTTTGGTTTTGGTTGGGCAGGGACAGGCCCTTTTTAAAGGTAGGATTTTCAGTGGAAAGACTGCTATGGAAGAGGCGGGCATTCAGTTAGTTGATCTTGATGCAGGGGAGGGATTGGCCCTCATAAATGGAACACAGGTCATGACGGCCATAGGGGCCATCACGGTCTGTGATGCCGTGAATTTGCTTAAGGCGGCCGATATAGCTGCTGGGATGAGTTTAGAGGTCTTGCTGGCATCTAATGTTGAACTGGACAAGAAGATCCATGATGTAAGACCCCATCCTGGCCAGATTATCAGTGCGGATAATCTTCGGCGCATTATCCAAAACAGTGAGATCGTTTCGTCGCATAAGGATTGTTCTCGCGTGCAGGATGCCTATTCCATACGATGCTCTCCGCAAGTGCATGGAGCCTCTCTAAATGCCCTTCATTATGCAAGGCGGGTTCTGGAAATTGAGATGAATGCGGCGACTGATAACCCTTTGATTTTCTCGGATACAGACCAGATTATATCAGGCGGAAACTTTCACGGTCAGCCAGTGGCGCTGGCGCTGGATTTTCTTGCCATTGGCCTGTCAGAGATAGCCAATATCTCGGAGAGGCGCACCGAACGGCTGGTAAACCCTCAACTGAGCGGCTTGCCTGCATTTCTTATAAAAGACGCCGGCCTCAATTCTGGTTTTATGATAGCACAATACACGGCTGCGGCCCTCGTTTCTGAGAACAAGGTACTTGCCCATCCAGCCAGCGTTGACTCTATTCCTACGTCTGCCAACAAGGAAGACCATGTAAGCATGGGGGCAATTGCCGCGAGGAAATGTCGGGAGGTGCTGAAAAATGCCGAACAGGTGATTTCCATTGAATTGCTGTGTGCTGCCCAGGCTATGGATCTGTTTACCAATCTCAAGGCGGGTGCAGGAACTATGGAGGCATACCGTCTTATTAGAAAGCACATTTCTCACATGGAACAAGACCGCATCTTGTCCGATGATATAAATACGATGTATAAACTGATACACGAGGGCAAAATCCTGAACGCAGTGGAAAGTAAGATCGGCCCGTTAAATTAAAAAATGCAAAGGTGTATGAGAATTGAATGATGGATGATGGAATTTGAGAAAGAGGACATTCCTGCGGTTTCTCAATAATTTTAGGAACTAACTAGCTGTGAAAATTTGTGTCCGAATATAATGCGGGAGGTATGATGAAAATTATTTCTTTTGGCGACATTCATGAAGATACCAGTAATCTTGTAAAGATAAAATCTGATCTGGAAACGGCTGACTTGATTGTGGTTTCGGGAGACTTGACAAATTGTCATGGAAAGGCCGAGACGAAAAAAGTACTTGATGCTGTAAAAAAATATAACAAACATTTGCTTGTACAATATGGAAATATGGACAAGCCGGAGGTGGATGGTTATTTAGCCAAAGAAGGGATAAACCTGCATGGAAATGGCTATATGTTTGGAGATATTGGCATATTTGGCTGTGGTGGTTCAAGTCCAACACCCTTTCATACACCATCAGAAATTAGTGAGGCGGATATCGAAAGGTTCTTAACAAACGGTTATAACAAGATAAAAGATGCAAAGTGGAAGGTCATGGTCTGTCACACACCACCCAGGGATACAGCAACTGATATTGTTCGAAGTGGTATGCATGTAGGGAGTCAAACGGTCAGGGACTTTATCATAAAATATAAGCCCCATGTCTGTATATCGGGCCATATCCATGAATCGAGGGCAAAGGACAAAATCGGTGATACCGTTGTATTAAACGCAGGCATGTTCAGGGATGGGTGGTATATCGAGGTTGTTATTGATAAAGGCAACTTATCTGCGGCGCTGAAATCCGTGGCCTGAGTCAGAAGCTTGGGGATGAGACTGATGAGACGTGTGTTTATTTATGCTAATTCGTGGCCGAATAATTACGGTTCAAGTATCTTGTAGTACAAATCCCTCTGCCTTGCCCTATATCCAACATCGTTGATGAGTGATTCTATTTCCTCTTTATCCATCTGATAGCTTACCCCCGCTGCCCTAACCACATTTTCTTCTATCATTGTACTGCCCATGTCATTAGCGCCAAATTTTAATGAGAGTTGGGCGATTTTTGCCCCTTGTGTGACCCATGATGTTTGAATATTTGGGAAATTATCTAAATAGAGACGTGCAATGGCAAGGGTTCTTAAATAATCATAACTTCCGATTAATGCTGTATCCAATTGGGTATTTTTTTGCTGAAATGTCCAGGCGATAAAGGCGGTAAATCCGTCCGTTTCATCTTGGAGTTTCCGGATTTTATCCAGGTGTTCGATACGCTCCCCTATGGTTTCAACATGGCCAAACATCATAGTTGCTGTGGTTTTCATGTCAAGTTTGTGCGCCTCACGCATGACATCAAGCCACTCCTGTGCTGTACATTTATTTGGACTCAGAAGCCTGCGGCATCGCTCCACCAGAATTTCCGCACCGCCGCCAGGGATCGAATCGAGTCCTGCCGTTTTGAGCTTTTGTATGACGTTGCGGACAGGGGTATCATTTAACTTTGAAAAATGTACAATTTCCGGAGGCGAGAAGGCATGGATGTGGACATCGTATCTTGTCTTAATAGATTGCAACAGGTCTATATAGAAATCCAATTTCAATGACGGATGCAGCCCACCCTGCATAAGGATTTGCTTACCACCCAGGGCTAAGGTTTCTTCGATTTTTTTGAATAATGAATCTTTTGGGATGATATAGCCGTCGCTGTGTTCAATATCTCTATAAAAGGCACAGAATTTACAACCCGATGTGCAGATGTTGGTGTAATTAATATTCCGGTCGATGATATAAGTCCGGTAATTTTCCGGATGCTTTTTCTTACAGACTTCATCAGCCACCATCCCCAGGATGGTAATATCTTTAAGAGAGAACAGCCTTATACACGCCTCAGGAGACAATCTCTCGCTGTTAAGTGATTTTTCAAGGATATCTTTAATCTTACCGGATAGAATGGACATTGTAGTCCCCTAAATAAAAACATGTTGATATTTAAAAAATGGTCAGGAGTCATTGAAAACAATCTCTGCACCTTTGGGGACGAGTCCTGAAGACATCGCATACTGATAAAATGTTTGAAGACCCTTTATTTCTTCTTTGCCCAAATTATAACGAATGGAGTTTGTCAGATAGTTCAAACATCTCTGTTCTGTTAATTGAAGGCGATGCGATTCAGTAACAGCTAGTTTCCTCACGGACCGAATACCGGCCTCCTTTGCATTTTTTAACAGTTTGTTTATGCCCGGTATGCGACGGTCTCTTTTCACAACCCAGACGGCATAGACAAAGGGAAGCCCAGTAAATTCAAACCATGCTTGCCCCAAATCCAGGGTGACGTATTCATTGTCGATGACCTTCATGGCATTATCTCCAATGATGAGGGCTGCATCCGTATCGGTGCGGGAAATATCATATTCCTTGTTCCATTGTGTGTATTGAGGTGAAAGGTGATATTGTTCCTTCAGGATGATTCTGGTAAGTGCGCAAGAGGTTAAAGAACTTTTGTCTAAGGCAGCAACGCGTATATTGTGTATCGGGACTTTTGAAAATATCTTTACGCTCTCAACTGCCCCGCACGAAGATATAGAAATATTAGGAATGATAGCATAATCGCCGCTCCTGAAATATTCTATGGAAGGGATGATGGCCACATCGATCTGATCATTGTTCAGCATTGTGGGAAGAAGAGAGGGTACTTCAAATAATAATTCAACCGCGTTTGTTTGCTGGTTTAATCCATAAATCAATGGCTTGGCGTTCATGTAAGGGACGACACCAAGCCTGAGTTTTTTCGTCATGACACTCTAAATGCTCTTGCCTAAATCAAACTTCTTGTATAGACTATGATTTTATAAAAGTGTAAATAATTAATTTTATATGACTTTTCTTCATTCTTCAATAAAGAATTATGGTAACCTTCACGAATTGCTTTATTATTGAAAGGAATAGAGGTATGAATAATGGAAATGGATTTTATAAGACTGGTTTATTAAAAGGGTTCATTGCATGTGCACTTGTTGCGTTAATCACCTGTGGTATTACAGTACACAAGTATGTCTACGCAGAGGGACAGACAAAATATAGTAAGGATTTTTTTGACAAGGCAGAGCCAATTAAGGTGAAAGATCCCTTAGCCAGTATGCTCGGCGCAATGGAAAAAGGGGAGGTGTTTGTTTATACGTATGCCGATGCGGTGAAATTTGCGGGACACTCCTGTCCAGCCGTTGCCGGTGCCTATAAGTCTACGCAGATTGCATTAAAGGCTTTATACGGTGATGAAATACCGGTAAGGGGAAACATAAGGGTTACCTTTCAAGGAGGTATTGATCACAAGGTAAATGGTCCGATATCACAGATAGTAACTATGATAACGGGTGCCGCTACGGAGGGCGGATTTAAGGGATTTGGGCCTGTTGGAAAATATGAAAGACGTAATTTGATGACCTTTGATAAGGACCATACACCCGATCCTATAGCAACTTGTGCTATAACATTTCAAAGAATTGACAATGGAAAAAAGATAGAGGTAATGTATTGTGTTGAACATGTACCAGGCAGCGAACGCATGGATAAACTGACACCTCTTGTACTTTCTGGCAAGGCATCTGAGGATGAATCGAAGGAATTTGGTAACTTGTGGCAGGAGCGTGTCAAAACAATTCTCCTGAACCCACCCAAAGGGACATTTATCGTAAAAGAGGTCAAGGAGTAATTGCAGAAGCCTTCTGTTGAGAAATTGGAGTGAAATAATAAAGAGGGTGAATTTCTATGCCGTTTTATAACGACGATGGATCAGAGATCAATCCTGACTCAGTGCCAAAACCGAGTCTGTGTGTGTCCTATAAAAAGGATGATGATCCAAGGAAGGTGATCCTCTGTCTCTTGACCAGGGCAGACCAGCAAGATCAGGCTGAATTTAAGTGCTTTGCATATGTCCCCAGGAAAAAGTAGTGAAAATCCGATCCTCAGAACACTTATTGCAGGGTTAGCCGGAGGAGCAGTTTTAAATCTTGCTATGTTGTTAACGTTCTGTTTGATTGGATTTGGCTGGAGCGGAGGCGGAATACTCCTTGATCCGTCAGTACAACGCCAAAAGCTTATTGCGGTATGGACGCAGATTGAACCACTACCCCTCGTGGTTTCTCGTCCGGGTCCAATCATCATCGGACTCATGCTATACTGAGAAGTATCTGATTTAATACACCCTCAAGAGATTGGTAGATCCCGGTTTCCAGACGGGGACGCCACCAGTGATGGCTAATGTTTCTCCCTCGCTAATATAACCGGCCTGCTTGGCGGCTTCGATACCCTTTTTCATCATGTCATCGGTGTTTTGCATAGATTCAGTAAGTATGGGGATGACGCCCCATACCAGTGCAAGTCTTCTGTAGGTATGGGGTGACGGCGTAACGGCAAGGATGAGCTGTTTTGGCCTATATTTGGAAACAAACCGTGCGGTACCTCCTGTTTGAGTGCAGGTAATAATGGCTTTTATATGAAGGTCGTCAGCGATCTGACAGGTCGCGCTGCTTATAGCATCGGGAATTATGACAGGAGCACCAGGAGTCCGTTTTGCTTCAAAATCGGTTTTTCTCACTAATCCCGGCTCTACTTCTCTGGCAATTTTCGATAACATACGTACAGACTCGATGGGATAGCGTCCTTTGGCCGTTTCTTCTGAGAGCATGACTGCATCGCTTCCATCGAAAATGGCGTTGGCTACGTCGGTAACTTCTGCACGGGTAGGTCTGTAATTGCTGATCATGGATTCTAGCATTTGTGTGGCGGTAATGACTGGTTTGCAATGGCTGTTGGCAATGCAAATGATCTTCTTTTGAACAAGAGGGATCCTTTCCAAGGGTATTTCTACTCCTAAGTCTCCCCTGGCGACCATAATGGCGTCTGCGGTTTTTATAATTTCCTCAAGATGATTGAGTGCTTCATGTTTCTCAATCTTGGCGATGACAGGTATATCTTTATTTTTCTCATGGATAAGTTCCTTAAGTTGTGAGATATCGTCCACGTTTTTAACAAAAGACAGTGCTACATAATCCACATCGTGCTCAATTCCAAAGTCGAGGTCTTTCTTGTCTTTTTCTGTAAGGGAAGGTATCGGTAGGCTTCTTGTTGGTATGTTGATTCCCTTTCTGGCACTCAATATGCCTCCAACAATAACCTGACAAAGAATATTAGTTTTATCTTTATGAACGACCTTTAATTCAATCTCTCCATCACAAAGTAAGATAGTATCTCCGGCAAAAACATGATCGGGTAAAAGCGGGTAGCTAACAGATGCTATCCGTTCATTTCCTTCCAAAACCTTATTTGTAAGTGTAAACAAGTCATTGGTTTTTACTGTAATGGATTCTTTATAGAACGTTCCTGTCCTGATTTTTGGGCCTGATAAATCCTGGATAATTGCAACTGGTCTTTTTAACTGTGTAGAAATGAGACGTATATTTTTAATATTATCTTCATGGTCTGATAATGCGCCATGAGAAAAATTTAACCTCGCAACATTCATGCCTGCATGTATCAGTTCCTCAATCATGGATGGGGAATTACAAGCGGGTCCAATAGTGCAAACAATCTTTGTCTTGGAGAGAGTATTCATTATTTAAGTTGTATTTCTAAGGTTTTCTTTTTAACAGTACTCTTTTAGTTTTTCAGTCTTTTCGTAGAAAATTTTTCTGACAGTGCTTAATTTTATGTCGTATCTATATTGTCCCTGAGTATAGAAACATATCAAAATTGGTAAAAATATACAAGAATCAAATTGTCTTGGATACTTCGAAATTATCGATAGAGTTTGGGAAGGCGAAAAAAAAGATAAAACACGCTAATACTTGGTTAAAAAAACCGAATTCAAAAACTTAATTTTATTGACATCATAAAATGGATAATTTCTTAAATAACCGGTAGTAAATGACATACACAAATTAACCTTGCCTCGTGTCGTACCTTCTCTGAACCTTACGCTTGCGCCGCCAAAGGTAAAACGGCCTTTTCACCCATGCCTAAAACATGGTCTGTTAGTGCCTGTACCGCTCTTTTCTTGCTATCAAGACCGGTATGTGAATATCGTTGCAACATACCCAAACTTGAATGCCCTGTCATACCTTGCACCACAACGGCGCCAACTCCAAGTTCACTTTGTAGTAAACTGCTAAAGGTATGTCTCAGGCCGTGAAACGTAAAATCACGGATGCCAATTGACTGAAACAGCAAACTAAATCTGTGGCTATGTGCATTTGCAATACGCTTTGTGACCTCCCTGGTCTCAAATAGCCAGTCTTCCTGGCATCTTTCTTTGTACCGTAGCAACTCGCCAATCAAATAAGCTGAAATCGGTATTGTTAATGCCTTTCCTGTCTTGCTCTGAACAAACGCTATTAGTCCTTTGGTAAAGTCAATATCCGTCCATTTTAAGCGTAATACCTCGTTTATCCTCATGCCTGTAAAGAGTCCCACCAGCACCATGAGACGATCTTTGCCTTGCAGTTTATCAAGCAATAAGCCTATTCCCTCGGAAGATAACACCCGCTCATGTTTTTTTGGTATTTTCAACTTCTTAACCTCGCTGCATGGGTTCCTATCGATAACACCCGCTTTTATGGCCGTGTTAAACAGATGGGAAAATACAGTAATATTATCGTTTATACTGCCATCCGATACTTTATCTTTTTCCCTTCTATCAACCCGGAATTTCTCAATGATAAATGGAGTAATCTTATCAAGCCGATAATCGCCCAGATGTTTTACCAAAATATTTATGTTTGCTCTTTTTGTATCCTGTGTACTTTCTTTAGCCCCTCTATATAATTCAAGGTATGTCTTGGAGTATTCCCCCAGAGTAGGAATGACTTTCTTCTTTGGCAGATTCAGCTTGCCCCGCTCACGGTCACCAATAAACATAGCCAGCCTTCTTTCTGCATCCGCCCTGCTTCGTATATCTTTAAAGGTAAGGCTTTGCCATTTCTTTGTATCGTCAAAAAATTCAATTGCCCAATGACCGCAAACCCGGTATTGACCATTGAGTTTATTAAGCGGCCTATCCCCAGGACAATGCTTTCCCTGTCTACCGTTACAAGGAATAGGCTTGCATTGTGGGAAATATTTACGAAATCGAACAGCCATGTTTCACCGTCCTTTCAAATAAAAAAGGCAGTAGACCAAGTATGGGACAGCATACCCGGCCACTGCCTTTGATTGCCTGATCTCTCAGGCATATACCTATAAGCGTCTGTCCACGCTGGTATAATTTGAGTACGTACTAACGTATCTTTAAATTACTGTCAAGTCTTTTTATCTATTCCTTTTTCTTTTGACCTGTTTTAGTAAAATTGGTATTATCTAGTAAGAATATGACAGAGAAACAAAGGTCTAACCTTGCTAAATTCTTTTATGATATCGCAAAGATTGACTTTGCCGCTCTGGTAGTAGCTCAATTTACGAATCCTTTGAACATAAGACTTTGGACATTATTTTTAGGTATAATTTCAACCGCTATTCCACTTTTAATAGCATATAGCCTGGATAGAAAGGAAAAAGACAATGACAGGTCTTGAAATTGTATATCTTATAGTAATAGCATCGTGTCTGATTTTTTATGCCTGGTTTAAATACACTGAGAAGCATTCTAAGCATACGCATTAGTGCCACTGTAACCCCGTCCAGATCATCCAGCATATTGCTCTGGTTACCTCAAAGCCCATTATCCAAAATAAAAAATCATTGAAATAGTTCATTGGTTAAACTCCCGTTCAAAATTCGTCCAAAGGCATTCCACAGTCTTTGGCTTTGATTCCCCTGTTGATTTATGGCTACCCTTGAAGCTTGAATACTCATGCCGATGCCAGCCCCGGTACAATTCATCGTATAGGCTGTTCTGGTAGTGCGTGATCATTACTTTACCCTTTATGCCGTGAAGTAGCCCTGCAAGGGTACGGTGGTCATCCTGGCCAAAGGAATCCTTGCCGTAATAGTGTTCTGAATTCAGATAGGGGGGATCGCAATAAAACAGGGTAGTTTCTGAATCATACCGCTTGATACATTCGGCATAAGGCAGGTTCTCGATAGTAACGTTCCGTAGCCTTCTGGCTATATCGTCAAAGGTATCAATAGCCGTCCTGAAGCTCTGTGCTGGATTCCTGCCAGTGGTAGAAGGCACAGCAAAGCCACCCCGCTTCTGGTCACCTGAAAAGCATGTCCTGTTAAGATAAAACCACTGTGCGGATGCTTCCACAGGATCGCCAGGGATGCTGCATTGTTTCCACTGAGTCCTTAACTCTTGCCATAGGTTTCGGGAATAAGGCATATAGTCTAAAAGGTTAGTCAACATTTGGCATTTCCCCGGTTCCTGGATAATCTTGAAGAAGTTTACCAGGTGATTATCTATATCGTTGATTACTTCTACCTGGGAAGGTGTCTTGCTAAAGAGTAAATGTCCAGCCCCGCAAAAGGGTTCACAATAAAGTGTATGCTCCGGTATCTTTTCGGACAGCCAGCCAGCTAAAAGACCTTTACCGCCGATCCTGGCTAGTGGTGAACGTAAGTTTTTTGTTGCTGATATTGTCATAGTTTTTTTCGATATGTTATACACTATTTCCTACAAACTCAGATACTCTGTTTTTAAGATTGTTTAACAAGTCTAACTCGCCTTTATATTTTTCCACTTCACTGTTAAAAGCTTCAATATCAAGCTCGCCTTCGATAGCATCTTTAATTTTTGATTCAAGAATGTCTGGCCGTAATGCGTCCAGTTCAACGGCAACCTCTCCGAAGGCCAAAACGTGTTTCTTCGCCCTTGTGTCTGTATATTTCAGAGCGTCTGGATTATGTGGCAGTTTATATGTATGAATGTCCTCTTGAATCAACGCAACCCTTTTAAACTCAATTCCACTAACTCCAAGTTCATCGCTTAAGGTAGTTTTCATCGCATCCAGCATTTCAACGCCCGAAGGGTCGAAGTCGCCAAAATATAAAACTAACGGCTGTTTGTCTTGTTTAACCGACAAACGCTCTCTGAAATCGTTTTGAAAACTAATTGAAGAAAACCCTTTGCAAACTACCACCGGAACACAATACCACCTGGCAACACGGGTAAAAATAGAGCTTAATGCGTCCTTCTCAATCCATAACTCAGGGTATTTCTCTTGCGATTGCAGAAGATTCCGCTTATACCTGCTTAAAAAACAATCAAGCTCCTGAGTTACAAACTGGTCTTTATCACTAAAGCCTGTATTATCGTGAAAAACCCTTGTTCTATCTTCCATATCATCCCAGGAAATATAGCCGTTAATCCTTGCCCATTTCAAGCATTGAGAAAGCATAGTGTATTCACTTACTTTGTTTTCAATATATCCTTTACTTACGAATTGATAGTAAATTTGTCGCAGAGTTAGAGGTTTATAATCTGCAAGCTCGTCAAGAATCTGTATAGCCTTGTTTAACTTGTCAAACTGCTTCTCCGTCCACTTCCATTCACGCCTTGCCATATTTTTATCTTCCCTCCTGAATATTACTAATAGGGGATTTTATCGCTGTTATTGCTGTCATTGCTAAACTAAAGCCTCCGAATCGTTTTTAGATGCCAAAACCATATCGTGAGTTCTTTGTTTTCTGTAAAATTCCAGCCCTTTAAGACTAGGTTTTTGGTTTCCTATACCTTTTCGCTTAAGATTCGTTCCCATACGGTAAGAATGCAAATAATAAAGCCTGTCTTCAAAGAGTAATTTCCCTGTACACTCTTTAACCTCTTGTCGTGTTTCCACACAATCAAGGCAATGTGCTTTAATACGTTTTGGAGGGGATAAGGACACGTCTTTTAACTTGCAAACTTTGCTTATGCAATCTACCGTTTTACAATTACTGCACCATCTACACTCCAACCTTATTGATCTCGCTGGTGTCATGATTGTGCCTCCTGTCGGTTCTGGTTGATAAACGCTTCCAGGTCGGACAGTTTAAACCTGTTCAATCGCCCGATCTTTACCACCGGAATTGCCCTCCTCATAGTCATATCGTAAAGCGTGCTTTTTTGAATTCCTAAAAGCTTAGATGCTTCGTCCATACCCAACAACCGAAGTTCATTTCCCGTGTCCACAATTTTTAATTCTGACATTCTTTGCCCTCCATTGATTCGCTAAAAAGGATTTTTTCTTTATCCGCTTAGACTCCCGCCGTTACCACTAGGACGTTATCACCGTCCGAATAATGTTTTTCAAAGCAATCCTGGCACAGACAAACACATTGATCTTCCGGGATGCAGTAAAGTTTATTTGACGGTTTCAGCTCCTCGCATAGGTAACACACGAAATGGTTTTTGAAAAACACGATTTTACTTAAGTCTTTATCTTGCTTCATTTAGCACCCCCTGGTTTTTGGTTCCTCAATTTAACCCCCTGTAGAAAAAAGTCTAATTCGTCTGGTTCGTTCTTCTTTATCTCAATTCCCATCCTAGCTCGACTCTCAACGGATAGCCCCAATTGTTTTCCAGCTTCAATTAAGGTCTTTTGGAGTTCCCGTAAAGCGTTTACAGTCGGATTGATTTTAGGTAACCCTGAATCACTCATAAGCGTATATCCCTCAGCCCGCAACTTCTCACTGCACTTAATTAAGTGGGAATAACAGTCGCAGAATGCCGATAATAGCTCTACATCAAAGGACAGGTTTGCATCGGCCATAACCGCCGTAACACGCTCCCAGGTCTTTTTGCCGATATCATCCAACCATGAAGGTGGTTCAGGCTTTGCCGTTACTTCGGGTAAATCAACGACCTCTTTTGCCCTGTCTTGACGATACGTCCCTTGCATCGCCTTCAATTTATCCGGTTTCCTACGCATAAATCCTCCTACTAGAAAAAAGTTTGAAAACATTGGCAACGAATGCACACGACTGCAACACGCTACACAAGTCTAACCCTGTGGGGATTTTAGGGGGGTTAGGGGGGTGTCAACATGATGTCCCCTTTTGTCACAAAAAGATATGGTCTGCCAGAAATCTGACAAACCAGGGGTGTCAACATGATGTCCCCTTTTGCCCCACAAAGACTTAGAGCAATTTTTCACTGAGTTTTAACTACTCCCTTTTGGAGTATCTTTATCATAGCTTCGATAAATTTGGGCGAAAAGGTAACGCCTTTTTTCGTTGGCAAATAATTCCCATCGTCGCCCTGGAAGAATGTCCGAATATCGACATATTTACGCCCTTTGTATTCTTTTGCACTGATAACAATTTTGTCCGTTTCGCTTTTGACGATCTCACCAAGCATTACGCCTTCCACCACATTTACCCTCCAAAAAGTTTTTAAGAGTTAACCAAGTAAGGTTTTATTCGTTCCAAATACTCATGCTGTTTTCTCAAAAAATGGTATAGAAGTCCTTCGACCATATCCGCTACTAGTCCCGAATTGTCTGCAAAAAAAACGTGTATCCCATATTTCGAACTCAATGCCTGCAAGCTTCCGACAACCGATGCCGCTGTGATTGCACTTCTCCACCCGCCTTTGTAAATATTCGTAAGTGATGATTCAATAACCAAAGCTGAATACTCATATGCCCGCATACGTTGGATTTCATTCATGAATCTTTCACGGCCAACCCCCAACGATCCTAGCAAGTCTGATAAACTTTTACGCTCAATCGTCACCTTATCCGTAAAATGTTTCAAACTGTAATCCCCGGTTGAGAGTCCCATAACCTCCACTGTTGCGTTTTTAAACACCAAAGGGTTTTGTTCTCGTGTATCTTGGATAATGACCAAATCTGATTTTTTTATCATTTAGAGAAAATCAAAGTGCAAAAATGCTTTCAATTGCAATAGATAGATTTATATTTTTCAATCAGATCACACCTGCCAAGTTCTTTTAAGGTGGTGCATACGGATTGACCGCCCGGCTTCCAATAATGATATTTAGGATCACTATTGAAGGGGATGACCAGCACACCTGAGTAGGTAACATACGGTTTAGTCTGGTCTGGTTCACAATTCTCACCCATAATCGCCATTCGTTCGGATAGTTCATAACCTGTGATTTGTGGTTCTTGTTGCTGTTTAGGTTCACCTATCGGTTTAATCTTGCCCTGCTGAGTTAACTTTGCCGCTTCTTTTTCTGCCTCTGACCTACACATACCGCCATCAAATTGCATAATAGTCGCCCTTTCTTCATGAAAATCACGTTCAATTTCTGAAAAGCCCACCTAGAAATGTTTCTAAACTCGTTTTGTTTTGTGTTCCATTCTTTTTCGTTTTGTTTTTATTTGCTATCATTTGTATTGATTTCTTTAATATTTTGCACCTGAGATTCCGTACCTTTGAGTACCCTTGTACCCTATTTTCCCTAAAATCCCCTATGCGAAGCGTACTATAGAAAAGTTATAGGAAATTGGTCGTTATGGGTACTTATGGGTACTACTTTTCAATTTTGAGGCCGATGCCCTTCCAACAATTTCCACCAGACTTTACTCGTTCCAAGCCTCGCTCTGTCAAACGTAACCCAAAACTGCGTTGACTTAATATGTATTCGCCGCCCGCTTCACACCAATTTTTATATGCTCCGTACAAGTCGCTTGCTTTTGATTTAACTTCAGGCGTCAAAATACAGCATTCAGCCAAGAAAGCTCCAATGACGTCCATTTCTTCACGGTAATGGTTTGTTGCGTTCTGGACTTCTTCAGGCGTCTGCAATCCGCCTCTTCGCCACTCAAGGGAACCCTGAACTGCCCAAGCCAAAATGCCGGGAAATTCCTTTGTGAACATTTCCATGACTTTGGATTTCAGAATTCGTTTTTCCTTTGGGATTTTGACGTTGAAAGGAATTAGTTTGATACGCCTCCAAATAGCATGATCCGTTCCTTTAATATTTGGTTTATGGTTACAGGCCAGCCAAAGCTTAAATTCTGGTTTGAAGTCAAAAAATTCACCGTACAAGAACCGTGCTGTTATCGTATCACCACCAGTTAGTTGCTTGACCAGCACCTCAGCAAGCCGCCGTTCACCTTCAGTCTCGACAGCCGATATAAAACGACGCCCTTGCATCCTCGCAATGTCATTTCTAGTACCGCCGTCATTCTTCTTGGTTAGGAACGTCTCGAAATCCGCTGCTTGTGCATAGTCGCCAAGCAGTGTTGAAATAGCATCAATAAACGAACTTTTCCCATTTTCGCCAAGCCCATATGGTAGGAAAAGGCACTGTTCTGAAGTGTCCCCCGTTAGTGAATAACCTACCGCCCGTTGAATAAACCGAATAAGGTCGTAGTTCCAATTGAATATCATTTCCAGGAATTCAAGCCACTGTGGACATTGTGCCGCCGGATCGTATTCAACCCGGATGATCTTGGTTATGAAGTCTTTAGGATCATGCGGTTTTAAATCCCCCGTTCTCAAATCAATCGTTCCGTTCAGGCAATTTAAAAGATATGGATTTGTGTCAAGCTCGTCAGGCTGAATTGGGATTTCTTCCTCACTTTCGGCAAGTGAAACCATAGCCGTTATCTTATCTTTCCCCTGGCTTTTAGCTCCCCACTTTCCCAGCCTCTTGCTTATATCGGGGTCGCTAGCCAGGTAAGCCTCCTGATAAATATTATGCACGGTCTTTTTCGCTAATCTTAAAATTTGCCCATTGTTATCGATACTCCACGTCTTACCATCCCACGTTAACCACTTTTTCCGGGCATAATAATAACGAATCACGTCGCCATGTTGCGAAACCAGCCGTTTTGCATTACCCAAATCTGTGCAGTTAAAAACTTTTGGTTTATTTGTTTCTGGCTGATTCACCGATGCTGCTTCCCCTTTATCTGGCATCCATTCAGGAGCATTTTGAACGAGTTCAATCAGCTTTTCTTTGTTGTTGCCTGGTATTTTTGACCAGTCAAGCACGTCCTCAGCTTCAGAGAGTCCCGGCAATTCAACAACCCTCAATTCCCCGACCTTGCCGTGTAATACGCTGGCTATCTTTGAAGCATATTCCCGGCCTGGTTTGTCACTATCTGGAAGGATAACCACCTTTTCCAGCTTGGAGAGTATTTCAATATGTTCATTCTTGATAGGTGAATTAGCTCCAGAATCAAGACAGGTAGCAACCAGCCCCCAAGAGTTTAGAAGGTCGGCTTTTGCTTCACCTTCGACAATGAAGCAATATTTCGACTTTGTAATCTGTGGTAAGTTGTAAGGCGCAGGATCACAGCCCCTACCCATTGCCCACCTATCGCCCTCCAAGTGTTTGAAAACGAATTCCTTTCGCTTTCCATTACGCCCAGGTTCCAACCGTTCCTTAAGATAAAGAACATTGCTCGCTTCATCCATGTATTTGAAAGTGGCTACAACTTTTGGCTTAATATCCGATTCGACAATCCCAGCTATTTTCCCGATTTCTCTTAGTGCTGTCGGAAAATCAACATCCTTAAACCTTTGGTAGAATGTGAATATATCCCCTTTAGCGTCACAGGAAAAACACCTGAATAACCCTGATTCAACATTCACGGAGAGAGACGGATTTGTATCATCATGGAAGGGACACAGCCCCAGTGCTTCGGGTTTACCGTTGACCTCCAGGGAAGGGATTAGTTCCTGGTAAAATTTTGACTTGTCCAGCCGATTAAGAATTTCTGTCTTATTCATTTAGCGCCTTAATAATGAAAGTACAAGCATTAACGATCCGTGATCGATTTTTCGTGAAAGGCTTCCCAGCGATCTCGTTTTTGTAACCTGCCAGTAATTTACGCAAGAGTTTTTGGCTTTTCTTCATTTTATCCTTTCGTTGTGGTCGGACTCCCTGCTCTCGTTTTCAACACAAGGTCAATGCCTTGACGGACAATTTCGGAAATCGGTTTACCTTCTTTTATAGAGATATGTTTAAGTTCCCGGTATGTAGAGAACGCCAGTATTAGGTTAAATGTTTTCGTTGGTACCATTTTTAGACTCCTATAAAACAAAAAGCTCCGCGACAAACACTTGTCATCGCGGAGCTAAATATACCCCCAACTGTATTATGATTGCAAAATGGGGAGTTTTTGGGGAGTAAAACTTTTCAGTATTTAAGCGGGTTTCAGGTCAATCATGGGAAGTCTTTTGGGGAGTTTTTGGGGAGTTTGATATTTATGGAAGACGTGTATTTTTTATCGCCAAGACTCACGATTAAATCTTTTTGAAGTGCTTCCTTGCATAGCTTGTTAATTGCGTTTTTCTCTTTTTCAAATGGCTGTCTTTCCTTTTTGGATAAAGTTGTTTTACTCATTGTATCGATACCATAGTGGTAAGTTAAAATGTACTGTAGTTCTAGGAATTTTTCGCTTCCTGTCTCTCTAATCATAAACCTCAAAAGGTCTGCGCGAGACGGTTGAAACCTTATTGTTTCCTCGCCTATGTGCAACGTATTTGCATTATCTAGCAAGTAGCTATTTCCTTGTGTGTCTTCCGTAGTGTTTGTTGTTGTTTCATTAAGGATAATCTTATTCAACTTGTCTTCTCTAGACCTTGCCAGAATTCCCAATTCTCTGTTGTATTCTTCCAGTTGGTCGCAAACGGTAGGAAAGTTTAGAAGTGGTGAGCTCAATTCCTTAAGCTTGCTTAATAGCTTTTCTTCGGTCGCAGAGAGAATAACGTCACTTACGGGTATCTCGTCATATTTGTCTAACGTTTGCTGTAAACTGTGGATTTCATACATAACTTCAAGAGATTTGATTTCCCCTTGAATTCCTTTAATTTCTTCGTCCAATAACCTTACTTCGTCACTTGTATTTCCCATCGGATACCTCCTGAAGTAATCCCCCCTGGAAAGTAGAATTAAGGGCAGGCCGTCCAGGACAACGGCTTTTCGCTGATCAGGCTATCCCTTAGTTGTTAATTTAACCGCTAAAATCACGGTGTTTAATAAGCAAATTGCCACTTGGACACGCTTCATTGACCTTACCCACGTGGAAACCCTTCGGAATCATTTCTAGACGTCTAGAATGCGTTTCTAATAGGCAATTCTACCGTGCTCTTTGGTCTTCCAATCCTTATCATAGATCGTGATATATCCGTTTTCAATAACCACATGCTCTTTGATCTTGCCCTGGGTGTCATAAATATCAATCGTCTTGCGTTCCTGTCTAGACCCGGTGACGGTTCCACATCCGGCTATTAAAAGGCAAAGAATTATTGCGGTTCGCTTCATGGTGAACCCTCAGTTACATGATCATTACATGAAACTTATGTCGTACTTTCTCTGAACCTAATCATAAAAACATATCAAAAATGGTCGAAAGAAACAAGAGATAAAATCGACTTGAAAACCCTGTAAATACTGGTAGAATCAAAGGAAATCAGAAAATATCAAAACACTTAGAAATCTAGCAAAAAAGGTTAATTTTTATTGACATCATAAAATAAATATAGTATTTTCTATAAGCGCAATTTGTAAGAATTTGCATATTCTTATTTTCCTTGCATATATAATGCCCCCATCGTCTAGCGGCCCAGGATGCCAGGTTCTCAGCCTGGAGACAGGGGTTCAAATCCCCTTGGGGGTACTTTAGCGGCAGCTGAAAATGCAATGGAAATCTCCCTGCAATCATGCATAAAGTGTTTCACGCTTTTTATAACATTCAATTTGGAATCCCAAACCCAATGCCACTTTGCGAATCAAAGGAGACGATAGATGTATAAAAGGATTTGGAAAACAAAACGTGCGTCCTTCAAAGTATTTTTGTTATCAATTTCAGTTTTATTTTTGTTTTCACTGCAGTCGGAGGTATTTGGTAAAACAGGTAAAGGATCCCGGTGGAATATTCGAGGATATGCCATAAAAAACGTTGCTATTAGTAAAAATACCAAATCGGACTTTTTGGTAGTGATGGGGGCATTCGCCACATCAGATGAACCTACAGCAGAACCCATACCTCTTAAATATGAATATCCAACGTTCAGCAGATTTTATGTGGGAATTGTTATCGTCAATAATAGCAACAGAGACAAGGATGTGACAGTCACCTTTGAGCTTTCCGGCATCAGGAGCGGAAAAGAAGATGCGGAGTTTACCATTCCCAGAGAAAGCACATTTTTGGCATATATTGATGACACACTTGGCAGGCCAGGTTTTTATACATACAAGGTGGGTGTTAAGAACTCGGGAAGTTCGAAGATCACGTTGATGATGGAAGATAGTGATGATATTAATGATGAGACTGAATAGTCTTATCATCGTTTATAAGTACGGATAATTATGTCGCTCAAGCTGTGACTATGAACGTCAATAAGAAAAGATTCTTAGTCCTGTTTTTGATAAACGTATTAATCGCTGTCCATGTCATTCTATGGTATAAATTTGGCTATCAAAAAGTCGGGACATTTAGTTTGAATGGAATTGTTAGCCTTTTCGGAATGGGCTTGCTAAATTCCGCGGCTGCATTTTTCATTTTTGTAATATTTCTAACGATCTTTTTTGGGAGGCTATTTTGCGGGTGGGGATGTCACTTTGCCTTCTTTCAGGAACTTGCCTTAAAAATTCTTCATAAAGTTGGAATAAATCCGCAAATCATCCACTCCAAAGCAAGTATCATCCAATACGTCTTTCTTCTGAAAACATTAATGGTAATTTTTGAATTTTGGTTTATTTACGGTTATCCCCAGTTTCGCATAGGATTCAATGATACGCAGGTAATGACCGTAGATCTTCCAAGAAATCCTTTCATTATCGTATCCTTTATCGTATTTGATGCCTTTCTGTTTATCTATCTTCTGGGATCGAGGGCATTTTGTAGATACGTGTGCCCTTGGGCACCCATGCTTGCGTTCTTTGATAATTTCAGTTTCTGGCGTATTCGAAAGGTTAATGAGTGCAAGGGCTGTCTGATCTGTACCAGGAGTTGCACTATGGGAATCCCGGTGCATGAGGAGATTGCTCAGCACAATGCTGTCGTAAATACAAATTGTATTCGCTGCCTTGCCTGTAAAAATGCCTGTCCAAATGGTACGTTGAGTTACCGATGGGGGTTAAATGTGATTTCAATTACCCGTCGAATTGAATGGTTGATTCCCAGGCAAGGTAATTATGGCTGGTATTGCGACTTTTTCCTTATCTTCTGTGGATTAATTGTTGCGTATTACACCCAAAAGTGGCTGGGGAGTTTTCAGACATTTCTTGGCGCTGCATGGGGGTTATGCCTGGGTATTTTCATTATGAGATACTTAGAGCGTAAGCACGTACCTATGTCAGAAATTATCCAACAAAAAAGAAAGTTTTTGACCGTGGGTTTGATAACCTTATCAACGCTTGTTTGGTGCTGGGCAACAAATACCCCGCCTGACATCCGTTTCTTATTGAGGGGAAACAGGGCCTTTGATTTAATGGAATATGACAGGGCCATTGCAATTTACAATCAGGCAATTAATGAATATCCCTCCAATTATGAGATTAGAGCCGCTCTTGCGCTGGCGTATAAACAGAAGGGCGATTTTAGTCGTGCAATAACAGAATATAAGATACTCATAAATAGTAATCCCGAAAATGCGGCACTTCACAATAATTTGGGAACAGTTTATTACAGGAATGAAAATTACGATTTAGCTATTGAGCAATACAAGAAGTCTATTCAAATAGATGAACAACTAATGGCCGCGTATGGTAATCTTGGTTTGGTATTTTTAAAAAAAGGGAATGTTAAGGAGGCTATTCCCTTTCTCAGAAAAGTCTTTCAAAATGAAGAAGATGTGGTAAAATGCATTGATATGTTATATAAACCCAATCAGGAACAAACCGGATAGAAAGAGAGGGGCGTTATGGAAAATGTTTATACGTGTGAGACATGTGGTTTGGTAACGACAAATAAAGGTCACCTTTGTAATCCAGTACCCGCCAAGAAGGTTGTTAGTTGCAAATTTTGCGGTACAGTAACTGGTGATCCCCGGCACGTATGTGCACCTCAGATCGTTAATTTAAAGTACATCTGTGATTCATGTGGTCGGCTTGCCTCCAAACGCGACATGCTTTGCCGTCCATCGGCTATACCAAAACAAAAGAAGGCAGTCAAGAAGGCCGTTTCAAAAAAAGTAGGAAAATCTAAAAAATCAAAATAGGTAAGTCGTATTTTATATAGGCGCAGCTTTTTTGCATAGCGTAAAACTGAAATACACGCAGAGACGGCATCGTAGATCTAATCCAAAAATTTATCTATAAGTATAAAGTGAAAGGGGGGGGGCGATCATGCAGCTGCTTTAGTGGTCGGGGCGAGAGGATTTGAACCTCCGACCTCCTGCTCCCAAGGCAGGCGCGCTAGCCAAACTGCGCTACGCCCCGTTGATGAATTTAGTACTGTTCACATCAATTCAAGTTTACGTATTATACGTTTTATATATTGAAATACAAGGAAAAACAATAATTTTTCATGAAAATTCTGGTGTATTATAAAGCGGGAAGAATGGTGAAACATCAGTGTAAATATTTTTGTAAGGGTTAAACTGGTAAGGCCATATTTTCCGGCAGGTTAGGTCGATTTACGGCTTTGTAATATTTTCCTTGACATAGAACGTTATAAGATTAAAATAATTGCTAAATAAAAGCTATTTTCAATAAATCATAGTATACTTTCAGATAAAGGCAAACCCTGGGTAACCAGGGGACGCAAAGTAAAGGATCTTTAAAATATTTTCCTGCTATGACAGGAAAAATATAAAGACAGCCTTACTGCCGAAGATGTTTCATAGAATATCTTTGCAGTAAGGCTGTCTTTGTTTGTGGATTGAATATGTCAAAATATAAATATTTGGAACAATATTGTACAGAGTTTTGTTTTGTAAATCGATTGTAATTTACTTTTCCTAACCTTTTGAGGAGTTCATGATGAGTGTCCAGCATAAAGAAAAATCAAAGCGTAAAACCTTAAAAAAATACAATGAAAAAAACCTTTCTCTAAAAAATGTCTATACTGACAAGGCGGAAAGAAGTTGTCTCATGTGTGGGAAAAAATTTATTAGCAGGGGCCCTCACAACAGGCGATGTCCAAAGTGCAACCAGAAGATAGATCAGGCAGCAGAAAACACGTTCTACATGCCGACAATATATAATAACGATGGCAGTCCTACAGGAGATTTTGCACCAGTCGGTTAAGGGATAGCAGAAGCCTTAATTGCTGTTCGAAAGGGGTTGGGTAATGGATGTTACCTAACCCTTTTTTGTTATCGCCTATTTAGAATTTTACTATTACCTTTTTATGATGAAGCAATTGAATCCTGTACAGACACATGCGCGAGAAATATTTTATGCAGGACTACGAGCGGTAGAGACTGACGTTTGTATGCGCAGGCATATTTGTCTCGCAGGTGGTTTCCTGAAAATGGGGAAAATGGTGTATTATCTTAATACTTATAAGGATATTTATGTCGTTGGATTTGGCAAGGTTAGTGGTTTCATGGCTGTAACGCTTGAAGAATTGCTGGGGGAAAGGATAAAGGCGGGTATTGTTAATGTACGATATGGTTATGATGCTCCATGCAGGATTGTCAAAATTAATATGGCAGGGCATCCGATTCCGGACGAGTCAGGGATAAAAGGCACAATTGAAATCATTCATCTTTTAAGAGATGCAAGGGAAAGCGATCCTGTCATATGTCTGATCTCTGGAGGTGGGTCGGCTTTATTTGAGTTGCCGTACGGAAGCATGTTTCGCAGGTAAAAGGAGGGCGTTTAGTAAAAATGTGTAAGGCTAAGATCGCATCACTAATATTATCAGATGTAGTGGATAATCAACTTGATACCATTGCATCTGGACTGATATCGCCAGACCACAGCACCTTTTTAGATTGTGAAAAGATTTTGAAGAAGTATAAATTGTTTCACAGAATTCCCGTAGCAAATCGAGATTAACGGATTGGAAAATACGGTTGTTCTCAGCGCGGGTACTGATGGTATAGACGGAAACACGGATGCTGCCGGGGCCATTGCAGATGGTGTTACCGTTACGCGTGCAAAGAGATTAGCATCCAGAAGCATATCTTGACGATAATAATTCGTATTCGTTTTTAAAGGGTTGAATGACCAGATCGTTACTGGCCCAACAAAAACAAACGTGATGGATATTATGCTATTGCTTGTCAAATAAATCAGATTATTTTCTTGCGCTTTTACCAAAAAAGTAGTTAATAATCTTTCACAGCACAAAAAATTCAGTGTATTCACACCAACTCAAAAATGTGAGGAACGATGAGAATTCTGTCGGGTTTAAATTTATGCATTATTTTCCTGTGTTGTTGTGTGGGAATATTTATCGGTTTATGCGGATACACATTTTACTATGCAAATGGGGCATCCTATCTATCGAACGATCCGAAGGCTTGCGTTAACTGCCATATCATGCGTGAACAATATGATGGATGGCAAAAAGCGAGTCATCATGCCGTTGCAACATGCAACGATTGCCATATACCACATGAGTTCGTGCCAAAATATATCACAAAACTAAAAAACGGTTTCTGGCATTCGAAGGGTTTTACCTTGCAGGATTTCAGTGAGCCAATTCGGATCCTGTCAAAAAACCGTGCCATTTTACAAAAGAATTGTCTGTATTGCCACGGGGAGTTCGTGAGCGAGATAGCTACTCACCCGGGCAACGATAGGCAAATGTTGGATTGTATCCATTGTCACAGCAGCGTCGGTCACGGTCCGTCGCGCTAGATTGAGGAGAAACAAAGCCATGAATCGTCAATCGCCAGTTCATTTTCGAGCTAGTACGAAGATTTTCTATCTGCTAATAATTGTTGTAGTTGCAGTTGCAACGGTGGGAGTTATTCTTCTGTTAAAAAACGTTACCCGGCGCAAAGAAGAGGCGAAGCAGCATGTATTTCGCGTGGTGGAAGTGACTGAGGATACCGTTGACCCTGTTATCTGGGGTAAAAATTACCCGCGTCAATACGATGGTTATCGCCGGACAGTCGATACAGAACGGACCAGACACGGTGGAAGTGATGCCTTCAATAAGCTTGAAGAAGACCCGCACTGGCGTGAAATCTTTAAAGGCTATGCCTTTGGTGTGGATTATCGTGAGGATCGGGGCCATGCCTACATGCTCTCTGATCAGGATATAACGGAACGGATTAAAATTGTCAAACAACCGGGCGCATGTCTGCATTGTCATTCATCTGTCCTGCCTGCTTACCGGGAGGCTGGCATTCAGGCAGGTATACCTGCGGATAAAGCACATCGGCAAGAGCAAATTATGAAAGGTTTTGAAATAGTCTGTGCCATGCCATATGATGAGGCGCGCAAGATGGTCTCCCATCCTGTCTCCTGTATTGATTGCCATGATCCGGAGACCATGCAATTACGCGTTACCAGGCCTGCCTTTCTCAATGCGATTCGAGAGTTAGCCAGATCGGATTATCCATTACCCCATTTACCCAGCATTGAACGCTGGCGTAAAGAAGGGCGTAAAGCTGAGTATGATGTTAATGTGATGGCGACACGACAGGAGATGCGTTCATTTGCCTGTGGCCAATGCCATGTTGAGTATTACTTTAAAGGCGAAGGGAAACTCTTAACGTATCCCTGGCAAAAAGGTATGAGGGTAGACCAGATCGAAGGCTATTATGATGAAACGGGCTTTAAAGATTGGACTCACAAAGCTACCGGTGCGCCGGTACTCAAAGCCCAGCATCCTGAATTTGAAATGTGGAGTCAGGGGATTCATGCCCGTAGCGGTGTGGCATGTGCGGACTGCCATATGCCTTACAAACGGGACGGAGCAATCAAAATCAGCGACCACAATGTGCGCAGTCCGTTATTGAACGTTTCCAATGCATGTCAAACCTGTCATCATTTTAGCGAATCGGAACTTAAGTCGCGTGTTGAATTGATTCAGGACCGCACAAGAGACTTAATGGTTCGTGCTGAGGTCGCGGTGGTTGCCCTTATTCATGATGTACAACGGGCGCAAGAATCTGGTATACCTGAGGAACAATTGAAAGCGGCGCAAACCTTACACCGTAAGGCGCAGTGGCGACTGGACTTTGTGGCAGCAGAAAATTCAATGGGTTTCCACGCTCCACAAGAAGCCGCACGTATACTGGGTGAAGCAATTGATTATGCGCGGCAAGGGCAGCTTGAGATACTGAAATTACAAACTACGGCAACAGCAAAAGATAAACCTGTAAAGGCCAACTGACAGAGAGATAAAATCCGTCTTGCCAATATTATCAGCCATTGCAGGTATATTTTTAAAACATGAATATAGTTCTTTGCCATTTTACCGTTCCTTAGCGTTAAAATATTAACCATTCTATAGTCTTTTAATTCTTGGGAGTTCCTTATCTGATATGCATTTTTGGGATGACTTAACTTTTCCCTGAAACGTGACTATCTCTTTCAGGAAATCATCCAGATCAATTTTTATTTTTATCCCTTCCAATTTTTTTAAAAGTTTAATGCCTTTTTCGAGAAGTCTTGAAGTTCCGATATAATTTTTCCGTTTGTAGTGATGGAGTGCTACCGCAACCATGATCAATCCTTGAATGAAATATTTTTCGGGTGAGTTTTCAATACCACGCCATTGATCTTCCCATGTTTCATGGGCTTCGAAATAATTCCCTTCATTGAAGAATTTGATGCCTTCCTCAAATTTATCCATGTCTATATTCATAACTGTTACCGTGTTAAAACTTTTTTCCCAATTTTGTTGTGGCTATGCCACGTTAAGGTATTGAGTAAATTCTTTCATACAATGTGTACAATCCTATCTCCTCTCGTAACTTCACCAATAACCATTCCTGGTTCTTTTGCATGTCTAAGATCATCTAAGAGAGTTTCGGCATCTGATTTGGATACCATCAATACCATCCCAATACCCATGTTAAATACACGAAGCATTTCCTGATCATTAACGCCACCTACATTCTGGATGATGTCAAATATCTTCGGAACGTCCCATCTATTTCTTTCCAGCTGAACAGCACAACCTTCCGGTAAGATACGAGGTATATTTTCCAGGAGCCCGCCCCCTGTAATATGAGCCATCCCCTTTACGATCTTCTTAGTCTTATGTTTATTCAACACTTTCAAAATCGATTTCACGTAGATTTTAGTTGGTTTTATCAATTCTGCTCCCAGGGTAGTATTCAATCCGTATTTACTAAGACTCTGGGTTGTTTTCATCTTTGCTTTGTCAAAGAAAACCTTTCTTACAAGAGAAAACCCATTGCTGTGGATACCGCTCGAACTTAAACCTATCACCATATCTCCGGGTTTTATTGTTTTGCCATTGATAATCTTGTCCTTTTCAACGACACCAACCACAAAACCTGCGATGTCATATTCGCTATCATGATAAAACCCTGGCATTTCTGGTGTTTCACCGCCAATGAGGGCGCAACCTGACTGGCGACATCCTTCTGCAATACCATCTATTACTTCGTGCAGGACCTTCGGTACAATCTTGCTACTTGCCAGATAATCCAGGAGAAATAGGGGCTCTGCCCCCAATACAATGATGTCATTTACACACATGGCCACAAGATCGATTCCGATGGTATCGTGTTTATTCATCATAAAGGCAATTTTTAATTTGGTACCCACACCGTCGGTGGAGGAGACGAGTACGGGTTGGCGATATTTCTTAAGTCGAGAATTTAGCGCAAATAGTCCGCCAAATCCATCAGGATTTTCAATTACCCTCGGACTGAAGGTCGTTTTCATTTTTGAGTAAATATCTGTGGTAAATTGACCTTTTGTGTCAATATCAACACCAGCATCTCTGTAAGAAAGTCCCTTTGTTGTTTTCTTGGTTTTTTTTGTCATAAGTTGTCCTTCGTAAAGTAAGGCAGACAGCCGTTCACTCTTATCATAATTAAATTAATATTTTTTTCTCTGTGTCCTCTGTATCTTTGTAGTTTGTTTTTTCCTTCCACGAAGGCTTTATTGAACCCACCCTGCCTTTACAAAAACCCAGACACATGCCAAATACATACGCAAACTCACGTACGAGGGGTAAAACTGCAAGCACAGGTAATGTTTTTAACGATGCACGATCTCTATTTCTAGCCATAACGACGGCACCTAATGGAACGTAAATGAGTGTCAATAAATTTAATAAAAGTAAGAAGATCAAACCTGGCACGAAATACATGCGTATTCCATACGGTATCGTTACCAGAAATGTTAAGAGGCTTAGAAAAAGCGCCATGAATAACATAGGTCGTATCCATAGTTTTATATTAAATGGCATTTGTTCACGAAATTTCAGGCCCATTGCATATCCCCAGTAAAACTTTCTCCTCCAGATACCTGACCATGTATCTGGATATTGGGTACTCACAATATTGTTGGGATCATAAACAACCGTACCTACCCTCCGTAATTTCCATCCTAACTCAGAATCCTCACTCCACCATGAATTTTCGTTAAAACCTCCTAAATCTAATAGTGCATTTCTACGAATAGCTGAATTTACGCCAGACAGCTTATTGGGCACAAGCGACTTCCTAAAGACCCCATTCAATATTTGATCCAGGACACTCGTCGCATTTGCCAATGGTTTATCCTTGTTATGAGACTGATAAGCTCCACCTACTGCAATGACACCTTGTCGTTTAAAATGTGATTTAAACCTTTGTAACCAATCAGCGGGTACAACTGTATCGGCATCCGTTGTGATAATAATGTCACCTGTAGCCTTTTGCAACCCGGAGTTCAGGGCAGCAGCCCTTCCGCCGTTTTTTTTCCGCCTGGCCAAAATTACCCCTTTATCCAAAAATCTCTCTACAGACTGAACAGTACTATCAGTCGAGGCATCGTCAATAACAATGATTTCCTTATCGCCGTAAGTAAGCGAAGTGAGGGAATTGAGACAGGATGAGATGGGTTGTTCTTCATTGTATGCAGGAACGAGGATGGAAAATTTCATCAAAAATCCCCTCACCCTAGCCCTCTCCCCTTGTGGGAGAGGGAATTTTTTCTCTATCTTTGGAACTGTCCAGAAAGCTCAGGATTCCCCTCGTTTGACGTGAGGAGTGCAGGGGAGGATGAAAAATATGTATACTTTTTTGGGAGTTGTTGTACATAAAATCATGTCTCTAAAAGAGCTTTCTGAAGATGGCCTTTAAGGAATCCAGGGAACCTAATCGCCGTATGTTTTTCAGAATAAAACGGGGCGTTAAAAAAAATTCAAAATTGGCACGTCGTACGGCATTTTCTAAGTCAGCCTTGCCAAGATGAGGATAGGCGATATTGGCCTCCTTTGCTACATTGACAGGCTTATAATCTCCATAAACAAAGAGTTTGTTTTCTTTGGCAATTTTATAAAATTCCGTACCGGGGAAAGGGTTGGCGATATTATACATGACCTGGTCAACCTTCAGCCGTTTGACCTCTTCCCTGTTCTTTTTTATGGTGTCCATTGTCTCCAGTGGAGATGCGCCAAACATGATATTGATCTTTGCATTAATACCGTATTTCTTGACCAATTTTATGGCTTCTTCATTCTTCCTGACATCAATGTCTTTCCTGACATAATCCAGTATCTCTTGATTAAATGATTCAACGCCGAGATCGATAAACTTGCAATGTGCCTCCGCCATGGCCTTCACAATAGGCTCATTTAGATGATCTGACCTTGCAGAGCAACCCCACACGATACCCAGGTCTTTGATTCCTTCACATATTTTTACAGTTCGTTCTTCTCCCCATACAAACTGGTCATCCTGAATATTTGCAGCCTTGTAACCTTGAGATTTTAGCAATTTGAATTCTTCGATAATATTTTCAGGTGACCGCTTTCTCACTGGTGGTTTCCTACCAACATGGTGTTTGTATTCAAGTTCCCGCGAGAAGCTTAAAGAAGATGGAACACAATAGATACACCGATACGAGCAACCCCTTGATGTACAAACAGCCGTAAAGGGCCTTTTTCCTAGCTTCGGATTATAATAGGCATCCCTTTCTTCCAGGAGGTGTCTGGTTGGAAAGGGGATCGCATCCAGGTCTTCTATCGGTTCCCTGTTAACATTATGAATGATTTCATCATTGTTTCTAAAAGAGACGCTTTCTATACCTCTAATATTTGATTTTGCCTCTAAGGCCTTCACGAGCTCAAGCATGGTATATTCTGGTTCACCTCTGACAACATAGGTGTCTTCATCTATAACAAATTCTCCAGGTCTGTCGGATGGTGCAGGGCCAAAAAATACGATTGGTACCTTCCCTCTTATCTCGCGAATATCCATGAGTGCCTGCATATCGGTTTTTTGAGAGAGATTAACAGAATAGAAGCAATATACATCACTTAAATCTTCCTTCAAAAATGTGAGAAAGTGTCCCCTATCCCACTTTTTGATTGTCGTTTCAATGTATTTAACTTTATAACCCTCCTTTTCCAGGATGGCGGCAGCACTCAGGAGAAAGATGTTTGGGACATAATAGAGCAAATAGGCACAACCGGCAACCCGTTCAGGAATATTTCCATCAATGGGTGGTGGTACGAGAAAGGTAATTTTCATAAGATATATTTCGTTAAATTTCAGTAATTATTTCTACAGATGCTTTTAATGCTTATACTCAGAGATGGAGTAACTAACAATAATATTCGAAAATTCTTCAATAAGTTTAAGGTTCATTTAAAACCCCAGACACAAGTTGCGTAGCATAAAGAATGTTGGGCTTCACTTTCAGACTGGGCCAAATGGGCAATTTCACCCTATTTCGTGAGATTTATTCCCTACTTTATGAGCTAAAAAGCGACAAAACAAGTGCAAAAAATGGCAATTTATAACAGTTCTTACCCACTTTTGAAGCAAAAAAGTTCATTTGATCCACTCTGTTCGTTTAACCCAACCTTATTAATTATTCGCTTTATCTAAGATCTTTTTCAGACACATTTTAATACTTCTAAAACAATCATCATACTGTATTTAGCAAACATTTCGTACATCAATTCTACATATTTGAGAATTACGTTAGTATTTGCATGGGTAAAGTGGAATTATAAACGCATACGATATGGAGACGAATATTTTTTATTGAACATTTTCGTTTTTTCCTTAAAGGATTTAATTTGAAATATACCACGAAAGGCTTATTTTTACAAGGCAAAATGACTACGAAGTATAGGAAGTGAACTTCGCGCAGAATGCGAAATTATGAGGCCATAAATAAATCTTTTCAAGACCCCTGCGTCTTTACAAGCAGATCAACGATGAGATTGAATTCATCACTGCTGAACCAGTCTTTTTGAAACTTTTGCCTGGCCAGCACACGCATATCTACAACACAATCTTCCCAACCCTTCCTGGATTTTCGCTCTAACAGGATCCTGCCCACTTCATGACATACAAGGCATTTTTCCACCATGATCTGAGCAGCTACATCATCTCGCATCATTTTCCCCCTTTCGGTAAGGTACTCTGTAAGGATCGGAATGTCTTCATCCAGGAATAATTCAGGTGCATTGTCGCGCATCCGCAATATAGTTTCCTGCCACTCTTCTCTTGTCTTGTTTTGCTTCAAAACTCTGTTTACTGTATGACACCTTGTACACCGGTCAATAAAAAGTACTTGGACGTCAGCGTATTTTTTCGTTTGAGATGTTGCAACTATCGTATCCTTTCTTCCATTAACGATTTCATCAATTATCAGTGCGCCCTCCTCTGCTGTAATCCATAACGGGTTTTTTCCCATCATCCGAGTGATACAAATTCTCCATTCATTTTTAGTTTTAGGTTCCGCGAATACTCGCTCAAGTGTATGGCATTTTGAGCATTTTTCTTCATATAAAAATTGTGATGCCTTATATTGAAATTTTTCATGGATTTCCTGCGCTTGGCCATAGCTCAAGGAAGATGCTAGACATACTATTAATAACGACAAAAAATACTTCATTATCAAACCTTTACCGCTCTTAATGGATTTTCAATGGCAATATAGTATAAAAATAATACGCTTTTTTGTTAGCTCAAAGACCTTACCACCATGCGTACCAGATTTTTCAAAGTAATAACTCTTTTTACTGTAAATATAAGCCCTTCAGGGAATATTCGCAAGATAAAACTGAGTTTGTTACTGAATGAACAGTAAATATTTTTATAGTTTTTTATTGACCTCATGAAAATATATTTTTATAAAAGAGTTGTATAGGCTTAATTGTATATATACCGTGATATTGCTGGATGGAGATAAGTGGGTTGTGAGAGATAGCGGGGACAGTACAAATGGAATTGGGGGAAAAAGAATTGGGCTTTTACGGAGGGTTTATGAATAGACTAACGATATCTTTGGCCCTGATGTTATGTATTTTATGTCTTGGATGTAAGACAATTTCCACGAGTGTGATAGACGTAGCCTTAGATATTTCTTCTCGTGATATAAAGACCGTGGCCGTGATGCGCTTTGATGATAAAATTATCCAGGACAAGGCAGTGAATGGTTTTTTCATAAAAACAATGAGTAATCCGGATGCAGGAGAGATACTTGCGGATTTAATGGTTAGTGAGTTATCAGGATGGGATAAATTTGAAATTTTACCGCGCTCAGAGGTCAAGGGTAAGATAAGGAGCGGAGGTGACGTGGAGTCGGAACTGGTCAGGCAGAGGGATTACAAAGCCCTGGGAAAGATATTGAAGGTGGATGCAGTGGTTATTGGTAAGATACATGCCTTTGACTTATCAAGTATGCCGGTCTACGAACGGGGAGTTGTGTCTTTTACGGCAGAATGCATTGATACACAAAATGGGAAGGTTCTGTGGTCTTTAGAAGCGAATGAAACTGCGCCATATAAGGACGAAATTGAAGTAGCAAGCAAGGTCATCAGGGAAGTGGTCGAAAGACTGAAAAAAGAGACAGAATAAGGTAGAGACGTATTGCATACGTCTCTACAGATATGGTATTCATTTTTTTGCACATTTGCAAACGACACCCTCTTTAACTTCTGTATTGCAATTTCCGCATCGGAAACAGTATTTTTCCTCATCCCAATATGTTTTCAGCGTATGGCTTTCATCAAAAAATATTCCTTTTGGGTTCTTACTCCAGTGCCCGACTCTTTTCATTGCATTTCTCCTTTCTCATTATTTGTGGTTTTCCAGTCTTTTTGATATCTCAGCTAAAAGTTTTTCTTTATTAAACGGTTTTTCCAAAAATGAGACATTTCCTAACGCCTGAAAGCACCGGTACGTTTTTTCATCAAGTGCTGAGGCCATAATAATAGGCACTTCTCTGTACCGGCTGTCTTTTCTCAGCATCGCAAAAACTCTGTCACCGGTAATCCCTTCCATCAAAATATCCAGGATTATCAAATCATATTTTTTTTCCTTCGTTTTTTTCAACCCCTCATCCGCATTTGAAGCAAGGGTAACGGCAAATTGTTCCCCTTGCAACATGTCCTGATAAAATTCCTGCATTTCCAGGTCGTCTTCCATGATTAATAACTCTTTCATTCTTCTCCAACTCCTTTGAAAAAATTTTTATACGTGTATGGTGCAAACGAAATTTTCTGCACTGTTTTTATCTCCGGGCAGAAGGGGCGTCGATGCCGGATTTCAATATTCATATTTTTTATCACATCTCTGTTTTCTTATTGTGCAGTCATTCCAGGCTGATTCATAGAACCTGATTTATGTTCTGCAGTTATTGGTAAGGTAAATTTGAACCGCGACCCCTTTCCCTTTCCTTCAGACTCAACCCAAATCCTGCCCTTATGTATCTGTACAATATTTTTGCAGATAGCAAGACCGATTCCTGATCCATATGCTGAAGGTATTTCTTTATAAAATTTTTCGAATACCCGTTTTTTTGTTTCGTCATCCAATCCCTTGCCTGTGTCTTCTACCGTTAATTCTATGGCATCCGGGAGTACCCTTGCTGATATGCTGATTTTCCCATGTTCTGTGAACTTTATGGCGTTATCCACCAGGTGGATTATCAGGCGATACATCTTATCCCGGTCTGCATGAATAACGGGAATATCGGAAGGTAGCCGGTGAATGAGAGCATTCCCTTTTTTACCGGCAGTATCTGCCATTTCGTTAATAATTTGTTTCACCAGGTCAATGAGTGAAACATCGGATAATTTTAATGGCTCCATTCCCGATTCTAATTTGGATATATCAAGGATATTTTTGATGCTGTTTTTCAGACGATTGACATTGTT
Source organism: Candidatus Brocadia sinica JPN1 (assembly GCF_000949635.1). Lineage (NCBI taxonomy): Bacteria > Pseudomonadati > Planctomycetota > Candidatus Brocadiia > Candidatus Brocadiales > Candidatus Brocadiaceae > Candidatus Brocadia > Candidatus Brocadia sinica. Next base: position 3,842,325 of record NZ_BAFN01000001.1, read on the forward strand.
TCTCAGGATATCTTGAATTTGAAATCCCCTTGCAAACATACTGGTATTTCCTGTCTTCATAGAACGTTCAAACATATCAATAGCCATTTCAATCTTTGCAACAGGGGTCTTTAGCTCGTGTGTGACATCGCGAATCAGAGTATCTTTCAATTCATCCAATTTTTTCCTCTCCGTGATGTCGCGACAAAAACCTTCGATGCCAATGACGTTATCCCCTTCCTTAATGGGAAGCACTTCGATGGATAACCATATCATCTGCCCCTGTTTATGAATAACCCGAAACTCAAGATCCATCAGACTATTTTTTAATCCATGTAATATCTGGAGGATTTCATGCTGTACCCTTTCCTTATCCTCATCATGACATAAGGAGAGTCCATAGCCACGGTTGTTATAAAACTGATCTACGGAGTATCCTGTGATCTTTTCCACCGAGGGACTCATGAGAGAAAACTCTCCGTTCCTTGTACACTCAAAAATAATATCCGGAGAACTCTCGATAACTGTTCTGTATTTTTCCTCTGCTTCTTTAATCTTATTAAATAACCGAGTATTCTCAATTGCCATAGATAACTGAGGGGCAATTTGTGAGAAAAAATTGATATGCTTCTTTGAATAATAGTCCCTTCGTTTGCTCCCAAAATTTACACTGCCTATTACGTTTCCTTTATACTCAAGTGGGTATCCAAGCCTTGAACGGATTCCTTCTTTAAACAATACGGTATCAGTAAGAAAACGGCCTTTCGATGTGTCATCAACGAGCACGGGCTCGCGGAATTGCACGACTCGTTTCATCAGGCTTCCTTCCATGGGATAGAAGACACCTTCCTTGAGTGCTGTATATTCATAATCTTTTGATAGCACAAAGTTCTCGTATAAATTATTATCTTCCGTAATAAGGGTAACACTCAGTCGGTCAAAATCAATTACTTTTGAAAGTTCCCGACTCATTGTCTGGTAAACATCCCGAATATCCAGGCTCGAAAAGATGATTCTGTTGATGTTAAGAATAATCTCTTTTTTATTGATAAACACGTGCTCTATTTTATGAGTTCTTGTAAGGCTTTTTCGTAAGTTTGATATGCCTTTGAACCAAACAGGACAAAGCGCACCAGATGGATTTCAGGATGAATTTTTACATAGTCTACTACAGTTTTCAACGCTATTATTGCCGCTTCATTCATCGGGTAACCATAAGCTCCGGTACTAAGGGAAGGAAATGCCACGCTCCTGAGTTTATGGTGAGAGGCAAGGATTAGACTATTTTTATACGCATTTGCCAGTAATTCCGCCTCATGCTGTTTGCCATCGTGGTAAACGGGTCCGACGGTATGGATTACATACCTCGCCTTCAGATTTCCTCCTGTAGTAATGCGTGCTTCACCAGTCGGACACCCTCCCAATTTTCTGCATTCCTCCAATATTTTAGGGCCACCCGCACTGTGGATTGCGCCATCCACCCCGCCACCACCCAAAAGACTCGTGTTTGCGGCATTAACAATAGCATCCGTATCTTGCCTGGTAATATCGCCTTCAACAAGTTCCAAAACTGATTTGTTAATGTCAATTTTCATCATAATTTATTCCAAATACAACCTGAATCATCTTCTTTGTGATCAAGCCGTTGCAAATAATATTTGCAAGGTTCTCACGGAAATTGAATAGAAAATAAATATATTTTTCTTAGATAACTTGTTTACCGGTAATTGTCAAGCACAAATTGGGCACTGATTGGTTGCCCTGTCTAACTTCCTGGTGGAAAGTCCGGATAAGGCTTTTGACGCTCTGCCATACGGATGGGACAGAAACAGATAGACTAAAAGCCGTTTCATTTCTGGCAACTTGTTTTAATGTGATTGTCACGATAAAATTCTTGCAATTCAGAAAACCTTGTGAAATAATCTGTCAAATTTTATTTCCAAAAGTAGCCATAAAGCCAATGAGTTGCAAAAAGGCTGAAAACTTTATAACTATATTTTTATCTCTTTGATTTTTATGAGGCCGAATAGTTAAGGATCATGGACGTTAGAGATGCTATTAGGAAAAGGCGCAGTATTAGAAGATTCAAGCCAGAGCCCGTATCTGATGAGTTACTATTGCAGCTTTTGGAAAGTGCGCGGCTTGCCCCATCAGGGTCCAACACACAGCCGTGGAGATTTATTGTAGTAAAAGATTCAGAAACAAGACAAAAATTACAGGCGGCGTCATATAACCAACGTCACGTTGGGCAAGCCCCTGCAATCATTGCCTGCTGTGCGGATATCAAGGCTTTTGGTGAATTTCCGGAGCGAATTGACGAACTCATTGCTGCCGGGGCGTTGCCGGTGAAGACCCGTGAGGTCTTTGTCCCAGCATTAAAAAAGGGTGCAATGAGCGCCGATATGAAATGGCATCTGCTCATTGCCGCCACGGGGAATACGGATGTCGCCATTGAACATATGGTACTCCAGGCTGTAGAGTTAGGCTTAGGAACATGTTGGGTAAGGTGGTTTGATGATAATAAGGTTAAAGAAATACTCGAAATTCCCAAAAACGTAGAGATCATTGCGCTCCTTCCCATAGGCTATCCTGCGGAAGACCCACCCCAAAGACCAAGATTTGATCTGAAAAAGATCGTCTATTATGAAAAATATGGGGCTTCTTGATGGCTTTTTGCGTTTTCTTGTAGTTTTTTATTATTACCCGACAATTTGTTTCTTACATCATATAATGTGTCATGACACGCTTATGTGACGTTACATTTGTGTGCCGTGGCACACTTTTCCTAATATCTTTTGGATAAAACACCTTCTCTCATTACCTACCGTTGTAAATTCATAAGTCGTTGAAATTAAATGCATTACGAAATAATTCATACCAATTCTCTCCTGTTGCCAACATTCTAGCGTTCGTTTTGCCGCTTTTCAGGGAAAGTTTAATGTTAAGGAATTTCAAACACAGAAAAAATGTGTGCTGAAAATGCGTTTTGTAACGGTTTTTGGGTCAAGATTTTAAAAAGGAGAAAAGATGAAAAAAATTTTGGAAAAATACCTACGATGCCATTCTCGTCTCAAATTTCTTACATAGTTTTAGCCCTGAAAACAACAAAAAAATACCCAAGAAATGCTGGGACGCTTTAAAAAATGAAGGTCAATTATAATCCATGATTTTGTACTGGATGAGACCAAAACGCATCCCCAGTTTGCAGCCCTCTTTAACCTCAATATGCTTATTGACACAGAGGAAGGCGCATCATACAGTGAGCAGGAATATAGGGCATGGCTTGAGGGCACGGGTTTTAAGCAGATGAAAAAGATTGATCTGGAGTCTAATTTGATGTTTCATCTGAAAAAGCCAGAGAAAGCGTTCTTAATCTCATTCATGAGCTTATTCAAGAGAAATTGGTAAAGGTTGCTGATGGATAATCAGGCAGGGATGGTAAAGAAATTCAGGGCTAATTTTGACTTCTTCGAAGAGATTTGGCTTTTTATCCAAATTTTCCTTTTGGCTACCGTGTTACCGTGTTACCCTTCCTGCTCAAGTTCCAGTCCCTGCCCGGGGTTATGAAAATGCTTGCATCCCTACAAAAATATTTTTATTATGAAAAATATGGGGCAAAAGAAAGGCTAACCATATTCAATACTTATGAAAGATTTTTTTTGTGGTTTTAAGGGCAACGTAAAGGTGAAGGTACTCCCTTTTCCATACTCACTCTTTGCCCAGATCTTTCCCCCGTGTAATTCGACCAGGCGTTTAGTAAGTATCAAACCAAGGCCTGTTCCTTCGTATCGGCGTGCATATGATCCATCTACTTGACGAAACGCCTCAAATAATTTGTTCATATCATCGGATTTAATGCCAATGCCCGTGTCACTTACGGCAATCTGGACATGCTGGTTTGAAAGCCTTGCATTGATTGTTATTCTGCCGTTCTCAGGAGTAAACTTGACGGCATTGGATAACAGATTAAACATGATCTGTTTAAATTTTACTTTATCCGCCATCAGAGAAGGTATGTCCTCATGGACGTGGGTGCGTATGCTAATGCCTTTCTTATGAGAAGATCCCATGATCGTGTTCAATACCTCATTGATGGCATTTTCTACAGAAAACTCTTCGTACTGGAGTTCAAACTTCCCGGCCTCAATCTTTGAAAGATCAAGGATACTGTTAATCATGCTGAGCAGGTGCTGTCCGCTGCTATGGATATCACCTACGTATTCTTTTTGCTCGGTATTGAGGGCGCCGGTTATTTCGTCTCTCAAAACCTCTGCAAAACCAATGATGGCATTCAGGGGGGTGCGAAGTTCGTGAGACATTGTCGCCAAAAACTCTGATTTCAGTCTATTGGCCTTTTCGAGTGCAATATTTGCCTTCTGAAGCTCCTCTGTTCTTTCCTCAACCCTTTTTTCCAGGAGGACGTTCAGGTCTTGAAGTCTTGTAATACGCATAAAATCAAGCCATGAAGCCACGTCTTCATATTCGGCAACATTAAGTCCTCTCTTTTCTTCCTCCGGACTTACGCGAATACCTGCGATCTTCTTAAGGCACCAGAAAAAGAGCATTCCCAGTCCAAATGACCATAGAAAGGCTACGCCTGCTCCCACCGCCTGGATACCGAGCTGGTGCAATCGGTTGCCGTCTACTGCCAGGAGAGTTGATTTTTCAGCAAAGACCGCAACGCAGAGGGTGCCAATAACACCGCCTACTCCGTGAACTGCAATGGCTGCGACAGGGTCATCAACCTTTAATACCTTTTCTATAAAGTCCTGGGCCAGGATTGACACGATACCGGCAATTGAACCAATATAGATTGCGCCATCCGGCCCTACTCTGTTTGATCCTGCCGTTATAGCCACCAGACCAGCCAGTATGGCTGTAAAGAGTTTTCCGGCGTTCAGCTTCCTTTCCACCGAGTAATTCAGTATTAGCGCTGAAACTCCGGAGGCAGCCGGGGCCAGGTTCGTATTGGTAATGACAAGGCCAATATCAGCGCTAGCCCTCAGAAGGCTCCCGCCATTAAAGCCAAACCAACCAAACCAAAGGAAAAAAGTGCCCAGTGTAGCCAGGGGGATGTTATGCAGTCCCATTCGGTTTGAAGAACCATCCGGGTTATACTTGCCAATTCTTGGACCCACAGCCACAGCCCCTGCCAGGGCAAACCATCCCCCAATCGAATGTACCACGGTAGAGCCTGCAAAATCAATAAACCCCAATTTCCCCAGCCAGCCGGACTGTCCGGGACAAAAGAGATTCCCCCATGTCCAATGGCCGAAAACCGGATAGATAATGCCCGTCACAAATACGACGCCTACGACATTAGAAATAAAATTCGAACGCTCTGCTATGGCGCCAGTTAATATGGTAGAGGCAGTAGCGGCAAAGACCAGTTGGAAAAAGAAAAAGCTGAAGGCCAGATTACCCTGATGTGCCATTACTCCCCTCGCAAAGAAATGATCTGATCCAATCCAGCCCCCATAGCTTTTGCCAAACATCAATCCAAATCCAACGGTATAAAACATCAGAGAAGCTATGACGGTAACCATCAGGTTTCTGATAGAAACGCTAATGGCATTCTTGGATTGCGCAAAGCCTGCTTCATAGGAGGTAAAGCCGAGCTGCATGAAGAATACCATGCATGCCGCTGCCATAAGCCAGATGTGATTGATGTTTATTTGAATGCTTTCCATATGGAACACTTACTCCAGGTAATCGTGCTGCGTTAGCCGGAAGAAACGGTTAATACACTGTCAATTTGATTCTGTTCATGATATTTCTCGTTTTCAGAAATTGCCTGCAATCCAATGATCGGTTGATGTCCATCTCCTATTCGCTTGACTACAAATTTTTTTATCTTCAGGAAATGATCTAGTATGAAATTGGCCGCCAACGGTTCCGGTGGAGGTGTGCCTTGTAAAATGACGATTTGTCCTTCGCTCAGTGGAAAAGTACCTTCTATTTTTAAAGAGATGCCTTCGCGGGAATAATCATTTATGGTTGCATCTGCAGTAGTTTTACAGTTCTCCAGATAAACGTTCAGCGACGGCTGCTTCCATTCCCAAGGTTGACGAGGAAATTTTCGGTCAATTGTATAGTGTACAGTCTCCCTTGACGCATGAAGTGTCTCGTACACATGTTGAAACCACGAAAGATGAGAACTGAATATATCGTTAATGAGCCGATTACGGTCTGCTATTCTAGCCTCGATGTGAAACATATCCACGTTGGATGTCAGCCACAATTTCCGGAAATGGTCTTCGAGTATCTCAAAAGGTTTCCCGGTCGTCTGCATCTGAAATTTGAATACCGGCATGTTGGCGCCAACACTCAGATTCAATGAATGCTGGCTTGCGCCTCGCCCAAATGTATATGGTTGAAAATGGGCTATGTTATCTACAATCATCATCCAGCAGGCTGGATTATGCGCATAAAATCTGACCACAGGTGTGACATTTGAATAGTTTCGAAGCCTGTCAAAGGTATGGGTAAAGTCACTGTACAATCGCTGATGGAAGAAGGGGTCTGTTGGCTGTATCCTTGATCTATCGATATTCAGAATCTTTTCAACCTCATGGGGAGCGCTTTCGAGCAATGTTCTAAAGACCGCTGTATCCCGAAATACGTCAAGCAGAAGTATTTTAACATCAAGCCCGCTCGCAATCTTTTTGTTAAGCGTAGAAAGCAATTCGTCGAGATGAACATTCTCTGAGAACGTGACACCGAGAAGCCATACCCGGTTTTCAGCGTTTTCTATAGCATCATAGATATCACCCTTCACATCTTTACGGGAATAATAGATATTTGTTAGCCCGCAGGTTGCTGCCGCACAAATGAGCCGGTTGGAGGTTTGTAAAAATTTTTCCAAAGAACTGCGGTTATTATCAATGAGCTGATGGGTGGCTTGAAGTGTTTCTTTTAAGATGCTTCTTATATGTCCAAAAATTTCCCACCACAGGTATGCATACTCCAGGATATGAACACACATTATTGCGCTGAAGATGAGAAGTAAATGCTTAACGATTTCAGGTATACTGTGCCAATAACGCGGCAATAAAATGTTGAGGGTAACTGCGGCAAGAAAAAAGAAGCCTGCGATTAACATTCGAACAAATGGTCTTGGTCTTTCATTCATGACCGTCACCTCCAAAGGCTTATAGCTTCGGTGTATCAAAGTAAGTTCCTGCCATGTGTTTTCATTACCGGGCACATTCTGTGAGCAACCGATTGTCGATGATCGCAACCTGCAAAGGATATGCAGTAAGAAGCATACCAAAGACAACAACGGATGTGCATGCAAAAAGATGATTTGTATTATTTATAGGCATGCTCTTAAACTGTAACTTTTTTTAATTCGGGATACAGCCTTTAACAAATTTAGCTAAGAAAGAGCTATTGTCTTGTGTTTTGGACAAGCTTTCTAAAGTAGTAACATTACTTTGTTAAAACCGTGCGTAAAAAGCATAAGTTGAGTATTGCTCAACTTATAAAGTTATGCTAACTTACAACAACTTTTATACTTGAATTATTCCATTATTCCTGTTACTCGTAAATTTAGATAGCAAGATAGATGCCTGACGCAGACAAAGAAAAGGTTTTTGATAAATTGTTTTTGCTATACAACGTTTCCTCACTTGAAATTTTAACCATCGACAAACAAAAAGAACAGATATAAAATCAATGAAATTTATTCAAGGTGAAAAAGATATTTTTGTTTTAATTGTACTATAAATTTTTCTTTTTTCAACAGACTATAGATTAAAGGGAGCGGCACGTAAAAAAAGAAGACAGAATAGATCACTAATAGGATAGCTCATACTGTGTCGTAGGGCAAAGGCCTTAAGTTACTATCTAACGATCATCAAATGTGATCTTGAGCAAAAAGAAACGTATCTATTTCTTTATTATTTGGCGGCTTGTTTTTGCTTTTCTTCTCGTGCGGAATTATCTTTTGGGTTTTGTGATGGAAAAAGTTTTGTTGGTTCCGGGACTGGACGTAGGCTCAGATTGTCATACCATCCTGCAACATGCCCGTGCATCCAGTCTTGTCTGGTTTCTGTAAAGACGGTGATTACGTCTTTTGAGGGTATGATCATGAGGGAAAATTCCATCCATGATGAAGTAGTATTACCACCGATATAATTTTTATTTATCGTGGTGAAAGCAAGTGCCGGATTCCACGTACCGTCTAAAATTCCTACGATAGTAAAATCTCCGATATCATCGCCATAAAATGCAAGATGACCAGTTAAAATATAGGGGGTATTTACTATTACCTTAACTTCCTGATAGAGGCCACCCCTTGCAGTCCCGTTGGAGCCAACCTGTTGTGTCAAAGCGAAGAAGCCGCTTGTCGTGGGTGGTATAGGATTCCCAATCGTGCCGGGAATAACGATGGTTACATGGGTGGGTGATTCTACAGGAGATCCATCTCCATCCCACGGAAAGGTTTCCCAATACTTCCAGCCCGTAATATCTCCAGATTCGAAGTCACCGTTTTTAAGCAGTTCTGCGGCAGGCAGCGACCGTAGTATAAATAAACTAAAAATTAATAAGACAAATGCAACGAATCTCATTTCATATTTGTTTGTAATTAGGTGTGTTAGTTCATGATCAAATAACATCTACTTTCGATTTGGTTTTAATCTTTTATATGTTGCGTACTCCTCATCGGCTTTTTCTTTCATACCTTTTTTATCATATACAATGCTAAGGTTGAAATGGGCAATGGCACAATTTGGGTCAGCTTCAATGGCCTTTTTATATTCTTCGATTGCCTCATCATACATTCCCTTTCTCAGGTAGAGATCGCCTATTTCGTTGTGAACCTCAGGGGTGTTTGCGCTAAGTTTATATGGGGAAGATTCTGTTTTTTCATTTGCAGACGACTTTTGTTTTACAGGGGGGGGTGGTTCAGACGGCACAACCAGTCTCTGCCCGGCGGCAGGTGCGGATAGGGTTACCATTTTAATTTCCCCGGCACGAAGCAGGCTGAGTTTCACCTCCCTGCCAGCGGTCCTTTCAATCATTTGTTTGAGAAGTATCTTGTTTTCAATTTTTTCACCATTCCACTCTGCTATAAGGTCTTCTGTCTGAATACCGGCATTTGCTGCAATGCTTCCCGGCATAACGTTAACGACAATCACACCAGTCTGAGCCTTTTTAAATCCAAACCACTCCCTGTTTTCTTTTGTAAGATTACCTAGCAGAAGTCCCAAAGAGTTGTGGGATTCCAAAAATACGATTGCCGTACCCTTGCACCACGATGTGTGCCTTACCCCGTAATCAGTTCCCCCCAGCTCGCCATATCCTGTCCATGATTTCGAAGCCCCCGTGTCATACTGGACATTAATGACTGCCTGTGCGCCAACAGCACGGGCCTTTTCTCTTATTTTAGAAGCCAGAATATCGTGTCCCGAAAAACCGAACTCTCCCAGGCTTACTTCCCCCAATTTTTTATAAGTGACATCAATATCCCCCGCGCATACAAATATTTCTTCATTTTTCTGCGTGCCGGAGGATTGTGTACCCTTTTTTGCCTCAAGGGTTGTTTCATCCTTTTTAAAAGGGGACATTTTTTTTAAATAATCAGTTGAACCGCATCCTGCTATAAAAACAATAGGAGCAATTATGATAAGTGTTTTGATGTTCATTCTTTACTAGATCTTCTTTCTTTTTAATTTTGTTTTTATTTTTGATTCAATCTTAACCACATATCGATGGTAAAATTTTGTCTTCCTCAGCTTTGAAACAAGAAGAGGCTTCCCGGGAAAATTCGTGATATACAATCCTGCCAGGATTGTGAATAGCCCAGGGCCTGGTGTAAAAATCATCATGCAACCCATAAGTATAAGGCAAATACCACCCGTATTCTTCGCAACGTTCTTTACCGTCCTTTTCATCCACATTTCCTGAGCATGAAATATTTATGGACAGGGCGTGACATCTTTATCAGTACCTTTTGCCCCACGTGGGCAGTTTCAATAGACTCATGGTATTCGTTTTTGATGTCCAACAGTACCTGGGTAAAATCCTCACTCAAACGTCTTCCCATTACTTCTATGGAAGTGTTACCCAAAATCCTGTTTTTTACCAGTACCTCAGCAACGTCATCGGAGAGGACATTGTTAATCATGCCAAGATAATCATACTCTTTGATATAGGAATTTCCAGGATGCGTTGTCTGACTCTTATAGCCTTGATTTCCGAAAAAGAATCCTGTTCCATATTCCCTGTGGCTTACCTTTTCAAGCTCAGACAACCATTTTGGATCATACACATATCCATGAGGATCGGCAAAATAGCGATCCAGCGCCTCCCGGTATACCCTTGTCACCGCTGCGACATAATACTGACTTTTCATACGTCCTTCGATTTTCCACGCAGCAACGCCTGCATGTACCAGTTCGGGTATGTGTTGAATCATGCAAAGGTCCTTGGAACTCAGGATAAAAGTACCGCTTTCATCTTCCACAATTGGATATGTTTCGTTTGGTCGTTTTTCCTCTTTCAGGACATATTGCCATCGACACGAATGGGAGCAGTCTCCCAGATTTGCATGCCGGTTTGCCATAAAGCTACTCAGGAGACAGCGTCCGGAATATGACATACACATGGCGCCATGCACAAAAACTTCAGTTTCTGTACAAGAATTGCCGGTGATTTCTTTAATTTCCCCCAGGGTCAGTTCCCTGGCAAGGATTACCCGTTTTACACCCTGTTGATGCCAGAACTCAACAGATTTTAAATTGGTGGTGTTAGCCTGTGTACTGAGGTGTATGGGAATATGTGGTGCAATTTCTCTTACCAGCAGGAAAATACCCGGGTCTGAAACGATTACTGCATCTACTGGAATTTCAGCTAGCTTTTTTAAATAAGGACGTATGCCAGAAACATGATAGTTGCGGGCAAAGATGTTCAGGGCAATATAAATTTTTTTCCTTTGCCCGTGGAGCCAGGTTGTTGCTTCTGTAATTTCCGGTAACGTCAGACCGGGAGCTCCCATGCGCAGGTTAAAACCTTCTCCACCCACATAGACAGCATCAGCGCCATATTCAATCACCGTCCTGAGTTTTTCAAGGTCTCCGGCTGGCGCAATCAGTTCTGGTTTTTTGTATGAAAAGTTGTTTATTTGCATTATTTCTTGAGTTTCAGTTTTATTATCGCAAATGTTTTATGAGTACCCAAGGCATACCAATAAAATTCCCGTGCCAACGGGCATGAGTAAATTATCCAGCGACCTCAGTGGTAATGACTCAATTATACTGGAAAAGAATCCGGCAAGTAAAGCCGGGAAAAGAGGTAAATAAATGGATCCGCAAAGAAAGGCCACCAGCAAGGCGGCCAAAGAGCCTTCGATGCTTTTTTTCATGTTATAAGGAATTCGATGATTGCCGAGACTCCTGCCTATAATTGTAGCAGCTGTATCGGCAAAGGCAACAATCCAAATAACGATATTTGCTATGACCGCAGGAAAAAATAGGAGGGACAGAATGGCGCCCAGAACCAAGGTTACTGGCCCAAACGCAAAACCCCGTTCCTCTAATTTACGAATACTTGATCTTGTTATACCACCGAGCAAAGGAAATGAATATCCATTTACTCTCAGGCACTCAGAAATCATATAAACAACCAATACGGAAAAAAGTACTAAAAGTGTTGTGTGGTAAATGAAGCCTGAAAACAGGGGTACAAATGCAATGAGGATATGCAAGAGTTTTCTCCTGATTTCCTGATACCACGAATGGGTAAGCTGCTTCCTCATACCCGCAAACAGGGTCTTGTAAGTATTGGCATCCTCGATATCCATAATATCAAGTACCTCTGACAGATTTCCGCTGTCAATTAAGTACTGCGCCCGCTGTCGTACGGCATAATGTGCGTTGACACCGATAGTAATACCTGCTTTCTGCATGATATCAAGATTGTTGCGATCATCCACAAGGACAACAGTATCCTGCCATGTAAGATTGTTTTTGCTCAGTATCTCTTCGATGAGATCTCCCTTCCCATCGGGTTCAGAAAGTCTCCCAAACACTTTACCCGTTAATTGATTATTGTTTGTATCGGTCTCCAGGCCGTGTCCGCTATCTGCCAATAGTTTGGCCGCAAGGTCTTTCACAAATAGATCCGGCACACCACTGCTTATGAGAACCACCAGATAACCATGGTTATGAAGTGCCTCAATCGTTTCCTTCGCATATTTTATTATGGGAATATTTTTATAAATCATTCGAGCTTGTTCCAGTGTAACGCCTTTAAAACGTGTGTATACCCGGCTGATCAACTTGCGGATAGATATTTTGTCCATATTAAAAAAAAGGCACAATATTGCCGTTCGTACGTATACCAATATTCCAAGGGAGCGTGCTAAATGTAAAATGAATTGTCCTTTAAACAGGACGCCATCAACATCCATGATGATAAGCTTTTTCACTCCTGCGTGTGAAGGGAGAGAGGCTGGGGGAGGGATCGTGTTATGGCTACTGTGTGCCATAGATATATTTACCATTTGCTTCTTTTGACATGCTGTAAATCAAAATATTCCCCCTACAATCCGTTTGACAATACCTAAACCAATAAATACAATCACGGGGGAAAAATCTATACCTCTCAGGGGTGGAATGAACTTGCGTACAGGATTCAAAACGGGATCAGTGATTTTATAGAGGAATTGTATTGCCTGGTTATAAGGGTTGTGGGGTACCCATGAGAGTACGATTCTAATGAGCAATGCAATTTCGTAAAGGCTAATGAGTTTACCGAGAAGGTCTCCCATGCAAAGACTCCTTTTTATGATGGAATACAAGAATAAATTTTTATTTGCTTATGATACTCAAACGGAAGGAATTTTAACACAGCTCAATAGAGAGAGCAACAAAAATAAATATACGGAAGTGTTGGCAGTCGGAGGAGATGATTACTTGAAATACGGGATACAACATGATAAAATTTTATTGATTTTACCGTGATTTCCAAGGGAGATGCGACGTGTGGCTACCGTCCTTCTCCGCGTGATAACTAAATTTATGTATTTACTTAAATAATCGGTGGAAGACCTCTCCCTCATCCCCTCCTTGCGAAGGAAGGGATGAGGGGGAGGTTATAACTTGATTGTAATATTCTGGCAAGTATTTTAGGGAAAATGAATTGAAGATCGGAAGCAGCTCTATAGGGATTAAGGCAATTACCCAGATTATTTTAGATGAAATCCACTCTGTACTCAAAAAGATTGAGGAGAAAGCCTACGAAGAGTTCGTATCAAACGTCCTTAGTGCAAAAAACGTGTTTGTCACGGGTCAGGGACGATCGGGATTGGTATCTCGTACCTTCGCTATGAGGCTTACGCATATCGGTTTAAATGCTTACTGTGTTGGTGATGCTACAACCCCGAATATCGATAGGGGAGATTTGTTGATAGCCTGCAGCAGTTCTGGCAGCACACACATTACCCGTTATATTGCCGGATTGGCAAGAAAGGCAAATGCGACAGTAGCTGCAGTAACTTCCCACAAGAACTCCCCGCTCGCCGGACAGGCAGACATCGTTATTGAATTGCCCGTACAGGAAGTGAGTACCAATTATAAAAATGATGGGTCGATTCAATTTCGCAGCACGCTCTTTGAACAGGCGTGCCTGGTGTACTTGGATGGGGTTATTCTTTCGCTGGTAAAAAGATTGAATAGTTCTGAGAACGAAATGCATAAAAGGCATTCCAATCTGGAATAAAATCTATGGCAGAAGGTTGCTGTGGTATATTGTGTAAACTATCTATTTTGGCAATTTTTTAAAACACCTCCTTAGCAAAGGAGGGAAACAAGGGAGGGGCTGTGGCTAAGCTGTGCTACGATCTATGAAGATGCGTCTTTTTATTACTTTATTGTTTGTAACATTTTTTACAGCAAAAGTGGTTTTCGGGCAGGAAGCAAATCCTGATATACTATCAATTCCGCAGCGGATAGGGAATTTTCTGGGTGGGGCTAGCCCCTTTATTATCATAGGATTAGGTATATTGCTGATTTTTGTTCAGCAGCTGGCAAAGTTTATCGGTATTATACTCTTGATAATAGGTGTGGTGAGGTTAGTGCTTTTCTTTATCCATTAATTTGAATATTTTTCGCATTGAAGAGAAGCAATTAAGAGAGAAAATATTTGCTGTGAAACGATATCATGCGTCTCCCCATCCACTGAATAATTGCTGTGGATATTCTGAGAACGACCGTTACACTGATCGTATCGAATAATATCTCTCGATAGGGCTTTTTTCCTGATACGCTATCGAATAACGCCTTTTTGCACGCCGGATGATCTGTGGCAATTTGAATAATGGGTGTCAGAAAACCATAATAGGCGCCCCAGATAACAAATCTCCTTACAGCATGCGCATAGGGAAGGTCTTTTATGACCTCGCTAAAGCTGCCTGCATATGTTTGAAATGCCTCTCCGGATATGCCAATATTTATCATAGTTTCTGCTGCTTTGATGCCCATCAGGCATGCAGAATTAACCCCTTTACCCTTAAAAGGACGAATGAGGCCGGCCGCATCGCCGATGGTGACATATCTGTCTCCATACAGGTGTTTGGCCGGTTTTATCGGAAAACAACCCCGGTGGTAGTCCAGACTGTCCAATGATTCACTGAAATTTTTGGGGAGCACTTCTAAAACAGCGGGTAATTGTAAGAATTCGTCCATAGACCTGGCGGAAATCTTTGCCCCGGCGATATTGATGGTATAGTGATCTGCCTTTGGGGTAATTGCGCCAAATTCAATTTCTTTTAACGAAGGCAAAAAGGCATGGATGTATCCATCCGTATCCTCAAGGTTGTGATGCTTTCCTTTAGGATGAAATTTGGTGAGTATGGTCAGTAAAAACCTTGGTGACCTGTAAGGGGTTTCCCTTTCAAATATCCTGTGGGTGCCTTCTTCAAGGCCAAATGCGCCCACGACGACGTCGGCCAGTATGTGTTTTGCCTCGCTATATACCGTAACCATGTCTTTACCAATTTCTACGTCAGTGACCTTGCTCCTGATAACGGTTGCACCGGACTCTTTTGCCTTGTGCAGGAGATAGGCATCAAACTGAATCCTGCGAAGGGCGTATGAAATTTCTCCCTCTCCATCAAGCTTGATGACATGATTATCGGTATGGAGATAGTAGCCTGCTACCTCCCTTTTTACGAGATGCCAGGGAAAAGGGATTTCCAGTTTATCCTCAATAATATGTTCAATGGGTTGAGAAAGAACTCCCGCACATTCATTGTGTTCAATACCACCTTCAAAATCTTTCAGTTCGAAGATAATAACGTCCAGGTTGATGTTCCGTTTTTTTGCAAGGTTCTTAAGGGTTATTGCACAGCTAGCGCCCGCTGGCCCTCCGCCAATTATGGCAACTCTTTGTCCGTCATGCAAGGGACCCAGCCCAAGATTTCTTAATAATTTTAATTTTTTCTCATGTTCCATGCGTGTCCGGTTCTTACAATAATCATGGCATTGCTTTACAGCCGCAGAAAGTATATAGGGGAACATAGCAAAATGCAGACGTACATCAATAATCTTGAAAAAAATCTCCTTATAGCTGGCATTGCCGGTAACCATATTCCATAAGATACTGTTAATCTGGATAGATTCCCAGGCATTCTGACGTTTAACCAGATGATCAATTTGTGCATTTACCAAATGCTTTTGGGACGTGGTATAATCATGAATGCTGAATATAAGATTTCCGAAAAAGTTATCTTGCGCCAGAAGTTTTAAAGCAGGTTTGTAATACCCCTTCTTAAAATCTTCTTCAGAAATACCTCTTTCGAAGATTGTATGCGCAGCTAATTGTGCAGTATCAAAAGCAGATTCAATGCCATTTTTGTAGGTGCGGGAAATGCTAGCATCCCCGATGATTACCAACCTGTTCGCATAGGGATGGTCTGCGTGGGTAATCGGTATTTTAGGAAAGCAGATACAGAGATCTTTGGGTAGTGTCCATCCTGCAGGCAGAAGCGCACGTACCTTTGGATGGTTCATGAATTCTATCAAATGGGCCTTTGTTATGTCTTCTCTTCCGATGAGAGAAACAGTAATGTAGTCTCCCTTTGGGGTAAAGGCGGCAAATTTGATGGGTTTCATCCCCAAGGCAAATACAGAGATGGTATTATGAAAGCGCTCTTGAATAAAGGAACGCCCCAGGTAGAGTTCTGCATTGCATGTCCGTACCGATTTTGGTTCCCGGTAGCCGAATTCCTTGCCCACAATCCGCTTTATCAGGGCTGTATTGAGTCCAAATGCACCAACAATGAGATCGGCAGACATCTTTTTTCTTACACCAGCTTCCTTGTAAACGATGTTTACCAGATCCTGTGGGTGTTCCGGCAATTCTATTTCTTCTACAACTGCCGGAATGACTTTTACTCCTTCAGATGCCACATGCTTCAGGAGAAAATCATCAAAACTAATATTGGTTGTTAATTCTGAAAATCGGGGGCCGTTCCCTCGAAAGACTGTTATTATTTTGGGCGTATGTCCTGGTTTAGGATGGTGTAATTGAATGCCGCGTTCCCGGGTCTGAAAGTAGTAGCCATTTATTTCCTGCTGAACACGTGTTTTGGGGAGAATAATCCTTTGGCTTTCCATTTTTTCTATAAGGGTTTCAGATAAAACCCCGGCGCACATGTTACAACCAACAGGACCCCTTTGAATAAAATCTCTTCCATCGAGAATGGTTGCAATAACCTTAAGACCGTATTTTTTTGCAAGTCTTAAAGCAAAGTGTGCAAAGAAACTGCCTGCTGGTCCTCCGCCTATTACCACAATGTTTGAGAGATCTTTCAGATGCAGATTCATTTTACAAGGTTACATCCGCCCTCTGCAAGTATCTTGACAATCCCAGGATCAAAATATATGCCAGAAAATTTCATCAGTTCTCTAAATGGCTTTTTCTCCCTTTTCCCCTGTACGAATACGAATAACATTTTCAATAGGAGAAATAAAAATCTTTCCATCTCCGATATTGCTTGTTTTGGCTTCCTTTACAATGCATTGTACAATTTTCTCGACATCCTTGTCCATAACCACCATTTCCAGTTGCATTTTCTTTAAAAGATCTGTCCTAAAGGTTCTTCCGCGCCACTGCTCGGTAATGCCCTTTTGATGACCGTGTCCTTTTACCTCGGTTACCGTCATACCAGGATATCCGATGTCTAATAAAGCGTCCTTCACCATTGCAAACCGATCCTCTCTTACAATTGCCGTAATCTTTTTCACACTCTATCCTCCCATTATTCTATGTTTCCGTCATCGAGGCGATAAGGGGCGTTGATCCCGGAGCGGGAGACCAATTTGCCGGTATAGGTAATCGTACTTCCCACGCTAACGTTCATTACCTTTTCAAACATCCTCCAGTCAAACCGGATTTCCACTTCCGCATTCTTGCTCCGTTGACGACTTACTCCGATACGATTCCAGTCTACACGTCCCATCCCTTTATAAGACACGACCCCCTGCCACCGGACATATTTACCCTTGTACTTCTGCCACAATTCATTTTTTTCAGAACGGGAAAACGTACTTTTCTTTCCCAATTGCTTGTCCAACGCGTCAAAAGATATCTCAATAAAATCTTTCGGTATCGCTGCCTCCGGAGTCGGTTCTGAAGATTTCCCGGTAGCCGTTGGCTCTTTATCAGGGCTATGGTCCTGAGTTGCTTGATTAGCATTCAAGGTGTCAGAGGGAATATCAGGGACAAGAGGATCTTTCGTTGCAACCCATTCATTCCGGTTATATAAAAAAGGAGCTGCCTCTCCTTCTGTAAACAGGGTATAAAATATGCTCTTGTAAGCGCGAATTTTTTCCGGGTCGTAATGAAACAAGACATCATTGCAAATAGTTCTTTTCCGGTAGGCAAGCCAGTTGTATGCCCCGCTTACCAATATCCTGTCATCCAATAAAATAAAATCCTGTATCTGGTCATTGCCAATATGGGTCTTAAGGATCCTGGTATCGAATTTTCTGTGAAGTAATGTTTCAACCAGCGGGCCTCTGTTATTGTTAGCACCAGTACCATATTCTAAAATTACGATACGTACCCGAATGCCTTTATCTCTGGCAGCTTCCAGATCTTTTATGATATCCAGGGCCGCAAAGGTGTGAATACAAATATTTATGCACCGATTTGCATATTCAATCCCTTCCTTCAATTGCTCATTGACAGTGCCTTTTGGGGCATGATAGGCGCCACTTTCAGCATATAAGGAATGTAAGGGATTGGAAAACCACCCCAGCAGCACCACCACCACGATTAGCAATCGTTTCATATACTCGTATTTTCTCTATAAGTCAGGAATGCCATGGGTAACTTATTCAATATATCCGTGGCGATCATCGAAATTTCACCCATTTCCTGCGCAGCAAGATCGCCTGCCAAACCATGCAGATACACACCCGCCTGTGCAGCCTCAAAGGGTGAATACGTTTGCCCCAGAAAGGCTGCAATCATACCCGTCAATACATCACCAGCCCCTGCAGTGGCCATTCCTGGATTACCTGTCTTATTTATATAGAACTTCTCTTCATTCATAACAACGGTCTGATGTCCTTTTAATACGAGGGTCACATTATACTTGTCTTTAACAAACGTCCTGGACACATCTAAACGTTTAGACTGGATTTCCTGTGAAGAAGATATTCCGAGAAGACGAGCCATTTCTCCAGGATGTGGTGTAAGTATAATCTGTTTTTTTATCTTATACAGCACTTCAGGATTATCTGCCAAAGCATTAATTCCGTCAGCATCCAGCACAATGGGCCTATCCAGAGATTGTAATAACCATAATACCAGTCTCTTCGTCTCAAGGTACTGGGACAGACCGGGACCTATGGCAATCACATCAAAACTTTGCGAAAAATCGAGGATGTCCTGACGTCCCGATTCAGCCAGGGTTTTTACATGGGTTTCGGGTAAGGGATGCGTCATGACGCAGGTTAGTTTGGATGCCACGATTCCGTGCAGGCTCTCCGGGATGCCCAGAGTTACAAGCCCGGCTCCGGCACGCAGAGCTGCGTTACTACAGAGACATGCGGCGCCAGTCATGCCACGGGAACCAGCCAGCACCAATACCCTCCCGTAGTTTCCTTTGTGAGTATCGGGTTTTCTGGAAGGAATCTTTGGTAATGTCTTTACTTCAAACATAGAATTGCAATAAATTTTTTAATCACGGAGACCACCGCGAGGAAATTCTTTTGTTTCTACCAACAAATCTGACTTTATCAAAATTTATCAACGATGTTAATGAATCCATTCTATCTTTCTCTATGCACTCCGTGTGCTTTGTGGCTGAGATTCTGCAATCACCCTCACTTTTTTGTCTGATTGATCAAAGAGGCAACATAAGCTGCCCCAAAGCCATTGTCAATATTTACAACCGATACACCGGAGGCGCAACTATTCAGCATAGACAAAAGCGCTGCAATTCCATAAAAGCTGGCTCCATAACCAATACTTGTCGGCACGCCAATGACAGGGCAATTTACCAAACCTCCTACGACACTTGCCAGTGCACCTTCCATTCCGGCTACAACAATGATTACGCTGGCCTTTAGTAATTCACTGTGATTTTTCATAAGCCGATGGATACCGGCAACACCAACATCATACAGTACCCGCACAGTATTGCCCATGATCTCTGCCGTTACCCTTGCTTCCTCTGCAACGGGGATATCAGAGGTACCTGCTGTTATGATTAAGATTAATCCTTTGTGTGGCTTCCGGCGGGTCTTTCGTATCGTAATTGTTCTTGCCTGTTCATGGTAAGCAGCCGCTGGGAATTTTCTGGAAACGGCCTCATAAATTTCCATACTCGCGCGGGTTGCAAGCATATCATTCTCGCCTGCAACAATATGTTCTACAATCTTTACAACTTGCTCAGGGGTCTTGCCGAGACAAAAAATAACTTCCGGAAAACCACAGCGAATTTTACGGTGACTATCCACTTTGGCAAAACCAATGTCCTTATAAGGTAACTCCCTGATCTTTCCCAGGACGTCATGTATTGACACTTCCCCGGCCTTATAATCTTCTAATAATTGTTTTATGACATCAATATCCATAATTTAAATATTTAGGAATCTCAATACTAAAGGGTGCCTGATTTAACGTATAGAAATTTCAAAGTTTTTGGTAGGTGACAACTCCCGTTGGCGACCTGTGGCAATTGCAAGCCGTTGTGAATTGCCAATCGCCATCAGGAGATGGCTCCTACCGATGGGCATTTAAACCTTCCAGCCAGAGTAGGGTGCGTCCTGCGCACCATCCGTACTTATTCATTATGGTTGTATCCATTCGCCTTTAAAATCAGCACTTCCATTCGTTTTAAAAGTTATCTTTATAGGGTTTTTAACTTTGATACTGGAATTTATTTTAATTTTTCCTTTTATGGTATTCCCTTTGGAAGTTCCAGAAATATCAACAGTTTTAATGTTTAATGAATAATCCGAAGGAAGCAGTCCTATCAATAATAAATTCACATTAATGATATCCGAGATTTCTTTTTTATCTGCTTTGATTTCGAAGGTATCGTTTCCGGTATTTTCCCATTCACTTTCAATATTTAAGCCTTCACTCTCGAAATTCCCATTTTCTGAAAATACCCATGTATCCTCTCCAATTTCAATCGTGTCCGCGGAGATATTTACCTTATATGTGCCAGGTTTAACTCCTCCAAACAAAGAAGTTTGCTGTAAAACCATCAACAAAACAGGAGCTGCCAATATAAAAGTAAAATATCTTTTAAAGTTTTTTCTGTCCAACGTCATTTACACCCTCCTTTTCCAAAAAAGAGAAAACAGGTATAAAATAAATATGTTATGGAATAGCCTCTATATCAAGCCCTGCAATATCCCCTTCTAAATACTTCTTATAGGCAAGTCCTGCTACCATAGCAGCATTATCCGTACATAATCTGGTAGATGGACAGTATACGGGGATAGATAGCTCCTTCGATTTGTCTTTCAATCTCTGCCGAAGTCTGGAGTTCGCTGCTACGCCACCACCTGTTAGCACACCATGGACATTGTACATTTTCAATGCCAGGACAATCTTATCCACCAGGACATCAACCACCGCTTCCTGAAAGCTTGCGGCAATGTCTGCTCTTTTTTGATCAGATGGTGTTTTTGTATCGGTGTTTTTTGAATCTTGTCCCCGATAGTAATAGAGTACCGCCGTCTTAAGTCCGCTAAAACTGAAATCAAGTGAATCCTTCTCAAGGTAAGCCCTTGGGAAGGTTACTGCAGATGGGTTTCCAAGCCTCGCCAGTTTGTCAATGATGGGTCCACCGGGATAACCAAGACCCAATATCTTTGATACTTTATCGAAAGCCTCGCCAGCTGCGTCATCAATTGTCCAGCCCAACGGTATATGTTTCGTCTCATTTTCTGATAGAAAAAGTATGGTATGACCTCCTGAGACGACAAGGCTGACAACGGGGTACTGTATATCGGCGTATTCAAGATTGTTTGCGTAGATATGGGCATGGAGGTGGTCAATAGCTATTAAAGGTTTGTCCAGCACCATGCACAATGTCTTGGCTGCAGTCACTCCAATAAGCAATGAACCAATCAGCCCCGGGGTATTAACGACTGCAATTGCATCGATTTCAGTGAGTTGTATTTTTGCGTCGGCAAGGGCATTGTGAATGACCCCCATGATAGACTCTAAATGTGCCCGACAGGCAATTTCAGGAACCACACCTCCAAAATTACGATGCAATGTATCCTGTGACAAAATAATGCTTGACAATATCTCCCTGCCATCTTTCACAAGAGAAGCCGATGTCTCATCACAGGATGTTTCAATGCCCAGAATTAGCATAGCGAAAAAAGGCAGGAAAATTTTCTGCCTTCGTTAAAACAATTTACATGTGGACTACAATTTCAATTTTTTTAATGAGTGTGTATACCCTTCGCATAAACCTCTATGCCTTTCAGAATATCAATTGCTCTTTCGAGCTGACTGTCTTCGTATTTCGGCTTTCCTTTTTCCTCAACGGGGCCTTTAGGGGCTGCATCCTTTTCCCTCACTTCATTCATCTTGCTCTCAATGTTTAACGTAGCTAAATGCTCGTGCAGAGCCTTTATTTCTGCAAAAGTGAGGGGCACCGTTATATCGGGTTCAATTCCTTTTTCATGGATACAAACTCCAGATGGGGTATAATACCGCGCCGTTGTCAATTTTAAAGCAGCTTTTCCATCTCCTACGGGAATCAGACTTTGAACAGATCCTTTGCCAAATGTCTTAACACCAAGCAGTAAACCCCGTTTGTGATCCTTCAGTGCGCCCGCAACAATCTCTGAGGCGCTTGCGCTTCCATTATTTACCAATACTACCATGGGGAAATTGGGATAGGTTCCCTTCTTACGGGCGTGGTATATATAATTCTGGGTCTTATCTCTTCCCCGGGTAGAAACAATAATACCTTTTTCCAAGAACTTATCAGCCATATCTACAGCGGCGTTTAATAATCCGCCAGGATTAAATCTCAAATCCAGTATCAAACTTTTCATGCCTTTTTTCAACAAATACTGAATAGCTGTATCCATGTCCTTTGCGGTATTTTCCTGAAAATTTGATACAGCAAGGTAACCAATCTTATACGCATCATCCGCTATTCTGGCACCCCGGATGCTGTTTACATAAATTTTTGCACGTTCGATGGTAATATCTACAGGCGCTGTATCACCTTCGTGAACAACAGTCAGGGTAATCTTTGTCCCTAACTTTCCCCGGAGCTTTTTTATCGCCTCACGAATACTCATGTTTTCTGTGGATTCGCCATCGATTTTAATGATTCGGTCGCCCACCAAAATCCCGGCTTTAAATGCAGGAGAATCGAGCAGGGGAGTGATCACGATTAATAACCCATCTTTAATAATTACTTCGATTCCCAGTCCTTCAAACTCTCCCTCCGTTTCAATTTTAAGGTCTTCTAACTCTTCGGGACTAAAATATTGACTGTAAGGGTCAAGTCCGGAAAGCATCCCACGGTATGCATTTATGAGGATTGTGTTCAGCTGTATTTCATCGACGTACTTGTCTTGTAATTCCTTCACGACTTTGATAAGCTCTTCAAATTCCTCATAAATACTTTCACTGGTCGGCTTAGCTTGTTCTTTTGCCTCAACCTGAGGTTCTTCAGAAGGTTTGTCCTGCCCAAACGAAACTGCTCTCAGCGCTGTGAGTGTTATAAATAATAAAAAGATGGATAGCCTTTTTTTCATTTTTTCTTTCGTCCTACGACCCGTTTTGCTGCCAGAACAATGTCATCCGGCAAGAGATGATATTCCTTAAAGAGGATATCAGGTTCTCCCGATTGACCAAAACGATTGTCAATGCCAATCATCTCGATGGGTATAGGGTAGGTTCGTGCCAATATCGACGCAACCGCGCTGCCCAAACCACCGTCCAGCACATGCTGTTCTGCAGTTACCACCGCATTTGCTTGTCTTGCAACCTTTATCAATAATTCCTGATCTATTGGTTTTAGCGTATGCATATTGACTACCGCTGCCTTAATTCCCTCCTTCGCTAGCATGTCGGCTGCTGTAAGTGAGTGTACCACCAATGCCCCACAAGCGATAATCGCCACATCATCTCCCGTTCTGAGGATATTTGCCCTTCCAATGGTGTATGGGTCTTCCTTTTTTGTTATTACAGGCACAGCAGCCCTGCCCAATCGGATATAGAGCGGACCTTTATAGTCTACCGCAGCCAGAATGGCCTTTCTTGTTTCAACCGCATCACATGGTTCAACAACACCCATAGTTGGAATTGTTCGCATCAGGGAGATGTCTTCTATGCATTGGTGTGATGCGCCATCAGGTCCAACTGAGACACCGCTATGGGTGGCAACAATTTTTACCTGTAGTCCACTGTAACAGATCGTATTTCTGACCTGCTCCCATGCCCTGCCTGTTGCAAAAATACTAAAACTGCTCACAAACGGAATCTTTCCGCACGTTGCCAATCCGGCAGCCGTATTCATCATGTTGGCCTCGGCAACCCCCATATTAAAGAACCTTTCGGGATATTTTTTGCCAAATTTGGCTGTCGTTGTGGACTTTGAGAGGTCAGCATCCAGCACCACGATGTCTTTGTTCTTTTCTCCAAGCTCTAATAGTGCGTCGCCATATGCCTGACGCGTGGCTACCATTTCAGTCATTTTCTATTTCCACCATGATTACTTTAATTCAGCCAGCGCACGTTCTGCCTCTTCTTTTGAAGGGGCCTTCCCATGCCAGTCAACCTGATTTTCCATGAAAGAGACACCCTTTCCTTTCACCGTTTTCGCCACAATGACGGTTGGCCGTCCTTTGATCTTCTCTGCCTCATCATAAGCGGCCAGGATAGACTCGTAATTATGTCCATCAATTTCAATCACATGCCAGCCAAACCCCCGCCATTTATCAGGTATCGGGTATGATGACATAATCTCATGAATAAAGCCGTCAATCTGCAGTCCATTTTGATCGAGAACGGCGCAAAGGTTATCCACCTTATAATGGCTTGCGGCCATCGCAGCTTCCCACACTTGCCCCTCCTCGATTTCTCCGTCGCCCAGCATGACGTAAGTTCGATAATCCTTTTTATCCAAGTTTGCCGCCAAGGCAATCCCAAGTCCAACCGAAAGACCCTGTCCAAGCGACCCACCGGATACTTCAATTCCCGGTGTTGTTTTCATACAGGGGTGCCCCTGGAGTGTGCTGCCGAACTGTCTCAGTGTATCAAGCTTGGCCGTATCGAAATAGCCCGTTTCTGCAAGTATGGCATAGAGTGAAGGGCAGGCGTGACCTTTCGACAAAATAAATCTATCCCTCTCTGGCCATTTAGGGAACTGTGGATTGTGCCGTAATTTGTTATAAAAAAGTGCAACCAACAAATCTACTGTTGATAGTGAACTGCCAGGATGTCCGGAGCCTGCCTTGGTTAGCATCCGTATAATATGCCTCCGAATAACCTTTGCACGTTCTTCTAAAGATTTCGTATCCAGATGCTTTAAATTTACCATAATCGTATTAATACAAGGGAAAAATAAAATATTCCAGGACTATATCATCACTATTAATAAACTAACGTTTGCAACATGGACATCGCGCAAGTTATTTAGTATGCTGGGAAGTGAAATGAATGCAAGGCGGGGAATTGTAATGTATTGGATACTTATTCAATATTTGAGGTAACAAAACTGAGAATACCTTAAATCCGGACACTTAGCTACAAGATTATATGGTGGGCAGAGCCGGGATCGAACCGGCGACACCAGGATTTTCAGTCCTGTGCTCTACCAACTGAGCTATCTGCCCGTTTGTGACAAATGTAACATTAACGAATTAATTATAAAATTGGATCAGAGACAAGTCAAGGTTTTTTATTGACTCTCTTGGTAATATGTATAATATCACATTTATCAGGAATTACTTTAGTGCGCCATAGCTGCGACCAAAAAGAGTTACTCGGTGCTGAATAATAATATTACCGCTTTAACAGTTTTTCACAGGAGGTTACCATGGTTAAAAACATTGCATTATCTTTATGTTTTATCATGGCTAGTGGATATGTATTTTCGTACAATACCATAACAGCCCAAACACCTACCCCTACGTTAGTACCTACACCTATTTCAAAAGGCAGTGTATCCGGTACAGTAACAGCCAAAAAATCAGGCAAGCCAATAAAGCGTGCAAAAGTTTCTTTGAAGAGTAAGGAACCGAATTTCAAGGACAAAACCACCACTGACAATGATGGTAAATATCTATTTTCAGATTTAAGCGCTGGTAATTATACCCTGAGGGTGAAGAAGCAAGGCTTTAAGAACGCAAAAAAGAAAATTGAACTTGCGGAAGGAGAAAATGAGGTAGTCGATTTTCAATTGAAAAAAGAAACTACCGATGATGACAATGGTGGCGGTGATGGTGGTGGATACTGAGAACATTACTTTGTTAAAAATTTAATCGGCACATTTTTTCTTAAGGCGTTTCGATTCAATTTCAAAAGTTATTGTCGTCATCCTTGTTCCATTTGCCAAAAATGACTAAAAACTTGATGGGAACATCACAATCTTTCAGCTTTGCCTCAAACGAATAGGTTTTATGTGAAACTTCAGAGCCATCCGTAGTTTTGAATGTAACGTATTTGATTTTATTCCTGTAATGTTTTTTGATGAGGGTAACGAGATCATCTGGTTTGATGCAGCAGTGTTTTTTTTGCCGGATGGTACATGAAGATGTTTCTGTTGGATTTCATTTCTGAGTAGAAGATTTTGTCTTTTTCATAGAGGTGTTTGAGGAACCTGGCTGTGGCATACCATGAGTCGAAGACTGTGCCTGAGAAACCGAAACTTTCTGCGTAGAGGTCGAAAAGTTCTATAGCGATTTGTATCATGTCTTTAAATTGAGGATTTTTTACTCCTCTGGGAAATTCAGAGGCAGGCAAATAAGGTATTATGTCAAGAGGGAAGCGTTTTGCTTGTGAGACGAAAGCAGCGCCGACTCCGGCATAACAGACTTCCTCTTTTTTGAGTGGGCTGAAATATTGCCACTTTGCTCCCTCGGTTTTCTTTGCAAAGGGTTTAGGGCGGTCTGTGTCATCAATGGCGAAAAGTCTGCCTTTCGTGGGAGCAGTAGTTCTTTGTTTTTGAATGATTTCCTGTCTTAATCCATCCTGGCCAAATTTACGACACGATCCCTTTCCAGTCCCACTCCACGACCCTTTTTTGCATGGCGTAATCTGTCAGGTCGTAACGGAGCGGAGTAATGGAGATATAGCCTTCGTTGACGGCATGAATATCTGTGTCTTCCTCACGATGTCGGGTCTTGTCTGTGCCTATCAACCAATAATAGTCCTTTCCACCAGGATCTATGCGTTTTTCAAAGTTTTCTTTAAAATCATGGGCAAATTGTCGTGTTACCTTTATACCTTTGATTTGATCCGGGGGAATTGAGGGAATATTTACGTTGAGCAACGACCCTTTTGGTAGTTTATGCGATAGAATGCGTTCTATGACGCTCCTGGCAACCTTTGCCGCGCTATGGATATCAGCATATTGGCCAGAAATCTCGAATGAAACGGCAATGGAGGGAAATCCCATAATGGCAGCCTCAACTGCCGCTGCCACTGTCCCGGAATACAGGATATGGATACCCACATTGGAACCCATATTAATTCCCGATATGACTACATCCGGTTTCTGTTTCACAACTTCATAAATGGCCAGTTTTACACAATCTGCCGGAGAGCCGTTTACACTGTAACCGATAAATTCATTATCTAAATGTGCCTCTCTGATTCGTAATGGATGGCTGAAGGTAATGGAGTGTCCCACGCCACTCTGTTCAACATCGGGCGCTACCACGGTAACTTGTCCCAGGTCTTGAATTTTATGCTTTAGGGCAGCAATCCCGGGGGCATAAATGCCATCATCATTTGTCAGCAATATCTGCATAATTTTTACCTCATGTCGTCATAAAAACGTTTAATGGTTTGAATATTCATACCAGCCCAATAGGCAAGCACTACGAACTTATTAATCAACAACTGTCTTATTGCACCTTTTTTGACGAATCGTCTCGCCGAAGAAATCACCGGCATCCGTATAAGGATAACTTTACCCTGGTTACCCAGCCGTTTATAAAAATCATAGTCTTCCATAATGGTTATTTCTTTGTATCCGTGGAGTGTCTGAAAGACATCACGTCGTGCAAAAATACCCTGGTCGCCAAAGTGGAAGAGTCTGAAGTTAAAGCGTGTGATAAATGAAACACCCTTTAGTATAAAGGTATCTGCATCAAATGCAATATAAAATGAACCTCCTGCTACCGTATCATCCTTCATCCTTTTTCTTATCTCACGGAAGGCGTTGCCTGGCAAGAGTGTATCGGCATGCAGGAATAGCAAAATATCGCCATTGCACGCCTTTGCACCGGTGTTCATCTGAATTGCCCGGCCACGCTGGCTGGTTATCACCGTGGTGTATCTTTTTGCGATCGCAACCGTATTATCGCTACTTCCTCCGTCTACCACAAAGAATTCATAATCACCGTCCTGTTTTGTAACGCTCTGAAGTGTTTTTTCAATGTGGGATTCTTCGTTCAGTGCGGGAATAATTACGGATATCTTCAACAAAGCGCCTGCATTGTATATGAGAACATAGCTTCAATATAAGCTTTTGGTGTCTTTTTAATGCCACGAAGACACAAAGGCACAAAGAAAAACCTTAAGGATAGCTCATGCGTTTCCGCCTGACATAATAATGACAAGCGAGACGATTGTCCTGCCTGTCTGGTGATTTTATGGTTTTGAAATTTCTTTAGTAATTTTAGCCATTTTGTATGTAGAATCAACAATAAATAGAAGGGGTAATTTTCTATTTTATTTGTCTGCATGGGTGGTGTATAATCCAGCAAATTTTAAAATAAATCAATCAAAGGGAAGGATTTTGAAATTTACCGAATAAGATTAGATACCAATTTGTGATACTTGTCGAAGGTTTCTAGGGACATTTGGTATCTATTACATCTTAAGGCACAAGAGGTGGCAATGCCTGTAATATCGATGTTCTTTGGGATTATTATCAGAATGTTTTATGATGATCAGAATCCACCACATTTTCATGTAGAATATCAAGGAAGAAAGGCGTTGTTTGATTTTCAAGGGAACATTATAAAAGGTGGTATTCAGTCGAAGACGGCTACAAGGCTGATTAGAGAATGGATTGATTTGCATGAAAAAGAATTATTTGAGGATTAGGAATTGGCTAAACGAGGCAAAGAATTAAAGAAAATTGACCCCTTGGAGTAAGAATTATGTGGGAACTAAATGATATTGTTAGTATTGAATATAAAAAGGATTATATTTACAAAATTATGTTTGATGACGGCCTTTCTGTCTGTGTTGACTTTGCGAAATGGCTAGATAAAGGTCCAGTATTCAAAAAGCTTAAAGATATAAAATTGTTTAAAAAAGCCCAAATTGATGGAGGAACTATTTCGTGGCCAAATGGAGCTGATATTGCTCCTGAAACAATTTATGAAGAAATTGAAAATGTCCAAATACGTCATTCCATCGGACGTGCTAAAGCACGCCGATGAACTCTGTTGTTCGCTAGAATGAATAAACGTATAAGTCATCTGGCATATCAGCATTACATACCATCATATCTTGTCAAGGAAACAGTGGCAATACTGACACGTTGAAAGCATTCCCCCCTCTGTGTCAATAATAGTTGGACACTTTCCCATATATAGTTTAGTGTAGGGTGGGAAGGAGAAGATCTATGAAAAATAGTAGTCCAATAAGTCTAAAAACAGATAACCTGTCTGTGGAAACGGGAGGAGCCCGCAGGGCGACTGGAGTTTCCACAGACAGTGCAACCCAACCTGGTCATTTTCCTGATCCTGAGGTAACAGAGAAGGCAGTTCGCCGGAAATTCACCGCAGCATATAAACTCCGCATCCTTCAAGAGGCGGAGGCATGTACTACACAGGGTCAAATTGGGGCGCTTTTACGGCGTGAAGGACTCTACTCGTCCAATCTCACCACATGGCGTCGTCAACAGAAGAAAGGCGCCCTGGAAGCGCTTTCCCCAAAACATCGCGGCCCAAAGGCGAAAAATATCGACCCCTCCGAACGTCGTATTGCTGAACTGGAAAAGGAAAACCATCGGCTGAAAGAGAAACTCAAACGGGCAGAAATCATTATTGACGTCCAAAAAAAACTCTCGGAAATACTTCAGATACCACTGGGTACAACAGGAGAGAAGATATGATGCGCGCCGCCGAATCTCTTGCTCAACATGTGCGCATCAAAAAAGCCTGCAAGGCACTGGGTATCCCAAGAGCGAGTTATTATTACTACCAAAAGTGCAAAAAAGACCTTTCTTGCAAAAGGGTATCTTCGACGCCTCCACTGGCATTGTCAGAGCAGGAACAGCAATCGGTTCTTGATATCTTCCATAGCGAACGCTTTCTTGATAAGGCCCCGCATGAGATTTATGCAACTTTGCTTGATGAAGGAACCTACCTGTGTTCCACGAGAACCATGTACCGTATCCTGAAAAAACATGGTGAAGTACGTGAAAGAAGAAACCAGGCGCTCAGACCCAATTACCAGAAGCCGGAGCTTCTGGCAACGGCTTCTAATCAGGTATGGTCATGGGATATAACAAAACTCAGAGGACCTGCAAAGCGGACATATTTCTATCTCTATGTCATTCTCGACATCTTCAGCCGTTATGTCGTCGGATGGATGGTTGCGCACCACGAACAGGCCATATTGGCACAACGGCTTATTGCTGATAGCTGTAAAAAACAGGCTATCAAGCCTGAACAACTGGTGATCCACGCTGATCGCGGCCCAAGCATGACATCTAAGCCTGTGGCGTTTCTTCTGTGTGGTCGCAAAGGAATGGAAAACACGCAGTTCATTGCGGCCGGTAGAGCATTCGAAAATCTACCGGGCAGCCATAAGATATATTTACAGAAGATTTGGCGATGTGACAAGCATCACCCCGGTAACTTTTGTTATAGCTATTGGAAATGGGATTAAAAGCCGTGCAACCATAAGGATAATATATCGAGCAAATATCGGGACAAAAGCTTAGAATTAATAGTGTCTGGTTTTAATTTTGCTATCCTTGTTTATACTGTATATCAAATTATTGTTGTTGTGTAATGTAGTAAAAAATAATCTGCCATTTTTCTTTGGTGGTAACCATGTTTCCTATCTCTTTCCTGCTTTTGTGATAAGTAAAGGATAAGATTTTCCAAACCTTCTGTACCACAATAACTACCCCACTTGATGGAACGTGATAAACTGCCTCATCAAAGCTATCCTTAAAATGTCTTGCCACCTACCGTAATCTATCGATTCGTTAATCTATATTCCCAATAATCCAACCATGTCGCGTCTGCCGTTACAACAAACCAGCGAAAATACGAAATAAATAGAAGTAGATTCTTTTCAAAAAGAAAGGTAAAATCATTCCTTATTTTGGACACAGATGAACGCGTACTTCGTCGCGAGCGCTCAGCCGAACGATTGGCAGGTTTGTAGGGGGCATGGTTGCCGTGTCCCAGCAGTATGTATCTGCAAAAATCTGCGTCCTGATTCAAACAATTTGCTTATCAAGATTATGGATTTTACGGAGATTTATACATGAAAAAATGCATTGCTGCACTGGCAGGGGATGGGATTGGGCCGGAAATAATGAAGGAAGGACGAAAGGTGTTGGATGCCGTTGCGAAGAAATTTGGCCATACCTTTGAATATAAAGAGGCATTGGTAGGAGGATGCGCTTACGATAAGTATGATCATCCGTTACCTGATGAAACAAAAAAAATATGTGATAGTGCAGATGCTATCTATTTTGGCGCGGTGGGGGGGCCGAAATGGGAGAACCTCCCTGCAGAATTAACCCCTGAAAGGGGGGCGTTGTTGCCCTTGAGGGGTATTTATGGCTTATTTGCAAATCTGCGCCCGGCAGTAATCTTTGGGCCGCTGGCAGACGCGGCATCCCTAAAATCAGAGCGATTAAAAGGTGGATTGGATATCCTCATTGTCCGGGAATTGACAGGGGGGGTATATTTCGGTAAGAACAAGGTCAAGTCCATTACCTTGAAGGAAGGGGCTGTTCAGGGGGATTATGCCGTGGATTATATGATCTATTCTGTCCCAGAAATTCAGAGGATTACGAAAGTTGCCTGCGAGGCGGCTATGAAACGCAATAAGAAACTGACCTCTGTTGATAAGGCAAATGTCCTGGAAAGCTCAAAACTGTGGCGAAAAGTGGTTGTTGACTATGTTCAGAGGAATTATCCACAAATACAACTTAATCATATGTACGTGGACAATGCCGCCATGCAACTGGCGACGAATCCGAAACAATTCGATGTGATCGTCACGGAAAATATGTTTGGGGATATTCTGTCTGACCTGGCATCAGCCATCACCGGCTCTATTGGCATGCTTCCCAGCGCCAGTCTCTCAGAGACGGGTTTTGGACTTTTCGAGCCAATCCACGGTTCAGCCCCGGATATTGCAGGGCAAGGCAAAGCCAATCCATTAGCCCAGATCCTGTCCGGAGCTATGATGTTGAAATATGCCTTTGGTCTTAACAAAGAATCAGATGCTATTGAACAGGCCATTATGGCCGTACTGGAAGCTGGGTATCGGACGGGTGATATTGCCTCTGCCAGCACACCGAAGGACAAGACACTCTCAACATCAGGCATGGGAGATAAGGTGGCGGAGTATTTACAGAAGCTTAAATTCTAGCGCTTACCTGCGATAGTTAGTATTTTCCAAAAAAAATTTGACATTTTTAGCGAAAATGCAGGGAAAATATTTGCATATCGATCTGTTGCTGTAACTACCTCTTTTCGGAAGGTATCAGGCAATTACTGACAGGAGACGCCCGCAAGATGGGTTATTGTGTTAGTATCGTCGAATCTGAAAAAGAGATTGCAACAAAAACAGACCTGTTCATTGCTGATTTTCATACCTTTTCCGGGATATCTCCTGAAATACTCTTTCAACACAAGGTGAAAATCCTGCTCTTGTTGACGGATTGCCTCCCAAAGATACAAGATCAACGTCTCTTCAAATATATCTCAAAAGGACTCATTGGCAAGGAGATCATGAAACTTCTCAACATCAGTGAACTATTCGTGAAAAAAATACCTGAACGGTATCTATAAAAAGGCCGGAGTCGCTGACAGGCTGCAACTCGCCCTGTATGCCATGGAGCAGTAGTTAGTAGAAATCAGGCCTTCGGCGACTTACACGTGCCCCTTTTTTTACGACAAAATTCCACCCCCTTACCCTCGCCAGCGGGGGACAGCTGTTATCCCCCCTCGTAAGGGGGAGACGAAAAGTTTGAAATTCCTAAGCTTCTGGTTTTTGATAGCTAAACATGAACAGGGGCAGCATGAACATCCATAGGAGAGTTTCTTATGGTATGATAAGGATAGAAACTTCGTGCAACCGGTGTGATGCGCATCTTGGACATGTATTTAACGATGGCCCCACCGCCAACCGGACTTCGATATTGCATCAATTCGGCCTCATTCAATTTCGTTGAGAAAAAAGCAGCCTTACTGCCGAAGTGTTTATGATTTGTATCCTGGGAGACAATTAATTTATTGATAATTCATGGCTTTTGTATTATTTTAAGCTCAACTCATTCGTTGATTACTCAGAAGTATGTTTGTAGGAAATTATTGGTGCTTTATAAAAAAGTGTTGCTCAAAGTATCACAGAGAGGAGGCATTATGACGCTGGCAGAACACCTGGCAACATTTGTCGTAAGGTCGTCGTATGACAACCTCTCAGAAATTGCATGCCAGCAACTCAAAATTCGAGTTTTGGACGCACTTGGTTGCGCAATAGGCGCTCTGGACGGGGAACCTATCCGGTTGATCAGGGCACAGATCGAAGATTCTGGGGATACAGGACGCTGCACCACGATTGGCGGTTGGCAGACGGCCCCGGACCGTGCGGCATTCTACAATAGCGCATTAGTACGCTACCTTGACTTCAACGACAGTTATCTGGCAAAAGGAGAAACTTGTCACCCCAGCGATAATTTTGGCGCGGTGCTTGCCGCTGCCGAGTACGCAAACCGAAGCGGACGGGAATTCCTGACCTCCCTTGCGGTTGCCTATCAAGTACAGTGTCGTTTGAGCGACGTTGCTCCGGTACGGGCCAAAGGCTTTGACCATACCACGCAGGGAGCATATGCAGTAACGGCAGGTGTTTCCAGGGCGCTGGGGTTAGATCTGGCCAAAACTGCCAACGCACTTGCAATCAGCGGAACGGCCTTTAATGCATTGAGGGTAACCCGAACCGGTGCGCTGTCCCATTGGAAAGGTCTGGCCTATCCAAACACCGCGTTCGGCTGCACGCATGCAACTTTTCTGGCCATGCGAGGCATTACTGGCCCATTGGAGGTCTTTGAGGGGAATAAGGGTTTTATGGATACGATTGCCGGTCGATTTGAGATTGATTGGACTCAAGAGGATTTAGGGCGGGTGACGAGCACGATACTGAAGAGGTACAATGCCGAGATTCATTCCCAGTCAGCCATCGAAGGCATCCTGGAACTAAAGCAAGAGTGCGGATTTACAGCCGCTGAGGTAACACAGGTTGAAATAGAGATTTTTGATGTGGCATATCACATCATCGGAGGTGGTGAGGAAGGAAACAAGACCATTGTCAGGACAAAGGAGGAAGCAGACCATAGTCTCCCTTATATGATTGCAGTTGCAATGCTGGATGACCGGGTCATGCCCGAGCAGTACAAACCGGAGCGCATCCAGCGTCAAGATGTTCAAGGATTGCTTAAAAAAATCTTGGTAAGGCCGTCAGAAGCCTATAGTCAACGGTTCCCAAACGAAATGCCATGCCGAATTACCGTCTCACTCTCTGACGACCGGGTGCTGGTCAAAGAAAAGCGGGACTACGAGGGTTTTCATACTCGTCCGATGCGATGGGAAACCGTGGTACAGAAGTTCGAGCGGCTCAGTGGACCATACACAGATGCATCCCTGCGCCTCAAAATTATAGATGCGGTCGCTGATATGGATTCAATACAGATTTCATATATACTGAGATTGCTGGCAAAGGTTCAGGTTCCGGCAACTTGATGTTTAAGAATTTCAAAGTTTTAGCATGGGAGCCAAAGCCATGCCCCTTTCGACAGAGAGGAGGCATAGCTTTTCCCGTTAAAAAGAGGAAATAAAGGGGTAGTTGAAGTGGGAAAGAAGTCCAATCCACCCCCTGCACCTCCGCCAGCGGGGAATATGAAGGATTCAATACAAATAAGAAATTAACAGTGATTATTGATTCCTTAACTTAACACCTATGGGATACAGGGGGAGTAACACTAAGGTTTTCTTTGTGACTTGGCATCTTTGTGGCAAAAAATGAAACAGATTAAGGAGGATCAAAAATGGCTCAATTTAAAACCCACACTGCAGAACGAGCGTTTGCCTTTCTAAAAGTTAATGAGCGCCAGCCAAAGCCTCGTACAAAAGGCGTTACGGAGATCCGAGGCCCTTACTATACACCGATGGGTAAGCATTATTTGCAAGATATTCTGGAAACTATGGGCGCTTATGTGGACACACTCAAGTTTGCTGGCGGATCCTTCAGCCTCATGCCGCGGCAGATAGTCAAGGAACTCATTGATATCTGCCATGCGTATAACGTTCGTGTCTCCACAGGAGGCTTTATAGAATATGTGCTTACCCAAGGAATTGAAGCTGTGGGCCGCTACATTCAAGAGTGCAAGGAACTCAGCTTTGATATCGTAGAGATTTCAAGCGGCTTTATCACCGTGCCAACGGAAGACCTCGTGCGCCTCGTTGAGAAGGTACAAAAGGCTGGATTGATCGCAAAGCCGGAAGTTGGAATTCAATTTGGATCTGGCGGCGCAAGCGCCGTCGCCGAACTGGAGGCCGAAGGAACGCGTGACCCGGAATGGGCCATTTTGCAGGCAAAACGATTTTTAGAGGCCGGGGCGCATATGATTATGATAGAATCTGAGGGGATTACCGAAAATGTAAAGATGTGGCGGACTGATGTTGTGGCCAGGATCATCAATGCGTTGGGGCTGGAAAAAGTGATGTTTGAAGCGGCAGATCCTGACGTCTTTTCGTGGTATATTAAGAATTACGGGCCGGAGGTTAATCTCTTTGTTGATCACAGCCAGATTGTTCAGCTTGAATCTCTGAGGTCAGGCATCTGGGGAACAAAAAGCCTCTGGGGCCGTGTTCTCACATACAGGAGTTAAGTGAAAAAGGAGGTGATAATCAAAAATACCCATTATAGAGAATTTGAAGGAACAGGAAACGAAGTTTACTGCCATTAACAAAGGCTATTGTTATATGGTAATCGGCCAATTTTTTCCCAGAAAACATTGAAAGTTGATTATAAAACAACGTGTTTTCATAAAACTCAGGTAAAAGGAGAAACAGACGACATGAAGCAAAAGAGAACTATACTATTTAATGCTTGTGTCCTATTTGCAACCATGATGTTCATCAGTTCTAACGTTTATGCCAACGAGAATGAGAAGGAGTCTGGATGGAATATCGGTGTTGCCGGCAAAAAAACGGTATACGTCGCTCACTGGACACATACCCCGGAAAACTGTCCTGGCAGGAGTGAAGAAGGAGCAATGATGCTGAGTAAGTTCTGGGAGGGAAGAAAAATAGCCGAAGAGAAGGGTGTAACGATACTGGGAGCTTATGCCACAGTTACAGAACATGATTTTTTTATTATCCTGGAAGCAAATGATTATAGTGCAGTGGTAGAATTTTTTCTTCCACTGGTGCCCAGCCAGACCGGGAAAATTGTACCCGTTCTCACTATAGACGAATGCCTGCAGATGGTGTCACGGTGAAAAAAGAATCTGAAATTCATCTGACTAACAGACAAGCAAAAGATTTCGCACGCATTGCGCAATCAAAATACCGTTTATTGTCTCATCAATACGCTAAAGATCGGAGGGATACTCTATGAAAGTAGCTGTCTACGATACCTACGTCGTAAAGAAGAACGGGGCGACGATGCATTTTGATATTATCGTTCCAAAGGATCAGCCCCATGAAAAGGTCATCCAATATGGTCATGAATATCTAAAGAGAGTCGGACAGGAGGGACAACCGCTCACAACCAAGGAATGCCGCTTCTGTCATACGGAAGAGGCATCAGAGGATGTTGAAAAGGCCATTAATGAGAGCGGTTATTATATTTACGAAATGGAAGGATGTGATTGAGAAACATCCCCTCCGATCTTAATGCGAGGCTACGATGGAATTCAAAAAATTGTCGAATAACATTGAAATACCTGTTATAGGTCTTGGAACATGGACTATTGGCGGAGGAGATGTGGCAGACACTACGTATGACAGTGAAGATATTTCTGCAATTAAAAATGCGATCAAACTTGGAATAACAAACATTGATACCGCGGAAGCGTATGCCCAGGGCCATACAGAAGAACTGGTTGGAAGGGCAATCGGTGGTTTTGATAGAAAAAATCTGTTTATCACTTCGAAAGTTTCATCGGAGCATTTAAGTTATGAGGAGCTCATTGTTTCTGCTAAAGGGAGTCTAGGGAGGTTAAATACGAATTATATTGATTTATATCTGATTCATGCGCCGAACCCGGACATCCCAATACAGGAAACCATGAAGGCAATGGATTTTCTCGTTGAACAAAAACTGGTTAAGTGTATTGGGGTAAGTAATTTTGCGGTTGAACAAATAAAAGAAGCGCAGAAATATACGAAAAATAAAATCGTTGCCAATCAGATTGAATACAACCTGCTTGTAAGGAATGAAGGTAGAGTAACGAATGATATGGAATCAAAAATAATTCCCTATTGCCAGGAAAATAATATTCTCGTTATCGCATGGAGACCTCTTGCAAAGGGCGAACTCGCAAAACCCGGGTTTAAAATCTTAGATGAACTAGCCAAAAAATACAACAAGGCGCAGTCTCAAATTGCAATAAATTGGCTAATTTCTAAAAAAGGAATTGTTACCATAACGAAATCAACAAAGGTTGAACACCTCAGAGAAAACTTAGGCGCCATTGGCTGGAAATTAAAGCAGGAAGATATTGATCGATTGAATAACGAATTTATAAGTTGATCTAAGCCTGAATTATATAGTTTTTTTAAAAAAGAGGAGGTTTCTATGGAGGACAGAATTAAGATTAATGACAATATCACATCAGCAAGCCAGCCGTCCAAAGAAGAAATTGAAAAACTGCCACAACAGGGATTTAAATCGGTTATCAATCTCCGAACTTTCGGGGAAGATGCTCAGCCTCTTTCGCCAAAAGATGAAGGAGTTCTAGTCCGGAAATGCGGGATGAAATATTTACATATCCCAGTTTCAATGAAGGAAGGCATAACGCCTGAATTGGTTGATCAATTTCGTAAAGAAATAGAGCTTCTGCCAACGCCGATATTTGTTCACTGCCGTACAGGAAAACGTGCTGGGGCGTTCTCCATGATGCACACAGCGCTAAAGGAGGGATTGACAGGCGAAGAGGCGCTTCAAAAGGCAATGTCAATAGGATTTGCATGTGATATGCCGCAATTAAAGGATTTTTTTGTAAACTATATTAATCAACATAAATAACATTTAACGGAAAAAGAAAGAAGAAGAAACTACTATGGTCATCAAAGAAAAAATTCAAAAGATAATCAATAAGCAGATAAACTTCGAAATGTGTTCTTCGTATCTCTATCTTTCAATGGCTGCGTATTTCGAATTCACCAATTTACCTGGATTTGCCGGTTGGTTTAAGGTACAGGCAACGGAGGAAAATGGACATGTGATAAAACTCTTTGATTTTATCGTCAAAAGAGGCGGAAGGGTTGTCTTGCAACAGATCGAGGCGCCAAAAAAAAGAATGGGAGTCGCCACTTACGGTGTTTGAGGACTTTGCTGCTCATGAATTAAAAGCAACTGAAAAGATACATAGCCTTATAAAACTGGCTCAGTCGGAGAATGATTATGCCACAGAGATTATGCTGCAGCAATTTGTTCGTGAACAGGTTGAGGAAGAGGCAATCGCTAATATAATAGTGGCAAAACTTAAACTTATTGCAAACTCTGTAAGTGGATTGCTTATACTCGATAAAGAATTAGGAGGGCGTAAGTAAAAAATAAATTTTCGGGGCTGTTTAGAAAAAAATACTCTCTAAAAAAGGAGTTAAATTATGAAGGCAAAGGTAGACCAAGATACGTGTATCGGTTGTGGCTTATGTGTTCAGATCTGTCCTGAGGTTTTTCGGATGGATGGTGATAAGGCAGAGGTAATTGTTGCCATTGTCCCCAAAGAGGTTGAAGATGCCTGTAAAAATGCTGAAGATGAATGCCCTGTAACGGCGATAACAATAGAAGAATAAAGAGGTTTAAATTTACCATGTTTGAAACAAAACGGGTTTACGAAAAACCAGCTAGAAATGATGGCACACGGGTTTTGATTGATCGTCTCTGGCCGCGAGGTCTTAAAAAAGAAGAGGCTGCCATCGATTACTGGATGAAGGAGATTGCCCCCAGCGATACGCTCCGAAAGTGGTTTGCTCATAAAGAGGAACGCTGGCAGGAATTTAAAAGCCGTTATATGAAGGAGTTGAAAGAGAAAAATGAACTCTTGAAGCAATTGATAGATTTAGGGAAAAATAAAAAAGTCACCCTATTATATGCCGCCAAAGATGAAGAAAGAAATAATGCACAAGCGCTTTTGGAGGTATTGAAAAACAAATGAGCTGGACGTGTCCGCATCAGATAAATAATGAATGTATTAGGTTGAGAAAATCATGTCAACCTTTGCAGAAAGGTTGTGTGCTGGATGGGAAAGTTACCTTTATTGATAATCAATTGAACATTGAAACTAAAAAGGATTTAAGAAAGGAGGTTGATCATGATGGTAAAATTAGATCCCATTGCGGAATTCAGAGAAGACCACAGAAAAGTAAGGGACGGATTACTTGAATTAATGGAATCCTTGCAATCAAAGGATGTTGTCAAGGCAAGAAAAATACTTGACAAGATAAACGTAGTTGTCGGTCCACATTTCAGATACGAAGAAGAGGTACTTTATCCAACCTTACGTGTATTTTTGGGTGAGTATGTCGATCAGTTACTCACGGAGCATGATGGTGTAATAGCTACTGCCCGCTCTTGTGCCGAGTTGCTAAAGAAGGATAGTCTAACAGATGAGGAGGCAAAGCTGGCTGTTTCAGCGGCAAGAGCGCTCCTTATTCACGTCTCAAACTGTGACGGTTTGTCGATACTTTCCGAAAGATTGAATAAAAACGAAATAGATACTTTAAGCGAGAAACTTGCTACCGCAAGAAAAGCGGGAGTACCTTTGCTAGATTGGGCAGAAACCATAAGAGGCAAATGAAATAAACCATGGAGACAGATAAGAAAGGTTTATCGATCATATTTCATAGTGGTTCATACGACCGCGTTTATCACGGTTTTTCCATTGCGCTGGTAGCCCTGGCATTAGGTAGAGAAGCAAGGTGCTTTTTTACCTATTGGGCGTTAGAATATCTGGTAAAAGGAAAACCAGTTTTCCAACTTAATGAAGAGAGGCAAATTCATCGGCGCCTATTAGAAGAACATATGAAAAAAGGCCATATTCAGGAAATATCTGAACTTTTAACCCAAGCTAAGGCTATGGGCGCGAAGTTTTATGTCTGCACCAATTCTATGGGCTTGTTAAATATATCCCGGGACGAACTTGTAAATGAGGTTGACAAGAGTATGGGGTTGACCACATTTCTTGCGGAGACTGGCCATGATCAAATTTTATTTATCTAATAAGGAGATCAAAGATGATGAGCAACAACCCAATCCAGATGCTTGAGGACGAACATCTTATTATTGCCAAAGTGATCAGCGCAGTTCCAGTGCTGGCAGACCGGCTGGAAGCGGGCCGGGTAGTGGATATAAAAACGCTTCATGGGGTAATTGAATTCCTGCAAACCTTCGCCGATAAATGTCATCACGACAAAGAAGAGGATTTGCTATTCCCAGCTTTGGTTAATAAGGGTATCTCAAAACAAGGCTGCCCCATAGGAATGCTGACGGCCGAGCACAAGCGCGGCCGGGTGCTCGTCACAGAGTTGGCCGATGCGGCAGACACCTACCAAAGCGGTGATCCCGATGCCAAAAAGGCGGTGGTAAAGAGCCTGAGAGAGCTTGCCGCGCTGTATCCCAATCACATTTGGAAGGAAGATTATCTACTGTTTCCGCTAACCAACAAGGTACTAAGTCTGGAGGAGCAGCAAGCCTTGTATCGGCAATTTGAACAGGTGTGGGAACGGGTGGGCCGGGATGTGCATCACCGCCTGGAACAATTTGCCGAAGGGCTTTCTGAAAGTGCTCAAGTTTGTTAAATATTAAAAAGTAATGTTATGTTACCATATGTCTGGGCAAAAATAAGACTATTTTCTTTCGATAAGATCATACGCTGGCTCAATCGTCAGCAATTCTCCGAATCAGTTGCTCTTGCTGTAATCGCGATACTTGTTGGCCTCACGAGCGGCATAGGAGTATGGCTCTTCAAGCAACTATTTAACGTGATATATCGGTATGCATTCGAAGGGATAGATACACCCATGGGACTTTTTCACAGGAAAGAAATCGCCCTTCGATTTTTCCATGATTTGGCAAATTGGGCCGGATTTGACAAGATAGGAACAGCTTTGGGTTCCATAGGAAATTGGATGATCTTCTTTATACCTGTCATCGGCGGCCTCGCTGTTGGACTGATTTCCCACTTTTTTATTGGTAAGGAACGATATGTGGGTATAGCAGGTATTATGGAATCCGTAGCGTTAGGAGGCGGGCGGCTGCCATATCGGAAAATACCAACCAAAACTGTTGCTGCTGCATTATCTATCGGTTCTGGTGCTTCAGTAGGACCTGCAGACCCTTCAGTGCAGATTGGCGCATACGTAGGATCCATGTTTGGACAACTCCTGCGCCTTTCTGATGAGCGAATTCGCGCCCTCGTTGCATCGGGTGTTGCAGGTGGAATCGCCGCAGCCTTTAATGCGCCTATTACCGGTATATTTTTTGCCTTGGAGATTATTATAGGCGAACTGAGTGTAAACGCCTTTGGGGTCGTTACCTTAGCATCTGTGATCTCATCTGTGTTTACACAGGCCGTATCAGGGCCTCAACCTGCATTTTACATCCCTGCATATGCCTTTAACTCAGTATGGGAACTGCCGCTCTATTTTGGGTTAGGTGTGCTATCAGGACTTAGCGCTGCATTCTATATTCGTTTGCATCATTTTACTCGGGGTATCTTTGATACATGGAATGCCCCGCGCTGGTTTAAACCCGCAGTTGCGGGTCTCGCCGTAGGTCTCGTTGGAATGCATCTGCCACAGGTGTTTGGCATAGGCTATGCTACAATTGAAAATATTTTAGACGGCAAACCGATGACGGTGACTCTCCTGCTTTCGCTGGCATTATCCAGGCTGGTGCTAACGCCGATTTGCATCAGCAGCGGTTTCCAAGGAGGTGTATTTGCGCCTGCCCTTTTTTCCGGCGCTACACTTGGTGGCGCTTACGGACTCGTTGCCAGACAGGTTTTTCCTTCTCTTAATATTTCACCACCCGCCTTTGCGATGGTCGGGATGGCTGCCGTCCTTGCAGGCACAATACATGCGCCAATTACCTCGTTCATCCTGCTCTTTGAAATGACCCATGACTATCGGATTATTTTGCCACTGATAGCAGCAGTAAACGTTAGTCTGTTTCTCTCGTGGCATCTGCAACACGATTCAGTATATACACTGGGACTGGCGCGCAAGGGTATACGTTTACAACGAGGACGCGACGTTGACGTGCTGGAAACAATTACGGTAAATGAGGTTATGGAGACTGAAATCGTTACTTTGCGGGAATCTGATTCGCTTACAGTAGCAACCGATTTACTTACCCAAAGACGACAGCACGGCTTACCAGTGCTTAATAATGTAGGCGAATTGACTGGCATTATCACTGTGCAAGATATTGATCGCGCTCAGGATGACGATTGCGGTAGGGTGTGTATTGTTGGTGAAATTTGCACAAGGGAGCTGCTCCTTGCATATTCCGACGAGACGATTGGCGCCGCATTGCGACGTATCGGGGTGCGCGATGTTGGTCAGTTGCCAGTCGTGGCACGCAAAAATCCGCGTCATTTAGTAGGTTTGCTGCGTAATACTGATATCGCACGCGCCTATGATCTAGCAGTGACCCGCCGAGCGTCAATACGGCATCGTGCTCATTAAGTGCACCTCAGGGCATTTGAGATAGAGAAATTCTTTAAATGTATATAACCGCCATACTAATTACTTTACGCTGGGAACATAAGGAGAAGTAAAAAAATGGATAAATAAGCGGATTAAGGCCGATAGGCCGGATCCGCCAGAATCGTTTTAGATTTATCTGAGAGTATCGATCATGGAAGCCAAAAAGAATATTGTTGTGTTGGGAGCCGGTTATGGAGGAATTACGGCTGCATTGAGGTTGGCAAGATTATTCCATAAGCATCCGGAATATCAAATACATCTCATTGATAGAAACCCTTACCATACGCTCAAGACTCAATTGCATGAGGCAGCTGTTCGAAAAACAGAGATATCCATTCCTATTGGCCGCATTATACAAGGGCGAAATATCATCTTTCATCTTGGAGAAGTAACCAGGATTGATCCCATTGAGCGTATCGTTTATAGAGAAAACGGATCTTTACCATTTAATTACCTGATAATAGCGATTGGAAGTCAGGTAAATTTTTACAATATTCCTGGATTGCAGAAAAACTCCTTCCCGCTTCAGA
This sequence comes from Candidatus Brocadia sinica JPN1, assembly GCF_000949635.1. Lineage (NCBI taxonomy): Bacteria > Pseudomonadati > Planctomycetota > Candidatus Brocadiia > Candidatus Brocadiales > Candidatus Brocadiaceae > Candidatus Brocadia > Candidatus Brocadia sinica. Next base: position 3,885,712 of record NZ_BAFN01000001.1, read on the forward strand.
CAATGAGAGACGCACAGATGATCTGTGACTATATTAGTCAACTCTGTACGAGTGCGGTATCAGAACCGGTTGAAGAGCGGCGAAGAGATATGCTTAGGTTTGTCATCGGCGGCGGTGGTTTGTCGGGGGTAGAATTTGCTGCCGAACTTGCTGATCATGCGGCGCAGTGCACCCGTAACTCTCATGTGAATCCTCATGAGGTTGAGATCATCATTGTTGAATCGGGTAGTCACATAGTCCAGAGAATGGATGAATCCTTTGCGGCACGTATTCATAAAAAACTCCTTGGAAAAGGTGTAAAAGTCATACCAAAATCAAAGATCATCGGCCGGACACCGGATACTGCAACCCTTTCATCGGGTGAAGTGCTGAAAACGAAGACTTTGATTTGGACAGGAGGCATTCGTATCAGTGAACTTGCAAGAGAAAGCGGGTTGAAAGTCGGGCAATCAGGGCGTATCATTGTTGATGAATTTCTTCGGGCAGAAGGTTATCCTTTTATTTATGCCATTGGTGATAATGCCCTTGCAATAAATCCCTACACAAAAGAACCTGTTCCTGCTGCCGCCCAGTTTGCATTGCAGCAAGGGCGATTAGTAGCGCACAATATTTATGCAGATATTTTTGAGGGCGTGGGGAAGCCGTATCATCCAAAGGTCCTGGGCGAGGTCGTCAGCCTGGGAAGGCATCTTGCCGTGGGATGGCTGGCCCTTCCCTTCCTGAAGAAAATTACCTTTGTTGGTTTTTTGGGAAGTCTTCTTAAAACTGCCATTCAGGAGAAACACATATTCCTCCTAAGAAAAGAAAGTGGAAAGTGGATAACATCGTAATAATTTTTTATGATGCAGAATTAAGTGAAAGGCCATCGGAAGTCAGGCGATGGTTACGAACAATTGAGATCCTGACACAAACGTGTGCGACGGGGTCTCCTGTCTCAGAAAAGGAGTTAGAACAATGTTCAAGAGGGTCGACCATGTGGAAATTGTACCAAGGAATGCGGAAAAGACCATCGACTTCTATGTAAACGTTCTTGGCTTTAGAATTAGGAGTCGTAAGGAAATGAAAATGCCGCCCATGAAAGAGATTGTTTATATTGAACTTGGCGATACGGTTGTTGAGATTATCTCCGTAAATGATCCCAAGCCAAAATCCGGAAATCCCTGGGAGGTAGGATACAGGGGCATTGCCCTTGAGGTGGACGATATGGCAATGGCGGTGGATTACCTGAAGGGAAAAGGGATAACCATAGCCCAGGAGCCAATAGATTTAGGCAATTCATTCCGTGGAGAGATAAGAGACCCGGATGGGCTTCTTATTGAACTCCGGCAGTGGAAATAACGGAACGATGCCCATGAGCAAACGACCGGCTCCAGCGGACAGAATACCGTTGATGAGCCGGAGCGTTAGGCGCAAGGAAATGCGATTGTGATAAGCTACTAAAAACATGAGGAGGTTTTACAGATGATCCCAGACAAGATGTTAGAGATTCTTAAATACGAAGGTGTAGTCGCAATAGCAACCATGGGCGGCGACGGTCCGCATATGGTGAATACCTGGAATAGCTATATAGTCGTCACCCAAGATGGACATCTTTTGCTTCCTGTTGGCGGTATGATACGGACTGAGGCCAATGTGGGAAAAAACAACAACATTCTTTTAACCCTTGGAAGCAGAGAGGTAGAGGGATTCCACGGTCCTGGCGCTGGGTTCCTGATCAAAGGCACGGCGGTCTTCATAAAATCTGGCGAACAATTTGACATCGTAAAAAAACGATTCTCTTGGGCAAGAGCGGCTATGGAGATAACAATCCTCTCTGCCACGCAGACATTGTAAAAACAGAGTTTGACGTGTGAAATTAAAAAAACGCTATCATTATTGCAAATGATGCGAAAGATGTTTCGTAAGGCATGCCAAGTGCACAGCGATAAAATGCAGTCAGTGTTGGACGAACATGTAAACGTGTAATTTCATTTGGCGTACCCGTATCTCTCGATGGAGGTCTATCTGGAATAGGCCAATATGAGGGACGCGGCCGCCTGGACAGGAGGAATAACTATGGAGAAGTACAAATGCATTGTTTGTGGGTATATCTACGATCCAAAGATTGGGGATACTGATCATGGGGTAAGTCCCGGCACTAGTTTTGGGAATTTGCCAGATGGTTGGGTTTGCCCGGAATGTGGGGCGCCAAAGGAACAATTTGAAAAAATTTAAAATCATCGAAAAAGTATGTAAAACGGAGAAAAATCACATGAAGTATAGAAGAGTTGGAATGTTCGGTACTTTTGTCTTGTTTGTAGTCACTACATTTTTTAGTTCTAACATATATGCCGAAGAGGGCGGAAAGGAATCAGGATGGACCATCGGCGCTGATAACAAAAAAACATTATATGTCGCTCACTGGACACATACCCCGGAAAATTGCCCCGGCAGGAGTGCAGATGGCGCAAAGATGCTAAGCAAGTTCTGGGAAGGAAGAAAATTGGCAGAAGAAAAGGGTATAACGATACTGGGAGCATACGTGACAGTTACAGAACATGATTATTTTATTATCTTTGAAGCAATCGATTACGGCGCAGCCGTAGAATTCTTTCTTCCATTGGTACCCAGTCAAACCGGGAAAATTGTACCCGTGCTTACCATGGATGAATGGTTAAAGATAATGCCAAAGTGAAAAAGAAATGGATGGTTTTTTTGCGTCAGGAAAACGAGGCAGAGTTTTATGATAGAACCGCCATCAGAGAATAGAGATCAGTTTGTTTTGGAGCAAGATCACTTCCAGAAACTCCTTGATGCTCTCATCCAAAAGGGCTATCGGATTGTGGGACCTACCGTAGGTGAAGGGGCTATTGTATATAACGAGTTGAACTCGATTGCAGATTTACCCGTTGGGTGGACAGATGAACAGGATGGCGGTACCTACCGGCTCAAAAAACGTGACGATCAAGCGCTCTTTGGCTACGTTGCTGGCCCACACTCATGGAAAAAATTCCTGCTCCCGTCGGTATTGCGTCTGTGGCAGGCCAAACGTGTAGGCAATAGTTTTCAAATTATAGCAGAAAATGAAAATACCCGAAAGTTTGCCTTTATTGGCGTCCGCTCGTGTGATATGCATGCCATTGCAATTCAGGATAAAGTCTTCATGAACGGACAATACGTTGATCCCCATTATCAATCGCGCCGTACGGATGCCTTTATTCTCGCAGTTAACTGTGGGAAAGCAGGCGGTACCTGTTTCTGCGTATCGATGAATACAGGCCCGAAGGCAACATTCGGTTTCGATCTTGCAATGACCGAAATTCTGGAAGGTGACAGACACTATTTTGTGATTGAAACAGGCACAGAACTGGGAGCAGAGATACTCCACGCGGTTCCGTACAGGAAAGCAAATGAAGAAGAAATATCTTCTGCCGACAGCGTTATAAAGAAAACTGCCGGGCAAATGGGCAGGAGTATGGACACCCGAGACATTAAAGACCTGCTTTACAGAAATTATGAACATCCACGCTGGGATACTGTCGCAGAACGCTGTTTGACCTGCGCTAACTGCACCCTGGTTTGCCCGACGTGTTTTTGCACAACTGTAGAAGATGTTACCGATCTGACAGGCGAGCATGCTGAACGATGGCGGAAGCTGGACTCGTGCTTCACGATGGATTTTTCTTATATCCATGGAGGAAGTGTCCGATCTTCGACAAAGGCCCGCTATCGCCAATGGATGACACACAAAATTGCGACCTGGATTGACCAGTTTGGCACATCGGGTTGCGTCGGCTGTGGACGCTGCATCACCTGGTGCCCTGTTGCGATTGATATCACAGAAGAAGCCCGCGCTATTCGTGAAAACGAGCCTATTTTAAAAAGAGAAACCACAGAGGGCACGGAGAAAAAACCTTACCATCGTAAGGAATGAATTCGCTGTCAAACAGCAAGTAAGTGCTAAAAAATTTGCATTGCGATGATGCATACCCAAAACAATGAAAAGACCTGGTATAACTATATTAATCTTGTGGAATTCTGTGTATATCTGGCGGTAAAATAATCCAGGAGAACAAAAATGCAGCCACATACACTCGAACCTTATCTGGCAGAACATCCATTCTTAAAAGGTCTTGAACCGAAGCACCTTAAAATTATTGTTGGATGCGCATCCAATGTGCGGTTCGATGCCGGGCAGTTTATCTTGCGCGAAGGTGAAGAGGCCAACAATTTTTACATTATTCGACATGGCAAAGTGTCCCTTGAAATATTTACACAGGATCGCGGTCCTATTACCATTCAGACTATCGGAGAGGGCGAGGTGCTGGGTTGGTCATGGCTCATTCCACCGTATCACTGGCATTACGATGCACGGGCTCTTGAGCTCACCCGAGCAATTGCTCTGGATGGAAAATGTTTGCGGGCAAAATGCGAACAAGACCATGACCTGGGTTATGAACTGCTGAAACGGTTTGCATATATCATTACGCAACGGCTAGAGGCGACAAGATTGCAACTTCTGGATATTTATGGTGTTCATGTTTAAGAATTTCAGTATTAAATGGTGGCATGGACGCACTTGTTTGTCCGTGCTAATTTAAAACAAAAGGAATTGAAGACGATGGATACCCAAAGTCCAATGTTCCCAACCCCGTTTCGTATTCAACGGGTGAAGAAGGAAACACACGATACATTCACCATTGAACTTGAACCGATGAACGGTATTGATGAATTTTCATTTGCAGCCGGGCAGTTCAATATGCTCTATGTGTTTGGCATGGGGGAAGTACCAATTTCCATCAGCGGAGACCCGGCCATACCGAAAATACTCAAGCACACGACCCGTGCAGTAGGAACAGTAACGAAAGCCATGCACAAACTAAAACGCGGAGACGTGCTGGGGGTGCGAGGTCCGTTTGGAAGTCATTGGCCTATAAAAGAAGCGATGGGGAAAGATCTTGTTGTTATGGCTGGGGGGATTGGACTTGCACCCTTACGCCCGGCAATGTATCAACTCATTTCAAACCGCAAAAGGTACGGGAAAATCGCGCTCCTTTACGGTGCCAGGACACCACAGGACTTACTTTACGCCCATGAACTCGAACAATGGAGCGGACGCTTTGATGTGGAAGTGAAGGTCGCCGTCGATAGCGCTACAGGGAATTGGCATGGTAATGTTGGTGTCGTAACCACGCTCATCGCCGGGGCCCAATTTGATCCCCCGCAAACAATGGCAATGATTTGTGGCCCTGAAATAATGATGCGTTTCACGGTAATAGAACTGCAAAAAAACGGAGTAAAACCAGAAAACATCTTTATTTCAATGGAACGGAACATGAAATGTGGAATCGGCTTTTGCGGTCACTGCCAGTTCGGGCCTACCTTTGTGTGCAAAGATGGCCCTGTATTTCGCTACGATAGTATCAAAAACATCTTTGGAAAACGAGAAATATAAACAGTTCATCGTCTCATATAAATTAGTCCTTCGGCGACTTAAAATATCTGTTTTCGCAATGACAGTCCATCCCCTTCACCCCCCGCCAGCGGGGGACAGTTGTTTGTCCCCCTCAGTGAGGGGGATTAAGGGTGGAGGAGAAAAGTTTGAAATTCCTTAACGTTAAGTTAGATGCTAAACTCATTCGCTGGCTCAATCATCCTCGATTGAACCGGAACATTTGGTATAATTCCGTCTCATAGCAGCTAAAATATTTTTATGGTTTACAGGGTGCCGCAAAAGCGGCATGATAACTGTGGTAAATTTCATCTTTTCTAAGTACCATGAATAAAAAACGAAAACCTAAACTTGCCGTATGGAAATTTGCCTCCTGCGACGGTTGCCAGTTGAGTCTCTTAGACTGCGAAGACGAATTGCTTACGGTGGCAGGTACGGTTGAGATTGCTTACTTTCCCGAGGCTTCCCGTGCCGTAGTAAAAGGGCCCTACGACCTCTCCCTTGTTGAAGGATCTGTCACCACGCAACACGATGCTGAGCGTATTCAGAAGATTCGCAGGGTATCAAAATTTCTCGTCACCATTGGTGCATGTGCTACGGCCGGCGGCATTCAAACGTTACGCAACTTTAAGGATGTAAATGAGTTTATTTCCATCGTGTATGCATCTCCGAAATACATAAAAACACTCGACAAATCAACGTCTATTGCCAGCCACGTCCATGTTGATTTTGAACTGCAGGGATGCCCTATTAACAAACATCAGCTCCTTGAAGTGCTTGGAGCCTTTCTGTATGGACGTAAACCAAATATTCCGGCGTATAGTGTTTGTATTGAGTGCAAACGTCGCGGAACCGTTTGTGTGATGGTGGCACAGGGTATGCCATGTCTTGGACCGGTAACCCATGCCGGATGCAACGCAATATGCCCTGCGTATAACCGAGGTTGTTATAGTTGCTACGGCCCGATGGAGACGCCGAACACGGCTTCACTAAGCTCATGGTTTAGCCGTCTTGGGGTGAAGGAAGAGAATCTTGTAAGAAGCTTTCGCAGCTTCTATGGTTACTCTGAGCCTTTTCGCAAGGAAAGTGAAGCGCATGAAATAAAATGAAAAGTAAAACGATCAAAGTGGATTACCTTGCCCGTGTTGAAGGCGAAGGCGCCCTGTATGTCAAGATCAAAGATAATAGCGTAGCGGATGTTAAACTGAAGATCTTTGAACCGCCGCGGTTTTTTGAAGCGTTCTTACGAGGACGCAATTACAGCGAAGCCCCTGATATTACAGCGCGCATCTGTGGAATATGCCCAATCGCCTACCAGATGAGTGCCGTACATGCGATGGAAGATGCATTTGGTGTCACTGTCGATGGGCAAATCCGTGCGCTCCGTCGACTCATTTACTGTGGTGAATGGATCGAAAGCCACGCCCTCCATGTGTACATGCTGCATGCACCTGACTTCTTAGGTTACGCCGATGCAATCCAGATGGCAAAAGACCATCCTGCTATTGTACAGCGTGGACTGCAACTGAAAAAGGCAGGGAATGAGGTTGTAGCATTCCTTGGCGGCAGGGAAATCCACCCTATCAATGTGCGTGTCGGAGGATTTTACAAAGTGCCTGCAAAACGTGAACTTGATCCTCTTGCTGAACGTCTGAAATGGGCACGGGATGCAGCCCTTGAAACTGTCCGCTGGACTGCCACACTGGATTTCCCGGACTTTGAGCAAGACTATGAATTTGTCGCCCTTTGTCATCCGGACGAATATCCTTTCAACGAGGGGAGACTTGCTTCGAACAAGGGATTAGACATTTCCGTGAGGGACTATGATGATTCTTTTATTGAAGAACATGTGCAGTATTCCAATGCGTTACATTCTGTCATCAAAGGACGCGGCGCTTATTTCGTTGGTCCTCTGGCCAGGTATAATCTCAATTTTAATCGCCTCTCCCCGTTGGCGCAAGAGAGGGCGCGTTCAGCCGGGCTTTCATCCGTCTGCTATAATCCATTTCAGAGCATTATCATTCGAAGTGTGGAAATCCTGTATGCCTGTGATGAGGCCTTGCGTATCATTGATCAATATGAAAAACCCGAGAAACCGGCAGTACTAGTTCAACCACGAGCCGGCACGGGCTACGGTTGCACTGAAGCGCCGCGCGGTATTCTCTATCATCGTTATAGTACCGATGATAACGGTGTGATCCTTGATGCAAAGATTGTTCCACCCACATCACAAAACCAGAAGACCATTGAAAATGATCTCCGGCAGTTTATCCCGAAATATCTGGACCTCCCTTCCGAAAGGCTTACGTTACAATGTGAGCAGGCAATACGCAACTACGATCCGTGCATCTCATGTGCCACGCATTTTTTGAAGCTTCATGTTGACCGGGAATAAAAAATGAGGTAATAGCTCATCACAGTCATTATGCCGATTTTGCTACACCCTGAAACCATGAAAACATTTTAGATGTTCCGGTGAGTCCTCTCCCCGGGACATCACAGCGTAAATGGGGTAATAGCTCACCGCAGAGATGCAAAGAACGCAAAGGAAAATTCTGAATTCTCTTTTATACCCAAGAGGATCACAATTTGTGATTTATAAACTTGATCCATAGTAACCATAATCTAACGGGGTGGCACGGACAAGCTATGCTTGTCCGTGTTTTTGTGATACTGCATAATGCTTTGTACCTGCAATGGTCAGACTTGTATTGTCTATTCAAATGGTGTGTGGTGTCAGGAGGAAACTCCTGACACCACAAAAATGGATGATTCATACACAGAGTGTTGTGCAAGTTCAACACGGACAAACGGAGTTTGTCCGTGCCACCCTGTTATCAATTTAAAATGCACATTTTATGAGCATCTTGAGTATAGTCTGAGACCTTTGCGCCTTTGCTGTTAGCTTAATCTACAAAATGGTAACCGAACAAGTTGCGCAAAATAAACACGGAATTCTTATAATTGGTATTGGCAATGCATATCGCGGCGATGACGCTGTGGGACTTCATGTTGCTCAATGTCTGAAGAAACAGGCACATGATCATGTCCATGTCATTGAAGAAAGCGGTGAAGGTGCTTCATTAATGGAATGCTGGAAGGATGCCAATAGTGTTATCCTTATTGATGCTGTTTCTTCCGGGGCCAAGCCGGGCACCATTCACCGGCTTGATGCGCACACCCAGCCCATCCCGACAAATTTTTTTCATTACTCCACACACGCCTTCGGTGTTGCCGAAGCCATCGAGCTTTCAAGGGCGCTCAATCAGATGCCTCGTCGCCTCATTGTCTATGGTATTGAGGGGAAATGCTTTGAGGCGGGTGTTGAATTATCTTTTGAAGTCGAAAAGGCGGCACAGGAAGTTGCAAGATGTGTACAACAAGATATCCAGAATTTTGGAATTTAAAACCTATGCACGAATTTTCTCTCGTGAAAGACCTGATACGTAAGATAACATCCCTTGCATATGAGCAACGCGCAAGCAGGGTGACTGGTGTGACAGTGAAACTTGGCGCGCTATCCCATATCTCTCCTGACCACTTCCGTGAGCACTTTATCCATGCCTCGCGTGGAACAGTTGCCGAAGGATCCCGGTTACATCTTGAAGTCCTGACTGATGTGACTGACCCGCAATCCCAGGAAGTTTTGCTCGAAAACATTGAGGTGGTTGCTTAACTGAAGCACAAGACTTACTTCGTACAGTCACAGTAGGTTGGGTTGAGGAACGAAACCCAACATTTCCATGAATGCAACGAATGGTTGGTGTTGGGTTTCGCTCACGCTCTACCCAACCAACACGGCTTATTTCATGCAAAAAACAGTGAACATCAAACAAATTTTACACGCACTTACATCTTCAGGTTATAGGATGCAAGGTATTCATGACGCAGGTATTGAAGTAATTTGATGATAACCTCAAACCCTTCTGACAGGGAATGCAGGGTATCGTCTAACTCATGCCGTCTTGCCATATCGTGTTCCGAAGCCAGACCGAAATAGGTTTTCCCAAAGTCTACATAATACCGGCTGTCTATCAGGGTCTTTTTATATTTAAATTTCTGTTCGATATACTCTGGAAACATGCCAGTGAAGAACAACGTATAGTTGCCAATATGACAATAGATATAAAATCTCCGGGCACTATCGGAACGCTGAATTTCTTCAATCATGTCAATAATATATCGGTATTGTTTTTCATCGTCTTTTCCCATCTTGAATAACCTGGACGTCTGTACAAACATGGCAAGCATATTTGCAAGATAATTTGACACATCAGTGCTATTTAACAATCGTAAAACTTTATTCCTATTCCAGGGATATTGCGGTTCAGTACTATTCAATTCTTCAACGATATCATCGACAAAATCTGCGTCATCTTTTTTTAGTTTAAATACCCTTCTTAGCAATAAAGTAAATAAAAAATAAGGTGATGAATGAAGAATTATATTCCCTTCATGCATCACCTTATCAAAAACACGGTCACTATCGACCATTTGTGAAACAATATCTGTATCCCCCTGAATGAGATTTGCTATATGCTCATAGTCTTGTCTCTTCGTTACATAGTTTTCAATAAGAAACAGCAAATCTTGATCGGAGAGACGGTCAAGGTCATTTGATTTTAATTCATTGTTTTGTCTCTTCATCTTTCTTCTTTCGTGTTTCATCGCCTACCACTAACTTTGAAAAGAGTGTGATTGCCATGATAACGATAGCTATCGAGCCACCAAAATATAGGGTTTCTAAGGGTTTTTCCCATATTACAATATGTTTTAAAAAAGTAATAACAATAACCACAACAACTGCTGCAATCAATTTTTCTTTTAAATCAGTGAGATCATGTATTTTCAGCCAGTGCGGATAGCTTATAGACTGGTCTTTATCTACAAACAATTCGAAGAGTCCAATTCCCATAACAAACATCACTACGGCAACCATAAACAAATCTATGGCAGAAATAAAGTGTACAGAGAGTTCTACACGATGTTCGCTATGATGAAACAAAAAATTCAATATGTCTGGAATACCATTCACAAACTCCCAAACCCCTGAAAAGATCAAAAAACCAGAGGCCAAAATCGTAAGAATAGAGGCTACTGCTACAAAGTACCGCCCTGCGTTAACAAAACCCTTATTTATAATTGTTAAGAAATCCTGGTTCTTCATGTAATTCCTTTACTATTTTTTTATTTCAATCGCCTGAAATTCTTCCAGTAATTCTTTCTGCCTTTTCGTCAAGTTCTTGGGGGTGTATACAATTACGCGCACATATTGGTCGCCGAATCCACGGCCTTTTAAATAGGGCATACCACTACCCCTCAACCGGAACAGGGTTTCAGTCTGTGTTCCCGGTGGAATCTTCATCAAGGCGTTTCCGTCTAAGGTAGGCACTTCAATCTTTGAACCCAGAGCCGCTTCAATTAATGAAATGGTTGTTTCCATATAAATATCGCTTCCTTGCCTGTGAAAAATGGGGTGTGGTTGTACGGAGACAATTACGTAAACATCTTCCTTCAGCCTTCCGGCGGCCTTATCGGCTGTAACCCTTAAAGTTGTCCCATTATCCACCCCTGGAGGTATCTTGACGTTGATCTTGTCCAGTTTTTGTATCTCGCCGCTTCCGTGACAGTTCTGGCACGGATGTTCAATGATGTTTCCCCGGCCCCTGCAAGCGGGACAGGCGCCGATTTTGATAATCCTGCCAAAACCTTGCAGCTGCTCCTGTTGCACTTCTCCCCGCCCCTTACAACTCGTGCAAGTCCTGGGAATCGTACCTTTTGCAGTGCCTGATCCGCCGCAATCTGCGCATTTTTCCATATGCGGGATAGCGACCTCTGTGCTAACGCCCTTATATGCCTGCTCCAGCGCAATTTCAACCCGAACCTGCTTAACCGGTTCCTCTGGTTGCGCGAAACCCCATCTCCGTGTGCCAAAGAAGTCGCTAAAGATACTGCCTCGACCGAAAAAATCTGAAAAAATATCATGTCCGAAAATGTCTTCCAAATCACTAACGTGGCTAAAGTCCCGCCAGGTAAACCCTTCTTTGCTAAAATCTGACGCGACTCCAGCATGTCCATACTGATCATATCTTGCCCTCTTGTCGTCATCAATCAGTACTTCATATGCCTCGGATATTTCCTTGAACTTTTCTTCAGCCAGTTTTGGATTGTCTTTGTTGAGGTCGGGATGAAATTTCTTCGCTAGTGCACGGTATGCTGCTTTGATTTCTTCTTTCGAAGCAGTCCTGCCTACCCCTAATAGCCCATAATAATCTTTTTTGTCTGACATGCCCCATATCTTACGTTCATTTATAACTTTATTCAATAAAAAAGGTATTGCAGGAATGGTTAAACAGGCGATTTCTGCGCTCGATGGCTATTGTGAATCAATACAAGCTCTCATGGTTGCAAAGACTCACAAAGGTTGGGGTCTGATGAATTATATCCTTTCGCTGGCAATTTTATCCAGCGCTCTTATGATTTGATCTACGTCCTCTTCTGTATTAAAAAATCCCGGACTGATTCTCACTGTACCGTCTGGAAATGTTCTCATCATCTGGTGGGCGAACGGCGCACAATGAAGACCAGGACGTACAGCAATATCAAAGGATTGATCGAGAATGGCACCAACCTCTGCAGGTTTAAATCCTTTTACATTTATTGACAGGATACCTACCTTCTGGGATATGTCCGTTGTGCCATACAAAACAAAGCGCTGGTCATCTTTGAAAGCGTGTATGATTTTATTGGTCAATCGTTGTTCGTGTGCCCTGATTGTGTCAATCCCTGTTGATAAGACGTATTCAACCCCGGCCCTAAGACCTGCAATCCCAACCGTATTGGGAGTACCGCTCTCCAGTTTGAAGGGTAATTCTGCTGGCTGAGACAACGAGGCTGGCTCGAAGCCCGTTCCCCCTTCTCTCCAGGGTTCTAAAGTTAACCGTTCTCCTACATAAAGTCCTCCGGTTCCTGTTGGTCCTAAAGGGCCCTTGTGTCCCGTAAATGCAAGCATATCAATAGAGTAATCATCAACGCTAATTTCACATACCCCTGCCGCCTGAGCGGCATCCACCATGAAAATAATATCATTTTTTCTTGCGATTCTGCCAATCTCCCGGATTGGTTGAATCGTACCAAGGACATTCGGGGCATGTGTCATAACAAGTAATCGCGTTTTGGATGTGATGGCATTTTTGACATCATCGGGATCAACAAGGCCTTCCGGAGAATTTCTCACCTTGGTTACCGTAATCATCTTTTTCTTTTCAAGCCCATTGAGGGCGCGAGAGACAGCATTATGTTCAAGAAAGGTTGTGATGGCATGGTCGCCCGGTTTGAGTAACCCTTTAATCCCCATATTTATAGCATCCGTGGCATTAAACGTGAGAATAAGTCTCCTTGAATCTTTGATACCAAATAATCGAGCAACAACATTGCGGGTATCTTCAATCTCCTTTTCTGCTGCTACCGCCATCCTATGCCCTGAACGCCCCGGGTTGGCGCCCAGTGTCCGGTAAAAGGTATCCATTGTTTTGTATACAACCTCTGGTTTTGGAAACGTCGTTGCTGCGTTATCTAAATAGATCATATTTACATCCCTATATATTTTGCGTAAAGCCCCTTTGCAATTGATGCATCATTCGTGCCCGTAATAATTGACCGGCCATCGGTAAATACCGTTAACTCGTATTTATCGATCTTTAAACGTAACAAAAAGCTATTAAAAGATACGTCTCCCACTTTTTCCAGCCGCACTGCAAGCCTCTTTAAGTCGAGTTTTGATCCGTTGGAGTGTAAAATTTGTACGGCGTTTCTGCCACACAAAGAGGTAGCCAGTGAGTACGTATTTTTCAATAAGAATTCATAATTGCGTTGCTTGCATGTTATACAATCGGATTTCTCTTTAATATCTTCTACATACAACCTTTTCATTTCATTGCGCCAGAGGTCGATCTGTAAAAGACCTTTCCTCAATCTCTCAAAATTATCCGTCAGGATTTTTAACGCTTCTGCTACCTGAATGGAGGCAATCATGCTGGCAATGGGTGCAATGATTCCTTCCGTATCGCATGTTTCAATAGTACCAAAAGACGGAATATTTTCAAGTATGCACCGGAAACAGGGGGTTTTTGATGGGACAATGTTCATGGTCAAACCCATACCTCCGATACACGCCCCATAAATCCATGGTATTCCTTTTTTTACGCAATAATCATTCACCAGGAACCGGGTTTCAAAGTTATCGGTTCCATCAATGACAATATCTGCAGTTTCTAGAAGGGTTTCAATATTCGATGGATTGAGGTCTGCAATGAATGATTCAACCCGGACATGAGAATTAACTTTTTGAAGTTTCTTTTGCGCGGCGACAGCTTTTGGAAGGTTTTTACTGATATCTTCTTCGTCAAATAAAGATTGGCGTTGCAGGTTGCTTTCTTCGATATAATCACGGTCTATAATTTTTAGACACTTTACCCCGCTACGGACAAGAAGATTTGCAGAGGTACAGCCTAATGCGCCACAGCCGACAAGCACGGCACTCTTCTGCATAAGTATTTTTTGCCCCTGACTACCTATGCCGTAGAATAGTATCTGCCGTGCATAACGTTCTGACATGTTAAGTATTTATTTTGAAATTACTCAAACACGAAGGGTCGCCTGTCGCAAGGGCTTTTTCTCTTTTATACGCAATATGAGAATTTATTCCTTCACCAAACCCTGCAATCCATTCATTGATAATATTACACATCGTTAAAAAGTCTGCGCCTGCGTTTCTCCAGTATAACTCATGGACGCAGCTTTCATGGTCCCACGATGTGGTTTTTTCAGACTCCGCTACTACCTGTGCTCCCCGATCACAAGGCATCCCATCACAAAGGTAATCTCCCATCACCTCGAAAACCTTTGAAGTACTGTTACACTCTGCTGGCGATAATCCTTTGCTCCGGGCGGCCTCTTTCCCGCAACTAATACCGTGCTTGCGGGCAGCATCAGCAGCCACCTTTGCAGCATCACTACACTTGGCACAAAAGGCAGCAATCGTAGCAGCTTCACGTGTTTCTATCTCTACAATAAGGCTTTGAATTCCCTGATGAATAGGTTTATTGGCTAAGAGTTCTTCTAAGGGTTTATGAACACTCGATTTTGGATATTTTTTGTAAACCTGTTCAAGGATTTTATCCGCTTCTGCACCATATTTCGTTTTAAATTCAGAAACGATAGCGGATTCTCTTGCCTCCGTGGTTTTAATCTTCCCGTACATCCAATGATGGATTGGACCCAATACTAAACTCATTCAGAAACTCCTCGTTGTGAAATTTGAATAAAAATCAACCGCCAAAAACCACTGGGATTGCAGATGTTTTCTGGTAACAAACAGTATCACACTCCACCATAAATTAGACCTTCGGCTACTTTTTCAATGTAGAGCGACGAGGCTCGTCGCTCTACAACCGCAACTTTGAAATTCTGAAACGCCAACGTTATGACTTTCAACACCATGACTAAGCGAGTTCGACTGATTCTACTTCAGGAATCTCTTCTTTGAGGCGCTCCTCTACGCCATATTTTAGCGTCATGAGTGCACTTGGACAAGACCCACATGCGCCTCTTAAGCGCACCTTTACGACCCCTCCCTGAATATCAACCAATTCAATATCTCCACCATCTGCTTGCAACGCAGGTCTGATATGTTTCAGTGCCTCCTCTACTTTCTCTTTCATCTGAATTCTCCTTTTTATTTATTGGTTAACTTTTTTCTTTTCAATAACTTCGTTCAATTCCTTAATAATGACTTCCGGATCAATATTGTGCATAGCTGCACCAAAAGCAATATCTTCCATCTTTGAACCCGGACATGTAAAGCAACCTGCTCCAAAATATTTTTTTACAACAGCCTCAGCTTCCGGGTATTCCTTAATTACCTCTCCTATGCTGGTCTTTTTTGTTATTTTTTTAATTTCTGCCATAATTTATAATTCCTCATCAAAATTTTAGGGATTATTTTAAAAATACCACAAAAAAATATCCCCTATAGAATCAATAAATACAATAAAACAGAAATCATAAATAAAATCTTCACGATGCTACATCACTACATCCACGTGAATCTGTAATCGTCGTTACGGAATTAAGGGTATCGGACAATGGAGTTTTTGTCAATCAAAAAAATCCAAAAACATATCTATTAACGAAGATATGATGTTTTAAAATTTTGATTGATTAATGAATACTTATCTTTTACACTTATTAACCTATGATGCTATCTCATATACCTTTTATCATCTCCATAATCCTGTATTTTGTTTCTTCTGTCTGGTCGGTTGGCTCTATTGTAAAGCCCATTTTTTTCAACAAAAAAGTAGCCAAGTGGTCCATGATAATGGGTTTTTTTATCCACAGCGGTTTTCTGGTATTCCTGGGCCTCGAATCCGGCAATATCCCTATAACAAATGTCTATGAATCCTTCGTATCCCTTCTGTGGTGTGTTTTGTTTGTTTATATCAACCTGGATTATCTTTACAAGCTGCCATCTTTAGATACATTCTTAATGCCCGTCGTTACAGCGCTCTCTATTTGGGCGCTCACATTTGACGGAGGAAACTTATTAATTACCGTGAGCCTTCAGAACTTCTGGCTCGTAGCGCACATCATCCCCATATTCATAGGCTACGCTGCCTTCACGATATCTTTTAGCCTCAGCGTCATGTATCTCACGCAGCAAAGACAACTAAAACATAAACTGTTTGGCCCGCTTTTTAACAAGTTGCCGTCACTGGAGGGTATTGACAAGCTGATGTGGAAGACGATTTCTTTTGGTTTCCCATTACTTACGCTTGGGCTTGTGTTTGGCACCTTTTGGGTCAAGACACAAAATATTTTAGGAGAACTGTGGTACCTGGATTATAAAGTTGTCCTGGGTTTGGCCACATGGCTTATTTATGCGGCGTTGTTACATATGCGACTTGTCGCATCTTTTCACGGCACCAGGATCGCCTTATTGACTATCGCCGGTTTTTGCCTGGTGCTTTTTACTTTTATCGGGACATTCTTTATGGGATCCAAACATGCCTTTCAGAATGTCAGCGAACAAACGCATATTGAGATTTTGAATATGCAGTGAACTTAGCGCAAAATGCCGCAATCAGAAGAGTCACACGGCGCTGAAGAATAGATACTATTGTTCGGATTTAGCAGTTTTTCATGAACAAAAACCTGCAAAAGAAGAAGGTTTGGTTTTATTCGTGCTGAGATTACACATAGAGTAAGTTAGACAAAGGTTTGGATATGAGCATTCTGGTCATTGGACTGAATCATAAGTCAGCCCCGGTAGAGGTCAGGGAAAAATTGGCTTTTAACGCCAATAATATTTCTGCCGCCTTATCACTATTTCTCCACAAGCATCAAACGGCAGAGGCCGTTATTTTATCAACCTGTAACCGTGTAGAGATATATGTGTCATCCATAGAAGGCACTATTAAAGTGGAAGATGTCCTTTCATTCCTTGCCGACTTTCACAAAATTGAGTTAAGCAGCTTTTCTTCCTACATGTACCACTACACAGACGATCGTGCCGTGAACCATCTTTTCTTTGTCACCGCCAGTCTTGATTCTATGGTACTCGGCGAGTCGCAGATCCTCTCGCAGGTCAAGGAAGCATACACGATGGCATCCATGGAAGAGGCCACCGGAAAGGTTATGAACCAATTATTTCAGCAGGCGCTCAATGTTGCAAAAATCATACATACAAAAACATCCATTGGAAAGGGAAAGGTTTCTATTAGTTCTGTCGCCGTGGAATTTGCTGAGAAGATATTTCAGGATTTCACGGGCAAAATGGTTCTTGTGGTGGGTGCCGGTGAAATGTGTGAACTTTTGTTAAAACATCTCTATGAAGAAGGGGCGCGTACCATTGTGGTTGCGAATCGCACCTTTGAACGCGCTCAGGAGATTGCCAATGCCTTTCAGGGACAGGCCATTAAATACGAATTACTGGGTGAATACCTTGCAAAGGCCGATATTATCATTAGCTCAACCTCTGCTCCGCATTATGTAATCCATGTCGACCAGGTAAAAGAAGCCATCAGGCATCGAAGGGGTAATCCCATGTTCCTCATAGACATCGCCGTGCCCAGGGATATTGAACCCGATGTCGCCAACATTGATAATGTCTATCTTTACAATATCGATGACTTACAATCTGTTGTGAACCAGAATATTGACGAACGAACCAGAGAGGTGGAGAAATGCCGTTCTATCGTTGAAGAGGAGGTTGAACATTTTATGGCAAAACTTGAGGAAATGAAGATAGAACCTGCGATAACCCAATTACGCAATCATTTTCATAGCGTTGGGAAAGAAGAGTTAGGGCGTCTAAGGTCCAAACTAAAAAGTATCGACAATGGAGATTGGGAGCAAGTTGTTTACACTATGGAACGCACCATAAATAAACTCCTCCATCATCCTGCAAAAGTTGCTAAACTAGAGGCAAAGAACGGCGGTGGATACCGGTATGTAGAAACCATCAAAAAATTATTTGGTATATTTCACCACGCGGAACACCCACCACATTAGAGCTGGAACGAAAGGTTTTCCCTCTGACCCTCCTCAAAACGATCATTACAGCACTATCATAATACCAAAAAATCCGCAGATTTTGCAGATTTTAAGGATGCATTAAACTCATATTCGCAGACCCTGTTTCCACCTAGCTTTTTTGCCTTATACATTGCTTCATCTGCATTAACAAGCAATGCCTTCGCATTATTATAAGGACCAAGTTCAGCGATACCAATGCTTATTGTCTTTTGAATCGTTTTATTCTCCAGAGGGACTCGGAATTTAATATTCCTGAAATCGTTGAGTATCCGATTGGCAATGGTAATGGCGCTCCGGTTTGTGGTTTCCGGCAATATTATGGTAAACTCTTCCCCACCGTATCGGCATGGTATATCGATTCCCTTCCTGATTTGTTCTGTTACTAAATTTCCCAGGCGTTGTAATACTTTGTCGCCGGCAGCGTGCCCATATGTATCGTTAAAGTGCTTGAATTTGTCAATATCGATAAACAACAGGCTTATATTATGTTGATGGCGCCTTGCCCTCAGTACCTCTTTTTCTAAAATATCATCAAAATACCTTCTATTGTACAAACCTGTCAGTTTGTCCGTAATCGATAACCTTTCAAGTTCATCCTGAAGTTGTTTCCTTTCTGTAATGTCTCTGAGGATTTCCAACTTGGAAATATGCATATCTCCATTTACAAAAGGCACAATAATAGAATCGTAAACCTTTCCCTGAATAGTCCTTTCCATTTTTACTGTCTGCCCCTTCAGTGTTTCCTTTATCCCACATTGATGACAGAGGGTTCCCCGGTTACATATTGCATCGTAACAATACCTTCCTACTGCATACCCGTATTCGTTCGAAGCCGCATTGTTCATATACTCGATTTTGTTTTCTTTATTCATTATAAAAATCATATCCTTTGTGTTTGAAAGGATGGTGTCAAAAAATTCCTTTTGCTCTTTAATGGTTTTATATGTTTGAGCAAGTTTCCTGTTCGACGTATTCAATTTTAAAGATATCGTATTAAAGGCATTGAAAAGTTCTTCTATTTCGGCAGATGATTTTGTCCTGAGTATTATATCGTATGACCCATTGGCAATTTTTTTTGTTGCAGCGCTCAATAAATTCAACGGCTTTGTTACGTACCTTGTTATACGATATGCATAAACAATGCAAAAAATGACTGCTATTGCCACAACGATATACGTAGAAAGCCAGCAGTTTTTTTCTACTTTTTTTGAATAAGCAACAGCCTGCTTATATGCCAAAGTAATCGTTTCATCGAAGACTGCTAACACTTTAGTAAGCCTGGATACGCCTGTTTCATACGTTTTCATTACTTCATCCATTTTTATTGTCTTGAATATATCCTTACCCATCCCAGGGTACCTTTGCATCGTAGTATCTAATTTCCCAAGACGGTGGAAAAGCCGCACAATTTCGTTTAAGAGGTCACCGGCATCCTTCTCGTAGATACCTAACTCTATGTCTTTTATTTTCTTTTCTATAGACGTTTCTAATTGCTCATGATAATCTGCATGCGATATATCTCTTTCTTTTACAATCTCTTTTACTGTTATGAGCCAATATTCTATATGCTCTCGTAACTCTTTGAAGTTCTTTCTGTTAGAGGTATGGACAGCAACTGTTTTTTGTGTTTCGCTAATCCTATGAAGAAAAAAGGAGACACAAAAAACTGTTCCTATTATTAATACCAGGATAATGCCAAAACCCAGTCCCAACCGTTGTCCGACTCGCATCTTTATCCCTTTATTTTAATATAAAGTTGCTCAGTTTTCTGTAACAGAACTCGTTTCGTTCTTTAACTTGAATCACGAGAATAAAGATTTGGATTACTATGTTTTTGTATTTTTATGGTAAAAATGACATATTCAGCATCAATTGACAACACGAATATCGCATTCTTTACATAAGTAATGGAAATATTTAAGGAGAAAAAGCAGGGAAGATGAATAAAAAAAGCGAGAATAGGGCATTCAAGGGTAAATACTGGCTATTTTAACGGTATTATTGATGATGTTCATCTTTATAACCGTTCCCTGAGTGATCAGGAGGTGGAGGATATTTTTAACATTCATGAATTTTTCATGAATACAGTTTGAAAATTGCAACCATTGGATTAATGCCTTATTCCCTTTACAATCAGAACGGACATGTACCCCCTTCCGCTGCCCTTTAACGATATAATATCACAGGTAAGATAGGCGTCTCTTTGTCCGATATAAGAGGCGAATAAGGCATTTTCAGAGAGCTGCATCTCTTCGAGTAATTGAATTACTTCATCCAGTTTCTTGGCTACCTTCATCAGAACAACTGTATCAAATGCTTCTATAATGGAGCGCAATTCCGTAATATCCTTTGGCACAGGAATCACTGCCAGCCGCTCGTCGCCCATTAATAAAGGAAAATTGGCTGCACATGCAGCCGCATTATATGAAGTAATACCGGGTATTGTATGGATGGCGTGTTCTGGCAGCAGGGTATTCAGTTGTCGCAATAAATAGATATAGGTGCTAAAGGTCATGGGATCCCCTAAGGTCAGATAAGCCACATTGTTTCCGTTTATAACCTCAGCACGGATCTCCTCAGCATATTTAAGCCATGCACTCTTGAGCACGGATTTGTCCTTTGTCATAGGGTAGACCTGTTCGGTTACCCTTTTCCCTCTTACATAATCCTGAACGATTTCCAATGCTAAGCTGTCTTCTTTCGTGTTCGACTTTGGGACAAAGATACAATCCGCCCTTTGAATGATATGAATCGCCTTCATTGTAAGAAGTTCCGGATCGCCGGGACCCAAACCAATACCGTAGAAATTACCTGGTTTCATTTTTAATATTTTTTTATAATCACTACAGATGCACCGTTTGTTTTTAAATGTACCGCTGAGACTAAATCTGTCTCACGAACAGATTCTTCCGGAAGAGAAAGATTTTCACACACAAACATCTGCCTCTCCTGGATTCCGCTTTTTAATATCTGACGGGCAATAACAGCAGGTGTATTTTCACGGTCTGTCAGAATTCCGACCTTTTCATAATCCCTGACCTTTTTAATGAGTTGATCATATTCGCCGTTTCTTCCGTGCAAACTAACAAAGCAGGCATCATCCCAGCTTTCCCCAACGGCCGCAAAGGCAAGCTGTATGCTGCTGATTCCCGGAATAATTGTGCATGATTCACGCCCTATCTTCTTTACAATCATTTTTGCATAACTGAAGAAACAAGGATCACCACTCACCAGAACCACAACCTGTCTTTTGGCACGCCAGTCAGCGATCTTTTTTACTAAAATACTATAATTTTTCTCTAAAATTATTTTTTCAGCATCCACGCCGGGAAAAAGCTTTAATAAGCGTCTGCTTCCCACAAGGATATCAGCCTTTTTAATGCTGTAAATGGCCTTGGGAGAAATATAAGCCTTCAGTCCCGGCCCGCAACCTACGATGATGACTTTATTTTTATAAGATTCAGCCATATCCGTGCACTATCAGAAATACCCACTATTGAACCTTTCATATCGAATAAAATTACACCGACCTCTGTAAGGGCAAACTGCTGTTCCCCCTTATAAAATGCCCGTACCTTATTCTCAATCATTTCTGCAACTTTATCCATTATAGATAAAAGTTTATAATCTCTTAATAATTCAACGATTCCTTCTACAGTTGAAACATCCTTTAGACGATTGAGTATTGCATTTGGTATGGGAGTACTTCCAACAATAGTATTGGTACGAAAATACCCCTCACCTTGACCCTCTCCCTCAAGGGGCGAAGGAATCTTCCCTCCTTGCGAAGGAGGGGATTGAGGGGTGGTCAATTGGTTGCGGCAATGTTGTGCTATAATATCTATTAAGATATCGTTCGCTGGCTTAGAAACTGCACTGTGAGTATGAAAATCACCACGCAACAACTTGACCAATTTACCCGGATGCCCTGCAAGGATGATCTTTTTAAAATGTCTTTCCCGGGCCGCATCCAGCATAAAACCAACAAAATTGCTTATCTGAATAATCTGATCTTTGGGGATATTCACCAGATTCAAGAGAGAGCGTTCACCCAGACTACCCGGCACCAGTACAACGGTTTCGTATCCGATTCCCCTCGCGATATTAAGCCCGCATAACAGAGAGGTCTTGAAGGCGTCTTCTGACATGGGTCGCACAATCCCTGTGGTTCCGATAATAGAAATGCCTCCCATGATGCCGAGCTTTGGATTGAATGTCTTCTCGCCTAAAACCCTTCCATTGGGCACAGAGATTATTACCTTCGTCCCAACACCATTACCAATAATTTCTCTGATCGCATTCTCAATCATGCGCCTTGGTACAGGGTTAATCGCTGCATGCCCCACAGGTACCTGCAATCCCGGTTTTGTTACTCGGCCAACGCCTTCACCGCCATCAATCACAATGGTTTCGTTGAAATTTCGTTCAACCCGTGCATACACCATGCATCCATTGGTCACATCGGGGTCGTCCCCGGCATCTTTCTGTACCGCACATCCTGCCGCATTATCAGATAATTGCTTATCGAGTATTTTCAGTCTCAGTTTTATGCCCGCAGGGGTATCAATTTCTACCTCATCAGGAATGCTTCCTCTAAATAACCCGATTGCAGCCGCCTTTGCCGCGGCAGTTGCGCAACTTCCCGTTGTATAGCCGGACCGTAAAGTCATAAATGACCTTAAAAAGAATGATGAGTGAGAAGAAAAGGGGGAAAAAGGCATTACAAATAAAATTTAAGAATCCCTTCTACCCCTTTTTCTCCACTTCTCCATCTTCACCTTTTCACCTTGTTTTCATTAATATTCTTTTGCTAATTTTATAATAGCATTTACGATAGATACAGCCACGGCGCTGCCGCCTTTTCGGTTGGTGTTGGTTATGTAAGGTATGGAAATATCCTTTAACGCATGTTTTGCCTCGACTGCCCCTACAAAGCCCACAGGAATACCCACTACCAGGGCGGGTTGTGCTAATCCCCTTTTTATCAGGTCAATAAGCTCAAATAAGGCAGTGGGGGCATTGCCAATGACCACAATACCGCCTTTCATATCATCTGTGGATTGTTGCATTGCTACGATGGCGCGGGTCTTACCTTGGCGTTTGGCCTCGTCAATAACAGATTTATCCGAAATCTTGCAAACGATCTTACCCCCGAATTTTTCGACAGGCCCACTGGTGATCCCAGCCTTCACCATATTTACATCGGTAATAATATTTTTACCGCTTTTGATTGAGCGGATACCTGCATCAACAGCCTTAGGATGGAAGATTAAATTGTATGCATATTCTGTGTCGCCCGTAGCATGAATGGCGCGCTGAATAATTGGCCTGTGCAGTTCAGGCATTGACTCCAAATCGACCAGTTTATTAATGATTTCAAAACTCTCGTCAACAATAGCTTGCGGTTGTTCAATACGATCCCTGTTTCCATACTGTTTTTCTGTCAAAACCTCGTGAATGCGGTCGGCTGCAATGAGGGCAATCCGCTCATCTGCGCCGATGTTATTGGAATAGATAAACTCGACCTGAGGATGTTTCTTTTTTTCAATTTCCAACATCTCCGGGATGTCTTTATAGACGTGATTCCCTTTAAACAACAGGAGTGGCACTACCACAAGTCGATTTATACCGCTCTCCACGATCTTTTTCACCACTTCTGGGAATCCAGGTTCTGCCAATTGCAGAAAGGCGGCGTCCACGATGTCCCATCGGTTCATCGCACGGAGCATGTCCGCCACCTGAAATAATCCATCGTTGCCACTGCTCAGTTTACTGCCATGCGAAATTAATATGACACCTGTTTTCATTTTTTCCTCTCTGTTATTTAGACAGGATTTACAGGATGTTTTGATTTCATTTTATCTACCCTATTCTGTACAACTTGTTTCATTTTTCATAAATTTAAAACTTTTCTCTTTCTTACTACTATCTTGTTCATCCTGTTAATCCAGTCTAAATGAAAATCCTGATAATCCTTGTTCATCTGCGTCCCCAATGAAATAATAATTATGCAGCAACATGTTTCTGAATACGGTCAAAATGAGAGATAATAAGATCGATAATTTTCTCAGAACTATTGCAGGTTACAAGATGTGGGCGTAGCTCCGTTGCGTTCGGCATGCCCATAATATACTTGATTGCATGTTTGCGGAAAAGGACAATGCCGATATCACTTCCATAGTATTCCAACATGTGCGATAGATGTCGCCGGATGAGTTCTATCTTGTCGGAAGGTATAACCTGATTTCTGTCCTTACGCTGAAAAATCCAGGGATGACCTATTGCAGCCCTACCAATCATTACCCCATCGCATCCTGTATTCTGTTTGATTCGCTCAATATCTGCCGCACACTTCACATCTCCATTTCCAATTATCGGGATCTTTACGGTCTGCCTGACTTCAGCAATTGCATCCCAATTGGCCCTGCCGTTAAAGAATTGCGATCTCGTTCGGCCGTGAACGGCTATGAGAGAGGCGCCGTTGTCTTCAAGAATCCGGGCAACCTCCAGATAATTGCGCGATTTGTCATCCCATCCCAATCGGATTTTACCCGTTACCGGGACCCGGAGGGTTTTTGAGAGTTTATGAAAAATGCGACCAATTTTAGCAGGATTTTTCAGGAGTCCCGCGCCAGCCCCCTTGCCAGCTATATCCGATACAGAGCAACCCATATTAACATCAATAATGTCCGGTCCCAATGCCTCTATTATTTGACAGGCTTCGACGATCCTGTCTTCATCATTACCAAGAATCTGAAAGATGACAGGTCTCTCTCTCGGCCTGAAATCAAGGAGTCTAAAGGTCTTTTTGTTTTTCCAGAGTATCCCATCCATGGAAATTACTTCTGTGTAACTCATTGCCATGCCAAATTCCCGGCAGATAAGCCGAAACGGAACATCTGAAAAACCGGCCATAGGGGAGAGGATCAAGTCTCCATATATAGGGATATTTCGTACAAAGAAGCTAGGAATCATCGTACACCGTACTTTCGCAACAAGAGTATTGCCTGAATAGTTTATTCAATTATTTTTAAAGAGTTATTATAACATAGTAATGACGAATATCATTTGTTTTTTGGAATTAAATTTGATTCATAGTGATTTAGTTATTTTTAAACTATCAAAAACCGCAAAAATGTTTAAATATTATACAATTTGTCTAATTTTTGTATTAGTACCATCCCGCGCCTTCCCGGAAACTTCGTATGATTTATCTCCGGATTTAAAACTTTCTGTAGAAAGCCATTTACGCATATCGGGAAATACCTTAGGTAACAATCTCGATCTGGATAATGATAAGAGCGACGGTGTTATCTACATGGGATATACCTATGATATGAAATTTCATCTGGAATATAAAGATGTTCTCGCGTCTTTTCTTAAATTGGAAAGTAACGGACCCTTTGACTTTGATGCCCCGATTATGTCTGATAATAAAATTGATACTTTTTATGGAGAGATCAATAACTATAGCATTCCAGAGGTGATTCCAAGAGTCGAAGAATACTGGGTAGATTCATTACTGTTTAACCTGCCGTTAAAGTTCAGGATAGGCCAATATCCCTATCAGGTAGGGAATGGATATGCACTTTGTGGATACTATGAGAATTATGGCCTCAGTGTCTACAGCGCTGATGAAGATTTCAAATGGACGGTATATTACGCCAAGCCAGACCTGGTAAATAAAATTATTCTGGGACCTCAGGTTCCGCAGGAAAAGGCATTGGATGTAGAATACGATTCAAACGCCCAGTTTATGAGTTTTGACACCATTATTGCATGGAATGGATATTCGTTTCAGCCGTATATTGGCCTCTTGCATGACACAACGTCCCCCGATCACCGCGTCAATTCTTATCCTAGTCCTGTCAACGAAGATAATCTTGGGACTATTGGCATCGATATTGATAAGAACATTGATAAGCTGAACTTTGGATTCGAAGTAGCGCGGAATTTCGGCAAGGCAAATATCATAGGGGAAAGTTCGGATATAATCCATAAAGGATATATGGGATACGCTGATGTTTCTTATAGTTTTGAAAAAATTACCCCAAGGTCAAAACTGCTCGTAAGTTCGGGTAACAAAATGAATGCAG
Source organism: Candidatus Brocadia sinica JPN1 (assembly GCF_000949635.1). NCBI lineage: Bacteria > Pseudomonadati > Planctomycetota > Candidatus Brocadiia > Candidatus Brocadiales > Candidatus Brocadiaceae > Candidatus Brocadia > Candidatus Brocadia sinica. The sequence continues at coordinate 3,911,836 of NZ_BAFN01000001.1, forward strand.
ATGATGTAGTGAATGGCCGTTTTCATTCCCATAGCAATTATGCATTTTCCGTTTATTCTCCCACAAATGCCAATCTTTCTGATACTATTTATCCGGCGGCATACGGTCCTTATCTGGCAACGGGAGGCGGTTATGCTCTGAATTATGGCATCGCAAGGCCAAGTATCTTTGGTGATGCCTATCAATTAAATGATCTCATATTACCCAATATCGGAGTAGACATACAGATAACAGACCAATGGTCTGTATCAGCAGACTATTGGTATCTCAGGAGTTTTGAACACGCCATAGGGACACAGGATGGTCGTGCGATTGCGTTAAGCTCTGATCTCGGCCATGAGTTAGACTTTTACAGCAGCTACGATCTAACGGAACATATCTCTTTTAATCTCCTGACAGGTATATTTTTCCCGGGAAAGTATTATTACGAAAAGCGGGATGATGGGGATATTCTAGGCCTGGCTCCGGCCCCCCGTTTTGACGGGGGGGCAGACATTGCTTACCAAATTGAATTTGCAACGGAGATTACATTTTAAGCAGGAGCAGGGCATTTGTCAACTATGGGATTCAGGCTACGAAATTGAATCAGCCTCCGTGATTAAAAAATAAGGAAAACGAAAAATGAAAAGCATGTATACAATAAAAGGTGTTCCTGTCCTTATTTTTAGTATATGGTTTGGGATCTGCATTGGTAATGTATGCAGTCCGGATACAAACACCATTGAATCAGGTGTCAGGAACTATACTCATGCCGAACAATCTGTGCTTAACGTGTATGCTTGGATAGACTACCTCGACCCAAAGATTATTTCAGACTTTGAAAAAGAATTTCGCGTGAAAGTACATGTAGATTTTTACGAAGACGAGGAAGAAATGTTTTCCGCCGTTCAGTCTGATCACGGGCAATACGATGTTGTTTTTCCTACCGATTACATGGCAGATTTAATGATGAAAACGAATTTATTACTAAAACTCGATCTGGACCAAATTCCTAACATCCAGAATATAGAATCAAGATTTAAGACCCTTATAAATAAGAAATGGAAAGGGTATTTCGTAACCTTGGACTGGGGCGGTGTAGGTATCGCATATAATAGTAAATACGTAAAGGAAACTATTGATAGCTGGCGTATTTTTTTGGATACGAAATACAAGGGACAAATGGCGCTGGTGAATAATGGCAATGAGGTTATGTCAATAGGACAAAAGCTGTTGGGTTACCCATTGAATCCAACCGATCCAAAGGTTATGGATGAGGCCCTGAAGATATTAAAGAAAATAAAACCATTGTTGCAAAATGAAAAATTTATGGCGTATAACAAGATCAGGGAAAGACTGATCAGCGAGGAATTATGGATTGCCCAGTGTTACAATGCTGATGCCTCTATTGCTAATGAAGAAAATCATGCCGTAAAATTTGTAATACCAAAAGAAGGCACAGGTTACTGGGTGGAAGGCATGGCAGTTCCCGTAGGCGTAAAAAACAAGACCCTTGCAGAGGCATTTCTTAATTTTATGCTTCATCCGGAAATAAGCGCCAGGCATACCAATTATTCTCATTATGCCAATTGTAATAACAAGGCGTGGGCATTTGTCGATAAGGGAATTTTAAGAAATCCTTATATTTACATGAAGGTAGCGGGCAAATTTGATATCTATGAAATACTGAAGCCTGACGTTCAACAAAAATTCAACGAGTGCTGGGCAGAACTGATTTCAGATTAGAAAATGGAAAAAATAGGCTTATTTAGACGATTAGGGGTTAAAATGCCCTTACTTTTTTCTGTCGTGGGAATTCTGCCATTATTCTTTGGCATAACTTATTTCTTCAAGAACTCAGAGAAGCAGATAAAAAGTGAGATTGGAAACAATCTTGACGTATCGATTAAAAACGCGAAAAATGAAATACAACGCCTCCTGGAAAGCTGTGTAGCAGACATAAAAATACTGGCTGAGAATAAAAGTATGGGAAACCTGAATTATCCTGCCAACAAAAAGTTGTTAAAAATGAAAAAAATCCAGGAATATTACCGTCATTTTGAAGACATTACCTTAATCGATGTAAGCGGTAAAGTAATTGAATCTACAGCGTACAATTATCGGGGTACATGGAAAACAAAAAAATGGTTTCAGGAGGCAATAAAAGGGAATGTGTATATTTCAGATGCACATATCATCCTTGATCCATATAAGATTGTTATTGCCATTGCCTTTCCTTTAAAAGATGAAAAAGGAATTGTGCAGGCGGCAATTGTTGGACAGCTTAATATGGACCAGATATGGAAGATAACAGACAATGTAGTGACTGATAAGACCGGCTTTGTTGCGCTTATTAACAGCCATAATCAATTTATTGCCCACCCCAGGAAAAAGGATTTGTTCAAGAATACACGTTTTTCTTTAGAAAATCAACCCGGGATCATCGATTATTCTGAATCTGAAGAGTTTGTCTATCGTGCAGAGAATTGCTCATTTCATTTAGGTTACGAATCTCCGAAATGGCACATAATTGTGGCCCAGGCAAAAGAGGAGACCCTGTTCACTATACTAAAATTGAAGTATAGTTTGTTTTCTATTTTAGGCATCGGTCTTGTGCTGATAGTATTCATGAGTATCATTATCTCAAGAGGTATCGTTAAACCTATACATACGTTGATTTTTGGGATGGCCAGGGTATCTGGCGGTGATTTGAATTATGTAATAAACATAAAAAGCAGAGATGAGATTGGATTATTAGGCTTGTCGTTCAACAATATGATACAAAATTTAAGTAAAACGAGGTCTGAAATACAAAGAAAAACAGAAGAATTAAGCGATGCCCTCGTGAAGGTGCAAAACCAGGATACATTAGAAAAGGCAAGAGAGGTGGCAGAGGCTGCCAATCGTGCCAAGAGCGAATTCCTTGCCAACATGAGCCACGAAATTCGAACGCCCATGAATGCCATAGTCGGTATACCGGAATTACTCCTGGATACCCCGCTTACTAAGGAACAACAGGAATATGTTCAGTTATTCAAAACGGCAGGGGAAAATCTCTTAGACCTTATAAATGATATCCTTGATTTTTCAAAGATTGAGGCTGGCAAACTGACTCTTGAAGAGGTTGATTTTGATCTTTGTGAGGTCGTCGAAAAAATAAGTGAAATTATGGCATTGCGCGCCCACAAAAAGGGGCTTGAGCTTGCATGCCATATTATGCCGGATGTACCAGCTTATCTTGTGGGCGACCCGTTTCGGTTGCGGCAGATCATCGTCAATCTCGTTGGGAATGCCATTAAATTTACAGAAAAAGGAGAAATTGTACTGCGTGTAGAAAAAGTACATAAAAATCTGAGTGAATCATCAAATGGAAAACAGATAAACCTGCTGTTTTCTGTTCAGGATACGGGAATCGGTATTCCTCAGGACAAGAAACATCTTTTATTTGAAAGTTTCTCACAGGTCGATGGCTCTACGACAAGAAAATTTGGTGGAACTGGCTTAGGCCTGGCCATATCCCGGCGCCTTGTTGGACTCATGGGTGGACGTATCGGAGTAGAGAGTGAATCAGGACGTGGAAGTACTTTTACTTTTACCGCCCGATTCGGAATTCAAACTGAACATAAAATCCACAATAAATCAAATCAACTGAATATAGCGGGGCTAAAGACGCTTGTGATAGACGATAATACCACAAACCGGAGAATCCTTAAGGAAATTCTCTCTGGATGGGGCGTATTGGTAAACGAGGCTGAAGACGGTATGAAGGGACTTGATGAACTCAGGAAGGCCAAAGGTACAGGCGATCACTACAAATTGGTGTTCCTTGACTGTCATATGCCTGGCATGGATGGATTTACCGTGGTAGAACAGATGAAAAAAGAATTGAACCTTTCGCATGTGACAATTCTGATGCTTACCTCAGACAACAGAAGCGGTGACATCGCCAGGTGTAAAGAGTTAGATATAACAGGGTACATAGTGAAACCAGTGACGCGGTCACATTTGAAAGACGCCATCAGCTTAATCATGAGTCAGGCAAAGGCAACAACTGAGGAGAAGGCATTATCATTAAAAGATACGGTTTTTATTGACAACGTATCATCTGCGCAGGCGGAGCGGGTGCGATCATTGCGCATCCTTCTTGCGGAGGATAATGTCGTAAATCAAAAACTTGCTGTGCGCATGCTGGAAAAACGCGGACATAAAGTTATCTTGGCAAACAATGGCAAGGAAGCGCTTAAAATCATCAAAAAGGAACGTTTTGATCTTATCCTTATGGATGTCCACATGCCAGAGATGGATGGATTCGAAACAACGGCCACTATTCGCGCCAACGAAAATGAAAACGGTGGCCATATTCCGATCATTGCCATGACTGCCCTTGCTGTTCAGGGTGATAAGGAAAGGTGTCTGGCGGCCGGTATGGATAGGTATGTATCCAAACCAATCGAGTCAAAGGAACTTTTTGATGCTATAGAAAGCGTGGTTGCGATATCATGATGGTGAGGAATTTCAATTACCCCCCATAATCCCCGCCGTAAACAGGAGGGAACAGGGAATAGGTGTTAAGTTAAGCGATTTGAGGTGCATGGACAAGCCGTGTTCATCCGTGCCTGCTTGCGACTCACCAGGGTATGAAAACTGCTGGAGATGTTGCAATCCATTGTCCCCCGCCAGCGGGGGACATGAAGGATTCAATGCAAACAGGAAATTAACAGTGATTATTGATTCTTTAACTTAACTTCTACGGGAAACGGGGGAAGTCGTCTAAGACCTGGTTTATAATGACACAGAGGAGGATATATGGAAAAAGAGAACTTTAACATAAACGAGGCATTATCCCGATTGGATGGTGATGCGGGGTTACTGAGGGAGCTCGCTGGATTATTTCTTGAAAACTATCCGGCGCAATTAGAAGGGATACAAAGCGCCGTTGCGCAAAACGACAGCAAAGCATTGGAAAACGCTGCCCACAACATCAAAGGTTCTGCAGGAGTCATTTGCGCGAAACCTGTTTTTGAGGTGGCGCAGAGATTGGAAATTATGGGAAAGGAGAATAATTTGACCTCTGTTAAAGAAATATATGCTACGCTCGAAAAAGAGCTAGGGCGTCTCAGGTCAAAGTTGGAAGCTATTATAGTGGAGAACCCACTATGACAAGGGATGATATCTTAAAAATTGTCCTAGAATCGCCTTCTTTGCCTACCTTGCCTGTAGTTGCATGTAAGCTTCTTTCCATTTCATCGAATGAAAAAACAGGTATGAAGGAGATTGCAGATATGGTTTCAAAAGATGTTTCCCTGTCTGCAAAGGTATTAAAGACGGCTAATTCCGCCTTTTACAATCTTCCCCATAAAGTAAGTACAATACACCAGGCAGCATCAAGACTCGGAATAAATACAATCAGAAGCATGCTCCTTTCTTTTTCTTTTTTATCCATAAGGGCTAAGGATAAAAATGACACCTTTAATTACGAAAAATTCTGGGAGCAATCACTCGCCAACGCAGTAGCGGCAAAGCTTATCATAACAGAGATCGTCAAATCCGATTGGGAAGAGATCTTCGTCTCCGGACTTTTAGAAAATATCGGAGAACTGATTATAGCCCTTTCATTTCCTCAAGAATATGAACAAGTATTATCAGAGGCGTCCGGGAGTGATAAGGATATCATTGAATTGGAACAGCAAATTATAGGAGCAGACCATGCCTTTATCGGATACGAGGTTGCCAAAAACTGGAATTTTCCCGATATATTATTGACTCCCATACACTATCACCATTGTCCGGAAAATTATAAAGGTGACGACAAAAAGCTTAAGGTTATCGTTAACGTTGTCTATCTGTCGGATCTGCTTACCAACATTCTTTACTCAAACAAGCCACTGGAATATCATCAAAAATTTCGAAATGAATCCGAGGCAATACTTGGGTTCGATGATACAATCATTGACAGGATATTGGAACATGTTACTTCAGAAATCAGGAAAACCGCCGATGTATTTGGTTTTCATATTGAAAATCAAAAATCGATAGAACAAATCCTGCAAGAGGCAAATGCAGCCCTGAGTATCATAAACCTGACGTGCGATCAGACGAACAGAAAGCTCGTTGATGCCCTGGTGCAATTGCAAAGACTCACCAAAGATCTGGAAGAAAAGAACAACCGGCTCGATAAACTCGCACAATTGGACAGCTTAACAGAAGTATATAATCATGGTTATTTTCAGGGCTATCTTGAAAATGAGATTAGTCTTTCAGCCCGTAAAGGTACCACCCTCAGTCTCATCCTGGCAGACGTCGACGATTTCAAAATATTCAATGACAAATATGGACATCAAACCGGCGATTTTATTTTGAAAGAACTGTGCAAAGTAATAAGACAATCGCTCAGAAGCCATGACATAATCGCCCGTTATGGCGGAGAGGAATTTGCGATTATCCTTGTTGAAACGACCGGAAAAGATGCTCAAAGCGTGGCAGAAAAACTTCGTCAATCAATCGCCCTGCATAATTTTATCTATAAGGACAAAAACTATCATGTAACAATATGTTGCGGCATTGCTGAAATAAGGCCTGCCGTAGATCCTTTCACGAAAAACGATCTCATTGATTTTGCAGACAAGGCCTTGTTCGAGTCGAAAAAGAAAGGACGTAATTGTGTCACATTGTATACACAAAGAAATAAATAGTTCCTTACAAAAAATATTTTAACATTTCCAGCAAAAATATTTTTATCAAAAACCGGAATACCAGGTAATATCAAGAACGTATGAGCTAATTTTTAAGGTAACGAACTTTTAAGGTTTTTAGAAGACTAACTCGAATGAGTCGGAAGAAAACCTATAATAATACAGGAGATTCCGAAACAAGTTCGGAATGAAAAAACGCAATTCGGAATGACAAAAGCGGAAAATGTCATGCTGAATCCTGATCTTCATCAGGACACGCTTATTTCAGCATCTCCTATCAAAAATACTCTTCTGATTCGTTCGGGAAAGGAGTAAATTTTATGGCAAAAATACTTATTGTCGATGACTCTGCCCTTATGAGACACACCTTGCAACACATTGTTGAGAAAGCGTGCCATGAAGTCGTAGGCTTAACCGGGGATGGAAATGAGGCAGTAAAGCTATACAAGGAACTCAAACCTGACTTGGTAACAATGGATATCCTGATGGGGGAGAGCGATGGAATTCAGACATTAGCGGCTATTAAAAAAGAGGATCCCGGCGCAAACGTAATAATGATTACTGCGCTTGGCTGGGAGAATAAGAAGGAGGATGCCCTCAGGTTAGGCGCCAAAGGATATATCAAAAAACCTTTTGATGCGCAAGAAATCAGGAAGGAAATAGAGAGAGTAGTAGGGAAAAGTCAGATAGAGACGCTTCGAACAATATTAAATTAGTGATCATACAGAAAACAATACATGGAGTAACTTTTTTCAGTGCATTTCATTCTCTCTTTTCGTCGGGCTTCGTATCTTAACCCAACCGTAGCCAACGAAATTCAGGCTCTGCCATTCACTCTAGATTGCGGCTTCACCTGACTCCTTTGTGCGAACACGATAAGCATTTTCTACATGAGAAATGAATATCTTTCCGTCACCAATGCTTCCCGTCTGGGATTCACTAATGATGGTATTTACAATGTTTTCCACATCGGCATCTCTTACCGTTATTTCGATTTTGATCTTTAAGAGCAGATCAATCCGGAATCTCCTTCCACGCCATATCTGACTTATACCCTTTTGATTGCCGTGTCCGTTGACCTGCGTAACAGTCATTCCCGGATAGCCCAACTGTAACAAAGCATCCTTGACAACATCAAACCTTTCTGGCCTTATTATAGCTTCTATTTTTTTCATAATAATGCCTCCATTCATTGAGCAAAATTTCACTCTGTTACTGCCAAAATTATTAACTCATTATTCTCTGTCAAAGGCATAATCGATATTGAAATCCTACAACCAAACATTCCCCCGGGAAATTATTTTCCGGATGCGCGCTCATATTCAGACCATATCAAGCCTCTACTTTGTAAACATTTGTATACTATCTATTGACATATGATACTTTACAGATTATAATATGTCAAGTATATATTCGTATACTTAAAAAGGGCAAATAATCAGCTACAGAGCCATTGATGAAAATGACAGCGGGACACATCTTACTGAATTTACCAATACTGATAATTTCCCGGTGATGTAATTTTTCCTTAGAAAGGGCAAGACTATGATTGGAATATTAAAAAAACGGATTGTCGTGGTCATTATTACATTTGTGTTTTTCGGGCTATTTCCCCTGGTATTGTTCAGGATGCTTGCATTTCCAAAGGCGAGCGCAGAGTTAAAACATGGAGTAAAAAATAATCTTGAGGGTCTGCTCAATAAACAAAAAGATATGCTAACCCTATTGCGGCATGAGAGGGAATCACATGCCAGGGCTATTTCAGATGCCATTCTTAGCACATTATTGATTCATGGTGATGAAAAATTTGTAAACCTTATAAATGGGAAAAACGAGCATGAATACCTCAGGTTAGAAACGCAGTTGGAATGCACAAAGGCTGATTATGGATATAGAGGAATATTTATTTGTGACGGCGCAGGTATCATTCAGGCGACAACAGAAGATGAAATATCTATGATTGGCAAGAATATTATGAAGGAAAAGGCATTCCGCAATATCCAGGAAACCTTATATGATGGAAAAACATATTTTTCCGATGTGATTCATTATTCTTATAGCGACAGTATTAAAGAGGGAAAAGAAGACGAGATACCTTCGTTGTTTCTGTCGTATCCCATTAAAGGTGAAAACCACGATGTGATAGGAGCCGTGGTGCTATGGATGGACACCTCGATGCTGAATCAGGCCATGAAAAATGTTGTATTTGGAAAGACCGGTGAAGCTTATCTGGTAAATAAAGAAGGTATCATGATTACTCAATCAAGATTTTCAGAACACATCAAAAATACCGGTGATACTTGCAAAACATGTCATGTTGTCGCAGACCCTGATAATCAAATGATTACAAAAGGGGTGAAAAGGTGCATTACGGAAAAGGTGAATGGCTATGATCTGAAGGGATACAGGGATTACGGTGGGTTACAAGTCGTGGGCGCATGGAGTTGGCTGAAAGATTTCAACATGGGACTCATTGTTGAAATTGATGCAGATGAAGCTTTCTGCGCCTTAAATAATATTAGCTCGATGACAAAGTCGCTTATGATAGCGATGCTCATTCCTGCATTTGTAATGGCAATATTGACTTACAGAAAGTTAAGCACTGGTTATATGCTCAAATATTTGTCTGTACCTCACAAAGCGTTTCTGGGAGTAACAACCATCATTACCATTGGATTTGTCATAGCAGTCCTGGACGGTTATGAATTAAGGAAAGAGCGCGGGTATCTTCGGGAGCAAAAATACAAAGTACGCAATCCTTTCAATACCCTGGGTTCCCTTGTAGTACAGAGAGATGAAGATTTCATTAAGAGTAAGATTTCCACGTTTAAGAAGAAACTTCCGACCTTCAAATCAGAAAATACTATGAACAAGGAAAATAAGGAGAAAGGGGTTGTCGAAAACAATGCAACACAATTATTGGAAAAGTCCGTTATGGCATGGGAGATAAAACAGTAAAAAATGTTTATGAAGGAGAATTTGTATGGAGAATATACGCGCATCAACGGAGAGCGTATCAAAAACGCTTCCTGATGTAAAGGACGCAAAGGGTTGGTATGAGTATGAGCCCTCTTACGATGGCGTCATTACCCATATCGATGCCAGTGGGGCAAAGCTTTTTGGATTTCATTCAGCCGATGACGTAATCGGTAAGCAGGTCAAAGAATTATATGCGCATCCATTTGATCATGAAAAGACATTATCTATGCTCTTTCGGGATGGGCAGGTATATGGTTATTTTACTTTGATGAAGACAAAAGATGATACCTTGTTTTACATAAAGCAAACAAGTTCTTTAATTACGGAAGGATTATATAAATGTCCTCTAAAGGTAAAGACCGAATTTAAACTGTTTCATTATCTGCACTTAAGTTAACAATCGTTTGAACTATGCTATTTTTATCATCGCTAACAAATCACAATTATTTCCGCATGGCGATACATTTACATTATCAGGAGATTTTTTATGAATATGTCTGCAAATGAATCGATACAAACACCAAACGGCAATACAAGGGTAATGATACTTGCAACAGTGGCATTTGCATTGTGCTTTGCAGGTTGGACGTTGTTTGCTCCTTTGGCAATATATTTTCAGGAAGAATTTAATCTGTCTTCCACATCGGTGGGATTATTGCTTGCAACCCCGGTATTACTTGGTTCCCTCGCAAAAATTCCTATGGGCATTGTGACTGACAAGTACGGCGGAAGACTCGTTTTTACGATTATGCTTCTTTTTGGGTTCGCATCTCTGTTTTTTACTGGTTTTGCGCATAGTTATGGTTTTTTGTTAGTGTGTGGATTCTTTTTCGGTTTAATAGGTTCTTCTTTCGCTGTTGGAATTCCGCACGTCTCGGAATGGTATCCAAAGAAAAAACAGGGATTTGCATTGGGGGTTTATGGCGTGGGAAACGCCGGCACTGCCCTCTCCGCTTTTGGAGCGCCATTTATCGCAGAATCTTTGGGATGGAATAAGGCATTTATCATTTATGCATTCCCATTGCTCCTGATGGCATTTATCTACTGGTTTTTTACTTCCAATGCCCCAAAATCAACGAATGTTAAGGTTTCTACCATAAGCGATAAACTGAAACTCTTTAAATCTTCCAGACTAGCCTGGATTTTTTGCTTATTCTATTTTATGTTTTTTGGATTCTTCGTGTGCTTTTCGATATGGTTGCCATCGTATCTTTGCGATTTTTATACTATTTCACCAGTAAAGGCCGGGGGCTTCACATCGATATTTGTATTTCTTTCGTCATTTACCCGAATTTTGGGGGGGTATCTCGGCGACAGATTCAATGGAAGAAAAATAATGGTACTCCTTACGGTAATTGTACTTGTCATAACGGTATTCCTTAATTTAAACGTATCGCTGACAACCTCACTCATGGTGTTCTACATTATGGGAACCTGTCTTGGCATTGGCAATGGTGTCGTATACAAACTCGTGGCAGAATACTTTCCAAAAGATACAGGAGCTGTAGGGGGGCTGGTAGGAGCGGCAGGAGGTCTTGGCGGCTTCTTTCTCCCAATAATTTTAGGCACAATTAAAGATTATACGAACAATTATTCTCTCGGATATATCTTTGTATCCCTCGTTTGTCTCATGTGTCTTTCATTTATGGAGGAAAAAACCCTGACGGGCACACAACGAAATGTAGCAACTGCAATGCACTGAAGGCAGAGGATGTATAAGACAAAAGACAGAGAATTTTTTTTAAGAACGCATCAAAAGAATGATGAGCTTGAGAGTCAAGACAAAACCTATCGGCTTTTCAAAACAGTACAGTGGCAAGGTACGCCTTGCCACTAGAGCTGGTTTGAAATTCCTTAACATTTAACTAGGCCTTCGGCACTTACACAGATATCTTTTTACGACAAAATTCCACCCCCTTACCCCTGCTGTGAGGGGGATTAAGGGGGTGGAGAAAAGTTTGAAATTCCTCTACGCTTAACTGGCAATTTGTAAAATCATATCCCCTTATTCAGATAAATATCCACACCTGCCTTTTGGATTATTTCCAGACGAAGCGCAAAGGACTGCTTAATGAAGCATCCCTGATCACTCCATCAGCTTGTTACCATATGTTTATTTGTGCCTTCTAAATAACCGTATGTATACATAATATTTAATTGTGCAAATAGCAATACAACACATGAAACAACCCTTCCACAATGAAAGGATCCGTTTGGTCCGATAGTTCTTCACTATTTCTGTTGATTACAATCATCATTTGTGTAATGTGTCACTTTGCTACCTTTTATGTAAAATATGAGCGACATTTTGTTTTGCCAAAAAAATTGGCATGTATTTTGTGTAAATTTTAGTAAACGTTTGATTACATAATGAGGCGCGCGCATGGAAAGGAAATTGTGGATGGTCAAAAAGAGGCAAACAGCAGAGGAAAAGAAGGTCTTGGACGTTGCATTTGAAGTACAAAAGGATACCGAAGAAGACAAAAGAGGTATTTCGGTGTATCTTACTGATTTTATCAGAAAATACTCAAATAAGGAGAGGGATAAAATGCCATTCACAGAAAGGATTAACAAGGTTAGCTCAGTTATAAAAAAATTACCGATGACTCCGCATTCTGCGATTCCTTCAAGAGAAGTATGGCTTTCCTTATGGGGCGCATTTTTGGGCATAGGGTTTACCGCATTGCTTGCCTATCTCTGGAGGTTCCCTATGCTCCTGGGGCCGTTCGGCGCCAGCTCTGTGTTGATTTATGGCGCCTATAAGTCTCCGCTGGCACAACCGAGAAATGTTCTTCTGGGACATTTCGTTTCAGCGTGCATTGGAATAGTCGTTCATGATTTCTTCGGCGCTACGTTTTGGTCTATTGCGCTTGGTGTTGCCCTTGCCCTGGTACTTATGACAGTAACCTATTCAATTCATCCGCCAGCCGGCGCAACGGCATATATAGCCGTTCAAACAGGCGGGTTAGGCGCTGCATATATGTACATCTTCAATCCGGTTACTCTGGGCGCCTTTATTTTGGTATTAATTGGTGTGATTTTCAATAAACTGGGGAAAAGGGAATATCCTACACACTGGTGGTAAAACTTCTCAAGAGGTAGCGCATTACAACCTTTGGTTCAATTTACGGAGAAAAACGAATGTACATATCGATTAAAAATCGACTTATTCTTTTCCTGATACTATTTACCCTGTTACCGTTTGTTTTGCTCAGAATTATAGCCTATCCACGGATACAATCCGATGTTCAGGAGGTGCTCATACGAAATCTCGATGGTATTGGCCACAAGCAAGCGCAATTAGTAACGAATTGGATCAATGAAAGGATGAAGAACGCACGGATAATTGCAAATAATCCATTGATGATCAGGTGCGTAAAAATTACAAAAGAGGATAAAGAGTATCCAGATATTGTTCAATACATAGAGACTGTAAGAAATGAGTGTGGTTATAAGGGTGTATATATCAGCAACGATAAGGGATCGGTCACTGTTTCCACAAGAGCAGAAGAAATAGGAAATGACATTTCAAAAACAGATTATTTTCGCGAAGGGATACAAGGAAATACTTTTGTATCGGGTATTATGCCATCTGAAATTCCGCTGACAAACGAATTTGGCCAGAAAGAACTCGGCATGCCTACCATGTTTGTTTCAACACCGTTGAAAGATACGGATGGAGGTATAATCGGCGTTGTCTCTGTCAGAGTAGATGTAAATAACCTGAATGAACTGATGCTCAGCCTCAATTTAGGGAAGACAGGCGAGACTTATCTGGTAAATAAAGACGGATATATGGTCACGGAATCACGGTTTGCTGCCCACCTCAAAGAAATGGGACTCGTGAAAAAGAGATGCGCTTTAGAACTGAAACTCATTGATCGGGAAACTGGTGAATTAACGAAAGGTGTTCAGATCTGTGTTTCGGGCATCAATGGTTTTGATGCAAAGGGCTACAAAGATTACAGCGGCGTAACGGTGTTAGGCGCATGGCGCTGGCTGCCCGAATATAATTTGGGTGTACTATCAGAAATCGACAGGGATGAAGGCTATGGAGCCGCTTATAATCTGAATTCTATTGTAAGTTTTGTGTTATTAATCCTTGCGTTCCCCTTTGCATTGGCAGCATATTTTATCGGGAGAAAGACTTCGATACCGATTATCAGACTTACTGAAGCAACTGAGAAAATGGCTTCAGGAGATTTAACCCAAAGGGTAGATATCAGGAGAGAAGATGAAATTGGTATGTTGGCAAACTCCTTTAATGCTATGGCAAAGTCTTTAGATGAGAAGACAAAAGAAATAGCAGCATCCGAAAAGCGGTATAGGGAATTGTTTAACTCTCTAAAGGAAGGGGTGTATCAGTCTGAGCCGGGGGTAGAGGGTGTGTTTACTTTTATAAACAATGCAGGTGCAGAAATCCTGGGGTATAGTTCTCCGGAAGAAATAATTGGAACGAGGGTAAAAAACATTTATGGAGACCCGGAAGACAGAAGACGGCTTTGCGAGAAGCTTGAGAAGGATGGGATATGGAGGGAATTTGTATCCCTTTGTAAAAGGAAGAACGGTGAGAGTTTTTATGCAGAACGCACAAGCAATTTGCTCAGAGATGAAAGAGGGAATCCAATTGCTATCCATGGGGTATTCAGGGATATCTCAGTGAGAAAGAAAGCGGAGATGGAAGTTGTTGAGTCCGAGAAGAGATACCGTGTGTTATTCGATTCGCTCAAAGAAGGGGTATATCAGTCTGAACCAACAGAGGACGGGGTATTTACCTGGATCAACCAGGCAGGGGTAGAAATTCTTGGTTATAAGTCTCCAAAGGAAGTGATTGGGACGAAGGTAAAGGATATGTATGTGAATCCTGATGACCGGAGAAAAATAGTTGAGAAGTTAACGCTTGAAGGTGTCTGGAGGAATTTTACCACCTTATGCAAGAGGAAAAATGGTGAGCGTTTTTATATGGAACGCACATCAAACCTGGTTTCAGACGATAAGGGGAAACCGGCGCGCATAGATGGGATATTCAGGGACATTACTGAGCGGAAGAGGTTAGAAGCGGAGTTGCAGGAATCCGAGAGACATTACAGGGAATTGCTGAATTCATTAAGAGAGGGAATATATCAATGTGAGCCAACTGAAGATGGAGTATTTACCTGGATTAATCAGGCAGGAGCAGAGATACTTGGTTACAACTCACCCGAAGAAGTGATTGGAACACGGGTAAAGGATGTGTATGTGAATCCCAATGATCGAAAAGAATTAATTGTGAAGTTGGAAAAGGAAGGGGTCTGGAGGGAATTTACTTCGTATTGTAAGAGGAAAAATGGAGAGCGTTTTATTTCTGAGAGGACATCCACTTTTGAATGGGATGAAAGCGGTAATCCAATCAGAATTACAGGTGTATTTAGAGATATAACAGAAAGATAAAAGCAATTATTTCATGCAAATACCCTGAACGAGGAGTGCAAAATTATGAGAAATCAGGCGGTACATGGTTTGTCCGTTAATGCAAAGACACTTATTGCAATATTGATATTTGTGAATGTTGGCTTTGCGGCAAAAATGCTCAATAAGTATTACACCATGAAGGAAGCAGGGTATGTCAGGGAAAAGACGTTTCAGGAGCAGCTAGCGCAAAGAGTAATGAAGTCCTTTGGTTCCGTGGAAGAGTTAAACAGGATGGTTAATGATATAACGAGACAAAAAGAAGAGGCCGAAAGGATTGCGGCTTCCTTTAAGGAACAAGGTGAACAGTTAAAAGAGGTAAATAACAAAATTGAAGATACAAAGACAAAACTGGAGGCGGAAAAGGCCCTATTACAAAAAGAGATCTGGGGTCTGGAGGATTCATTGTCATTAGCAAGAAAGACGCTCAGTAGTAAGGATTTGTCAATTCAGGAACTTATGAAAAACTTAGAAACAACTGAAAAAGAGAATGTGGCGCTCCGGAAACGTCTCGGAGAACAAGCAAAGACACCGGAAGGATGGAGCCTGCCTCATCAATGAATTCATTCCCTGTAATACGGATGAAAGATTTTACGCAAAAATGCTGAAAAAACTTTTGTAAAGAATTTCTTTATCTGCTGAAAAGAAAGGAGGTGTGCTAAATAAACTATTCCATTGCAATGAGTGATTGTATTGAGATCAAGAAGAGGGGGTAAAGAATTAGCGTTATTTTAAAACGATGTATACAACATTTGAGAGGAGAACAATTAATGTTATATACCGGAAACGTAGATGCAATTGCAGCGATATCTTTAAAGAAAGCTACTGCAATGAAGCACAGTCTAATAGGCTTCCTGACGCTTTCTGTAGTGGCGGGTTTTTATATTGGATTTGGTGTCCTTCTCATGGTTATTTCGGCTGCTCCTGTTGCAGCGCTAAACCCTGGAATAGGGAAAATCGTTGGAGGCGCAGTATTTCCTATCGCTTTGATATTGGTAGTTATTGGCGGGGCTGAGTTGTTTACCGGATATAACTTACTGATATTAAAAGGTACTTTTCGGGGCACAGTATCATTTGGCGATGCAATGTCAGGCTGGTTTTGGACATACTTAGGTAATTTGGGTGGATCCATGATTTTTGCGCTTTTAATTTATATGTCTGGTGTATTCGCCCCTGATCCATGGCATGCCTTCCTGAACAAGGCGGCTACCTATAAGATGAATGCGCCATGGTGGGAATTGTTTTTCAGAGGCATCTTTTGCAACTGGCTTGTATGTTTGGGAATATGGAGCTGCTTTAGGGTTACCAACGACAGCGCCAAGATAATGATGTGCTGGTGGGTTTTGTTCTGTTTTGTTACTACAGGAATGGAACACAGCGTGGCGAATATGACGTTTTTGACAATTGCGAATTTACTGCCCCATGGCCCTGAAATTTCATGGGGTAAGATGTTTGGCCATAACCTTGTTCCTGTTACCCTGGGTAATATCGTGGGTGGCAGTTTCTTCGTTACATTCCTCTACTGGTTTGCAACGGTTATGGACGAAAAAGGGGCAAGGACTTTGGAGGCTGTAAAGGGCGGTTCTGGAAGTGCCGGGTTACCACGAGCAGGCGGGGCTCCTGAAGAGATCAAAGATATTAAGGTGAAGATGAAGTAATACATCAGAAATGAATTCCTGAATAAGACAATAATCAGGAAATAGTTAGCAAAATCTTAGCGCACAAAAGGCTTCCTAGCGCCCCTTTCATCCATGGCATTAGCGTTAGAAAAGTCTCAGTGCATAAAAGGCCAGCGTTGTACTGCTGGCCTTTTTTATTTTTAAGTTTTATTTTCAATATTGCATTTTTTTTGTTTATAATACTTTGTATTTTTTGCATACATTAATAAAGTTCATAAATTCTGTAGCTTGATCATAACTCATACACTCAAGGAGGTACCGTGCAAATCAGAAAATCTACCGAGATTAGGAGACAGCAAATTGTTGATATTATTCGAACGATTATTTCTTCCAGAGGAATAGAACACGTTACCATAAGTGAAATAGCCGGAGAAATAGGAACTACCAAAGGGGCTATTTATCGGCATTTTAAGAGCAAAAGGGATATATTAAGTCTGTTAATAGATAATGTTGAGGAAACCCTCATGGAAGCGCTGGATAAAGCAATGGTGGAAAAAGATCCGGTACAAAATCTAAAAAATATCCTGCTTGCCCAACTTATTCTTGCGAAAACCCGACGCAAAACATCCTTCGTTGTTATCATGGGAGCCATGCAGTTTAGTGATCCCTTCATACGAAGAAAGATTTCGCAGCTAATAGAGAAGTATCTTCGGAGAATAGAAAAGCTGCTTGCAGGCGCTCTAAAATCAGGATTGATAAAAAAAGACATTAATCCAAAGACGTCTGCAATCGTCTTTATGGGACTCATTCAGTCCACAATAACTGTGTGGTCATATAAAAATTTCAAATTTGTGCCTCAAAAAATTCATGCGGATCTGTGGGACGTTTACAAACGTGGAATAGGCGTTTAATTTGTCAGGTGTTTATAACCAATATGCAGAAATGAAAATGAATATAAAGTGCCGGGAGAATCAATTATGTCTTTGAAGTATATGACGGTAAAAAAAAGAACTATTCTCACTCTCATCCCTTTCTCCAAAAACGGTTTAGCGTTGTATCTGGGTATTTGTCTCTTTTGGTTAGGCTTCGGTATCGATATTCAGGCACAAACTATGGGAAAAAAGGATATTGAAATAAATCTCTCGGAAATGGGTGTAACAGTAACAACAGACGACGTTAAAAGGGCTAAAATAAAAGATGAAGAGGTGAAAACGAACGTTACAAAGTCCATGGATGAAATAAATTCCTCTATATCTAATTTAGTAAGAGACAGAAAAGCGATGGATGCTTACCTTGAGAGACTCCGGCAGGAAAAAGCGGATTACCTGGCTAAGGAAGTCAGTCAAAAGTTTTTAGAATTACTGGATAAGGAAATTGCCATAGTTAAGGAAAAAACAGATATCGACAATGAGCAGATAGAGACATATAAGGACCGGATTGAAGTGCTCCATGATCAGTCAAAAGCTTATGACGAAATAGTTGTATTATTAAAATCGATATTAAGGTTGGAAGAAACACTTTTAACTTCCCATGAACAAGTCCCCATAGTGAAAAAAGAGGCAGACATTGCAAAAAGTTACATTACGGCAGTGCAAGCCAGCATCAGAGAGAAGGAATCGGTGATATCCTTTTTTATGAACAGATTGGAAGAGATAAAAGCTAAGGTATCTGAAGATGAAAGGGATCTTGCAAAGTATCTGGAATCTTTAAAAACGGAGATTGGAAACACGGAACTTGCTCATACGATGCAGGAAAAAATTGATAGTATTTTATTATGGAAAAAGGCCATCGGCGCCCAGTGGATTGCCATATTTGAGACCCGGTTGGGAACGTCCAGGATTCGTTATGATAAAGCGCAGCAGGAATTGAAGAATGCAGAATTCAATGCCGCGTTTTTAGCCGAAAAGGCAACACGCTTGGAAGAGAGGCTGAGGGAAGAAGAATTAATAAGAAAACAGGCAGAATTGGAGGCGGCAAAAAGAGCCGAAGAGGAAAGCCGAAAGATTGCAGAAAGGACTAAGGCTGAAGTTGAAAAGGCCTTGCAGGAGGCAGCAAGGAAGAGTGAGGAAATTGTCATGGAGCAAATGACGACGACCTCACCGGAAAAGAAACGATTGTTGGAGTTGGAGGCTGAGGTTCACAAACAAGTTGGGCTTATTGCCAAAAGAAAAGACGAGCTTATTACAGAGGGTGCGCAGATATACAAAGACTTTACCGAATATAAAAAGTTAGAGGCGGATATCGGCCTTTTATTGAGCAAGGGAGGAACAACAAAAGAGATCGACGAATCACTAATAAAGATAGAGACGGAAATGAAGCGGTTCTCTGAGGCAATTACAGCAGTGGAAAGCCTTCTCCCCCTGGTAAAGGAAGAGAAAAAACTCATTTCTGAAAATATTGTCAAGTCCAAAGAAGAAATAGCAAAAATCGAAAATGAAGCGGCCTCTTTCACGGACAAAGAATTGGCGCGTCAGGCAATAGAACATGCAAACCATATCATGAAAATGATAGAAGAACAGTCTGGACTTATATCTACGAGACTGGACAGATTACAGGAACGATTGAAAATCAAAAAAAATGCACTATTACTGCTGGAAGAGACCAAAGAAAAATTGATTACTCTGAAAGCAGCCAACGTTTGGATGAGAGTAGAAAGCACGATTTCTTTCCAGACAATTCAATCGGTGTTTAAGGACTTCGTGGATTGCTATGACCGGCTTGATTCGCTCTATCATATAATTCCGGCCCAGATAAAGAATTTTCTATCGTATACCTCCAATAAAAGACATACAGTTGCTTTTTGGATAAGATTCTGTGGATTAATAGGGATCATTGCCGTGTGGTATTTTTCAAAAAAATACATTCGCCGGTGGAGCATGTTCAAAATACAGGCATTGTATGAAGCGGCAGGCTTATCCTACTATAAATCAAGGCTATTTCCCAGCCTTTTACTCGTGCTTCAGAAGAGTATAAATGCCATATGGCTGGCTATCCTTTCCGCATCTATACCTGGTATTCTGGGTATAAAAGCTCCCGTAATAACAGGGACAATATACGTATTAACCTTTTTTGCGGTATATAGAATCCTAAGACACCTTCTTTTTGAGTCTTTTAGCCCGGAAAAAGGGGATAGAAAGTTAGTTACCCCTTTGGCATATATTTCTCGCACACATCTTTACAAATCATTGAATATTATTGTATTGTTTTCCTTTGTTTCTTTATCACTAATCGTCGTTCTCACTACATTTGGGTACAGGAGTGATGTAGTCGAATTACTCTGGTTTGTATACCGGATGGGGATTTTAATCCTTTTGCTGTGGCTTGCAACTCAGAAAACACTGATATTCAAATTATTGCCGAGCGCCGAAACTCAATTTGGTAAACTTATTCATCGCATAATAACGGTAATCTATCCAATTTTCATTACCTTTGTTGTATTGTTATTTGCGATAAGGACCCTGGGATACCCGGTACTTTCCTATGTGTTATTAAGGACATGTATAAAGAGTTTTATCATCGTGTTTATCTCTTTCTGGGTATGGAAATATTTGTATCATCGTTTGGTTCACATAAGAGAAAAGCGTCTTAAGAGAGAAAATCTCAAAAAAGGCAGCCCTGAGGAAAAAAGATTTCATGCTGTTACGGTAATCTATCATATTTCGCTGAACTATCTCATTTCAATTATTGCGGCAATAATTATTATCCGCGTATTGATCAGGACATTTCGTGATGCGGTAGGTTCTCCGGCTGCTCCTTATCTGGTACAAAAAACCTTTGGGCAGATAGGGATAATTTTAGGGGCGATTGGCAGCGGACTACGGTATCGTTTCTTCCTGGAAGAAGGGAGATATACAACACCGATAAAGATTATCATAGCATTAGTCGTGCTGTTTATATCCTTTTTTGCCGCACGGCATATAAAAAAACTGCTGGAGGAAAAGATATTTTATAAACTTCGTCTAGAACGCGGGCTGAAGCAAACACTCTCTACCCTGATACGATATGTCGTCATAGGCATCTCGGCGCTTATTGGCCTTAATATAGCCGGAATTCCGTTAAGAAGTCTGGCTTTTTTTGCAGGCGCTTTTGGTATCGGCATCGGATTTGGAATGCAGAATATCATCAGCAATTTTGTAAGCGGCATTATCCTTCTCTTTGAGCGCCCCATGCGTGTCGGAGATATTATTACCCTGGAGGACGGCACATTAGGCACAATCGAAAAGATCAGTGCAAGGAGCACGACAATTAACACACCGGATGAGATTACCATAACGGTACCCAATTCAAAGTTTATTGAAAGCAGGATAAACAACTGGACACATCCATCAGCGCGTATGAGGGGTTCCGTAAAAGTGGGCGTAGCATATGGTTCTGATACAGCATTGGTAAAGAAGTGTTTGCTGGAAGTTGCCAGACTGAATCCCAATGTAAGGACATATCCGGAACCCTTTGTGCGGTTCTCCGAATTTGGTGATTGTGCGCTGAAATTTGAATTATATTTCTGGGCAGATGATCCGGGGAAACGTTGGTTTATTATGAGTGAACTCAATTTTGCTATCGATGAAGTATTTAAAAAGAATCATATCAAATTTGCCTTCCCTCAAAGGGATATTCATATACGTTCAGTAGCACCTTTTCATCTTCAGGATATACAGGAACACGTGAAACAAGATGATCATCAGGGTAATGAACAGACAGATGCATAAGTTAAGATTTTTCTTTCTTTTATTAGCATATGTATGTCTTATGGATAGGGCAATTTCTGATGAGATAAAAACGATCGACGGCGATATTATCGAGGGAGAAGTAGTGGATGTCGATGAGGAATATCTTTCTATAAGACACAGTGGAGACAGCATTAGTTTTCTTCAATGGCGCATTATCAGCCTTATTTCGAGAGATAAGGAGGTCATTATTGTAAACCGTGACGAAACTCAGAAAAAATTTTCTATTCTGAAAACTGCGAATAGTTTATCTGCTAAAGACATAAATCTTACGGCAACAGATAAGATATCGGATATTTATCCTAAAGAAATGATGGAGCGTCATCCTTTCTTTGAACGAGGAGTGAAACAATCCGTACAAACAGACGATGCTCGTCCCAATGTTCCAGATACGAAAAAAACAGGGAAATCAGAACAGTCAGGCTCTTCTCCTGGCACTTTCGATACAAAAGTTGCGTCTGCGCAGAGTCCTTCCACACCACCGAAGACGTGGAAAGGGAGTGTTGGCGCTGGTATTAATATTAAAGACGGAAATACAGAATCAACTTCGACACATGTAAAGGGAGGGTACACGAATGAACGAAAACGGGATAATATCTATTTTGATGCGCTCGCCCTTTATGAAGTAGTGACTAACAAGGCTACAGATGTAGATGAAGAAACTGTTAATGAACAACGGGCTACTGCGAAATACGAATATAAGCACACCCTCAGGTTATATTCCTTTTTCAATCAGTACTTTGAGCATGATGAAATCGAGAATTTAAATTACCGCTTCATTTCATCGCCAGGTATGGGTTACCGGTTTGTTCTTAAGGATGCCTTAAAATATAAGGTAGAAGGCGGACCAGCATATGCCCGCGAAAGATTTCGGGGGGGGATTATAGAGGAAACATTGGGTATAAGGATAGGACAATATTTTGATTGGAAAATCCTTCCTACGACTGCGTTTTATGCAAAAACTGAATATGTACAGAGCGCAGAAGAAGCTGCTGATTGGCGATTGGATTCAGGCATGGGAATAAAGCATAATCTTACAAAGTCTTTATCACTGAACCTGGAATTACTTGACCAGTACGACAATACACCAGGTGAGGGTAAAGAAAAGGAGGATAGGGCGGTAATTGGTAGCGTGGGATATAATTTCTGATTATCTCTGCAAAGTGTATGGAAAAAAAATTGGAGTTATTAAAATGCCTTCACTGTGGCAAGACATATCAATTCGATGAATACCATCAGGATAAAGGTATGAAATGTTTTGGCTGCGGTATGGAATTGGTTCCTCTCATTGCTGATAAAATCATCTCCAGGGATACAAAAGAGTCTTGTGTGCTATTGGGATTTTTCACGATTGTTGCCCTTTTGGGAGCGATAGGGGGCGTTATGCTGGCACATGGTTGGAACTTTTGGGTCACGTTTGCCATGGTAGGCGGAATAGTCTTTTTCATCAGTAAAATATTTATGAGTAGATATAAGATTAGTGAAATCGGTGAGTATTTATCGGGTGAAATAGCGCCAGAATATCAAGGCGCACAGCATGCAATAGTTTTCGACCGGTTTGTGGTTGATGCTATTGATGAATTGCCGCAGAAATTGAAGGACCGGCTATCAAATGTATCTATTGTTGTAGAGGATAAACCAGACAGGTATATTTTAGAAAAATTGAGGTTAATGTCGAATACAATATTGCTTGGTTTATTTCAGGGTGTGCCGCTCAGCAAGAAAAGTGTTTGGCAATCCGGTACTATGCCTGAAAGGATTACCCTATTTCAAAAAAATATTGAAAAAATCTGCCGTTCTGATGAAGAGATTAAGCAAAGAATCAAAGAAGTGTTACGACACGAAGTAGCGCATTTTGTTGGTTTTACTGAGGAAGAAGTAAGAAAATTAGGCTATTAATGACGGCATAAAGGCTCAGTTTCAAAATGGTAAAAAACACTTGAAAAACAGAATTTTATATCCCGTTTTGGACATGGATTTTAAGGAGATACCAATATGGCAGAAATGCATTCATTTGACATCGTATGTAAGGTAGAAATGCACGAGGTTAATAATGCAGTTGATCAGGCCAGGAAACAGATAGCGGTACGATATGACTTCAAGGGGAGCAAATCGTCTATTACGTTAAATATCGATAACTCAATAACATTAATTGCTGATGACGATTACAAGATGGGGTGCCTGACAGATATTTTAAAAGAGAAGTTCGAAAAAAGAGGAATCCCCCTGAAAGCGCTTAATTTTAGCAAGGCTGAGAAGGCATTAGGGGGTACCGTCCGACAGGTTCTTACCTTTCAATCGGGCATCCCAATGGAAAAGGCAAAGGAACTCGTCAAATTTATAAAAGGCTTAAAACTCAAAATACAAGCGCAGATTCAGGAAGATAAGGTTCGGGTATCGGGACAAAAAATAGATGATTTACAGACAATAATAAAGACGATTAAAGATCAAAATTATGATTTTGCCATGCAATTTATAAATTTTAAATAACTGAGGAAGCGAGAAAGAGCTAGTGAAATGGATATAACGATAAAAAGCGGAGGGCATTGTTCTACGTGGGGAACAATGCTTTGTCCAGACTTCATCTCCATCCAGACTGAGCTTTATTTTATAACCATCAACTGAACCTGTCAAGCCTAACCAGACTTTCGTAATTCGCACTCAAAAACGGTTATTTTTAGGCATGTATCGCCGTGAACCTTTTGAAGTCTTATCTCCGCCTCCGTAAGTATCGCCCATAATTTTGACCTCGAAAGAGTAACCAATTGGTCTCGCTTTCTCTTGGCTGCCTCATGATGAATATGATTCAATAATAAACTATATGTCCATAATTCGTATGAATACCCAAGTTCCAACGGCTTTTTGCATGCCAAGTTTACTATGGACATCTTGTCCTCATCAGCAATCTTTGCAAGCGCTCCAGGTCTCGGCAAAATCTTTTAACGCCACTTCTATACCCATTGAACTACATTTATCTAAATGTAACACTTTAGTTCTTTGAAAAATTAACAAGCGATTTTATAGGCCAACCCAGAAGGCGTTTTTACCGTCAGGGCGTTTTTGGCAATTGCCAGAAGGTTTTCAACGGGATTAGCACCTTGTAATTCCGCAGAGCGAAGCAATGTCATAAGGATAGCCTGGGTATTCGCACCTTGAGCAGAACGATTTTGTTGTGAGATCTTTCGAGTCAATACCGGCTTTCGCATCTGTTGCTCAGCATGGTTATTATAGGGACTCACGCCCTCATGTTCCAGGAACGTAAAGAGTTCCTCTTTATGGCGATTCAGACGTTTGATCAGTCTTTGTGCGTCTTTATCCTGATAGGGTGTTATCAAAAACTGTTCAAGCCGATAATGTAATCTCTTTTTCAACCGAAGAAAGCATTCTGGACTCAAATGGTTCTTTTCCTCCGATAACCGCAATGCGTCTTTGAGCACACGAGAGAGTTTTTTCCGGAAAGCTTTCCATGGAATTGACCGATTGTATGTGTCGACTTTTACCAGTTCCGTGAACAGATGATAGAAACACCGCTGCTTTGCCAGTGCGTTTATCTTGTTAT
This sequence comes from Candidatus Brocadia sinica JPN1, assembly GCF_000949635.1. Taxonomy (NCBI): domain Bacteria; kingdom Pseudomonadati; phylum Planctomycetota; class Candidatus Brocadiia; order Candidatus Brocadiales; family Candidatus Brocadiaceae; genus Candidatus Brocadia; species Candidatus Brocadia sinica. The sequence goes on from NZ_BAFN01000001.1 coordinate 3,936,836, forward strand.
AAGCGCCCCAGAAGTCACAAATCAGGATGCCCTTGAATAGTCTGCCTAAGAACTTTTTTATGACAGGCGATCCCCGATTGCGTGTTATGAGGTAGTAGCAGAGGGTTTTGGTGGTAAAACACCACAACCAATGGGTTTTCCCGTTCAACCGCCACCCTGTTTCATCTGCGTGTAAAACGGCACTTGCGGAGACTTTTTGTCCAATATCGTTATACCGTGATTCCAGGAGTGTTGCAAGGGACTTCCAAGCCTGGGTTAAACCACCGGCGCTTATGTGAAAGTTGAAAAATACGGAAACCATCTTTACGATATTGTTTATACTTATGCCGACTAAGTAATGAAGCCAGGCGGTAAAGACAACGAGGCGCAATCCGAGTCGGGCATTTGGCAACGCGTCTGTGACCGTAGGCTGGACAATCTTTCTACAACAAGAACACCAGGAACCATGAACCGTATGTTCAGTCACGACCGGATCAATCTGTGGGATATCTTCGATGTATCGCTTATACGTTCTTACCGGATTTTGCAGTGGCTGGTGGCAATCAGGACAACTCTTGAGGGTATGTGTCTGATAGGCTGTTACTGTTTCCGGCCGTTTCCGGGAAATCCCCTTATGTCCGTGTTTCCTGCCACAAGGCCGTTTTTTCCTTTTGCTTGTGGGTTTGAGATACGGCGGTGTCATGCCGGGAGGGGTAGTTGGTCTCGGTTGATCGCAGAGTCGGTCATATTTCTCTGCTTTCTCGGCCAGTATCAGGATAGCTTGAATCGCATCCTCTCTGTCCATCTCCAAAATAGCTATGGCTTCATCCCTGGTCATGAGCAAGAAACCTCCGGAAGTTTCTCTCAAGAGGATAGAGGTAGAGTTCCTTAGGCTGTCCATGATACTGATAGCGATTGCCCCGTTTTGCATTCCCTTGGGTTTTCCCAACACGAATCCAATTGGCTGCCTGGTAGCAGGTGCCTTGAAACCGTGCGGTATCAACAAAGGTTTCAGCCAAATACACGGGATGGCCATAGACGGATTTCCAGTCATGTGACAAACGCCTCAGGGCGAGGGATAATACCTTGGATGCAAGGTGTTTGATCATAACCCAGGGTGGAATGAGAAATCGCACGTTACTTGCAATCAAATGCAAGTGTGTCCGTTTGGTAGACTCATCCCATCCGATGAAACGATCACGGTCTTTGACCTTCCATGCGGCACTTGCCCATCCAAGACAGGCAACGACCTGGTTGCCGATATGTACGATGTGCCTGATGTGTTCGCCAACAAGCCGGGGACATCCGAGGTAGTGGTAGTGATGAAGGAGATAACCCCAGAGGTACCTCTCTTGATGGTCTCTTACCACCTGGACCGTCGGGGTTTCATACTCGGTGATGGCACCTTCCAGTGTTCTTTTGACGAAAAGGGGCATCTGATCAAAGACCTTGGGTTTGAGATTGTTTTTCGGCCGTATTCGTGGCGGAAGCGAAACCAATCCCTGCTCTTCCAATCTCAGAAGGAGGTCTCGTGCTGCGTATTCTTTCAACTTGCCATTGGGCTGCATCCAGTCCCAACTCTTGCAGAGTTCTCGGGAAATATAACTTCGCCCTCTGAGAAAATGACGCTCAGTGAGAGCCTTGATAAAGGCTATATCGTCTGCATGCAGTTCTCGTGAACGGTAGTGGAATAGGATAGGCTTCATAATCAGATTCCTTTTCTCTGAAGCCCTTTATACCACAAATGGCAAACTGACGTCAGCGTTTTTTTGCGTTTTAACGCTCTTACGGTAAAAACGCCTTCTGGGTTGGCCTATAAAATCGCTTGTTAATTTTTCAAAGAACTAAAGTGTTACAGCTTTTTTAATTCATTATATTTATCAGAAGGAAACACGAAAATACATCTAGACTAATGAGGCTTGGTAAGACCCAACAAGGAATGGCAGACAATAGCTAAACAACCCCAGCTATGCTCGAACCATTGTTTGGATGGGATGCCTCGGGGTTGGGATTAGGATACGTCTATATCCCAATAGTTTGTCAGTATCATCAACCGGTAAATTATTTCGCTGTAATTGTTAAGATATTCTGCTGCCATTTCCAGGCCGAAAGCATCATGTCGTCTAATCCGTACTTGGGTTGCCAGCCTAGTTCCTTCCTCGCGAGATCGTTATTGGCATAAATTGCCATAACATCCCCGCTTCTTCTCGGTCCAACCTCGTAATTCAGCTTTTTCCCCGATACTTTTTCAAAGGATTTGATTGCTTCAAAGACCGTAATGCCGTTTCCGGTGCCAAGGTTGAATATACTGCAAGCCTCCGGATTTTTACCCTTCAGCACAAATTCAAGCGCTTTAATGTGTGCATCTGCAATATCGCTGACGTGTATGTAATCCCTGATGCAGGAGCCGTCTCTGGTTTCATAATCACCGCCGTGGACATACATTTTCGGGATAAGTCCTGCAGCGGTTCGGGTAATCACAGGCACCAGGCTTGTAGGAGGCCCTAGCGGCAGTTCACCGATTTTTGCGCTCGGATGAGCGCCGGCAGGATTAAAATAGCGGAGTAAAACAGATTTGAATTCCGGAGTGTATTTCGTGAATGATTTCACCATTTCCTCCCCCATCTGTTTGGTATGAGCGTATGGCGATTCAGCTTCGTGCAGTTCAACTTTTTCTGTAACCGGCAGGGTATTAATGTTGCCGTACACAGAACAGGAGGAAGAAAAAATGAAATTCCTGATTTTTTTCTCCCTGCACAGGTAAAGGATGTTTACAAGGCTTTCCATGTTATTATGGTAGTACAACAATGAATCGGCCACGCTTTCAGGTACAGACTTAAATGCAGCAAAGTGAATAATGCCCTTTACTGTATTTGTTTGTTTGAGGATGTGCATCAGATCCGCTTTGTTGCAGAGGTTAACTTTGAACCACGCCAGGCGGTTTCCCTTGCCTGTTATTTCATTTATCCTTCTGTAGGTGTCTTCGGTGGAGTTGGAATAATTATCAAGGGAAATTACCCGGTAATCCGTTTGTTCAAGAAGTTCAATAACGGTGTGAGAACCGATGTAACCGGCGCCTCCTGTAACAATGATGGTATCAGAATTATTCATTAGTTTCCTTGAATGACTTGAAAATACTTATAGAATCGAAGAAAATCGAAACACAACAGATCAGGAAAAAAAGTCTTTCATATTTTAGCATAAATATTCACTATTTCCATAACTTTTTTATTCTCGCAAAGTTACAGAATTATGCAGTTTTGCAAATCGTACTTGGTTCGTACCCTGTTAACCCGGATTTCTCACCGATATGTTAGACAACCCTCGATATTTATGGTATAAGATGTTTGTAAAGAACAGATTATACATAGCAAGAGGAGGGTTGAAGGTGAAAACAGGGTGTAAAGATGCAATAGAGTATCAAGGGTTAAGCGGAAGGAAGGTAATATCGCAATTTAATAGAGGGCAAATAACAACCGACGCCGGAGGCCTGTTACTGAGAGGATTAGAACAGGCAAGAGGTTTCATGAAAGAGTTTTCAAAGTGTTTTACCAATTATCGGGATCAGGACGCAATAGAGCATACAGTAGAAGAATTATTATCACAGAGGATATATGGGATAGCGTTAGGATATGAGGACTTGAATGATCATGATCAATTGAGGATAGACCCATTGTTGGCGGTTTTGTGCAAGAAGAAAGACCCGACAGGGCAGGATAGGCGAAGCAAGATTGTTTTGGATTTAGATGCGACGGATGATCCGATACACGGGAGCCAGGAAGGTCGTTTTTTCCACGAATGGCCTGAGGTGAAAATTGTAGTGCGGGGTGATTCGGGGTCTGCGAGGGAAGAAATCATGAGTTGGTGTGAAGCAACCATGTGGACTATCTCTTTGGGCTTGCAAGGAATTCTCGACTACAAGAAGAGATACAAGGCGAAATGGAAGAGGCAAGAAAACAATATGAGCAGACAGGAAGAGCATCCAGGGTGTATAAAGATTTTTTCTATAAAACGGTGAAGAGTTGGTCCAAGGGTCGTCGGGTAGTGGGCAAGGTGGAATATTTAGAGAAGGGGCCAAATCCCCGGTTTGTAGTAACATCACTAAAATCGGAGGAGAAAGATGCCAGGAGTCTTTACGAGCAAGAGTATTGTGCACGTGGGGAGATGGAAAACAGGATCAAGGAACAGCAGTTACATTTGTTTGCCGACCGGACAAGTACAGAGACGATGCGTGCCAATCAACTGAGGCTGTGGTTCTCGTCAGTGGCTTATGTGTTACTCAACGAATTAAGACGGATAGGGCTTTGTTCAACAGAATTCTCACAAGCACAGTGCAGCACGATCCGAACAAAACTGCTCAAGATTGGCGCGCAGGTAAAGGTGAGTGTAAGGAGAATCGCAGTTTGCCTGTCCAGTGCTTATCCCTATAAAGAAGTCTTTCAGCGCGCTTTTCAAAACATTCGTAAAGCGTATCCAATGCTCTGTTGAAGTTCAGAAAAGATTTACCATTGTAAGTATGATTGCTAAGCCGGACGGGAGCGCTACGCCCAAAATACGCCTTTTGATAGCATCTCCCGGGTTTTTATCAATAAAACGATGAGGATATTCAATGTTGATGCATAAAAGCAGAAAAATCAGTCTTGGATACCAAACTCATTATGTATTTTGAAACCTTTTGATATTACAAATTACCCTCTGTGAGAAATGCGGGTTAAGAGAGAGTTAGTGAGGTTAAACGTTCCTCAAGATATAAAAAATGAATTTAAAGGTTGTATTGATGTATCTATTCAACCGCTCTTAGTTCCCCTCCTAAAGTTCTTTGAAATTATCAGTAACATTGAAATAAGACCCGTCCAACAAATATCAAAAGTATATAAAGTGCGTCGTAGTCTTTGAAATGTTACTGTTAATATAATGCTTCCTTAACCCGATGGAAAAACAGAAAGGGGTATACGTAATGAGGAAGTCAGAAAGGCAGCCTGATATGTCGGAAACGGCATATCAGGCTATTTTTATTTGTAGTTGTTACAATTTTGTTAATCTGGGTCTTCTCCCTATCATCGAGTGGGTAAAAATGAGGGGAAAAATCATAGAACCCGCTATACGATAGTGTTTTATGCTTGTTTGAGCATCCAAAAATTATGATACCTAAATTCTGCGTCACACGGAAAATATTTATAGGACTATGTTAAAATGTTCAACTGCAAAAGCATATTGCAAATTTCTCTTAAACTGAAGATTGCACAGTTAGTATTATTCATATCGAGCTATTTCTTCAAGTTTATGCAAAATATCTTTAGATGTATAATCCTTATCTCCTTCCATCATACTAGTTAAGGCATCAACAGTATCATAAAGCATTTCTAAGGTGTCTTCATTGTATTCATACGTATTCATGTTGTCACCTCCTAAAAGTTTAGCGATATAAATAAAACACGTATTTTACAGTAGCAAAGTAAATGCCGAATATACAGCTTGGAAATAAACGGCATAGATGCAACATGTAATTCTCTATTTGACATAGGGATTATTTCGCCATTTTCTGCCATTTCTTATGGACTTTTAGAAAACTTCATTAGTTTAGATGTATTTTCATGTAAATGATTTTGTATTGATTTCTTCCTGCAAACTGCTATTATAACCAGCCAGCAACCCTTGAAAAGGGATTTTCCCGTCTCTATTACAAACCTATTGTATAGCATATTCACCGTAATCATGATAAATTGATAATCGAACACGTAAAGATACTTCAGTTAAGCACATTGTGTGTCTTCAGAAATACACGCGTTTTTTTTAGTATTTTTAATTTTCACCAATAAGGTTCTTATGATAAGAGAATAAAAGAATGGCCATAAAAAATCTGAACTGTACAGTTCCCTCTGGGTGAGTTGTGATGAACTCCGCGGAGGTATGGATGCCTCTCATACAAAGACTATGTGCTGGGTTCATCAAATACATCTCTGACAAATATGCCTGAGTTCCCTATGCGCCTATTACTGTGCCCAAAGGCGCCAGCTTTAAAGACATGGTTGCCCTTAAAGGTAAACCCACCATTGGCGATGGACCTGGAAACTATTAGGGTTTTTGCCATATCAAAATTGAGTTGGATAAAAAAGCAGCAGCAAAAACTGCTCAGTCAGGAACGGGAAACCCCAAGAGAACATTTAACACGGGAAAGTCATTACTATCTGGGCAAGCGTACTTGATGAAAGTTATTGAGCATAATGCTACTCCAAAAGTTATATTAAAGCGCAGTGCTATTGCATTGTATGTAAGACCTGATACAAGCAGAGAAAAAAGGGGGGTTGTTTTGGATGAATGGTATCGCCAAAAGCTGAGGGAAATCGTTCCGGAATATATCGCCTATTGGAAGAAAAAGATGAGACTGGAAGAGGTTGAGTATGCCATAAAAAAGATGAAAACGAAATGGGGCATATGCAATAGAGAGGCAAAAAGAATCTGGTTAAATCTTGAACTGGCCAAAAAGCCGAAAGAATGTATTGAATAAATATATAATTGTGCATGAAATGGTGCATCTGTTAGAGCGTCATCAAAAGGTAGGGTTTTGAAGAATAAACCAATAGAGGGAAGTGCAAAAGTCTCCTTTTCCGGTCTGGCGGTAGGGCAAGCGTCCCCACTTGTCATTATGATGTCGACCGAGGATGGTTGGCCTACCGCAGGGCATTTATGGGTGTGTTTGAAACGGGTAAGACGCCTTATCCGTATAAAGGTTGTCAACATTAGCTTTATTGAGATTCTTCAAAAAAATAAACTAATACAGAAAACAAACATTATCGTTTTGTCCACTGGAAGCTCTTTCTTGCTCCCTTTTTGCCATATTTTTTCCGCTCTTTCATTCTGCTGTCTCTTGTTAAGAAACCACCCTCACGCAAATTATCAATAAAGGCAGGGTTCGATTTGGAAAGCGCACGTGCAATGCCGAGGGATATTGCACCTGCCTGTCCGGTTAAACCTCCTCCTTGTACAGTAACCAATACGTCAAATTCCCCCAAGGTTTTTGTGGTTTTCAAAGGAACCTGTACCATACCTCTCTCTCGGTCCACAGGGAAGTAAGTATCCAGGTCCTTATTATTGACCATGATTTTCCCCAATCCCTTTTTTATTCTTACCCTTGCAATAGATGATTTACGCCTACCTGTACCCCATATATATTGTTTTTCTGCCACTTTCTCCTCCTTACATTAATTCCGAATAACCAACTCTTTGGGTTGTTGTGCTTGATGCGGATGCTCTGCACCTGCATAAATCTTTAGTTTTCTCAACATATCCTTTCCCAGCCTCGATCTGGGCAACATTCTTCTTACTGATCGGTTGAGTATCTTTTCAGGCGCAGTTTCCAAGGTTTTCCCAACCATGCGTTTTCTCAGACCACTTTGAAAGCCAGTGACATAATAGTGAACCTTCTCCTGCATCTTTTTCCCAGTAAGCTTTACCTTACTCGCATTGGTAATAATAACGAAATCCCCTACATCAACATGGGGTGTGTACTCAGGTTTGTGCTTACCTTGAAGAACCCTGGAAATGGTGGTTAACATTCTTCCCAAGATCATATCGCTGGCGTCTACTATATACCAGTTTCTTTTTACAGTCTCTTTTTTTGCCATAAAAGTATTCATTGCTTTGTATTCCTTAAACTGTGAAAATCAAAAAGCGCCTTATCACAATAAGGCGCTTTTGAGTTATAAAATCGTTAAATTAAAAAATTTAAGACTATCAATGCTTACAAATACAGGGATCCGTCTTTCCCTTTTCACAACCTTCTTTACACTTTATATCTTTCGGGCAACCACAAGGCGCAGCGTAAATAGTGGTGACACATGCACTGATCATTAATGCACCAACAAAGGCCATCATAATACCAGTCCTTTTTAACATTTTTAATCTCCTTTCGGATCATTAAAGGTAATGAGCTCATGTACGGTACTTAAATTATTTGCAGTTACAATCCCTGCCTTTTCCTGAACAATGACTGCACGGGCAGCCTTCCTGGCACTGGCATGTGCCAGCAATCACTGATTTTACAAGAGTTGATACATTTACTAAACCAATTCCAAGCAGTAGTGCACCAGATACCATAAAGGGAACATACAATTTTCTCATTAACATCACCTCCTTGTTGCAAACATTGTACAAAAAATCTAAATTTTATTCTTAAGCCAACCTTAGATTTTTTCTAAAACGTACAAGATTGAGTTTTTATATCAAAATATATTGTAGTTGTCAATTATATTTTTGTTTGATAATTTTTTTTGCTCAATTAGATTTTCATTGACATGGTAACAAATCATCATTAATAATATGGAATACATAAAACGTTACACTTTATTTACTGGGTTCTACAAAATAAATTTTTCGTGTATCATCATGCCACAGGACATTTTAACTGATTTAAACAATTTAGATTTAAATAAACCGACAGTGGATATCGAGGCTATTCGTACCGTCATACCGCACCGATATGAGATGGAACAATTGAACGGCATTATAAAATTTGATCCTGAAAATAAAATTATAATAGGTTATAAAGATATTTCAAATAGTGAATTTTGGGTGCGGGGACACATTCCTGGTCGTCCCTTGATGCCTGGGGTAATTATGCTTGAAGCGGCTGCACAGTTATGTACCTACTATTACAAAAAAATCACCCAGGACGACCGCTTCCTTGGCTTCGGTGGTATCGACAAAGTCAAATTCCGTGGGAAAGTTATCCCTGGCGACAAACTCATTCTCATTGCAAAAAACAAGGAATTGCGTTCGCGCAGGGCCGTTTTTGACACTCAAGGTGTGGTAGATGGAAAACTCGTATTTGAAGGAGTTATTATTGGTATGGTAGTGTAGTGAAGTATGGGCGTCTTACAATCGGTCGATTGGTAAATAATCCACGATTTTTAATTCTAAAAGGTCTTTAATGTGTTCGATAGAATAATCAGGTTTGATGTATTTGGATGTCTCTTTTCGATATGCTTTATAATGTCTTCCGTGTTTAAACATCACTGTAACCATCCTCAAAGACTTGCTGGCAGTTAATTCATCATCTATCTTGTCTCCCACGCAGATAATTTCTTCAGGATTCAAATTATGGCGTTGCATGATTTCCTGGAAGCAATCCCTTTTTGTATGGCCATTATTCCTATCCGTAATCAGAATCTCATCAAAGTAACTGTTATTTAAACCCAGTAGATCAATTTTCTTTCTTTGAATTTGTTTCTCCCCGGAAGTGACGAGGATTAGTTTGTAACCTTGCGTTTTCAGTTGTTTCAGGGTGTCTGTTACGTCAGAAAAGAGGGTAATATTGGAGATGTCTACATGAATAAATTCTTCTAATAATTCCTTTGCGTATGCATTTGGAAGGTTGTAGAGCGATACAATCTTTTTGTAGACGTTACTTTGTGTTCCATACATTTTCTCCATATTCAATTGTAGGTTATATGCCTCATCTTCAGTGCAGTTGATCATCATGGCAATCGTTTTAGCAACCTGCCTTCGGCCCCGTAATACAAGTGTACCACTGCAGTCATAAAGGGTGTCATCCAGATCAAGGATGATAGCTTTGATTTTTTGGGAATTTTTCCGCATGTATTTATCTTATATAGGCTTCAGTCACATATCGGCGCATCATACGATGGGTATTAAAATAATATGCGATTTTACCAATAGAATTCTTCATAACCTTTATCCAGTGACTTTTATCTTTATAATACATGGGAATAATAATATTTTCCAATTTGTTGTACAAATCCTCAGCATCTGTCATGTCGTTAACATTTACAAGAGAGGATTCTAACGGCTTGGGACCAATAGACCAGCCTGTAATTCCTTCAATATGCCCCTCAATCCACCAACCATCCAGGATACTAAAATTGATTACACCGTTATGTGCTGCTTTCATGCCGCTGGTACCCGATGCCTCTCGGGGGCGCAACGGTGTATTGAGCCAGACATCCACTCCGGAAACCAATTTTAAGGCTTTTTCCATATTGTAATCTTTTAAAAATATAACTTTTATTTTATTGTCGATTGTTTTTGTAAACTCAATAATTTTTTTTATGATGTCTTTGCCAGGGATATCTTTTGGGTGTGCCTTTCCTGCATAAACAATTTGAAACCTTCCCTTTTCACCCACTTTTAAAAGTCGTTCCAGATTGGAAAATACCAAATCGGCCCTTTTGTAGGAAGCAAACCTTCTCGCAAATCCGACGGTTAACACATCTGGATTTAACTCTATGCCGGCAATATTTCTCACAAAATGAACTAGATCGTTTTTTGCGTGAAGATGAGCCGCCCACAATTCCTCATCGGGAATATTTTCGGCACGGACAAGCAACTCGGGTTCATTAGCCCAGCCAGGGATGTATTTGTCGTACAATTGCTTAAAACTTTCACACGTCCAGGTAAACGAATGAACACCGTTTGTAATGGCATTGATCTCGTAACCAGGGAATAAGGTTTTAGAAACCTCGCCGTGCTTTTTGGCAACGCCATTTATATATTTACTCAGGTTCAATGCAAGGAGCGTCATATTCAGATAGTGTTCACCTCCTAGCCTTTTCAGTAACTCCAACGGAACGACCGCACCCAGAATTTTATTTACAAGGTCATAGGAAAATCGATCATGGCCTGCCTCAATGGGGGTATGGGTCGTGAACACACACAAGTCTTTCACCGTGTCTGTGTCCCATATCCATCGTTCATCCCAAACACTTTCAACGTCTTTCTTGTGCATCAGGAGCAGTTCCAGAACCAATAAGCTGGCGTGCCCTTCGTTCATATGATATTTTTTGATATGGAATCCAAGGGCATGAAGCATGCGTACTCCGCCAATACCGAGTACGATCTCCTGCTTTAGCCGGTAATGCACATCGCCTCCATACAAAAAGGCGGTAATCTCCCGGTCTTCTTTTGTGTTTTCCTCAACATCCGTATCGAGATAGAGGACATCCACTTCTCCGCCAGTGATGCTTTGCACCTTATAGCGCCAGGCTTGAATATAAACATTGCGCTCCTCGATTTGAACCTTAACTTTTCTGGATAGACGTACCATAAATTTGGATGGGTCCCAAACCACCGGGTATTCAACTTGTCTCCCATCGCTGTCAATATCTTGACGAAAGTATCCCTTTTTTGAGATCAGCGTAACGGCAATAAGTGGTATCTTAAGATCGGCGCTAGATTTTATGGTGTCCCCAGCAAGGACGCCCAGGCCGCCGCTGTAGGTTGGTATGTCATTGGAGAGACCAATCTCCATGGAAAAATAGGCAATCTTTGCTTCGTTATTCATTAGAGATTTTTATCAAATTCATGGCGAATTTACAAATGTATTGGTTTATCAACGACTGCATGGGCGGCTTCAGAAATGGCCTCAGATAAGGTGGGATGGGGGAATATCGTATTCGACAACTCAAAAGCCGTCCCCTCCAAAATTGCGTTCAGTGACATACCCCACATTAATTCACCCACGTTTGGTCCTATAGCATGCATTCCTAATATCTCACCGTATTTCTCATCAGAAATGATTTTTACAAACCCATCTTCATATTCACCATCAATAATGGCTTTACTATTGGCAATGAGCGGAATTTTTCCTACTCTTGTTTTGTACCCTCTTTTTTCTGCCCCTTCTTGAGTAAGTCCTATACTTGCTGTCTGCGGAAGGCAATACGTCACTCCCGGCATGTTCTGATAATTTATTGGGGTGGTTTCCTTGCCTGTGATGTGAAGGACAGCCAGTACTCCTTCGCGTGAAGACTTATGGGCAAGAAGGGGGGGGCCTGTAATGTCTCCAATGGCAAAGAGTCCATCCTGATTGGTTTCCATAACCTCATTGGTTTGCAGAAATTTTCCTTTAAAATGTAAGGACAATTTTTCTATCCCGATATCTGCTAAGGCTGGTCTTCTGCCTAAAGCGAGAAGCAAACGATCTGCTTTTATAAATTCCCTGTTTTCTGCTGAGGCGGGGGGGGGAGGCGTGTTACTTTTTCGCTGTATCTCCACGTTAACGCCATTATCAATGACAACCTTTTCTAAAGAGGTATTTGTCAAGATATCGATACCTCTTTTGTTGAAAATTTTTCTTAAAGCGGCGCTGATTTCTCCGTCTTCTGCAGGAAGGATGTCATTCAGAAGTTCTATGATGGTTACCTTAGTTCCAAGGACATTAAAAAGATGGGCGAATTCTACTCCCACAGCACCTCCACCGGCAATAATGATAGATTTGGGAATTTCTTCCCACAGCAAAATGTCATCACTGGTAAGCACGTACTTTCTGTCGTGTGGGATCTTATCAGGAATGAGCGGAACAGAACCCGTAGCCAATATAACATTTTTTGTAGTTATTTTGCCAATGTCCGTTCCATTTTTTTTGATTAAAACATTGCTTGATGATGTAAGCTGTCCCTCACCTGGAAAAACTTCTACGCCATTTTTCTTAAGGAGAAATTGCGTCCCCTGAAATAGCCGTTTAACGACTGCCTCTTTTCTCCGATGAAACTGTGGATAATTAATCCCTAATTTATCGACGGTAATTCCAAATTCATTTGCCTTGAGAAATCGCAGGTAGAGATCTGCGGAATGGAGGAGTGCCTTTGTTGGAATGCAACCCCTATGTAAACACGTACCGCCAACCCTGTCTTTTTCTATGAGAGCAGTTTTTATTCCTAACTGAGCAGCTTTTATAGCCGCTACATAACCACCTGGTCCGCCACCGATGATTACAAGCTCAAAGGTAGAGTTTCCTTCAGGCAATTATCCCTCCTTTTTCCAGGTGAATAGGATAACGAATATAAGCGCAATGGCGATAACCATAATCGCTTTTGGACTAATGTCCGGGATGACTGATTTTTCCATAGACAGGGATAATAATTTACCTATCATGATAATTTGCCTCCTTTTCAAATGAAAGATTTTTAGTAAAGATCATGTGCTCAAAAGATACTTATCAGAATGTGTTACTCTATGTAAATCCATAATATTTGTTATCTTTATCGTTAGTTGATACTCTTCTTGCGGATATTCTTTTTCAATCTTCTCTAACTCAGGTGCATAACCATTCAAAACAGCAACGATACTCTTTGAAACTGCCTTACCGATAATCTGATAACCCGTATCAGACTTTGCATCATAAATGGCGATGGATATATTCGGGGCTTTTTGGATATTTTCAATTGTTTTTTTGCAAAACCACGACTTGAAAGCTATATGCTTTGTATCAGGTAAAAAAATCAAGTCTTTCACTACTGCAAGATGTACCTCTCCCTTTTGATCAGAAGTTGCCACATAAAAGAGTTCTACTCTTTCAATAAAATTTTTAATTCGGCACAGAATATCTTCCGCTGATCCCATCGAATATAAAATCCATAACACAAAGGCACATCAAATGCATAACGATTGATGTGCCTTTGTAACCTTCTTATTTAGGAATACATAATTTGTTTATATTATGTAGTGACGGCTTCCATAATGGGTTTTAAAACAGGCGCCGCACTTGATTTGTAACAATCTTTATAATAATCGCCGGAGTCATACAATTCTTTTAAATTCTGCAGGACCTGTTCGAACACTTGTTTCCAGTCAGAGCCTACCCTGAACGCAAACATGGAGTTTCTTGGATTTTTCGTTGTTTTAATAGAATTTCTGAAACGTGTTCTCAAGTTATCACCTGCGTAAACATGATCATAAACATATTGCATGCCTTCAATAAAGTCTTCTAACGTCATATCCACTAACCGATGAACCACATGGGCAGTATCATAGTATTGCCAATCCTCCGGGTAATTTTTCCTGAAGATTCTCTTTTCTGAATCCAGTCTGGCGTAGAGTTGTGTCTTTGGGAACGGACAGTTGATGCCGAAGGTAAGAATATCAATATTATTCTCCAATATGAAATCAGTCATTCTTTTAAAGGAGTCTTTATCATCTCCATCGGCTCCAAACACTACTGATCCCCAAACAACTAAACCAGCGTCGTGTATCTTTTGGATACAATCAAAATAACTATCAGTACCCAACTTAAGATTTACCCGCTTATTCATCTTCTGTAAAACGGCCTCATTGGTAGATTCGATACCGATAAGCATACCAAAATTACCACTCTTGGCCATATAACCCAGAGTTTCTGGATCTTGGGAAATATTCAAGGCTGTGAACCCCAGCCAGTCTTTATGAATGCCGCGCTCTACCATGCCCTTGAAAAGATCCCGCGCCCTCTCGTTTGATTTTTTGCCATGCCCGTAAAAGTTGTCCTCCGCCAACATTAAACCTTTATAATCCGTTGCCGCCATCTCATCAAGAACATCCTCATAAGGTCTTTCCCTGAATTTTCTGCCTTGGAATGTGGGTACACTGCAGAAATCACAGTAGTTTGGACATCCTTTCGTTGTTACAATGGAGGAGAATTTATAATTATATTTTTTCTTCATGAGTTCTCGATTTGGATGTACCTTTTTCATCAGGCTGAGGGGGGGGAGCCCGCCTTGGTATACCTTTTTCAGTTTTCCTTCTTCAAAATCTTTTATGACCTGTGGCCACACCTCTTCTGCTTCACCCACAAAAACAGAATCAACGTAATTTGCTGCTTCTTCGGGCATTACGGATGCGTGTATTCCACCCATGATTACTGTCATCCCCTTTTTCCTACACGCAGCAGCAATCTTATAAGCTCTTGGAGATTGATAGGTAACCGATGTAATGCATACAAGGTCAACAGGTTTAAAGGTGATTTCATCGTTATCATCTATTGCCAATTCGAGATTTTCGTCAATAACGTCAAATTCCCAATCGCCTGGTGTAAGGGCGGCAACGTAGGCAAGATTCAAAGGCATCTGGACGATTACGGTAATACTCTCTTCACCATGCCTACCAGGCTTGTGTGGGTTAATCAACATCATTTTTCTTTTCATAAATTTACCTCCAATTCTCCTTCTCCATAATTAAATTCGCTACACCCCATCCGGAAGAAACAACAGCACAAATTCCAGGGCCAGGCCTTGTCCAATGACCAGCCAGATACAGATTATCAATCGGCGTCTGATGGGGAAGTCTATTATCCCATATTTGATCCACACCGACCTCCCAACCATAAGCGGCCCCATTGGTATTTAACGTGTACCGCTCCAGGGTTTTTGGGGTGGCTGCATCTTTTACTTCGATATATTTTTTTATATCAGGAACATATTCTTCCAGTCGATTTGTTGTCTTTACTATCATGCTTTCTTTAAAAGATTTCCAATCAGTAATATCTTTATATTTCTCTTTTTCCATATAAACAACTACAGAGATTATTTGTTTGCCCGCAGGGGCAAGATTTGGACATATCTTTGTCGGAATTGATACATACATCCACTCGGCATTCCCGTAACTTGCATCTGTGGCAGTATGATAAAATCCCCTTTGTAATTTGCTTAAATCTATGCCTTCACCTATGCCCAAATACAAAAGGAAAAAGGAACAGCTTTCCTTCATTTTTCGAATTCTTTGAAGGAACGGTGTATCTAATTTACATTCTAACAATTCAAAAAAAGTCTGTCGGGCATCAATGTTTGAAACAACCAGGTTTGAGTATATTTCTTTCCCTTCTTGTAACTTGACACCAACAGCAGTTTTGTCGGTACATAAAATTTTTTCGGCTTTGGATGATAACATAATATGCCCGCCAAAATCAATAAATTTCTTAAAAATTGCATTAGCAAACTCTTGTGTACCGCCAGCAGGAAAAAAGGCGCCATCTTTGAGATAATTGACCATCATCTGACACATACCAATAGCAGAAGTCTGAGCAGGGGGGAGCCCTATGTAACCCCATTGACCGGAAAGTATCATCTTGAGCTCGTCATTCTTTAAAAAAGCATTTAGCATCTCACCATATGTCTGGTTTCTGTATTTATCTATAATTTGGCTTTTCTCATTATTAAATGTAGCACGGTAGAGTTTTAGAAAATCCTGAAAGAAATGTTTAATACTATCTTTTTCCGATGGATAGCGACTCTGCAAGCGTACGATATAGTTGTCCAAATCGGCTGGAATTTCTATGGTAAAGTTGGGGAAGATCAAATGGTCCATTGGGTCGAGAGGATAAAAATCCATCTCTATCCCCAAAGTTTTAAGGCAACGCCCTACAATACCCCATTTTCCACAACCCCCAATATGATGAACTGCCGCATCAAAATTGAAACCCTTCCTTTTAAATGAAGTGCAATAACCGCCCGGGATGAAATGCTGCTCCACTACGAGTACTTTTTTCCCGTGTTTGGCAAGGAATGTACCGCAAACCAGACCTGCGATGCCCGCGCCAATCACAATTGCATCATAATAAGGATAGAGCCTATCCTTATTAGTGGATTGAATGCATCGATTGGAAGATATCATGAATTACGGCTTGTATTTGGAGATAATTAAGGATGAGTTGTTTCCCAATCGCGAGAAGGTGTTGATAAGGACATTTTTGACTGGCAAGACTCTTGCGGTATTGGCTACATAATCTAAATCACATTCAGGATCACGTTCCTTATAATTAATTGTGGGTGGAACTGTGTGTGTATTCATGGACATCACTGCGGCTATTGTCTGCAATGCTCCTGAGGCATCATAACATTCACCTGTCATAGACTTTATTGCTGTAACAGGGATGAGATTTGCCCTCATGCCGAAGACTTCTTTAATAACGCTGGTTTCCATTGCATCACCATAAACTCCAGAATAAGCATTGGCAGATATGTAAGAAATATCATTCAACGTCAGGTTTGCGTCATGAATGGCACCCGTGATAGCTCTTTTATTGCCGTCTATTTGATAATCTCTGCTAACAGTCATCTTAGGGTCAAATGCGGTTCCGTAACCCTTGATTTCTGCATAAATATGCGCATTTCTCCTGAGTGCATCTTCTAAGGTTTCAAGAATGACTAAAGCCGATGCTTCGCCAATGATCATCCCATTGCGCCTTTTGTCAAAGGGTGCACAAATTTCCTCAGTCCCATCCTTACTTCCCGATAATATTTTAGAATTATGTGCTCCCCAAAAGATGTCGTGGGTTAATCCGTGCACGCCTCCGGCAACTACAGCCTTTACCCGACCCATCCGAAGGAAATCAGAGGCGTAAATAATTGCATCGATGCTACTTGTTACGCCGTTTGAGATTGTTGTATTCAGTCCTGTTGCCTTGCAAAAAATAGAGGCACGGCTTGCCGGCGCATTCAGGACGGTGTTAGGAAAGTCCATGGGATTAACATAATTAGGGCCTTCACGCAAAGACTGAAAATCGAAAGAACTGATGCTGTCAATACTTCCATACGTAGAACCAACGACAATACCTAATTCGTCACCGTTGTAGGTATTATTTTCCAAGTTAGCATCCTTAATGGCAAGAACCGTTGCAGATGATACAAGAAGGGATGTTCTGTCAATATGACGAATTCCCTTTTGGCCAAGGTAGACCTTTGCGTCAAAATCAGAAATCTCGCCGGCTTGTTTACTGTGAAATTTACTTACGTCAAACAAGGTGATGGGTTTAATGCCCGATACCCCATTGGTTAAATTCTTCCAAAAAATTTCCTTATTACTCCCAATAGATGAGATAACTGAAACACCTGTAACAACAATCCTCGTTTTTTCCATTACAAACCTCTGTTATAAGGTACTAATTCAGTTCCAGAGAACTGTTTGTTTTTTTCACGTTCTACCAGTAAATTTTTTTACAACTAAACAGCTATTATTACCACCAAATGCATGAGCATTATTCAGTGCGATATTTACCGTTTGTTTTCTTGCTACATTAGGTACATAATCCAGATCACATTCCGGATCTGGTGTTTCATAATTAATCGTTGGGGGAATGATATCGTTTTGGACAACCAATGCACAGGTAATGGCTTCTATTGCACTGGCAGCGCCCATTGTATGACCAATCATTGATTTTATTGAACTAATTGCGAGATGCTCAGGTTTATCTCCAAATACCTTTTTAATAGAGATCGTTTCAGCTTTGTCATTGGCAGGGGTTCCTGTTCCATGGGCGCTGACATACTGGACGTCTTCAGGTTTTAGATTTGCGCTTTTTAAGGCTTTTTTCATAGCGGAGACAACGCCTTCCCCGTCGGGATGAGGGATAGTTATATGATAGGCGTCACAGCTAAGGCCGTAGCCAATGATTTCGGCATAAATATTTGCATTTCTCTCCATCGCATGATCAAGTGATTCTAAGAGAAGCATGCCTGCGCCTTCACCAACCATCATGCCTTTCCTGTTTTTGTCAAATGGCTGACATATCTCTGGGGCAATGGCGCCCAATCTGGCAAATCCTGTATAGGCAACCTTCGAAAAAGGGTCTGAACCGCCAGCAACCATCATATCCACACGCCCGAACTTAATCAAATCATAAGCATATCCAATTGCATAATTACCCGCTGCGCATGCTGTGGGGATAATAGTATTGGGGCCTTTGAAACCAAATTCAATGGCAACGTTAGCAGGAATATTATTACACGGATGCATAAGAAACAAATCAGGGTCTACTTTATCTTCACCCTCTTTGTGTCGTATATAATTGACTTTTTCCAGTATTTGTATTTCTCCCGCAGTAGTTCCTACAGAAACTCCAAACCTTTCTAAGTCAACGGTATGGATGTCAAGCCTGGCATCATTCAGAGCAAGCTTTGTTGCCGCAATCGCAAATTGAGAACCTTTGCCAATTTTTTTAAGGACGCCATTTTTTATATAATCGGAATACTTGAAGTTTTTTACTTCGCATCCTTTATGTACCTTATATCCGGAAGTGTCAATGCACGTCACATCATCAACACCAGATACCCCAGTGATTAGGGCACTCCAGAATGTGTCCTTTCCCGATCCGATAGGGGTGATCATACCTACGCCTGTTATAACCACACGTTTATTCATAAGATAATTTTATCAACTCGATATTAATGAGCTTTTATCTGCAATTCCAAAAGTCAGAGTTGCCTTAGCAACCGCTTTTTCATCAACCGCTACTGCTGCCTGAACGATGGCTCCCTTGGAGACAATCTTTTCTACAGTGATTTCTATGAAGATTTGGTCGCCGGGAAAGACGGGTTTTGTAAACCGAGCATTATTTACTGATGCCAATAAAAAAACCGTATCCCTGTTATTTTTGGTGGGGAGGCTCTTCCTGAACAGGATGATAGAAGCCTGTGCCATTGCCTCGATGATCAAAACCCCTGGCATGATGGCAAAGTCTGGGAAATGTCCAACAAAGACTGGTTCATTGCCGGAGACATTTTTTACACAAACAATTCTCTTTCCCTCTTCAAACTCAATAACTTTATCTATAAACAAAAAAGGGTATTTTTGGGGAAGAAGAGACCGGATTTCTTCAAAAAGCATCATTTACTGTAGCCCATCATCTCGTTCATCACAAAATATTAACCAATACAATATACATTCTCACCCTGTCATTTGAAGCTTTAAGATGAAAGTTTTCCGCTTTCTGCCAAGACAGATTTCGTTAGATCAATGGTAGCACTTAGGGATGTAATATCAACAAGCTTTTCTTCGGGGATTTGCACCTTGAATTTTTTCTCAATAAGTGCAAGAATTTCAAGGGCCAAAAGGGAATCAATCTCGAGGTCTTTAAAAAAATTTGCATCTCTTTTGTCCCAAATTTCTTTTTCATCTAGTTCTGTAACCTCAGCGACTATTGCAGTTACACCTTTTTCAATTTCTTCAGCGTTCAAAATCGTCATCCTCCATAATAAACTGCTCAAAACAATAAAGCAACCGCCGTAGCTAAAACTCAGCGGAACATAGTAGCAGACGTAGTTTCTCTTGTCAATAATATTTTGGCAATAAATCCGAAACGTCTGATAATGTATATTATGTTACAATGCAAAACCTCTTCTAGTTACCTTCACGATTATTTACTCCTTCTGAACATCCGCTTCTCTTGCCTTGCTTCTCGCCGTCTGTATTTATCCAATTCTCTCAATGCCTTATAGAGTTGCATTTCTAGTATTGTTTCATATTCAGACAGATCCGCGATTCTGTTTTTATTTTCGATTATTTTTAATGCCTTTAATTGTGTCAGTTCTTTGTCACTCCTTTTTCTGGTTCTAAAAAACCCTTGCTCATATTCCTGAATACATGATGACTCATACTCCATTATCTGGCTTTCAATCCTCAAGCATCGTTTTAACCGCCAGACACTTGAAACGATACGGTCTACAATAATCGATTCTATTTCATCTGAGGGTTTCAATACATTGAGAAGTCTGTTTCTAACCTCATCAAGGTCGGCCTTGCTTTCACCTTCTATCAATATTTCACTGCTAAAGATATGCTGTTTTAAAGCATCTTCCGTCTCCGTGGATTTTATTGATTCTGACGGCACCGCGCCTTCTCTCTTTTCCATTTTCGCAGCATGTGGTGTCTCAATTGACTCAACTATGGTACTCATTATTTTATCTACTTTTTCTTTACCGGAGGTTTCCTTATTTTTCCCCCGCAAAATATCTTCTTTTAATATTGCAGACATTGTTCCTCCTTTTCTTCTCAAAACATCTTTATTGCTTCATTATCATAAAAAACAAGGTATTTACCTTTCTACCTTTTTCTCCGCGAGAAAAAGAATCCCTCAAAAATTACTACGACGGCGTAATCTGTACTTCAGGCGTTGTTACTTCTTCAGGCGTTGCCTCTTCTTTTGGAGTTACAATTTCTTTCGGGGTTGCCTCTTCTTGCGGTGTTATCCCTGCCCTTACCGGTATAACTCTTACACTGAGGTATGCTTTAAGGTCTTCAGTCATAAACCGAATAGTGGCTGGCTCTTTTTGGGTTTCCTTGACACCCGTTACGGTAAAGACCACCTTGCCACTTGCGTCGGTTAATTCTGCGGACGACGAAAGGTCTATCTTACCACTGCCAACCTGGACAATTGCATCTACTTTGGCATCCACAGCGGGGCTACCGTTTTCGCATATCACCTTTACCGTGACCTGCCCACTCTTTCCCTGTTCAAGCACTAACTTCTGATCGGGTTCTATCTTTATTCTTCCAGGTGTACATGCGGTTCTCCGGACTTTTACCGCTAATTTTGCGGCAAGCTTCTCTGCCGTGAATTTAATTTCCGCAAGGTCCTCTTCTGTTTTTCTATTGCCCGTAACGGTAAAAACTGCTTTGCCATCTGCGTCTGTTACAGCAGTTGCGGGAGAAAGTTCTATGGCCTTTTTCCCTTTCAGCGTAACAGCTTCAACGGTAATGCCTGCGGCAGGAATGTTGCCTTTACCTATCACCTTTACAATAACATTGACATCCTTTCCTCTCACAACCACCACCTCCTGCCCTGGAATAGTTTGTATTGCTTTTGGCTCTAACTGTGTTGTTTCTGTGCCTTCCTCTCCTGCAACCGATTTGACTTTTACATCCAGTTTTGCCTTAAGGTCTCCAGTCATAAACCTGATTGAGGCAGGCTCCTTTTTGGTTTCCTGAACACCTGTTACGGTAAATACTGCCTTTCCGCTTGTATCGGTTAATTCTGCCGATGATGAAATGTCCACCTTATCGCTGCCAGCCTGAACAAGTGCATCTACCTTGGCATCCGCAGATGGACTGCCATTTTCACATTTTACCTTTATGGTGACCTGACCACTTTTTCCAGGCTCAAGTACCAATTCCTTCTCTGGTTCCATTTTTATACTTCCTGGCTTGCATTCGGTTCTTCGTACCTTTACCGTTAATTTTGTGGCAAGCTTCTCTGCCGTGAATTTAATTTCCGCAAGGTCCTCTTCTGTTTTTCTATTGCCCGTAACAGTAAAAACTGCTTTGCCATCTTTGTCTGTTACTGCACTTATAGGAGAAAGTTCTATGGTCTTTTTTCCTTTCGGTGTAACAGCATCAACCGTAACGCCTACGGCAGGAATATCACCTTTGCATCTCACCATTACTGTAACATTAACACCCTTCCCTCTTTCGACTACCAACTCCTGCTCTGGAATGGTTGTTATTTTCTTTAACACGCATTCTGCTGTTTCCGTGCTTTTTTTATCCTTGGATTTTTTTTCCTTTGCAATCGCACCATGAGGGGTGACTACTATGGTAAAGCCGCATAAAATTAGGATCGTTAAATAAAACATATGCTTATAATTCAACCTTTTCATAATATCTGTCACTCCTTGTTAAATTTTTTAACTTGTGTATCACTATTAGGTTAGATCAATATTATAAATTTTATATTTCAAAATACAACTCTAAAGTAATTATTATGCCGAAACGGTGTGCTCTGAAATTATGAACCGTTTTAGATGTTTCGCCGGTTTTTTGTAAATAGTTTTTCTTGCATTGAATCCTGGAAATTATTTAGAATACAGACGAACCACGATCAAATAAAATCAGGAAGTACCGGTCTCCCTTTGCCACAACGGTTGCCTGCAATAGCAGGAATCCTGAGAATTTTTTTGTTATTCCGGAAAATTCCTTATTCAATTTCTTTCTCAGCAGGAGGGTATAATGTGAAATGTAGAATAGGATGTGGCGCCTGTTGTATTGTACTATCGATTTCATCTCCCATTCCCGGAATGCCAAATGGCAAACCCGCCGGTGTTCGATGCCAGCAACTCAGTCCGGATAACCGCTGCATCCTCTTCGGCAAACCGGAAAGGCCTGCAGTTTGTTTGAGCCTTCAATCGTCGGAAGAGATGTGCGGACAAACTGCTGAAGAAGCATATGCCTATCTGGAATTTCTCGAACGATGTACTGCTCCCTCCTGCTCTTCTAATCACGAACTTTTAATTTTAAACAGATAATTTCCAAATTGACATGAGTTGTGCTGAAATGCTATAAAGAAGTAAAATATGGATAATATTTGTTATCTTATACCAGAGTAGCTTTATAAACTTAATCAATATTTTTGTAAGGAGGCAAGATGAAGACTTTTCAATATATTCTTTTAATGTCTGCTTTTGTATTCCTTCCCTTTATTGTAACAACATCTTTGTTCGCTGGCGTTGGTGAGCACATTCCTTCTGATCATTGGAATTACGAAGGTGAACAGGGTCCCGATCATTGGGGTGAGCTAAAACGCGAATATTGCAAGTGCAAAACTGGAGACATGCAATCACCAATCGGTATTTCTGTAACTGAAAAGGCCAAAATGGATGACATAATTTTTCATTATTACCCAACCCCGTTAAAAATCATAAATAATGGTCATACCATTCAGGTCAACTATGGAAAAGGAAGCACAATATCCATAGGTCACAAGAAGTTCGAACTTATACAGTTTCATTTTCATACACCGAGTGAACATATCATACACGGAAAACATTACGATATGGAAGCGCATCTTGTGCATAAAGGTGAACATGGAGAACTCGCAGTTATCGCTGTACTCATTGAGGCAGGCAAAGAAAATGCATTCATAAAAACCTTGTGGAGTAATTTTCCAAAAGAAGTGGGTAAAGAGCATATAGTCCCTGATATAAGGATATGTGCAAGCCAACTTCTTCCAAAGAATACGCAAGGATATTATAACTATACCGGTTCGCTTACCACCCCTCCTTGCAGTGAAATTGTGAATTGGTTTATCTTAAAGGCGCCGGTTGAGGTATCAAAAGCAGGGATAGGCAAATTTAGTTCAATATTTAGGTATGACGCAAGGCCGATTCAACCTGTTCATGGTCGGGTTGTCAGGGAAAGTTATTAAACCAGGCAGTCTTAAGTAGTTTTCCGTCATACACCGAGACACTAAAAAAAACTTAGTGTCTCGGTGGTTTTTTCCTTAAATATCTAATACATAAGCAAAGTCAGCCTCTTTCTCACCGCTCCTTAAACTGAGCCTATTAATTTTTTGGGCCAAGTCTTTCATGTATGTGCAAAAAATTATTTCAGTAGATAACCTGTAGAGCCTGGGAAGAAATATCTGTATGGCAAAATTAAAACTCGATCTGCACGACATCTGTAAAAAAGGATATTTAATCGAAAAAGAACTCAATCGTGTTATCTTTGAAGCCGTTGAGAAAAGGATTGCGCTGGTGGAAATCATTCCTGGAAAAGGAAGTGGGCAGTTAAAGAAGACTGTCTTACGTTTCCTTGGTCGTCCTGACATCAAAAAGCTTTATCACCGTATAGATAAAGATAGTGAAAATTTTGGAAGGCTTTTTGTGCATTTCCGGCATTAGCAGCGAATGTAGTTATTAAGAAAAGAAAGGCATAGAGAATGATTAGTATATTCCGAAAAGGTGCAGTATCAGAAGAGACCAGAGGTAAGGCAGAAGCAATGATCGAACCCGGAAAGGAGACCGAAATGAGTGAAGAAAATATAACGAACTTAACATCAGATGTTGAAATCAAAGGCACAATCAAGTTTAGCAGTATCATGAAAATTGACGGAAAGTTTGAGGGGGAGATGATAACAGATGATGGAGAGCTCATTGTTGGCAAAACGGGTAGTGTTAAAGCAAATGTTAAGGTAAAAAATGCCATAATTGAAGGTCATGTGGATGGAAACGTTATTGCGTCGGAAAAAGTTGAACTCAGAAAACTGGCGCAACTCATCGGTGATCTGAAAGCAAGAACCCTGGTTATCGAAGAAGGGGTTGTTTTTGTCGGAAATTGTAATGTAAATCCGGATGGATTCAAAACGGAAAATACAAATTCAAAGGAATGGAAAAGGGAATCGAAAAAGAATCTGGAATAATTTTTTGCTGTGGTTACGTCATAATAGATTTGAGTTATGAATTCTAAAGCAAACGAACTGCATGGAACCAGAGATATTGTATGTCCTTATTGCCATCACAATCTCATCGTATCGGTCCACTGTATTTCAATACCATGCCGTCATTGTAATCGGTATATCGATGTTAAAGCGGTTCTCTCACCACCCGAAGAAAAGAAAAAACTTTCCAGGGGGGACAGAAAGATTCTTTGTTACAAGTGTGGAAAGGAAATTTTTACAAACGCAAAGGCCCAGGCTGTGGTATGTTGTTATTGCTATCACCATAATGACCTGAGTGATTATAAGATAAAAGCCGTTTTGGGGAAAAATATTGAGACACACGGCACATTGTACCTGAAACGAAAAGGTGTAATAGAAATCTCAAGTATTCGGGTTGGGAATGCTATTATAAAAGGCAAAATTCATGGTGACCTTTATGCAATGGGGACTGTTGAGATTTTAAAACCCGGTGAAATCTGCGGTAAAATTACGTGCCGTAAACTAATCGTAAAAAAAGGTGGAATATTTAATGGAAGTGTGCGGATGTTAAATGCAAATACAAATATTTCATAAACTGCACTATACAGTTTTGCACATCTTTTAAAGATGTGGTAATTGAAAAATTCGATCTTTTTTATTTCCGTTTATCTTTTCCATCGGTAGAAGGAAAGCGAATTGTTCTCGATCGCCCATTTTTTCAGCGTTATTGTCTGGATATAGATGTCTTCCTTGAGTGATAAGGTATCTTTCGGGCTTTTTTTCTCCATCTCTGCCTCAAACTGTTCTATAAATTTTCTGACGGCATCTTTTTTCAGAATGAGCCCCCTCTCAGCCTCAACAAAATCATCCCGCGTAACAACCTTCAGATTTATCAGACGGATAATAAACCGGTCAATCCTTGCCCTGAACAGCTCTTCAATATCACATACAAGCGATTCATAATTATCCTGCGGGCTGTGCAAAAAGCCCAGGTAGGGATTCAGGCCAACTGCCCTCACCGTGGCGTTGATGCGGGAGAAGAGGAGGTAATATCCAAAATTTAACAGGGCATTCATGCGGTCGGGGCTCCGCCTATCCCGCTTCAGAATACGAAAGGATTCGTCATCGATAAAGTTGTTCAGCCTCTGGTAAATCTTCTTTGCCGCAGCCCCCTCCAGGCCTCGTACCTGCTCAACATCCCCGGCCTGATACATCTGCTGCATCACCCCTTCGAGTTCATTGATAAACAGATACTGTTCCTTACGAAATCTCTGCTGAAAAAGGGCAAGGTAATTCTGTATCTTGCCGGCGGCAAATTCCTTTGCAATACAGAGCGCCTCGGTATCCGTGAGTGAATAATATTTTTTCCCGTGTTCGTATGCAATGTCATAATATTTTTTTTGAATCGGGCTTCACCGTTGTGATGTAATATCCGGTGCCCAGCGCAATGGTAAGCGGAATATTACCCTCCGTACACTTCCTCAGGAGGGCTGTGGAAAGGACGGTCTTTTCCATGACCATGATCTCACTGATTCTTCGCAGGGGGATGGTCTCCACAATCTTCCTGTTCTTGCAGATGTCAATCGCATCGCCATTCAGCGATAAAAACAGATACGATTCCACAATGTACAATGGTTTTTTCAGCAGCTTGGTATCCTCCTCGCCCTCTACCACAACCGCCGACCGTTCGAACCGTATCCCCAGGAACTGAAACCCATCCTTCATGGACCTGATAGCGGTCTTTTCCTTTTTTATCTTCAACCCCAGCTTCGAGAGATACGCCTCTGTCTCCGACAAAACGTCCTCTGCATCTTTCTTCGTCTTTGTCAGAATAATGAAGTCATCCGCGTAACGCACCAACTTTACGCCACGAGGAGTATGTGCAGGTGCAGCCCTGGATGGGGTATCCTTGCTATCAGAGGCAGTCTCACCGTGCTCATCAGGGGATAGCAAACCCCACTGCTTTATCTGTTCGTCAAAGGAATCCAGATAGAGGTTTGCAAGGATGGGAGACAGCGGACTACCCTGGGCTAACCCCTTTACCCGTTCATGATAAACGCCATTCAAAATATATCCGTTTTTTATGAACTTCAACAGGATCTTTTTCAAACAGCTATCGTTCTGCGGGATATAGGAGTCGAGCAGATGCGCCAAAATATTCAAGTCTACAGAAGGAAAAAAGTCCTCGATATCCGACTCGATCACATACTGGTACCCTTCTGCAATGGCGGCCTGAATTATCTCAATAGACCTCTGTCGCGAAACTCCTCTCCTGAAACCTATGGACTCTGCTTCAAAAAAACGGTCGAAGGGCGCAGAAATGATCTTCAGGAGGTATTGCTGGACAATCAGGTCCCTGAACGGTATCTGTTCGACCATCCGATCAACACCGTTCTTTTTCTTTATCGTAAATGCAAGGAGTTAAAATAACCGGGAGACTCTTTGTGCATCAGATAATATCCCTGGGAATTGGAGAGTTTTGCGCCAATATGCACCTCGCTGCCCAGCAACAAAAATGGCAGGAAGTCTTT
Organism: Candidatus Brocadia sinica JPN1; assembly: GCF_000949635.1. Classification (NCBI taxonomy): domain Bacteria; kingdom Pseudomonadati; phylum Planctomycetota; class Candidatus Brocadiia; order Candidatus Brocadiales; family Candidatus Brocadiaceae; genus Candidatus Brocadia; species Candidatus Brocadia sinica. Next base: position 3,964,019 of record NZ_BAFN01000001.1, read on the forward strand.
GAAATTGCCCTTGATATAGAGTTTCCCCACGCACCCGTTGATATACTGTGTCTGGCCGGGTTGGGACACGGAGGCATGGCGTATCTCGGTATAGTTCCAGTAGTATGGAAGGATGGAAAACCGGTCATCCTGACTGTGGTAAACAATCTCCCTGCCAAACAGCCGTGAAAATCTCCTTTCCAATGACCTGATAAAAGAGGTTTTGGCGATATAGGTGCGGGGCTTGCCTTTCCCCGGTTTAAAGGGAAGCGGGGTCAGGAATTCCAGGCAAATTTCCTCTTCTGTATGCTGAATGTCCATTTCACTAGCAACCTGCCCGATGCTGCGTTCCTCAGCTTCAGCCATTTCGACAATCTCAAAATTCCTGCCCGTTACCGGGTCAGATAGATACGACTGAAAGGCATTCCGCCACTGTCTGACATACTCAATGCCTTTTCTAAAAAAATAGATTTCGAGTGAAATCTTGTCGTACTCACGCATCTTAAAGCTGTGTTTCCTGCCCCTGGCATGAAAAATGATCAGCGGCTCATGGGTATTTCCAGCAGCCAGTCGCGCCGCCTGGAATTTCTCACCAGCCATCTCACTTCGTTCTGTTTCCTCATCCCCTATCGCCTTTTCCCCGGGCACAGGGGAAATATCCGCTGATGAGTTAGCAAATTCCCTTACCATCATCGGGGGAGGATCGGGGTGGACTGGTGCCACCTGTGTTTCAAGGTTGTGTGATGATGCGGCAGAAGGTCTTGATGAAAGGGGCAGAGAGACTCCTTTTATAATAGCCTGGAACACGGAAAAGGGGTGGGCGCACATCGCTGGCAGCGAACGAATATTCATTACGGTCACCGACAGGCGATGCCAGCGCAGCCCGGAAAAGGGATGTGGATAGGGAGAATCCATGGGAGTCTCATGCCTCATACGAGGTAACTATTCAGCGTACTTTCGTCCGCAATCACTACGTGTAAACGAAATAGTAATTCTGTAATCCCAAAGGGATGTCATTATGATAGCACACGGTTATGCAATTATGGTTAACCCCGTAGGGATGGTATGGCATCATTGATTCTTGCGATATTTCACCCCTATGGGGTTGAATATGGTGGTGTGTGTTTTTTCCTATAATCATGTCATCCCTTCGGGATTTTCCCATCCGCCCGTTTCTCCTCTTAGCTCTTACAATGCAGAGAAATTATCCTCTGTCAGTTTTGCCAAATAGTTACCATACGACGGAAGAATTCATGAGGTTACCGACCTGCTGCAAAAAGAATAACAAATAAAATAACAAATCTTTGGAAGTTGTTTTATATGGTTTAGTATTTTGTTTCGAAATGGATTCGCAGCAAGAGGATTATTTTCCGCAATGAAAAGAATGATGTCTCGAAAGTCCAACCTGGCAGTGGGTGACCATTCTATTTCGGGATCCATGATGAAGATTCATCTTCAATTTGACTATGAGGAATTCCTTTCCCTTCATCCAATTCTTTTAATGCCATTCGGATTCCAGCAACAAACTCTATGCGTTCTTTGACGTCTTCCCATGTGGCGTTATCAGGGAAGCTTTTTATGGTATCTATAGCTATTTCCTTTATTTTCATGGAGCGTAGTGTAGCAGATTTATTATCAAAATCAAGTCAAACATTTTTCAGAGCAAGGGTTGTCCTCAGGACATTTTATGCGAACCAACTACCCTTCTGCAGTTATTCAATAGCCGTGGGATGCGGGTTTCAGTCCCCAGTAGTAGGAATGTCCTTTCAGAGCACGCTTATGAGAGGGAAAAGGTCACATAACGAGCATCTTAAAATTTTCGTAACAATTTAGTATTTTGAAAAATCTCAAGAGAAAGCCGTGTTTTGCTGGCTGTATCAGGGCAAATATACAGGGAGAGGCAGATTCAAAACAGGTCTTTGCAATTTCCAAATCCTGAAAGGATGTCATGATTATAGCCAATTGAACCATTTTTGCCCGTTAACCCCGCAGGGGTGACATTGGTTTTTTATGCCGGTGTAATGGTAATTTTATTTCACCCCTTCAGGGTTGTGCATTTTATCTGCCTATAGTTCTATAATCATTTCAGCCCTTCGGGCTTTTTTACCGCAGAACGGATTTTGTTTTTCTTGTGTGTGAATACCTCCAGGTACGCACCTGCAGAGAAAGGTGTTTTTCAAAAAGCTAAAGCCGAACAACGAATTTCGAATGATGCGGTCATCTTGTCCTTCGACATTCATAATTCCTTGTTCGATATTCGTTATTTGACTTCCGGGAAAACATACCAAAAACATCTGATTGCTTGCGAAAGAACATCATTTCTATTGTTTCAGTTCCTACCGGCAGAAATGTCCTTTCAGATCACACTCTCTGAGAGGGAACGCTCCATAAACACTAATGTGAAATGATTGAGAAATTGAACCGTCTGATGAATATCGAATATCGCATTACGAGGTTTTCTTATCCTCCTTTTGCTTCGCGGTTTTTACGCTTGTTACAAAAATCGAAATCAGCTCATTATTCTCATGAATTAAAGGTTCAAGCTTTGACGCCGGCTTTATAAGACTGGCTTTTACAATCATCAATAACCATATTCTTGTTTCACGCAACTCCTTAAGGCAGATTTTCATCTTGTGGATAAAGTCAGAACGAGATTCTGCACTTTGAGCTTCACCATAATTGGGAGCAGGTGATGTACCGCAACGAATGAGTTGTCCGGCAATGTGATTTCCCGCCCTTGTTTTTGGCAAGGATTCCGCTGTACGAATAATCCTGACGGCAAAATCTATTAAGCGTTCCTCAAGATCAAATATTCTCTTATCCTTCGACATTCATTATTCCTTGTTCGATATTCGTTATTTGATTTCCGGGAAAACATACCAAAAACATCTGAACACTTGTGAAAGCACACCTCTTCCAGAGTTTTAGTTCCTACCAGTAGGAATGTCTTTTCAGACCCCCTTCACTTCACAAGCTATTATTTGCCGATATCTTACATCGGCAAGATTTAGAACCTCGCCGCAAAGTAGTGTCAATGGGTCATTTTTCAGGGAGGTTCTAAATGGACGTAGCAGGTTTGCTGCTGTGAGAGGAGTCACTGGAGTCGTTTGAGGGTAAGTACCGATGGAAAAATCCCGTTTATATAATAAATGCATGACCGTCATCAATATCTGCCTTTTTTGTCTGACCGATTACGGTATCCTTTGATGAATATTCTAATCGATACACCTTGATAAATCCAGTCTTTATGTGCAGTTTTTCTAACCGGTCGATCAACTCGTTCCTTCCCCTCTTATTCAGCCGGCATTCAAAGACGCTCTTCTGGATACGAAACCCAAATCCCTTGAGTACCTTGTCCACCTTCCCCCGCTCTGTATCGGAGGTGATGTCATACACCACGGCATAATCAGATACCCCCCTCATTCATGTATCCTTTATTCGTGAGTCAACCCTGTCAGGGTTCAAAACCCTGACAGGGTTAATCGTTTCCAAAACGTGTCCCTTATACAATTATAGGTAACCTCGTAGGGGTGGCATGGTGTCATTATTTTCGCAATATTTCACCCCTGCGGGGTTGAATATTGTGGTGTGTGTGTCCTATAATCATATCATCCCTGCGGGATTTTCCCGCCTGCCCGTTTTTCCTAATCGGCTCTTAACTATTCTGAGAACATATTCTCTGTCAGTTTTGCTGAATAGTTACGTTTGACTTAGGAAACCATTCCTTCAAAACATTCAATCCGTCATTAAATGTTTTCCACCAGTTATCTCCGGATTGAACACCATGGGCAATCCTCAACATGTTACATTCATCCCACTGACAATTTCCCCATGACTGTAAAGCCACAGTCCCAAACCCTCTCCGTGATCGGCTCCCTAATCCGCCAATATGACCAAGCAGCCATAACAATGCCAGGATGGAAACTTTCTCTTTATCTTTTGGCTTATGGTGGAAAGCTAAGGTTATGTGAATATCTGCATTGGGAGGGATATATTTCCTTCTGTTACCACCCATACACATGGAAAAAGAAAGATAACGGACTCCATTTTTGTTTGGATAATCATCATGATTCCACTCTTTATTATCTTTCATAGAGTCATCTTTTAATCTTATGGAAAAACATCCCTGTCCAGTTCCTGCACTTCCAAAAATCTTTTCTTCCCATGTTGGAGAATCAGGCTTTCCCGACTCAACCCTTTCATTGTAATCTGCATCAATCGCTCTATACCAGAATCTCATTGCCCCTTTGATGGAAGAAGCCCGCAACTCTGCTTCTTCATCCGGTTTAGCGCCGCCAAGAAATAACGGCGTAACGGTCTTCAATGTTACGGTGAACTTTTCCATAGACATATGCTATTCCCTGTACAAAATTCTTATAAATAGAGTTTTTGTTTCTATCCGATTGTCGCTGTCGTTTTGCCCATGATAATAATTCCTTTACCACATTCCCATTCCTGTGCTTTCAATGGTTTTTGGGCCTGCCAAGTGGAATCTCTAGGGAAATGGGGACAGCGCTATTTCCCATCCCTGCAACTACGTAATTGGGCAATGGGTTTGTGCCGATGAGAAGAACCAGATCAGTGAAGGTATGCATGGGTGATTCCTTTGTGTAAGGTGGCAGAATGGACGCATACAGTAATTCCCCGAATCCATTTTCAGAATTTTATATCTATTTTGAGGAAAAAACAAAACAAAAATTGATAGATACCCTTCCTTATATCAAATGTAGCTAAATTTTCATGAGTAAGAATTTTCTGGACAAATTACGTTTGACATCTCATTCAAACATGTGATACTTTAAAATCCATATTGTCTAAAGATAGTTGCTTGCCGAGGAAACGATTTATGGGTCTTCATTTGAGGATATGGCTGTCGCGTAACGGGTTTGGGTATTACACGCAACTTCAACTGAGAATTTGTTTCCGGATCTAAAGGAATGGGCATTTCCTGTGAAAGCTGTCACGGCCCTAGTGAACGCCATATCTCTGGAGGTGGTGGAAAGGCACGATATATCGTCTAATACCATTTTCAAGGGGGTTTTGGTAATCGCAAACTTCGGGTTATATTGTTTTCACTGTACAAAGTGGAAGCACAAATTGAAAATGCAAAAATGAATAATCCGTAAATACCATGATAATTTACTATGAAGTTTTGAAAGGAGTGGAGAATGAAGTGTAAAAATATATTCGTTACCGCTGTTCTGTTTCTTTTCTGTTTTAGTGTACCAGCCGGATTTGATTACGCCAGTGCTTATGAGGATCATCGTCATGGCAATCATAATGGCCATGACGATACGCATGGCAGGGGCAAAACCGGAATACGAGGCGTGGTAAGCTCGGTATCCGGGTCAACAATCTCAGTCCTCGGTATGGATATAGATGCAAACGCCGCTGAAATAGGATTAAGGGATTGCGATTCCTCACTGAGCGTTGACGACATTATAGAAGGCGATATGATTGAGGTAAAAGGGAATATGAAGGATGGATCGTTTGTTGCCAGTATAATTAAAATAGAGGGAGCCGGGAAGCTGGAGGGAACCGTGGAGGCTGTAGACAGCGATTCTATCACTCTCCTGGGCAAAGAGATTGATATTACATCCGCCAGATGCATTAAAGGAAAACCCACGGTAGGGAAAAAGGCCAGGGTTTACGTGAGAAATTCGGATCCTGGTTTAACAGCCCTTGCCGTCAAAGCTACAGGGATCATGGGACACTAATTGCAGGAAGGAGATAGTGATTTATGAACAGCATTTTACGTACAGCATTAGTAATAACCTGTGTCGTTGGTTTCCATAACATGTTTATTGGTAAAACCCTATGGGCCTGTGCGGGTTGTAACGAAGTAGGGGAATATCCAGTTCAAAAAAAGACAAACGGGAAGAGTGAAAAGGCCGAGACGGTAAAAGATCCTGTATGCGGCATGGAAGTCAGTGATATCAAAAAGGCTCCCAGGGAAGAGTATAATGGGAAAGTTTACTACTTCTGCGCGGAACATTGTAAAAAGATCTTCAAAAAAGACCCTGGGTCTTATAGAAAAGAGAAACCATGATCTGGTAAAATGAATAGTATGGAAGGTTTTAAAAATTTTCTGGGGACAACGTAATAATGACTGATATATCCTGGCATACGATGCAGGCAAGCGAGATTATGAGGAATCTGGGTACCAATACCGACAGTGGGCTTAGTCATGTTGAGGCAGAAAACAGGCTGAAAAAATACGGATACAACCAACTGGAGGAAAAGGAAGGTATCTCCCCCCTCATGCTCTTTTTGGGGCAGTTTAATGACTTTATCGTCTGGATACTGATTGCTGCGACGATAGTCTCCGGGTTTTTGGGAGAATGGGTCGATGCATTGGCCATTCTTGCCATCGTTATCATCAATGCCATTATTGGATTTATTCAGGAATATCGTGCCGAGAAATCCCTTGAGGCATTACGAAAAATGACAACCCTTTTTTCAAGGGTGTTGCGTAACAGCGAGATCCATTCTATTCCTTCCCGAAACATTGTGCCGGGTGATATCGTACTGCTCGAGGCTGGAGATTATGTCCCTGCGGATGGCAGATTATGCTCTTCTTTTAGCCTGAAAACCCAGGAGGCCTCTCTTACGGGAGAATCAACGCCGGTCGTCAAATCCGCTGAACCGCTCCAAAATCCCTTATTACCTATAGGCGACAGGGAAAATATGGTATTTATGGGCACCTCGGTAACAAGTGGTAAAGGGATGTGTGTTGTGATAACAACCGGAATGCACACTGAGTTGGGAAAGATTGCAGGTCTCATTCAGGAAGCGGGAAAAGAAGATACCCCCCTCCAGCGTAAGCTCGAAGTCTTTGGGAAAAAGTTAGTCTATCTGTGCCTGGGGATTGTAACGCTTGTATTTCTTTTAGAGTTATGGCGGAAAGATCCGTTGTTGGAGGCATTCCTTATGTCGGTAAGCCTTGCCGTTGCCGCTATCCCGGAAGGTTTGCCCGCGATAGTGACTATTGCACTGGCCTTGGGGGTGCAGCGCATGGTGAAACGCCATGTATTGATTCGGAAGTTGCCGGCGGTAGAGGCGCTTGGATGCACTACGGTCATTTGCTCAGATAAGACAGGCACTCTAACCCAGAATGAGATGACAGTGAGAAAGATATTTGCTAATGGTAAGACCGTTGACGTCTCAGGAACGGGTTATGACCCGGAAGGAAATTTTGCTTTCAATAACATGCCTCTTTCAGAGATTGACAGGCGAATGGTAACGTTTGTGCTAGGCATAGGAGTATTATGTAACAATGCCCATCTGAAAAGAGATAATACTACGTGGAAGGTTATTGGTGATCCTACCGAGGGTGCCATTTTAAGCGCTGCTGCCAAAGCAGGCTTATGGAAGGAAGGTTTACAGAAAAAATTTCCCCTTGCTTCAGAGAACCCCTTTGATTCTGACCGGAAAAAGATGTCCACCGTCAGAAAAACACCTTATTCTGTTTTTCTCGTTTGCGAAAAAGGCGCAGCGGATGTCATTGTAAAGGATTGTACAAAGATCTACATCGAAGGAGAACTCAGAGATCTGACGGAGGATGATATTCGAGTTATCGTAAATGAAAACAACAAGATGGCCGATGCTGCATTGCGCGTGATCGGCATAGCATTCAAACCCCTTGACCTTGAAACTCTCAACCCTGACCCTGCTATCACAGAAAGAGATTTGATTTTTGCGGGTTTACTGGCCATGATTGATCCTCCCAGGCCGGAGGTAAAAGATGCAGTTGCTACCTGTCATAAAGCAGGGATAACGACCGTTATGATTACCGGGGACCATAAGAATACTGCTTGGGCGATTGGGGAAGAATTGGGATTCCTTTGTAACGACAGAAAGGTTATCGAAGGGGTTGAACTGGATACGCTCCCTGCTGAAATTTTAGAAAAAGAGGTATCAAAGATAGCTGTATATGCCAGGGTTTCTGCTGAACACAAGCTCAGGATAGTGAAGGCATGGAAGAAACAAGGATCTGTTGTTGCCATGACGGGCGATGGTGTAAATGACGCCCCTGCCGTAAAAGAGGCAAGTATTGGGATATCCATGGGTATTACGGGTACCGATGTCACAAAAGAGGCGTCAGATATGGTCATAACCGATGATAACTTTGCATCCATTGTTGCGGCCGTAGAAGAGGGAAGAGGCATCTACGACAACATAAAGAAATCGATCCACTATCTGCTGTCATGTAATGCCGGTGAGATTTTGACGATGCTCTTTGCCTCGATATGCAACCTTCCCCTGCCACTATTTCCGATACAAATATTATGGATAAATATTGCTACAGACGGATTGCCGGCGCTGGCGCTGGGTGTCGATGCTGTAGATACGGATATTATGAAAAGGCCAGCCCGAAGGTCAGCCGAACAAATTATAGACAAAAATCTTGGCTTATTGATCGTTTTTCAGGGCTTTCTCATAGCTCTGAGCACGCTACTTGCTTATTTGTATGTTTTATACTATACAAGTAGCGTGAAACCCGGTTATTTACATTATTGGTTTCTGAATGAATTGATACCCTGCTGCTTAGGTGGCCCGCTCACTGGCGATCTTGAGAGGGCAAGGACGGCTGCCTTTAGTGTAATGGTTATTTCCCAATTGTTTCACTCTTTTAACTGCAGAAATGCACATCGTTCATTATTTAAGATCGGTATTTTTACTAATAAAAAGCTCTTGCTTGCAACGGGATTCTCATTGGCCATGCAAGTAGCCATTATCTATATCCCTTACTCTGAAAATGTCTTTAAGGTAATGCCTTTAGAATTAAAGGACTGGATTGCTATCTTTGGATTTTCCACCCTCGTTTTTATCATTATGGAAATAATCAAGTGTTTTAAGAAATCTTAGAAAAACAGGAGAGAAAAAGGATGAGAGGTTTGGTGTCCGTGATAGTAATTGGGAGAATATTTGGGGCTAATCATAAATGCAAAGGAGGTATCTTCGATGAAGTTATTGCTCGTTTCCCTGTTTTGCTTAGTTTCAATGGGTATTTTTGTTGCGGAAATACTTGCGGAAGAAGAACAGCCAGGTGCCATGCAGGTGGCCCTCAGCGAGCAAACGCAACTCTGCGTGTTGTGTCATAAAAAATACACTCCTGGAATCGTAGAAGACTGGCTCACAAGCAGACATTCAAAAGTCACTCCGGAAATGGCTCTGGCAAAGCCTGTTCTTGAAAGGAGGATTTCAAGCGATATAATTCCGGAGACCTTCAGGTCTGTTGTAATTGGCTGCTATGAATGCCATGGCCAGAACGCACCTTCCCACAAGGATAACTTCGGCCACTTTGGATTTAAGATCAATGTTGTCGTTTCACCAAACGATTGCAAGACATGTCATCCTGTAGAAGTGGGACAATATTCTGTGAGTAAAAAGGCCAATGCCCTGGACATTTTGCAAAAAAATCCTTTATATCATACCTTTGTCGAAACGGTTCAGGGTTTAAAAGAGATTAAAGATGGCAAAATAATCCGTCTCAATGCATCGGATAATTCAAAATCGGAAACTTGCTATGCCTGCCATGGCACTCTTGTCACGGTGAAAGGAATGAAAAAAATATCAACCGATATTGGAGATATTGACGTTCCTGACCTTTCCAACTGGCCAAATCAGGGGGTAGGAAGGATTAATCCCGATGGAAGCCTTGGCGCCTGCACCCCATGCCATGCAAGGCATAGCTTTTCAATTGAGGTAGCCCGAAAACCTTACACGTGTTCCCAATGCCATCTCGAACCGGATGTGCCGGCATTTGATGTGTACAGAGAAAGTAAACACGGAAACATTTTCTTTTCAAAACAACATGAATGGAACTGGACGAATGTCCCCTGGAGGATTGGTAAGGATTTTCAAGCGCCAACCTGTGCCACCTGCCATAATAGCCTTTTGACTACTCCAGATGGCAAAGTTATTGCGCCAAGAACCCACGATTTCGGTTCAAGATTGTGGGTCAGATTATTTGGGCTCATTTACTCACATCCTCAGCCAAAGGATGCCAGAACATATCTGATCAAAAACAAAGACGACCTCCCACTTCCAACTGCTTTTACCGGAGAGCCGGCTTCTGAGTATCTGATCGACAAGAGTGAACAAATATGGCGTCAAAATGAAATGAAGAAGATATGCCGGGGCTGTCACAACACTGACTGGGTTAATCAGCATTTTGCCAGACTTGATGCTACTATAGCAGAAACAGATAAGATGAGTCTGACCGCTACCCGGCTCATTCTGAAGGCTTGGAATGAAGGATTGGCTGATCCATCAAATCCTTTTGATGAAATGATCGAACACAAGTGGATAAAACAGTGGTTTTTTTATGCCAACTCGGTGCGATACGCATCAGCAATGGGAGGACCCGATTATGCCTCGTTTAAAAATGGTTGGTGGGAATTAATGACAAACCTGTGTACTATGCAGGATTTGATTCAGACCAGGAAATAGTTTTAAGGAGAAAAGGTATCGAATGTGGTATTTTTTAATATTTATTAACAATTTATTTGAAATAAATTCGTTGACAATTATGGTAAAAAAGGTTAAAAGTGTGTTTTACATATGTTAAAAGTTTAGTGGCGAGGGAATTTAATCACTTTTTTCGGTTTTGAAAGGAGGGTAAGAACGTATGCGAAGCAAGAAAATTTTTGGAATAGTTGTATTTGCGATTATGGCCGCTGGCATGACAATCTGGATGGGTAATTTGGCTTATGCTGAAGAAGTACACAAACATAGTGAAAAGGCAATGGCGCCAGAACATCCAAGTGTAGAGGAGTTTGTTTGTCCTTCTTGTAAGGAAGTGCGCGTGAGTCCTGAGAAAGGAAAGGCGCTTGCAGCAATGCCGATGGTCTGTCCGGATTGTAAGAATTCTATAACGGAGCTTGCGGTTCACCATTGTGATAAGTGCGGAGAAGATGTACTCGTATGCACAATGTGCAAGAAAGCTTCTGCCGAGTTGAAAACAGCGACTATGGAAGGAAAGTGTCCCAAATGCAAGCAAGTAAGAAGAAGGCCTGTCAAGGGAAAGGCATTGGCTGGATGGGAAATGAAATGCCCTGATTGTAAGAAAAAGGGAAAAGAAATGCTCATTCAACATTGTGATGAATGTGGAACAGAATTTTTGTCATGTCCAATCTGTTTGAAGGAACAGGAAAAAGCAAAATAATACATCAGGTGGTATCAAAAAAACATCTCTCTTTAAACGAAACTCTCAGCTAAATTTTGTTGGAGAGAATAAATATTGTAGGGGCGAACGATCGTTCGCCCCTACCGGGAAGATTTTGTATTTTTTCTCTCAGAACGTTGTGGTGAGAGAGTTTCTTAATGTGAAGAAGCCGCACCATGTGGTGGGTACATGCTTTTGCCTGCCTCATATTTTTTGAACTGATTGAATTCTTCTTCCGCCTCAGCGCTCATTCCTTTTAACAAATAAACGACCCCGAGATAATTATGTGCTGTTCCCAGGTTGGGATCTAGCTCTAAGGCTGTTTTATGTGCATCTATGGCCTCGTCCAATTTTTTCTGTTTGCAATATGTTAGCCCAAGTTCGTTATAGGCCGTGGCAAGGTTGGGATTTAAAGATAGGGCCTTCGTCTGCATCTTAACCGCATCTTCAAATTGTTCATTCATCCGATAGACAACCCCCAGGCTATAATATATCATTGGGTCATCTGGCTTCAATTCCAGTTCTTTCCGATAGATCTCTCCGGCCTTATCGAATTTGCCTTGTGTGTAATATGCTTTTCCAAGCTTTTCATAAGCATTGATCATCGTTGGTTCGAGTTCCAGCGCTTTTTGCCATGCTGCAATCGCTTCGTCAAAACCACTTTTTTTGATACTTTCCAATCCGTAGTTATAATATTCTGCTGCAGTCATTTTTTCCGGCAGAACGATCTCTTTCTTAGCTTCCGGGGTATCAGCGCTTTCTTCGTGTACGACCTCCCTATTTGCAACTTCGGCGTTTTCAGATGCCTCTTTTTTGCCACAACCACATAAGGATAAACACACCACTGCGCCTGCAATTGTTATTACCGGTAAATTTCTTCCAATTATTCCCATCTTCTTTCATCTTCTCCCAAATAACTATAGGTGCTATAGAATCAACAATGAATACTTAATTTACAGATTACTATCAAAAACATCCGAAAAGCTTTATTAAGACATCCGCTGTGCCATGAAAGACGCAATTTCTTTGAATACCGTTTTGTTTTCTACAGGAATCTCGTCAATTGTCTTATAAGCCTGTTTTACTAAATCTTCCGCATAATCCTGGGCATACTGTATGGCATTATATTTTTTATATGCATCCAGCGCCCATTGTATATCGCTATCGGTTGTTTCATCCCTGGGTTTTAGCATGATTTTGCGCAAATGTTTCCTATCTTCCGCGCATGCAACCTGTAATGTGTATGCATATAAAAAGCTTGCCTTACCTTCTTTCACATCGGAACCAATTACCCCCCCGCGTCCCTTACCGTGTGTCAAATCGATTAAATCATCACGGATCTGAAACGCTGGTCCCATCGTCTTTCCAAGCGTCCATATTTTTTCCACAACCTGTTCCGAGATCCCCGATACAATACCCCCGCCAACCATTCCGCAGGCAAGATAGTATCCTGTTTTCATCTCCACCATCTTCATATAATCATCGACTGAAAAATCTTCAGCAGCCCTTGCGTTGATGTCAAGCGCCTGACCTTCCACGGTTTTTTCGTAGGTTGACGTAAGCACCTGTAATAATCGTATCTTCTTTTCCAGTGATATTGGGCTTGCCAATGTAGTTTTGTAAGCACACGCAAGGAGATAATCTCCTGCATTAATCGCATTCGCGGTACCGTATTTTACCCATACCGTGGGTTGATCACGCCTTACCGTGTCGCCGTCCTCAATGTCGTCATGGATAAGGAACATATTGTGCATGGTCTCCACGGCAAGGGCAAAATGGATAGCCTCATCAGGATTTCCTCCTAACGCCTCACAGGTAATCAGACAGAGCGCCGGCCTCACCCTTTTCCCCCCCGTTTGCAGGTGATGCCATATAGGTTCACTCAAATAATTTTTTCTATAGGGTGGAATGAGTTCTTTTAACAGTTCGTCTATCTTTGCACCGTAGTTCTTAATAGATTCCTCTATGCGCATATCTGTCCCTCTTATAACACGGCATGGCCGCAGTCAAAAAGCAGTAAGCAGAAGGAGATAAATTTCCGCTGTCAACTGCTAACTGATACCTATTCCCTACCCAGAAATTCACCTGTCCTCGTATCTACCTTGATTACCTCGCCATTATTGATGAACAGAGGAACCTTTACAACGAGCCCTGTCTCCATTTTTGCAGGCTTATAAACATTCACTACGGTATCTCCCTTCATGCCGGGGTCTGTTTCGACAATTTTTAAAGTAACTGACGATGGTAATTCTACCGAAATCGCCTTGCCCTCATAAAAGGCTATCTTCACCTGACTGTTTAAGGTCATATAAGGGATGGCATCTTCGACCGCCTCTTTGGGCAATAATACTTGCTCATAATTTTCTGTATCCATAAAGCAATAATTATCTCCCTCCTTATAAAGGTACTCCATCACCCGGTGTTCTAAGAATACATCCTCTAATTTGTCAGTAGACCGAAATCGCTTCTGAACTACACTTCCCTGTTTTAGGCTCTTCAGCTTTGCCTGCACCATGCCCCGCCAGTTTCCCGGTGTCACGTGCTGATAATCAACCACTAAATACAATTCGCCATCCATTTTAATAACGGTACCCCTTTTAATTTCTGTAGCGCTTACCAATTTCATAGCTCCTCAATAAAATGTAAAAAATATATCTTATACAAATTCCGTCATTACCGTGTCTGCAATAAATAAACCTTTTTCTGTAAGCTTCAGCCTCTCATCCTCATAACTAATCAGGCCTTCCTTTACCAATCTGTTTATTTGAGTTCCAAATTGTTCTTCCAGATTGTAACCAAATCGTTTATAAAAATCGGTATTTGATATGCCCTGACGTAACCGCAAAGACATAATTACCGTTTCTGATGCAAACTGTTCAGGTTGTAAACATTCACCAAAAGATTGTACATTTTTATTTTCGTGTATTCCCGCCATGTATTGAAACACGTCTCTTACGTTCGAAGTCCTGCGGCCATCAATAAAGGAAAATGCCCCTGCCCCTGCCCCTGCATAACCCGTGTTTTTCCAATAGACCTGGTTATGGGAACACTCACATCTATCCTTTGCAAAATTTGAGATCTCATAGTGGTTATAACCAGCACTTGTTAAATGACGTATGGCTGTTTTATACATCTCTAATTCAACAGATTCATCCAGTTTATGGACAACCTCATTCTCTAAATCCATCGTGAGTGGCGTCCCTTCTTCATACGTAAGGGAGTACGTTGATATATGTTCCGGGTTCAATTCAACTGCTATCCTCAAATCTTTTTCCCAGTCATGGGAAGACTGGCCCGGACACCCAAATATTAAATCAATATTAATATTTTCAAAACCGCTTGTCCTCAATAAAAGAAAGGCATTTCTGGCATCATCACCGGAATGAATACGTCCAAGAAGTTTTAATTGGCTATCCTGAAACGACTGAACGCCCAAACTGATGCGATTCACAAAATATGCTTTTAGCAATGCAACCTTGTTTCCGGTCAATGTGCCGGGATTTACTTCAACGGTATATTCCTGTATCTCCGAAGCCGGGACATAACGAACAACGCTATGGAGCAGTTTTTCTAACTGAGTTTCAGCCAGTATGCTTGGCGTCCCTCCCCCAATATAAATCGTTTTAAATACATATCGTCCTTGCAGAGCACGTAATTCCTTTTCAAGGGCATGGAGATAGCGGTCAACTATTTTTGTTCCCGATACAATCGAATTGAAATCGCAGTAATTACACTTTTTTACACAAAAAGGGATATGAATATAAAGGGCATGGGGAAGAGCATCTCTTTTTACTGTCATGGTGCAACTTTAAAGATATTAATACCTTACGGTTTTCTTTGTTCCGCACACGGCTATGTTCTTTTGTTCCATATCTGCAAGTTCTTTTCGTATAATATTCTTATAATACTGCAACCTTATATTCGGGTCTTCCAAGGTGCCTTTAAAATGTTTAGTGAGGTCTTTGTATATGAGTTTAACAGGTATTTCCCTTACCCACAATCCCATCTTCCATGCCTGTATCCATAATTGCAGCGGCATTCCATATCCATGTTCCGTCACATGCAATGCCTTCAGTTTTCCGACCTTATACGCCTTAAAACCGCAAAAAGAATCCGTTAAACCAAAACCCGTTATGCGATTTAAAATGCCGGTAATTCTTTTATTAATAAGATACCGTTCTATCGGCACATTTGCGCCTACTTTCAGGGGGAAAAAATACCGGGATCCCGATAAGATGTCACAGTCATGAAAGGGGATTTCTCTTAAAAACAGAGGAATCTCTTCGGGTTCATGCTGTCCGTCTCCATCAATTGTCAATAGATAATCGTATCGATTTTTCATTGCATACGTGAATGCATCTATGATCGCTTTGCCATAGCCAAGATTTCTCGGATGTACGATCATACGAATGTTTTCGACGTTTATTAACTCCTTACGGAGACTATAGGTTGAACCATCGTCTATTACTAGTACATCAAGAGAAAAATTCTTAACCCTTTGAATAATGTTATATACGGCGATTTCATTGAAGACTGGCATGGCAACAAGGATATTATTTCTGTGCATAACGGTTAAATATTGTGTAGCGTAAAGGAAAGTAAAAGAAGTTCTTTGTTTTAAAAAATCTTGTCATACGCATGATGCTAATGAATTTAGTTTTTGGGAGTTCAAAGATCCCAGAAAAAATGACTTATTTGTAGTAAGGTAGACAACCAACCGGGCTTTTATGTTAAGATATTTACCGTTATTACCATGGGCAAAGGATGAAAATGAACAGTCTTTGTCCTTTATTTATAATTCATCCATTATAGAAAAACAGATAATTATATAGCAAGGAAAAACCCCCCTTCGCCTACTATTTTCAGTTGTTATTAAAACATTGACATCACTCATCATAACTGATAAAATTAGCCGCAATTGTCAGGGATTCAAAAGAGATTAACGCAGAGGCACGCCATGAAATCAGGGCATGGCAAGCCATAATCAAGTGGATTTTCACCGTATTGAAGCGGTTAAATTATATCGGGTATTATGGTAAAGAACGATTGCCCGTTCATGGCAGGAGTTTTTCATGATAAAGTTTCCGAGGTAACTATTGAGAGTAAAAGTCGCTAAAACAGCCGGGTTTTGTATGGGTGTGCGGCGTGCTATGGACATTCTTCTGGATGCTGCAAACGAAAAGAACGAGGATGGTAAAGTATTTACCGATGGACCGCTGATTCATAACCCGCAGGTACTTGAATATTTAGAAAAGCGGGGAATCCATGTCGTTAATGGACAAACCGACCTTTCCAAGAGCACCGTCGTTATCAGGGCACACGGCATTACACCTGCCCGTAGAAAAGAAATTGAGAATATGGGTGCAAAGGTCTGTGATGCTACTTGCCCCCACGTAATGAGGGTTCAATCCATTATCAAAAAATATGCCGCGCAAGGATATTCAACCGTTATTGTGGGTGATAAAGGGCATGCAGAGGTTATAGGACTATTAGGGTATGCTGAAGGCAAAGGACACGTTGTGCAGGAATTGGAAGAAATAGAACATCTTCCCCCAATGGACAAAGTTTGTATTGTAGCACAAACAACACAAGATAGACGTCTGTTTAAGGAGGCTATCCAGCGGCTTAAAAAACGGTACTCAAAGTGCGAATCATTTGAAACAATTTGCAGTTCCACTTACAAACGACAGGACGAAGTTATAAGTCTCAGCAAATCCGTGGATGCCATGATCGTTGTTGGTGGGAGAGGAAGTGCCAATACGGCCAGACTGGTTAAGATATGCGAGTCTCAGGGAACGCCGACATTCCATGTTGAAACGGACGCCGAGTTAGACCTCAGTAAACTCAGAGATTATGATACTGTTGGTGTAACCGCAGGCGCTTCTACCCCCAACTGGATGATCAAAAGGGTCGTCGAGAAGGTACATTCCTACAAAGTAAGTAGATATGGAAGGCTTTTTTTTGGTTTAAAAAGCATTGCTAGTTTTTTTATTGGAAGTTGTACATATTCGGGATTAGGGGCAGCGAGTCTCGGTTACGCAAGCGCTGCACTACTTGGGGTTCAGCCCAGATTAAGCTTTTGTTTGATTGCGGCGTTTTTTATATTTTCTATGCAAGTTCTGAATCACTTTGCCAATAAAGAAGCCGTGGCGCTCAATGAGCCGGCAAGGGCTAAATTCTATGAAAAGAGACAAACTCTTTTTATCGGCCTTGGCATTACGGGAGCAGTGGCATCCTTTATCCTGGGGTTTATCCTGAGTAAATCCATTTTTTTCTGCATCTTTCTTGCCAGTCTCTTTGGCATTTTTTATCGATTGGAGATAATACCGAAGAGCTTTTCCCGTGTTATCCGTTATAGAAGTCTTGAACAAATACCTGGCTCAAAGGAGATCTTTTACAGTATTGCATGGGCAGTTAGTACGGCATTAATACCCTTCCTTGGGTCGAAGAAAAGTTTTACGCCGTCACTCGTTATTGCTATTGCTTTTGCATTCAGCCTCGCATTTATCAGGGCGGTAGTCCTTGATATACGGGATATCCAGGGTGACCGTATTTTGGGTAAAGAAACAATCCCCATTGCTATTGGAAAGGAACGGACAAAGACAATTCTTCTTATTATTATAGTATTAGTTGCAGTCTTATTGTCAGTTAGTCCACTCTTTGGATGGACGACTACGCTGGGATATTATTTGCTCCCCTGCGTTGCTTATGCCTCTGGGTATCAGTATCTGCTCCAGAGAAAGATTATATCAGAGGGTCTTTTACCTGAAACTGTTGCTGATTTTAATTTTATTTTCTCCGGTATAATGGCCTTTGTTTGGAAATCAAGTTATTTTTAAACTGTCGATACATTTAATTTATGGAAGAAACCAAACACGGAGTATTCACTCAATTTAAAAAAGACGTCAGAAAAAGGATGTTGACAGGCCTGTTATTAATCCTGCCCGTCTATGTAACCTTTTTTGTTGTAAAGTTTCTCTTCAGCTTCGTCGGCGGCACGCTCGCCCCAGTTATCAAAAAGTTCTTGCAATTTTTGGGTGTTGCCCTGCCAAAGACCTCTCTTGATGAATTTATTATCACCTTTTTGGGGCTTATTCTCACATTCATCGCATTGTACTTTATTGGCATATTTGCAGCCAACTTTGTAGGGAAGGCCATTATTAATTATTTTGAAAACCTCTTAACAAAAACCCCTGTTATTAGAAATATATATTCGTCCGTAAAACAAATTATTCACGCGGTAAGTTTACCTGGAAAACAGTCTTTTAAACGCGTAGTTTTTGTAGATTTTCCAAAAGAAGGTACAAAATCTATCGGATTTGTAACAGGTACGACACAATATAATAATGAACACAAATTTATCAGCGTATTTATCCCAACTACACCAAATCCGACAACAGGGTTTTTAATATTTACCAAGGAAGATGATGTTATCGATACGAATCTTACGGTAGAAGAGGCGTTTAAAACACTCCTTTCAGGTGGCGTCCTGACGCCTAAGGATATTGAATCACCATTCAAGACTGCTGGCACGGAAAACTTTGAATTGAAGTGAACCCCAAAAATATTGTTTTATCTTTGGCCAAAAGTATCACGAAATAGTGTGGGAGTGCATGTCGGCTGGTGTCGGCGACGGACTTCAAATCCGGTCTGTCCCGCTTTTAGCGGGATAGGTGGGTTCGATTCCCACACGCTCCCGCCATGAATTTATATCTCAACGGTATTTTATTATCGTTTTGTGTACACAAGCGGAGATCAAATGATTGATAATTATTCAGTACTGAATCAGGATTCCGTATAAAAGGTAAAACTGTTCTCCTTAAATTCTTTATTCTGACTTCCTGCTTCTGAATTCTATACTGACTATAGCCGAAATGGTTTGCATTTTTCCATTACAGGTCAGGAACTCTAACTTTATTCAAGTGTAAATAAACATGGCATATCAAGAGCTATCGGATTTTGTTAAAAAGCTGGAAGATGCAGGGCAAATAAAACGCGTCAAAACAGAAGTATCTGCTGATTTAGAAATTACCGAGATAACGGATCGCGTCTCTAAGAAACATGGACCAGCCCTCCTCTTTGAAAATGTAAAGGGTTATTCGATACCGGTACTCATTAACGCCTTTGGCTCCTATGAACGCATGGCCATGTCGCTCAATGTAAAAAGTGTGGATGAGATTGCCAAAGAGATTGAGAGTCTCGTTAAACCTGAGATGCCATCAACCTTTATTGACAAGATTAAGTTCATTCCACACCTCTTGATGACATTATCAAAATTTCCCCCCAAAATGGTGAAACATGCACCCTGTCATGAGATCGTATATGAAACCGATCCATCTCTTGCAAGATTGCCCATTATAAAATCTTGGCCGGGAGACGGAGGGAAATTTATTACCCTGCCTCTGGTTTTTACGAGAAATCTAAAAACGGGTAACAGGAATACCGGGATGTACCGTATGCACGTGTATGACAACCGGACAACCGGGATGCACTGGCATATCCATCACGATGGGGCCCGGCACTATCGGGATTATCAGCGAGAAAATAAACGTATGCCGGTGGCTGTTGCGCTGGGCTGTGATCCGGCCATTACCTATGCCGCTACGGCACCCGTTCCCCCGGAGGTAGATGAAATGGTCTTTGCGGGTTTTTTAAGGAAAAAAAACGTAGAGATGGTAGCCTGTAAAACGATTGAAATGGAGGTGCCTGCTGATGCAGAGATCGTGTTAGAGGGCTATGTCGATCCCAAAGAGACACGCATTGAAGGTCCCTTTGGCGACCACACGGGTTATTATTCACTGGCCGATTATTATCCTGTATTTCACATCACCTGCATTACACAGCGCAGAACACCGATCTATCCCACAACGATCGTGGGTAAACCCCCCATGGAGGATTGTTACATGGGAAAGGCTACGGAACGGTTATTTCTGCCCTTATTAAAACTTATGATCCCAGAGATTATCGACATGAACCTGCCGCTCTTTGGTGTCTTTCATAATTTTGCCTTCCTGTCAATTGATAAACGTTACCCATTCCAGGCGAAGAAGGTCATGCACGGGATATGGGGCATGGGGCAGATGATGTTCACAAAAATTATTGTGGTGGTGGATAAGGATGTGAACGTGCATAATGTGGATGAAGTCATGTGGCGAGTTGGGAATAACGTGGACCCGCGCCGGGATATTACCTTCGTTGACGGCCCCATGGACGCCCTGGAACACGCGTCCCAATTGCCCAAGATTGGTTCAAAGATGGGTATTGACGCCACCAAGAAATGGCCGGAGGAGGGTTTTACACGGGAGTGGCCTGACGATATCAGGATGTCACCGGAGATTGTCAACCTGGTGAATAGAAAATGGAACACATACGGAATTTAGATTTATGATTACCCAAACCGAATTATTAACGAAAAAAGGTGTGCATATCCAGCAGATGTTTGGCTCGATTGCCAGGGTATACGACCTTTTAAATACCATCTTAAGTTTTAACTTTGACAAGAGCTGGCGTAAGTTTGCCGTAAAGGTAAGTAACGCCACTGCGGATGCAAGGGTGTTAGACGTTTGTACAGGCACGGGTGATCTGGCGATTGCGTACTCAAAGGTATTAAACGGAAGTGGAAGGGTCATTGGAAGCGACTTCTGTCATGAAATGGTAAGACTGGCAGATCGCAAACTGAAGAAAAAGGATCACGCGGGCAGGATAAAGGTCATCGAGGCCGATACCTTACATCTACCATTTCAGGACAATTCTTTTCAGGTTTCTGCCGTGGCATTTGGAATCAGGAATGTATCTGATCTAAGGGCCGGTATTACCGAGATGGTGCGGATAACCGCTCCGGGTGGGCGTGTGATGATCTTAGAATTCTCGCAACCCACAAATCCCGTCTTTAAGGCGATCTATTATTATTATTTCAAAAAGATACTCCCTTTCATCGGAAAACTCATCTCTCGCAGTAAGTACAATGCATACTCCTATCTCCCGTCATCTGTACTAAACTTTCCCGATAGATATGGACTCCGGGCGCAAATGGAATCCTGTGGCCTTAAAGATGTGACGATATACTCAAGGACACTGGGCATCGTCACCATCCATGTCGGTCAAAAACCTTGTAATTAAATATGCATCAATAGGCTTGACTAGCCTAAAAATATTTTGTATTATGATGTAACTGAATTTTGGACGCTGATAAGCGCAGATTATCAGGATTGCCGTGCATATCTGTGGAAATCCGTGTCCTAATTTCGAAATTCCTCTTTTCATATCAAACACCAGCATACATATGGCGCTAGCCGGATAATGCGTCATTTCAAACACTGGGGAATAGTGTAACGGTAGCACAAATGACTCTGGATCATTTAGTCTAGGTTCGAATCCTAGTTCCCCAGCCAATAAAATCAAGGGTTTATGGCAAATTGGAAAATAAACTTCTTGAAAATTATCACTGGTAAATCACTGATAAGGAATTTAAACAAATGTTCGATAATCTTACACATCTCTATATTAAAAGCTCATTTACTTTGCAAGGCTTTGATTTCTGCTGTCATGGAGCCGATGGTGGCATTTAGCTGCTGAATTTCGAGTTGTTGAATCTCTTGTTTTCTGATTGCTTCTTTCTGAATTGCTAGTAAATAATTCAGAAAGCCAACTCCGGAAAATCCCCCAGGCTGCCCGCTTTCGGTTCTCCAAATAATTTCTTCGGGAATATTCGGGTCGTCAATCATAACACCAACAAAAGTCTGTTTAGGATTTGCTTTTAATCGCCACTGCTTCAAATCAAGCTGTTTCACTGTTTCATATGATAGGGCTGCTAATGTTTCCCCGTCCTCACTGACAACTTCTTTTAACTTAACATCGCATCTAGTGTCCCACGAATCTGCCAGCGTTGTCAATCCAGATACAAGTTCAAATGATCTTCCTGTTTGTACTGTTCGAGTACCAATTACAACCGCAATGTCAGAACTTCCATCCCCTGCAATGTCTGCAAGATTGATTGCATCGATCGTTCTCGGTGGTGGTGTAAAGTTTGTAGTCCATAAGTTTCTTCCAGAGATCACTAAATCATCTACCATCCCATTTAGCTCTTGCCCAACCGCTGAAACGGTTGCTGTGCCTATCTTCAATGCAGCCGCAAGATTATTCATTGCTGTTGCACTTGTAGATGTTGCGCAAGAGACACCGTTTACAAATATCTGATACTGATTATTTGATTTCACCCATGCCAAATGAGTCCATGTATTCTCTGAGATTGCTATCGATCCATAACCACTGGCGTATCCAGAACCTCCTTGCTTAAATTCAAAAAAAGGCTTACCCTGGCTAGCTCCAGCAACGTTATTGTAAATTACCAATCCCCAACTATTGTTAGTATCGACACATTGAGTGACTAATGCGATCCTATCAACCCCTGCATATCCAGACGTAGTTATGTTTACCCATGCTGCAACTGTAGCATTAGTTCCCCATTGCCATCTATCGTTGTCTGCACAACTTAGATAATCTCCAGTTCCATCAAACCATGCCGAACCAGAACCATTTTTGGCGGTAATTGTTCCGATAGTATTACCACCTGCAGTTATTACAGTATTGTAATTCGATGAATCAGTAAATGTAGAAGAACCAGGATTGTTTGCATGGAGTGATAAATATGTATAAGGCTCTGTTTCTGTGTATCCCCAAGCCTCTATCCTCGAACCTTCAATTATACTACCATTGCCAGCTGTAGTTGTTCCCAGCATTGTCCGGTTAAGTTTTTGCGTGGTCATAATTTTTAGCATGTTCTTTGAAATTGTAGTTGCCAAAAGGAGAAAAGTTTAAGTTTCTGGCTTCATTATTTATTTTGATTCTCAACTCTCTGACTCTTTTGATAGAAACTTTTTCTTTGAAATTATTGTGACAGTAAATAGCAAGTAGAAGATAGGTAATTAACCCTGCAAGTATTTGAACCATTAATCCGTGCTGTGATCGTGCGATAAGATGATAGACCTTGAGGTGGCGCTTCCACCAATCAAAGAATATTTCAATATTCCAGCGAAGCTTGTAAAGAGAAGCGATATCTTCAGCAGTAAGGTCATGGCGGTCAGTTGCAACCCAATACTCTTTAGCGTCTATCCAATACCCGATAAGGCGAACAGGTTTTTCTGTCTGATTCACCTGGGGTGTTCCAAGCAGGACAAGGGCATCATAAAAGACTATGCTCCCTGGCTTGAGAGGATTGGTTTTTATAACGGATTTATTTGTATTCTCTTTGATACGGCAGACAAAATGCTTTCCTTCTGTCTGCCATAGGTCAAAGTCTTTATGGCACTGATAATAACGGTCCATGATTCCCGTCTGACCAGGGGAGAGTATTTTGTTTACGAAAGGGCGTTCGTCACCTTTACCATCGGTAAGGTAAATTTTTGATGGAATAGAATGGTTAAGATTAAAACCAAGGTGGGCTTTTGCTTTTTTTGCCCCCTTTCGGTAATCTGCCCAATGCATGGAAAGGACTGCGTCAATGAATGAACCATCAATACTGACGAGTTCCCCCAGATGTTCATATTCCTTGGGGAGCACCTTTGTGGCATCGGCTTGAAGTTTCGTGAAAATAAAGAGGAGTTGCTCGAGGCCTCTGTGGTTGATGGCCTCGAAAAAGCTGCTCTTTTTGATACCGTCGGGAGGCGCTATTTCGGTTCTGGCAAAATCATCCTCTTGGAGTTCCTGAAGGAGATCTCTGCCTGAGGAATGTTCTTCGAGATGGTAATAAATAAGTGCTTTGAGTTGTTGTTCGAAATTCATCTGCAACGGCCTGTTTCCTTTTGATTCAAGAGGTGGCACCGAATGAAAAATATTCTGTACAGGACTAAACAGTTCATGAAACGTGGGAATTTTTTGCTGTTTGCAAAACGGATCAATGGTATATGGCATTTTTATAACTCCTTTATAGTTAAAGTGTTATAAAAATTTTGCCATCGTTGACTATTTCAAAAAGTCAAGCAAAAAATACCTCTTTCTAAAAAAATTTATTGTCTTTTGTTTTACGCAAATTTCTAACCGGACAATGCTGAGTAAAACCATACATACCCTATTTTACCGGCCTTTGCTGGACAGACACCTTCTTCTTGATTTTGCTGCCTTTTGACGGTATTCTTATTTTACTTTTTACCATCTGGGTTACCTCCTCTTAATTATTAGGTTAATCTCACTTACCCTATTATAATGAGGTAATCCTTGATGGTTTCACCTCCTTTTATCTTGCACTTGTGCAAGATTCAGGTTATATAATATTCCAGATAGTAAAGAGGATGTTCACAAATGGCACCTTCGGATAAAATGAATTTTTTCAGTAAACTCTATTTAAAGGTTTTTTATGGAAATCAGGAAATTTAAAAAGCTTCTCGTTGCCAACCGTGGTGAAATAGCGATACGGGTCTGCCGTGCAGCGCATGAAATTGGTATAAGAACCGTGGCAATATATTCTCACGAAGACCGCTTTGCACTTCATAGATTTAAAGCAGACGAAGCCTATCAGATTGGTAAGGGTAAAGATCCAGTCAAGGCTTATCTGGATATCGATGGAATCATTCATCTGGCCAAAGACAAGGAAGTTGACGCTATTCATCCGGGTTACGGGTTTCTCTCAGAGAATGCCAACTTTGCCCGTGCCTGTGAAAAGGCAGACATCACCTTTGTCGGTCCCCGTCCGGAAATCCTTGATACGCTTGGCAATAAAACCTCGGCCAGAGAAATTGCCGAAAAAGTGAATGTTCCCATACTTTCAGGGTGTAATCACCCAATTAAAAACCTGGATGAGGCTAAATCTCTCTGCAGCAAATTGGGATATCCGGTTATCATCAAGGCTGCCCATGGCGGCGGCGGTCGTGGTATGCGTGTGGTTCACAGTGAGTTTGAATTGGGCCATCGCCTGAATGAAGCCAAGCGTGAATCCCTGACGGCCTTTGGTTCTGATGAATGTTTTATAGAAAAATATGTCGAAAAAGCACGCCATATTGAGGTGCAGATTCTCGGTGACAAATACAATAATATGGTACACCTGTTTGAGCGCGACTGTTCTCTTCAAAGGCGCCATCAGAAAGTCGTTGAGATTGCCCCGGCACAGAATCTAGGCAAAAGCATCAGACAGAGCATCTGTGATGCAGCCGTAAAAATAGGTAAATCTGTGAATTATGATAATGCCGGTACCGTAGAATTTCTCCTTGATACAGAGACCGAAAAGTATTATTTCATAGAAGTCAATCCCAGAATTCAGGTTGAGCACACCGTCACCGAAACTATTACCGGTTTCGATCTGGTAAAGAGACAGATCTTAATCAGCGAAGGGTTCCCCCTCAATTCACCGGAAATCCGCATACCGAACCAGGAAGCAATTCATATCAATAGCATTGCCTTCCAGTGCCGGATTACCACAGAAGACCCTTCCAACGGGTTTGTTCCCGACTATGGCCGCATTCAGCATTACCGTTCTGCTGGTGGCATGGGTATCCGTCTTGACGCCGGAACTGCCTTCTCCGGCGCACTGGTAACTCCTTACTATGACTCTATGCTTGTGAAAGTTACGGCTTTTGGAACCTGTTTTGAGGAAACAGCACACCGTATGGATAGGGCGTTGGATGAATTCCGGATCCGTGGTGTAAAAACCAATATTCCGTTTCTCATTAATCTGATTAACCACAAAGATTTTCTGGAAGGTAAATGTACTACGCGCTTCATTGACGAAAATCCGAATCTCTTCCATTTTTCTCGCCGCCGGGATCGTGCTACCCTCATCATGCGTTTCATGGGAGATATTCTGGTCAACGGTCACCCGCTTATTAAGGAAATACCCAAGTCCATATGCCGCCGTAAAGCGCCGGTTCCTGCTGCCGATCGTAAAAACCCCAGACCTAAGGGCAGCCGTGACCTTCTCCTGGAAATGGGACCAAAAAAATTCACCCAGTATATCATCGAGGAGAAAAAACTGCTGTTGACAGATACGTCTTTCCGCGATGCGCATCAGTCCCTGCTGGCTACCCGTATGAGGACTATAGATATGCTGATGATAACTGAGATATACTCTAGGAACCATGCCGATTTCTTTTCACTCGAAATGTGGGGTGGAGCAACCTTTGACACCGCCATGAGATTTCTCATGGAATGTCCTTGGGAACGCTTGCGCTTCATGCGAAAACTGGCGCCCAATATACTCTTCCAGATGTTGCTCAGGGCATCTAATGGCGTTGGTTATACCAACTACCCTGATAATGTCGTCAAGGCATTCATAAAACAGTCAGCAGAAAGCGGCATAGATATATTCCGTGTCTTTGACTCTCTGAACTGGGTCACAAACATGAAAGTGGCAATGGATGCCGTTCTGGAAACCAAGGCCCTCTGTGAAGCCGCCATATGTTACACCGGAGATATTTTGGATTCAAAACGGACTAAATACACGCTGGGCTATTATATAAAAATGGCAAAAGAGCTGGAAGGCCATGGCGCTCATATCCTGGCAATCAAGGATATGGCTGGCCTCTTGAAGCCTTATGCTGCCTATGAACTGGTTAGTGCTCTGAAATCTGAGCTGAAGATCCCCATACATCTTCATACCCACGACACATCAGGCGGTCAGATCGCCACCCTCATCAAGGCTGCAGAGGCTGGTGTAGATATTGTGGACGCCGCAGTGGGGCCTCTTTCCGGACTGACCTCTCAGCCCAATCTGAACACCCTGGTGGAAATGATGCGTTTTCACAAACGTGACACGGGTATGGACTTCAAGGCCCTGGGGTTACTCTCGGACTACTGGGAAGTGGTCAGGGAGTATTATGCGCCATTTGAATCCATTCAAAAGTCAAGCACTGCCGAGGTGTACCATCACGAGATCCCTGGCGGCCAGTTTACCAACCTTTTCCAGCAGGCCCATTCTATGGGTCTGGCACACCGCTGGCATGAAATCACCGATGTTTATGCAGATGTCAACCAGCTTTTCGGAGATATTGTGAAAGTTACTCCATCCTCGAAGGTTGTTGGAGATCTGACACTTTTTCTGGTGACAAATGACCTCAGGGCTCAGGATATCGTTCACAGTAACAAGGAAATTTCTTTTCCCACATCCGTTATAGAATTTTTTGAAGGCCGTCTCGGCCAGCCGACCGGAGGTTTTCCAAAAGATGTACAATATAGAATTTTGCGAGGGGCGCCTGCTTTCACTGAAAGGCCTGGCGCTAATCTGCCGCCTGTGAACCTTGACGAGATCAAAAAAGAAGTTGGGGGTCGGATCTCCAAATCCATCACCAACGAAGAACTCATGTCTTATCTGATGTATCCGGATGTCTTCATTCAGTACGCTGAGCACAGAAAAAAATACGACGACGTTTCTGTTATTCCCACGGATGTATTTTTCTATGGCCTGCCTATGAACGAAGAAGTCGCCCTTGACATCGAAGAAGGAAAGACCCTGATTTTCAAACTGGTGGCCATAAGCCCGGTAAATGCGGAAGGAGACTGTACCGTTTTCTTTGAACTGAACGGTCAGCCGCGTGAGGTAGTTATTGCCAACCGCAAGGTCGCTGCTTCAGTAACCAGGCGTCCTCAGGCAGAAGAAGGAAACAGCAAACACGTCGCTGCACCCATGCCGGGCATGATTGTCAATGTAAAAGTAGGCGTTGGCGATAAGGTTGTTAAAAATGATCCGCTTTTGATAATGGAGGCCATGAAGATGGAAGCGACTATTTATGCTGAACATGACGGTGAAATTGGTCAGATTTTGGTTAAAGCAAGGGAATGTGTCGAGGCGAGAGATTTACTGATCGTCTACAAGTAATTATATATAGGAAGGTGGTCTGGTTTGAAGACAACTACTTGGATTGACGAAGCGCCAGAAATGTCAGCCTCGTTGCAGATATCAGCCAAGGCAGGCACCGCCTACCAAAAATTGAGCAATCGGATGGGCACTGCATGAAGGGTACGTCCTCGTAAAAACGGGGATTGGATCGAAATGGTTTGACAAAAATTGATTATGGCAGGCATTGCCTCCCTACATAAAAATTGTACGACTGGAAAATAGACATATATGACGAATTATCAAAGGATACGGATACCGGGTTAACCTCTTTCTTTACGGTGGTCACCTCCAACGGAAGAAAAACCCGGTGATTCCAAAAAGCAGGCAAATCCTAACGCTGTTTTCAAATATACAAATGAACAAATGTACAATTATCTTCTCCGAAGGGCACGAACTGAGTATTTGATATTGCCATCATTATAGACGTAGTCGCAATAGCCCGAATCAAACCTGACAACCCAGGACATCGAATCTCTTCTGAAATCAGACGTCCAAATCCTCACCTGACATGGGTCAAATATTTGGTCAATATGTAAATCACCATTCTTCTTTGTTGGCTCCATCAAAGACATAGCTTCTTCTAAGGTCGGTAAACGCCAGTCATGATAACCGGCAAATTGTTCATGGTTCAGTTTGGAAATATAGCTCTTTGTTTCTTCATAATTCATCTCTCCTTGGGAACCTGATTGCTGCCACAGTAAACTACTTGCATGATCATAAACAGCCGTTCCTCCATCTTGAACTTGAAACTCATGAGAAAAACCCTGGATGGAAGAATTCCTTCGGGAATCGAAGAGACCCTTATCTTTCAGCACGATCTGTACTATTTCAGGTGATAATCCCTTTTCGGGCTTGTTGCGGAATATTGTTTTGATAATCGTTGAATTTTCAGTATCTGCGGTTCTCTTTAGCCTGAAAATGGTAACTTCATTATTCACTATTATCATTACAACCAAACCAATTATTATAGGAATAAAAATGCTGGAGATCAAATACGGCATCCTTTTCCTGTTTGTTGAATGGTGTTGAGATTTTTCTTTATTTGGGATGTCTTGCTTATACTTTCTTTGCATTATTATTTCTGCCATTTCAGGTTTTTAGTTCCTCCACACAACTTTAAGCCCTAGTCAAATGCCGGTATTTGATGCGGTGGGGCTGGTCTTCTGTAATGCCAAGACGTTTTTTTCTATCCGCTTCATATTCGGAATAGTTTCCTTCAAACCAGAAGGTTTTGCTGTCTCCCTCGAAGGCAAGGATGTGGGTAGCGATCCGATCGAGGAACCAGCGGTCATGGCTGATCGCCAGGACACAACCGGAGAAATTTTCCAGGGCGTCTTCCAAAGCCCGCATGGTGTTTACGTCGAGATCATTCGTGGGTTCGTCTAACAGAAGCAGATTGGCGCCTTCTTTCAGTATACAGGCAAGATGTACCCTGTTCCGTTCTCCACCTGATAGTGTTTTCACTGGCTTTTGCTGGTCTGTCCCGGAAAAATTAAAACGCGCCACATACGCACGGGAATTAACCTCCCTGCTGCCAAGCCGGATAATATCCTTCCCCCCTGAAATTATCTCCCATATGGTTTTGCTGGGATCGAGGGTTTCCCGACTTTGATCAACGTATGCGAGCTTAACCGACTCACCCACCCGGATCGTACCGGTATCCGGTTTTTCTTGGCCGGTAATCATGCGGAATAGGGTGGTTTTTCCGGCGCCGTTGGGGCCAATGATCCCGACAATTCCTCCGCGTGGCAGGGAAAAGGTCATCCCCTCCACCAAAATACGGTCTCCGTATGCCTTGGTTACCTTGTCTGCTTCAACGACCAAATTACCCAGTCTCGGGCCGGGCGGGATATAGATCTCTAAATCCTTTATACGGTTTTCACCTTGTTGTTCAAGGAGCGATTCGTAAGAGTTAATACGTGCCTTCGATTTTGCGTGTCTGCCCTTGGGTGTCATCCTGATCCATTCCAGCTCGCGTTTGAGGGTCTTTTGCCGCTCGGTCTCCTGCTTTTCTTCCTGCTGTAACCTCTTTTGCTTTTGCTCAAGCCATGACGAATAATTCCCCTTCCAGGGAATTCCATACCCCCTGTCCAGTTCTAATATCCAGCCGGCTACATTATCGAGAAAATAGCGATCATGGGTTACTGCGATCACCGTGCCCTCATAATTTTGCAAATGATGCTCCAGCCATGCAACCGATTCGGCGTCAAGATGGTTCGTCGGTTCGTCTAACAGTAAAATGTCCGGTTTTTGCAATAATAACCGGCAAAGCGCCACACGGCGTCGTTCCCCTCCGGATAACACCTTTATCGGCATGTTCCCTTCGGGGCAACGCAAGGCGTCCATTGCCATTTCCAGGCGTGCATCCAGATCCCATGCGCCAAGCGAGTCAATTTTTTCCTGTACCTCCCCCTGCCGTTCTATCAGTTTGTTCATGTCGTCATCCGACATCGGTTCGGCAAATCGTTCATTGATCCGGTTGTACTCATTGTGGAGGTCTACTAGTTCCTGAACCCCTTGTTCCACAATTTCACGTACCGTTTTTGTCTCATCCAGGTGTGGTTCCTGCTCTAAAAATCCAACCGTGTAGCCGGGTGAAAGGGTTGCCTGTCCGTTAAAGTCCGTATCCACTCCGGCAAGAATACGCAGGAGAGAACTCTTTCCTGAACCATTCAAGCCCAGTACGCCAATCTTGGCGCCGTAAAAATACGAAAGGGAAATATCCTTCAACACGGGCTTCTTGTCATAATATTTGCTTACCTTGAGCATGGAATAGATGATCTTATTCGGTTGATTACTCATTTTGATTGTCTCCGAAAAAATGGCTTTGAAATTACCATAGAGGTATCAATTTGGCTTTTTGAAAAACCCCAAAATATTGAGGTTTTTATTAAAAATTTTTGCGCTTTTACCTGTTCTATTGAGCGTGAGAAAATGTAATCCGGCTAATTCATGTCAAGACGTATCGACGACTCTTTTAAAGAGGGTAAAATAAGTAAGACTATCTTTACTTTTTAAGTGTATCTTTTGAATTACTATAAAGATATTTTATTGGTATGGCAAGTCTCAATCAAGAATGTATTTCTGAACTTATAACCATCCCTTTTTCCTCCCCATCGCAAGGCAATGTCATTGAATTAAGGCAGAGAAGTCTTTTCTCTTTAAATTGGGCCTTCGGCAACTTTTTCATGTAGAGCGAAGAGACTCTTCGCTCTACAATCGAAACTTTGAAATTTATGCATCCAGAGGGCTCCGCACGCCTAATATATTTTTTGAGGCAACGTGGGTATAAATCATGGTGGTTTGAAGATTCCTGTGACCAAGCAACTCCTGAATTGTCCTGATGTCATATCCCTTCTCCAGTAGATGCGTGGCGAAACTATGCCGTAACGTATGTACGGATGCCTGTTTCGTAATTCCTGCCTTTGTGACGGCAACCTTGAATGATTTTTGGAGTGATGCAGGGTGCATATGATGACGCCGCACCGTGTGCGTGCGCGGATCAACGGAAAGAGATTTGGAGGGAAAAAGCCAGAACCAACCCCACTCCTTGCCTGCATCGGGATATTCCTTTTCCAGCGCACCAGGAAGATAAACTCCATGAATGCCCTTTTCCCTGTCCTGATCGTATAAGCCCCTTACTTCCGAAATGTGCGCAATGAGATCATCTTTAAGGGACTCAGGGAGAATCGTTCTCCGGTCTTTATTCCCCCTGCCCGATCTCACAATGACAATGTTCTGTTCGAGGTCAATGTCTTTTATTCGCAGACTCAGGCATTCCTGCAACCTGAGTCCGCATCCGTACGTGAGCATTGCCATAATACGTTGGGCTCCTGACAGATGATCAAATATTGCATGCACTTCCTTTAGCGTGAGCACCACCGGGATGCGTCGTTTGTATATCGCTCGCACCGCATCCAGTTCCTTTTCACCTATCTCCTTTTCAAGCACATGCCGGTAAACAAAAAGAAGCGCATTTAAAGCCTGATTCTGAGTGGAAGCAGACACCTTTTGTTCTACTGCAAGGGAACTCAGGAAATCCTGTATATCCCCGTTTGTCAGTTCTGATGGTTTTTTATCATGGACATATCCCCGAAATGAGCGCAGCCAGGAGATATAGGTCTTTTCCGTGCTATGTGACCGATGTCTGAGCCTGAGGGCTTCTCGTGTCTGTGTTTCAAGCAGGTTCCATTCGTTTTCACCCTCTGAAGACTTCATCGATGCATTTTTTTGTAATGAAGTGAGGTAATAGCTATAAAGCCGCAATGCATTTTCGGCCTGCTTGACCTGCCCGTCTTCATGGGTTTTGGCCAAATATTTCTGGAATCGATTCGTTTGCTCCGGATTTAATACCACAGAGTCGGGCGTGTCGAGAAACGAGTAGCAGTCAGAGACCCACTTCAGGTAAAAAGGGACATCTTTTTCTTTCACCAGCGCTTTTTGAGTAAGGTAGTCTTTGAAAGATGAAAGCATAATAAAACCAAACAATTATCAAGATTCCACATACTAATAAATTAGGAGTAATATTATAGAACTATATTCAATATTTCAACATAATTCTATCGATTTTTGTTTGACAACGGATATGGCATGATATACTATGCTGACATTCACAGAATAAAAATAAAATAAATGTTGGCCATAGAAAAATAAACTATACTACTGATAAAATAATTGCATGAATCAACACGAAATCCTCCGACATCTACCCGATCTCAGCTCGAAAGCGGTTGCTCATTACTGGCAGACACGGGCTACACAGCGAAAGAAGCAGGAGCAGGCTGGAAAGGCCGACCAAGGATTGAGAAGTGCGGTGACGGGTGGCGCACAGATGAATGGGTTTATTGACCTGTTCACTAAGCTTGTTACCCAAAGCGGCATACCTGAGAGATATGTATTCCGAAAGAAAGCCATTGAACTTCCAGGTTTCTTCCGCCCCACTAAAGAATGGGACCTCCTTGTTGTTAGGGAGCGGACATTAATTGCCGCTGTCGAAGCCAAATCTCAAGTTGGTCCTTCCTTTGGCAACAATTTCAATAACAGGACGGAAGAAGCAATGGGAAGTGCCCTTGATCTGTGGACAGCCTATCGCGAACATGCCTATCTTGATAGCCCTCAACCCTTTCTTGGATATTTCTTTATGCTGGAAGATTGTACAGCATCAAACCGGCCGGTCAGCATTCAAGAACCCCATTTCAAGGTATTTCCTGAGTTTCGTGGCGCGTCATATATGCGCCGTTACGAATTGTTCTGCCGGAAACTTGTTTTAGAGCGTCATTATACCGCTTCCGCTTTTATAACTTCATCCAGCCACGAAGGCCTTAAGGGTATATTCAAAACACCTGCGGATGACCTGTCGATTGAACGTTTTGCAAAGATACTCATTGCTCATGTGACGACCTTTGTGTGAATCCATGCAGCCTACGTCCCACAGATTGATCAATGCTGATGCAAGAAACCTATCGTTCCTAAAAGATGAATCAGTTCATCTTGTTGTAACATCGCCTCCTTACTGGAATCTTAAGCGTTATAACGAGAACCCACATCAGCTTGGCCATGTTCAAGAGTACGAAGCCTTTCTTGCTGAATTGGAAAAGGTCTGGCGGCAAGTGTTTCGTGTTCTTGTCCCTGGAGGACGTCTGGTTTGCGTTGTTGGGGATGTCTGTGTTGCCCGACGAAACTTCGGACGGCATCTTGTATTTCCGCTTCACGCCGACATCTGCGTTATATGCAGACGCATTGGTTTTGACAATCTCAACCCGATTATCTGGCACAAAATAGCCAACGCGTCATATGAAGTTTCAAATGGATCAAAGTTCCTCGGGAAACCCTATGAGCCTAATGCTATTATCAAGAATGATATGGAGTTCATTCTTATGCAGAGAAAACCTGGTGGTTATAGAAAGCCAACAAACGCGCAGCGTGAAGCAAGCAGATTAACGAAAGATGAGTTTGATTGCTGGTTTCAGCAGATATGGAACATCACGGGAGCATCAACCAAGCACCACCCTGCACCGTTTCCCGTGGAGCTTGCCAAACGTCTGGTACGGATGTTCTCCTTTGTTGGAGATACTGTGCTTGATCCTTTTTGCGGATCGGGGACAACAATGGTTGCAGCACTGCGTTCGGGCCGCAACAGTATTGGTATTGAAATCGACCCTGAATATTGCCGAATGGCAGCCCGCTACCTGAAAGCTGAAACATCAGGCCTTTTCTCAGAAGCAAAGCTTCTTTTTGAAAGAGGCATTGCAGAGCAGGCATATGTTGTTAGTGAAGATCAGGCTTTCTATGAAGTCAGACCGGCAAAAAAGAAATTGGAATAGGCCAACAAATCGCTCCACATGGACGTGGCGATACTGCCGCCACGCCAGTGAGCTTCATCGTTATGCCTCCCTGTTCCGTAGAGATGCTATGGGAATATAATGAACAAGTAGCTTATAGAATCTGCGTTAATCTGTAAAAGAGGGCAAGTAAAGTGAACCAAGACCGGATCGAGCGTTGGAAGAAGTTCCTTTCTGATAAAAGGCTTGGAGAGTCTCCAACAACAACAAAACCACCTGAAGGTCGGTCAAAATTCGACCAAGACTATGACCGTATAGTATTCTCTAGTGCTTTTCGTCGTTTACAGGATAAAACCCAGGTTTTCCCTCTGTCCCAATCCGATTACACTAGAACTCGGCTCACTCATAGCGTTGAGGTTTCCTGTGTAGGCCGTTCACTTGGTCAGATGGCTGGTAAGGATCCTCCAAAAAGAAGGCGTGCTTAAACAGGATGACTTAACTTATGGGGATATTGGAACGATCGTCGCTGCCGCTTGCTTGGCTCATGATATAGGTAATCCGCCATTTGGGCATTCCGGTGAAAAGGCAATCCAGCAATGGGCAAGAACAAAATTCAGGGGTACAACATCTGGTGAATTGAATCTGAATGATTTGATTCCAGATAGATCACAGCAGGGAGATTTTTTATCTTTTGAAGGAAACGCCCAGAGTTTTAGGATTCATTCCAAGCTCCAAGCTAGAGAAAGGCGAGGGGGATTACGACTAACTCTAGCGACAATCGGCGCAATGACAAAATACCCCCGCCCCTCTCTAATAGAAGAAGCCCTTAAAGATAAAGATGTATCCCTCAAAAAATGTGGCTACTTTCAAGATGATGCGCCTCTGGCTGTTGAAGCATTCCGCGGTTTAGGATTAATTGAGAAATCTTCAGGTGTTTTTCAAAGGCACCCTTTGGCTTTTTTAGTGGAAGCAGCAGATGATATTTGTTATGCCATCATTGATATTGAAGATGCTCACCAATTGAGAATTATTCCCTATTCAGATGTCGAAGATGTACTTCTTCCTATAGCCAAAAGAGTTAATGAATCTCCAATTAATTCTTATAACCTTGAAGCTACTAAGATTTCTAGATTGAGGGCTATGGCAATTCATGCACTCACTATGGAATGCATTCAAGTATTCAAGGAGAATTTAAAGCAGATCGAGAATGATAACTTCAAAGTCAGCCTGATCTCCCAAACGTCGCTGTGCAATGAATACGAAAAGCTAAAAACCTTGGCCAATAAAGTTTATATCAACGAGCGGGTACTACAAATTGAATATGCTGGTTTTCAAGCAATTGGTGGACTCATTGAAATGTATTATTCAGCAATCTTAACAGATCAACCAGATCCTAAGGAAAAGAACCTAAGGCAGCTATTCCCAAGACAACACCTACAATTATCTGAACAACAATTTAATACGCACGACGAATATCTAAAAATACTTTCACCTTATCAACGTTTACTTGTGGTCACAGATTATATTTCCGGTATGACAGATACTTACGCCGTTGATTTATACCAGAAACTTTCTGGCATCAAACTACCTTCGTAAGTACGAGGAATAACAAGCCAAGTAGGGTAGGCACCGCCTACCAAAAATTGAGCAATTGGGGTAGGTTTCTGCATAAAGGACATGTCCTCGTGAAACTTGTCCTCATGAAAATGGGGAACGTGAATTGGATCGAAATAGATTGATTATGGCGGGTAATGCCCGCCCTACATAAAAATTACATGGTTGGAAATGGGCACGTATGCCAGATTATCGAAGGATACGGATACCGGGTATAACCTATTTCTTTACGGTTGTTACTTACAAACGACGAAAAATCCTGATAATTCCGCAGAGCAGGCAAATTTTACGTGCCGTGATTAATAAGGTGCGGCAATTACATCCATTTACGATTTGTGGATGGGTGCTGCTGCCTGATCATATCCATTGTATATGGACCCTTCCGGAAAACGACGGCGATTATTCCAAACGCTGGGGCATGATTAAGGCAGGATTTTCAAAAAGGGCTAAAAGCCTGTTTCATCGTAACGAATTGATGACCGATTCAAAACGGAAATACCGCGAAGCAACGATCTGGCAACGGCGTTTTTGGGAACACATGATTCGTGATGAGGATGATTTCAGGAGACACATGGATTATCTCCATTTTAACCCGGTAAAGCATAGATTGGTAAAACGTGTCAAGGACTGGCCGTATTCGACGTTTCACCGGTTTGTGAAAAATGGGAGTTATCCGCCCGATTGGGGTGGAGATGAAATGGATGAGATAACCGATGCGGATTTTGGCGAATGATATTTTTGGCAGGCAATGCCTGCCCTACCTGACTCTTTTATTTTTGTGTTCTTTTTTTAGCCATTTTCAATATTTTTCCATAACAGAAAAATACCAGGGTCAAGATTATTCCCCAGAAAAAGATCAAAAAGAACCACCCCGAAAGGCTCATAAACGCGCCTCTCTTTTCTTCCACGCCTTGTGGATGAGAATCCCGGCTATGGTAAAAGTTACCATCAAATAAATACGGGCAATCCATTTCGTAGAAGATGTTTTAAAAATTTCCTGCCAGCCATGCTGGATCACCCATCCTGTGAAAATGATAATAAGGATCGTTGGCGTTACATACCTGCAAATAAAGAAAAATATCCCGGGAATGGGGATCTCGGCACCTCTCTTTATTTCCTTCCAGGCCTTGTTTGAGCCAAACACCCAGAAAAAGAGGATGATTTCAGTGGCCGCAAGGAAGGTAACGAAAAATGTTCCTGCCCAGAAGTCCAGTTCATCGAGTGTTCCTCTCATAAAGATAGGTATATGACCTGAGATAAAGAGAAAGCCACCCACACACCAGACGGCTTTTTTCTTTTCCATGCAAAACTCTTCCTCCAGGAAGGCAATGGCAGGTTGGGTTAAGGCAACAATAGAAGTAATTCCGGCAAAGAAGAGAAGTGCAAACCAGAGAAATCCAAAAACATTTCCCAGTGGGATAAACGAAAAAACCGCAGGCATTGAGACAAAACCAAGATGGTAAGCGCCTTCCCTGGCGATTATTTCAGTATTGGCAACGCCAAAAAACACCACGGCAGCGGGTATGGCAATGGATGATCCCAGGATAACCTCCGCAAATTCGTTTGTTGTGGCGGTTGTCAAACCAGAAAGTGCAATATCATCATGTTCCCGGAGATAGCTGGCATAGGTGAGCATTGCACCCATACCGAGGCTTAAAGTAAAAAACATCTGTCCTGCCGCGGCAAGCCAGATGTTTAAGTCAAATAGTTTTGAAAACTTTGGTTCCCAGAGAAAGGCGAGTCCTTTTAAGGGATTGCAATCAGGATGCACAGGAGAGCCTAGCGTAAAAACCCTTATTACCAGAAAAATGGCAAAGAGGAATAACAAAGGCATTGCAATTTTTGCCAACAGTTCGATGCCTCTGACAATTCCACGGGCAAGGATAAGCATGCTCAAAAAGAGGGTGAAAACATACATAATATACGCATACATGGACGGAGTGAGAAAAAAATCGCCAGTTCCGGTATATTGTTGAAGAACATGAGAGAATGGTTTTAATGTCTCTTCAAGTGTTCCTATCGTATCAACTTTGGGCAAACTGTTAAATAGTGAGAAGATGGCATATCCAACCGTCCACGAGGTGATGTATGTGTAGTAGACTATGATAACAAGGGGAGATACAATACCAATAATTCCGATATATTTGGCGCTCCTGTTTTTCCAGAGGAGCTGGAATGTACCAGGACTTGTTCCATGACCGCGAATGCCACCATATCTGCCGACAGCCCATTCCACCCACATGAGAGGAATGCCAAGGAGAAAGAATGAAAGGAAATAGGGTATCATGAAGGCACCGCCATCATGTTTTGCAGCCTGAACGGGAAATCTCAGAAAGTTTCCAAGACCAACCGCATTCCCTGACGCTGCAAGGATAAGTCCTATTCGTGTCCCCCACCGCTCTCGTTCAGTCATAAAAATTCAGGAAGAATTAAATTTGACCGTTATCTTGATTGAATAGGAATTTCAAACAAAAGCTCCTCCCCCTTAGTCCCCCTCACTGAGGGGGACAACCATCTGTCCCACGCTGGCGGGGGTGAAGGGGGTGGCCCACTGCCGATGACTCCCGATTCGTTTCGGTGCTGAGGATTAATTCTTGTTTCGGTGAGCCCTCTCACCGAAACATCCAACAATATCAAGTAATTCAAAGGATTATTCATCTGATAATGGTTGATTTCCCCGGCAAAAAGTGTCAAACTGTTAGCCCATCAAAGGAGGGAAAAGCTGCCTTGTCCCCTTGTGGCAGAGGGACGGATGAGGGGTCTTTTCTCGTCAAAGGTACTATCGATACTACTTCCGCGCTACCGGTATAATCGTTAATATCTCTCGTTTCCCATCCCTGAGTACAACGACTTCGACCGGTTTACCGACCCCCGCAGCATCCATCATATAATTGTAATCATAAATATTCGTAATCTTCTTCCCAGCAATTTCGACAATGATATCACCGTCTTTCATTCCGGCTTTATCCGCTGGCCCTTCCAGTTTAACCGTACTGATTTTTACGCCTTCACTGTTTTCGCTGGCAAAATCAGGCACGGTCCCCCAGTAAGTCCTGCGGGAAACTTTTTCTTTCCTCGATTCACCAGATTGCGCAACTTTCACGTAATCGGGGCGCTCTGCATGCCTGATTAAATCGATAACAATTGCCCGTGCAAATTCTGCGATCCTCACCATACCATCATAATTAAGGGTGCCCGGGTCATCCGTGGGTCTATTGTAATCTTCATGTACGCCGGTAAAGAAGTGAATTATGGGAACCTCTTTTGAATAAAAAGCCGTGGCATCTGTTGGCAGATACGGGTCGCGGTGAAGCTTTACGTTGAATCCGGCAGTTACATTGCATTTTTCAATGAGCCGGGCCCAGGTATTGGACGAACCTATCCCCTCAACTATCAAATTGTTTTCACTAAGTCGTCCGACCATATCAAAGTTAACATAGGCAATAACATTTTTTAATGGAATTGTGGGATGCTCAATGAAATAAGAAGATCCAAGGCATCCCAATTCTTCTCCCGACCAGAGGGCAAAAATAATCCCGCGTTTAAATAGTTGTGGATTCGTTTCCCGCTCTGCCGCCAGGGCAGCAGCCAGTTCAAGGACAGTGGAAACACCAGAGGCATTGTCATCAGCCCCGTTGTGTATCATGCCCTCTTCACCTTTGCGTGCCAGCGAGTCGATCCCTCCACGACCGATGTGATCGTAATGAGCACCAATGATAATATACTCAGCATTTTCATTTTCATCACAAGGGGGTAAAAGTCCAAGGACATTCCGGTCCTTTTCCTTAACCTGCTCAACCGCCGTGGATATCCGTATCTTCACGTTCGGTAAATCAAAGCCCGCTTCTGTCTGAGGGTCTTCAACATCTAGTCCTGCCTGAATTGTCTCAAGATTCTTACCGGAACCGGCGAAGAGCGCTTCGGCTATTTTACCACTTACAGATGCCGCAATAATTCCGGAGCTGGCCGATTCCTTATCACTGAAAAGTGGGAATAACTCCCCTCCACTAGGAGTCTTTGGGCCGGTAACAACTAATAACGCCTTAGCCCCGTGCTCGCGTGCTATCATCGTTTTATAACGTAATCCTGCGTACCGGGTAAGCTCTAAATGTCTCTTCATATCCACCTTTTCAGGCACATGGTGAAGAACCACCACAATTTTGTCTTTCACATCAAGTTTTTCGTATGAATCGTAACGATTCCCTTCATTTCCAGGGACGGACAACCCATAACCGGCAAAAACTACCTCCCCCTCTACCTCACCGTTAACCGTAAATGACAGAGGGGCAAAATCTTTGTTTACCACGAATTGAATCGTTTCTTT
The DNA here is from genome assembly GCF_000949635.1 of Candidatus Brocadia sinica JPN1. Classification (NCBI taxonomy): domain Bacteria; kingdom Pseudomonadati; phylum Planctomycetota; class Candidatus Brocadiia; order Candidatus Brocadiales; family Candidatus Brocadiaceae; genus Candidatus Brocadia; species Candidatus Brocadia sinica. Next base: position 4,004,209 of record NZ_BAFN01000001.1, read on the forward strand.
TTTCGTACCTTCCTTCGTAATTTGAAAGTGGTTTTGTTCCGGGATTATTTTTGTTCCGGCAATAAAGGGAAATTCCTGAAAATAGCCTTTGTTACTGTCAATGGCCTTTAATCCAATTCCTTTGAAATAGTCAGCAATATAATTGGCTGCCAGTTGCGTACCTTTTGTTCCCGTCAACCGTCCTTCCAATTCATCGGAGGCAAGATATTGCACTTCTGCTCGAAGATCGGTAGCAGTAATTTTAGGTGAGAATTGGTGCCCTGTTTTTTCAGGAATCTGGTCTTTGTAAGGCGGACTGTTGAAGACCTTTTGCGGTAAACTCTCAGGATTGCTGAATGTTTGAGCAGGCTGTGATGCGGATCTTACGTTTGCTAACTGTAATGCCTTCAATGCAGCTTCATGATCCCAATCTGCCAGGAATAGCTGAGAATCACCGTTCGCTGTCCTGCCGGAAGTCCACGCAAGACGTTTGCCGTCAGGTGCAAAAACAGGCAACCCATCAAATTTATCATGGAAAGTCACCCGTACCGGTTCTTTTTCACCAAGGGCATCCACGATAAACAACTCACAATTGGTAAATCCAAATTTATTGGAATGAAAGATGACGTAGTCACCGGAAGGATGGAAATAAGGAGCCCATGACATTGATTTGAAGTCAGTCAACCTTCGTACATCAGAACCATCGAGCAGCATGGTATAGACATCGGCCAGCATGCCGTTTTCATTGAAATGCCGCCAGATGATCCTTTTCCCGTCATGACTGAAAAAAGGACCCCCGTCATAACCAGGCCAGTTGGTTAATCGTTTTTGCTCAGAACCGTCGGCATTCATGATATAGATTTCACCAAAATAGGAAGGGCTGGTTTCCATGCGTTTCTGATCCTCGGATGAGAGCTTTTCAACCGGATAGGCATCTCTCAGAGAACAAAAAACAATTTTGTTTCCATCAGGGGAATAGGCGCCTTCTGCATCATAGCCGGGGGCATCTGTTAAGCGCTTTAATGTGGTTCCATCTCGTTTGGTCGAAAAAAATGTCGTAACTTGAGTCATAATCCCACGTAAAACGGCGTTTTTTTCCAGAGGCGCGGAATTCAAATTCTGCTTTTTGTTTTCCTTTGCATCAGGGTCAAGGTGGGTTGAGGCAAAAAGCACTTCTTCTGAGTTGTTTCGGAAAAATGAGCAGGTGGTTTTGCCAATTCCCGGAGAAACCCGATGGGTATCTCCCGTCTCAAGACTCATTATATAAATCTGGTAAAAAGGATTTTCAGGGTCGCGTTCGCTTTGAAATATCAAATATTTTCCATCCTGAGAAAAATATCCCTCACCGGCGCTTTTCCCCTGGATGGTCAACTGCCGGATATTTGCTAAAAATTGCTCTTCACCCTTTTCACTCCCGCTGCTATTTATTACGCCCCAATGAAAGCACATTGCGGTTAACAACACGGTAAAAGTAATGATTGAAATGAATTGCTTCATTGAAAAATCCCCCTCCCCCATTTATCTTAATATTTGTAATAATCGCTAAAAGTAAGTTGTTATTTGAACAAATATTTCCCTGGCAAAATTGAACATCGTTGTATACTCAGATAATAATAGATAGAGTATTAAGCTGTCAATCTCGATGTTAATTTTGTGCTGGCAGTAATAAAAATTTTGATGCGAAAACGAGGATGAAACATCCAAGAGCCTCTGGTTCACAAAGGATAATGAAAAATATCGACCTGAGACTAAGGCAAAGAATCACGCAAAGCAAGATTCTTCGCGGAGTTTACCCTGAGCGGTAAAAGAGATTCTTCACTTTGCTCAGAATGACAAAAAGCGAAGGTCTCAGAATGATAGTGCAGGAGGTATTTTCAGGTGAAAAAGACGATCTTTGTTTGGTCGTACTTACTATTTATCATATTTCCAATTCAAATTTTTGCGGGAGACGTGGTTATTACCGTGGATAGATTTAAGCAGAACAATGACGTCCCTGTACGATTTTCAATTTGTGATCGTGAGGAATGTCATCAGGAATGATTTACAAAATTGGGCTGGCAGCCTTACCTTAAAAGAGGGGATGGTATGATTTTTCAGATAAAGAGTATTTTTTCATTAACGGGGTAGAATTGTCTTACTTTAGAGATAGATCAGCAACTGTTCCTGGATTTCCGAAAATATAGCTTGCCTGATCTGAAGACATTGCCCATCCTAAATCTGCAATAAAATCTTCCGCCAATTTCAAGGCGTCCCCGATAGTATCTTCTTTCGTGGGCACATCAACTCGGATCATGAGACCAGCCCTTTTTTTATTAATCAATGAGAACCATAACTGTTTTATTTTTTGTTCTGTCCAATCAACGACGTTTTTATCGATACAAATCCAATAAATTATCAGAAAACCATCGGCATCCTTTTCGGTATAAAGACTATGAGCTTGAAATGTACGATTTACTACATGAAACTCAAGGTTATTTAATTCAATGACTTTAAAGCCGGAACTATTAGAACATACCTTTGGATTGTGAAAATTGCCTGCATCCAGTACGAGTAAAAAAAGATTTTTACCATCTGCATTGACATATTCACGATCCAATGCCTGGCTAACAAAATTATATTCTTCGCCCTCCATATTCCATTCTTGCTCCACATCCCTTCCCTGCCATCCGTTAATCTCAAGCGGTATTTTCAATTGGGAAAGGATATTCAGGCTTTCATATTTTGCTTTTGGAAAACCGAAGCAATAAATAATAGCGCATAACAACAATGCGATAGGTATCAATCCTTTTTTCTTCTTATTCATCTTGTTATCCTGCATCTTTCAAGCAAATATTCCAATCCAATTAATCCCAGAATGATAAACACGAATATTACAACGCCGCTCATGCTATGAAAAAATCCCTGGCCAGCTTCCTCGCCAAAATAATAGGTGATAAGGCATAAGGTTATAATCCGGATAAGATTGCCCACGAGCGCAAGAGGAATAATGGAAGAGACAAGGACACCTTTTTTGGATATGCTGCCCTTATTTATATATGCATAAATTAAAGCCAAAGAAAACATCGTAACGATAGAACGAAATCCACTACAAGGTTGTCCCATAAACAAATCAGTCTTGCCAATCGTTAATAAAAGCCCTTCCCTTGTGATTGGATAATGAAAAAGTTTTAAGATCGTCTCCGTGGCAACGGAAAGGCCATAACGCATAGGCAGGGTAACGCTATCAATAATTCCGGTGGGAATCGGCGCAAGCAATATCAGATAAAGAATAGGAAAAGATAAGATCTTTGTTACTTTTAATCCGTAAAGATAACTTACCAATCCATACAGAACCGGAAGTAAAGAAAGCGCAGTAAGAAACCGATAGTCCTGCCGCCAACCAAAAGTAAACAGAAAAATTCCCAATAGCAGGATAGAAAGGCCAAAGAAGTTGTTGCCCGGTGTACTCTTTTGAATGGACTCTCTCAGGAGTGCGCGTTTACGCCACACAAGCCAAAAGAATACAGGTATGATAAAATAGGCGTGCGTATAATCAGAAGACTTCCAGCCATGACGATAAAGCACAAAAAAAAGAGGGGTATAAAGTGATGCCGTTAGTATCCAAATGAAATAGTGGATCATCGTAATCTAAATATCCAAAGCCACGGGATGCATATTTGACGGTTTAACGAAGCATTCAAAATCGTAAGAAAGAGTTATACAATTCCTAACAACACTTACTCTCTTCCATGAGAGTGAGTGTGTTGTCAGGTCTGTATGTTACACCAAGTGTTATCGTAAAGTCGCTATTGTACGTTGGCGTCCTGCGAATGTTCATTGAAAACTTTGGAATTCTTTTTACTTCTTAAGCGCCGTAAAGTTACCAAGGTAGCGCCGCCCGCTAGAAAGAGCAGGCAGCTTACAGGTTCTGGCACAGGCACAGGTCTTCCTCCGCCGCCACTCTTTGCAAATACACTGTTTAACGATATCGTAAGCGATATCAATAATGTTAATATTCCAAGAGTCCACTTTTCCATTTTTCTATTCCTCCTCACTTAAAAAGTAATTTTGTAGAAGCTTTATTTTACAATCTGAAATTTACAAGAATCATCTTCCCAATCGTCCTTGCCTGCTATGCTTACCTTTCCAGTAAATGTGTATGAACTACTTACGGTATTAACCGATAACCCAGAGGGATCCAGCTTAAACCACGCAAAGTACCAGTAACCAGGTTTTAAGGTTCCACCATCTATAGGATCCACAAACCCGTCTTCATTGTGAGTAATATGAATTGAACCTGGACCGTCGATAATCCATTTTATATCCGCTGTTGTTGCCTTCGTTACCCGAAAAGCAACATACATGTAAGCGGAATCCTTTTCTAAAACAGGCAAACAAATGGGTAAATCTGCGCCATCAATGGATGATTCCGCATCGCTGGTGAAGGAAGCGTACAAAATAACCTTCTTCCCACTGCTGCTGCCTCCCTGGAAAGTTTTTTTCACCACCTCATCATCATTTGAGATTTTAATGCGACCGATTCCTATCTTCCCGTCATTCTGACCAGCAAGGCATATCTGCCCCACCATAAAAATCATTAATAATAGCGTTAACCCAAATAATCCTTTTTTCATTCTGCCAATTTTCATAATCTCCTTCTCCTCAAAAAATATCTTTAAATTTTTTCTTATACGATGGCATTCCACTTTTGAAATTAATTTCGGTTTCTTCCCTCCTTTCCCAAATAAACGCCGCCCTTTTAAATCATCGCTACTTACGGTTAAACTCTATAAACAAAAAAGCCTTACTGTGAAGATATTTTTAAAACACCTTCGGCAGTAAGGCTATCTTATCATTACATCCTTGTAAACTTAAAGACCCTGTTACTTTGCGCCCCCTGATCACTCAGGGTTTACCTTTATCGCTCTGTATTTTAAATTTACTACTTTACAACTGTGCGGTATATCATCAATGTAATCGCCTAAATATATACAATAACTATCATTCTTCGTCAAGTAAAAAATAAAATATTTTTTATAAGATACTAAAATCGCTACAAGCTGAAGGTTCTTGTTGATTTTTTGTCTGTTAAGGGTATTGCAGAAGGTCGATTTTCGAGTTGCGAAAATCGTTTGCAGAATTTAGGTTAAATTTTACAATTGCAATTTTAATTTCATTTTGTATAATCTCACACGAACGAGTAGGAAGAGCGCCAAAAAGTTGGGCTGTGAAAATCTACCCCAAAGCCTTATACAAGGCTGAATGTTTCAAGGATTTTGCGAGATAGGTATTTTGTTTGATCCAGAAGCACAGAATCGGTTGGTGATGAGAATGTAGCAGGTATTATCGTCCTCCTTGTTCCACTTACCGGGAGCCACTACGAACTTTAAAGGAATATCACAATCTTTACAGTACATATTCAAACCTTTGCTCCTGTTGTTGGTTAACCAAAAAGTTCTCAAGTGCAATTAATAGCGGGAACAAAGGGATAAGTCAAGCACAAAGCGAGTCTCAAGGCATTGATTTGTAGTAACTTAGGTCTAATTTATTTATGACTTAAAAATATTTTTTAATAAAGTAAGCGCCTATTAATATCTTCTTAGGTTTCGACTTCACTGTTTTGCTCTCAGTGAGGAAAAAAATGTGCCAGAGCGATTGCAGAATAATAAACGCTTTGGATATGACAAGAAATTACGAACTTACTATGAGATTAAAGTGAATAATCTGGTAAGATATTACAAAACAATATCAGCCGCATGTCTCTGGATAGTTATTTTTGTTATTACTACATTTCCAACTGCTTATTCTTTCGATGATACCGATAGTGGGTTAGACCTCTCCCCTACACACCTGCTTAATTACCTTTCTTATAACTACAAGGGATTCGATATGCGAATCGCAGATATATCAGTTGGTGAAATGTTCGATGATAATATCACATATGACAAAAAAAATAAAAGAGAAGACTTCGTAACGCTTGCTGGAATTGGGCTAGGTGTAAAATACGAAGGGAAAATGAGGAGGTTAGAACTACTTGGCAATGTAAGCCATCGTGCCTACGCAAAAAACAGCGATTTCGATAATACCACTGAAGACCTAACTTTAAGTTTTGAAAATGAGTTCTCCAGGCATGACCGTGTGAGTTTAAATAATGTCTTCGTCCACTCCACCGAACCCCTTTTTAACAGATTTGATTTTTTCGATGAACAATTTGCCAGAAGAGGGGGCCAATTCGAATATTTCAGAAATAAGTTTGATATAGACTATACAAGGGATGTTACCAGGCAACTTACCATCATTGCAAGATACGGTAATTATGTAGATATTTTTTCAGGAGCGGATGCACAGGATTCTTTTCTCAATAAGGCTGGTTTTGAGGCAGATTATCTATTCAGTTCCACCACTACTTTTTCCTTTTCATACGATTTCGCCAACAGAGAATTTGAAAACAACAAAGATGCCTCAATACAAACCATTGCCGCTGGCATAAGACAATACATAACCCAAAAGCTTTATTTTGATCTTCGGCCGGGGATAGATTTAATAGATTCCTTTGACGATGAAAATCTCGTCAGACCTATCGTTCTGGCCTCACTTGCCTATAAGAAAGATGCTGACACAATTGCACTCCTTTCATTTGAAAAAAGATACAATACAAATCCTTATAACGATGATATTTTTAATATTCGATGGAAAACTACCGCTTCTGTAACAAGACAACTATTGGAAAGGCTCCAGTGCTCCCTTTCAATCTTCTATGGTGATGGCGAATTCATTTCTTCTGATTTTACAAACAAATTTTTAGGGGCAAAATCCAACTTGAACTATGATATTACTAAAATCTTAAAGGGAAACTTTACCTACACCTATTCGGAATCAGACTCCAACGTTGATACTGCAGGATATACAAAAAATACGGTGTTTTTCGGATTATCCGCGGAATTTTGATATGCTAAAAGAACACAATGCATTGTTTAAATGGGTTCTAATATTTTTCGACCTTTGCATAGTCGCCACAACTTTTTTCCTTGGTTTTTTTTTGAGCAACAAAACTGATTTTTTCAGCAAAGAAATTGGTCTTTGCATCGTTCTTTTACCCACGTTGCTGCTTATATGGGGAGTTCTTCTCTACTATTTCGGTATGTATGATTCTTTCAGGACCAAACAAATACTCGATATCTTGTTTATTGTATCTGAGACAGTTCTTGTAGGAGGCAGTCTGTTCGGAAGCTTTATTTTCATTACAAAGATAGAATCGCTCAGCAGATTACAAATATTTTATTCATTTTTACTTGCGGCAATACTCATTAGTGCAGAAAAGGTCGTTCTGCTAGTATATTTTCGATATCAACGCAAGAAAGGCCTTAACACGAGAAACATGTTAATTGTTGGCACAGGCAAGAGGGCTCAGCGTTTTGTAAACTTAATCAATAAACACGCTGAATGGGGTATTAATATTATCGGCCTTGTGGATGAGGATGCTGATAAAATAAATAATATGGTTCATAATCATAAAGTAATAGGTTTTTTTAAAGATGTGCCGGATATAATCAAGAATAATGTAGTAGATGAGGTCATGTTTATTGTCCCACGCTCCTGGCTGAGTAAGATCGAAGAGGTAATGTACAGATGCGAGATCGAGGGATTAAAGGTAAGTGTGGCTTTAGATCTATTCGAACTCAAGCTATCAAAGGCAAAATATAGTTACCTGGACAATTTCCCCATACTTACTTTTGAAAGCACGCCAGACCAGTTAATACGCCTCTTAATAAAACGTTTATTTGATATTATCTTCTCCGGAATGGCGCTCATGTTATTATCGCCAGTTTTTGCGATCATTTCCATACTTATAAAGGCAACATCAAAAGGTAATATATTTTTTAAGCAACAAAGAAGCAGCTTGTACGGCAGAAAATTCTTACTCTACAAATTCAGAACAATGGTCGAGGATGCTGAGTCAAAGCTTAAAGACCTGCTTGTGTATAACGAAATGGATGGACCTGTTTTTAAGATGAAAGACGATCCCAGGATAACAAAGGTGGGGAAATACTTAAGGAAGTTTAGCATTGATGAATTGCCACAGTTATGGAATGTTTTCAAGGGAGACATGAGCCTGGTAGGCCCAAGGCCCCCCATTCCTGCAGAAGTAGAAAGATACAAACCCTGGCAACGGAGAAGACTTAGTATGAGGCCGGGCATAACCTGTCTCTGGCAAGCATGCGGAAGAAATAAAATAACCGATTTCAACGAATGGATGAAACTTGATTTAGAGTATATTGACAATTGGTCGCTCTGGCTTGATTTTAAGATACTACTTAGAACGATTCCTGTTGTATTATTTGGAATAGGAGCAAAATAATTTTTAGAAAAATATCCGCAAAAGAATCATATCTGCAGCATCAGGAGACGAAATCCTGGTATCAAAGCAATTCAAAATTGTACTTAGAGGGATGAGTGTTATACAAGTACCAATTCAGCTGTGAGGTTCATATTGCTCGCAAGCATGCTTATTTCATCCCTATAGAGTGGATTCATTATTAATATGATATCGGGACGATAGTCCTGAAGAAACACTGGCGGCACGATTTGCTGCGCGGTTCCTGCCACAAACATATTTTGCTTCCGCGGGTTTATATCAACAATGTAATGAATTTGATTTTTCGGCTTAATTGCGTTTAAAAATGTGACACCCTTCGAGCCTGCCCCCCATACCACGATTCGTTTACCGCTATATTTAAACCGTTCCAGTTTGTATTTCCATTCATCAATCCTTTTTTGGTGTGTGGAAGAGAATTCCGCCGCGTAGCGCATTATTGTATTCAGGGTGTTTAGACGCTCAAGGGAAAAATGTCCTGCAACCTCTCCTGGCATTGCCTCGATACAGAGGAATTGCCCTTCAAAGGATTCCGCGACATCATTGACGGAGAAGCCGCAAGAAGCAAATAAACGAGCTAATGATAAGGAGTTGAAGTACGAGCAGTGTTCATAGATGATATCCCAAATTGAAAGATCACGCAAAATGAACAAGGCATTTGGCACTTCAAAGAATACAATTGTATTGTGGCGATTACCGATCGCCCTGCGCAGATTGTCTAAAAAATCCCGGGGAAACCGGATGTGTTCCAATACGTGTCTGCAACAGATGATATCCGCCTTATAGGCGGCATACCGTTCTGAATAGAAATCTTGTATGAAAGTAATATTCCCCGTGTCTGCGCCGTTATTTGATTTGTGCACGTAACCTGGATCAAAACCAAACCCACGGTTTCCCCCAAGTTTGCAAAGGAGCGTCAAAAAATCACCATTTCCACACCCGATTTCAATAATCTCTTTGTTGCGCAAATCATATCGATTGATCAAATGGGTAGCCAGGGTGTCGGCATAGCTTTTAAAGCGCGGCGAGAAATACAGGCTGTTCTCATAATCTTTCGTATATTTCATGAGAGAGGGATCAAACGTGAGATTGAATATGTGTCCACAATCTTTGCAACAGCCTATATGAATATCCCCTGTGGGGGCGCGGAGAGCTTCATCACGCGTTGACCATAGCAGATTACAATGGACCGGCACCTGCGGTATCTCAATAATTCCGGAAATATTCTTCGAGACACAGACCGGACACGTACTTTCCGAAACAGATTCTTTGCTCATTTTTTTAAGCTCCGTATACTCTCCCAGCGGGAAATTAAACAGTGACAAGCTCTGCAGACAGTCCCATTCGGTTGAGATCCTGTCGTATTTCTTCACCATAAATTGGATTCATCGCAATAACAATGTCTGGTTTATATGTTTGTAAAAAGTCCGGGCCCACAATTTTTTGTCCCGTCCCTGGCATGTACATATCATGCTTATAAGGATTAATATCTACCGCAAATTCAATCTCGTCTTGAATACAAAGCGTTGTCAAAAAAGCAACACCCTTCGAACCAGATCCCCAAATGACAGTCCGCTGTTTGTTGTGTTTAATCTTTTGGAAGTAATGTTTCCATGTGTCCAGCTTATTCCGGTAGTTTTTTGCAAAATATGCAACGTCATTAGCCAGATCTTTGATATCGTCTTCCCGCGGCAGGGAAGAGGTTTGCTTTCCCTCGCATGGCCGGGCCTCAATCATCAGATATTGTTCCCCATAATCTTTCCAGATATCTGTGACATCAAAACTGCATTTCCTGAAAAGACGGGCTAATGATCCCATGCTGAAGTAAGAACAGTGCTCGTAATAGATATCCCAAAACGCCAGTTCACGCAAAACACGGGTTACGTCCGGAACCTGAAAAAAGACAATTGTATCCAGCCGGTTCCCGATCGAACGCCGTACCGTGTTGACGAAATCTGCCGTACGATGAATATGTTCCAATGTCATTTTGCAGCAGACAAAGTCGGCGTGGTAACCGGTATGTTTCTCCGAATAAAAGTCCTTTATGAAGGTAATCCGATCCTGCGCCAGGCTGGAATTACGTTCGTTTATATAACCGGGGTCAAATCCAACGCCACAGTTCTCACCCATTTCACAAAGCATTGTCAGAAACTCACCCTTCCCGCAGCCTACTTCAATAATAGTTTTATTATATAAATTATATCTTTCAATAAGATAAGCGGCCAGACGCCTGTGAAAAGCGTTAAATGTGGAGGAGAATCCCTGTGTTTCCTCATACCTCGATGAATATTCATGAACATCCGGATCAAAAGAGATGTTGAAAATGAACCCACAATTCTGACAAAACCCCAGCGCTATCTGCCCGGTAGGATAACTCATAGCCACTTCCCGCGTCGGCATAAGCAGCACACTATGAACCGGAACATTCTTCTGTTTGTAAAAGACCGATACCCCTTTTGAGTTACAGCATGGGCAAAATACTTCCTCCAGGACGCTTACTTCCGGCATGGCGCTCTTACTTTGGACTGATTGTTTCATTTTTTAATCCTTTGAATTGTGATTTTTCACGATGTCATGGAAAAGATCCCGGTATCGTTCTGCATAGAGATCAAGGGTAAATTCACGCTCGGCTTTTTCCCGAGCGCACCGAGACAAACGATAGTGGCGATTACTATCTTCTAACACCCAGGTAATCCCTTGAGCTAAATCCTCATATCGGTAAGGTTGCGCAAGATAACCATTCTGCAAATGCTCAATCATGTCAGGCATACCGCCGGCATTGAAGGCGACACAGGGCGTGCCGCAGGCGATAGACTCCAGTACCGTATTGGGCAAGTTATCGTACAGAGAAGGCGCAACGAAAATATCCGCGGCGGAATAAACGAGCGCCATTGAGGTTGCATCGCTCAGCTTGCCCAGGTAATGGGTCTTGATATTTACATCAATTTGGCTGTTTGGGTGAAAAAAGCCAAAAACAACCAACTCCATCTTATCATGCCATCCAGCCTTTGCCAGGCTTTGCAAAGCAGGCAAAAGCAAATGAAATCCTTTGCGGTATTCGTTATTCCATGCCCCGAAAAGGATGATCCGCTTCTCATGAGGTAAGCCAAGTATCTCCCGGGCTACGCGGCGGTCTATGGGCCTGTACTTTTTTATATCAATGCCATAGGGAATTACTTCGACACGCGCATCCTTGAAAAGAGAGCTAGATCTTGCGCATTTTGCCAGCCATGAACTGGGAGTAACAATAGTTAGTTTCAGTTCTTTCCATGCTTTGGCTTTGCGCCGCCATACCCAGCGCGATAGATCACGGTTTTTACTACTGTGAAGCCGGGGGCAGGCGCCGCAGGAAACGGTATAGAGTTCGCATTCTTCACTATAATGACATCCTCCCGTAAAAGCCCACATATCATGAAAAGTCCAAACCAAGGGTCTATTCAGCCTGGGGATAGTTTCTATTCGCATAAAGCCACTGCAAATCCAATGCAGGTTAATAACATCCGGATCGAACTGAGCCACCTTTGAAGGAATAGCATCAGGAAGCCACTGGGGAGAAAATAATGTACGGTCCCGATTGGGATAGAGTTTCAATGGCAAACGATCTAAGTTAGCGCCTCTTGCCAGCCAGCCAAGTTCCCTGACCAACATGGTTTTTGGCGCGACTGTAACTGTGTCATCATAAACGTTTTTCGTTTGCGCCAGGATTTGAGAATCCACGCCAATATCCCGTAAGCTTTGATGCAGCCGGTAAGCAGCGCCACCGGCGCCACCCTCAAGATAAGAACTAAGAATCAAAACCTTCATGCTCTCATTTTATCTATAAAAATACCCTTTGAGTTTTTAACTTCAATTAAGGAGGAAAACCCGCGCAAAGATTTTTGTAATGACGCAGGAAATTTTCAACCATCTGTTCGAAGGAAAAAAATTCTACCACCCGCTTTCTCCCGGACTTCCCCATGGATTGCCTCAAATCTTCATTAGAAAGGAGGCGAAGGATCGCTTCGGCTAAAGCATGCACATCGTTTCGTTCAACCAGGAGACCCGTCTTGCCATTTTCAACAGTTTCAACTATGCCACCTGATCGGGTGGCAACTACAGGAACTTCTACCGACATGGCCTCAAGGGGAGGCATCCCAAACGGCTCTTCCCAAACTGACGGAAAGATAAAAATATCTGCATTTCGATAATAGTGCAACAATTGTAAGTTTGGAACAACGCCGGCAAAGGTTACCTGCCTTGCAATATTTAATGATCCAAGCATATCTTGCAGATGGTGTGCGTAATTGTACGGGGAACTTCCGTCATAAAAGGAGGCTAATTCAGCAACCTTATCATCATTGCTCAAAGCAACGAGATATTCAAAAGGTAATTGTTTTTTTGGTCCAACAATCTCAAGGTGCGCTTGCGGATAACGCTGAACCACTCGTTGAAAGGCATTTAATAACACATGCACACCTTTTTCAGGTGATACCCTGCCAACGAACAACAATCGTTTGGCGTCGCTCTTCTCCGCTTTATTATGGTCATTTCTGGGGACGAAGCGATCACTATCCACGCCATTATGAACAGTCTCACAACAGCCGGAAAACCGGGGGAAATTGTGACGGATCTTTTGTGTAATATAGCCACTACAACCAATGATCAAATCGGCCTTGCTAAGCCGCCGCTCGATTATTGCCCGGTCGAGTTGCGTCAACCATTCACAATGCATGTGTAAGACAATTCTAATTCTGGGATTAAATGCCCTGATGACAGGAACAAACTGAGAAAAATTGATGATATGAACGATGTCGCATTGTTGCACCCTCAGGATGCTTCCTATCCGGGAAATATATCCCCGGTAATAGAGTTTGGATGCATACGGGGGTCGTTTGGCGTTAAAAAATCTTGAAAAACACGCGAGAAGTCTCTGTAGCGCTTTATCGAGGCCCACCGGTATACGCTGATAGCGCACCCCCTGTTCACATGTCTCTTTCTTTCGAAACCACCCCCCTTTTATGTAAACCGTTACTTCACAAGAACGGGCCAAGCGGCGTGCAGACTCATAAATCAAAATCCCTATCGAATTATGATTGGGGGGGAGGACTTCATCGAAAGGCTGAGTTATAAAAGCTATCTTCATTTTTCTTTGCATCTTTTTCTTCCCCTGTTCTCGCGTAACAAACAGCAAGAACTTAGCACAAACGGAACGCTCAGCAGATAATTTGCTTTGCCAGGATCAGAACTTTGCGGCGAATCAAATGCTTCAGAGGTCTGATTGTGCACCGTAATGTATGCGAAACGAAGAGAGCAGTTTTCAATGCTAATCGAACAAGTGGTGGTGTTAGCAGAAGGGCTCCCTCATGCCATATTGCCGGGTGGTCATGCATCGCTTTGCTGGCACGGAAAGAGTTGACAATATGTTTCCAACGGTATCTTTCGGCTAAATGAACCATGTAGCTATCTTTACCAAACCCAATCTCAACAGGAAAATCAGCAAAAGCCTTTACTTCCGGAAGAGAAGGTTTTAAGCAGAAGGCCTTGAGCGCTTCAGCAGTGGCGTTATGGACGTCTGCATCGACATTGATCAGCCTCGAATCGAGCAATAGATTTTCGGTAAAACAGTAAACCGTTTTCTGTATCATCAAAAGACCCCATTCCAGTAACGGTTGATTACCATTTTCTTTTAAAACCGGGCGTACTTCCTTACCTTCTTCCTCGAAGCCAACCACTGTTCCATGATCTGCGGAACAGAACGCTTCCATCCATTTTAACAACCCGTAACGGGGAAAAATGTCAACGAATCCCAGTCCAAGACGTTCATCAAAAAAATACGCCTCCCGTCGGTCAAGTTGGTTACCCAGGGGGTTTTTTCTCAGGCCAAAATAGAAACCGTGGGGTAGCTTTTTGCCCTCGGCGGTTAAAATCCTTTCCAAAGAATCCTGGAGGCTCCCAAGCCAACCTACGTCAACCATTCCCCAGTCAACGGTGTCTAGCAATCCTTCCTGACTCAGATATTTAAGAATTACCGATCGCTTTTGAGACGCTCTCTGTAAAATGAGTTCATGCAGCCTGCGATCCTCCAGCAGTAAGTCACTGATCGCGGAGATTTCTTTGCCAGGTAAATTCACAGACCATCTTTTTTCTGTGATTCCAATAGAGTTCAGGTTCTCTTTAATCTCTTCCGGTTTAATGCAAACGCGGGACAGCACATTCCGCACAGTGGGAAATCCAGTTAGATCCCATATCCAGGCTAACTGTTCTTGATCGATACGGGTTATGGCTGGTAGATTCCATGATTGCCTGCTTCCGTAAAGATACTGTAGTTTACAGGCAATATTCAACTTGTTTATAAGCCTGCGTGCAATTCCAAACAGAATCTGGCCGTCTCTGGATACGAAACAAAGCCTCTTCAAGCGCAGTTGTTGAGCGCGGCGCAGTATCCAGAGGACATAACCAACAAGCAGTGGCGCTATCACACCTGCGGCGACGTCGCGCAGGATCTCTTCTTTCAGGGACTTCGCAGGAACCGTTAACCGCGCCAGCTTCGATGCGCCAGCCATGGCGGAAGATAATCCCTCCGTCTCCCGGATGTGGGAATCGAGGATTAGTTCATAGCGATTCGGGTTGCCATCCAGGAATGGTTCAACATGAAGTCCGATATGTTTTGCAATTTGAACATCGGCGTCGGGATGATTGCCGCAATGGACTATGGACTCAGGAGGAACTCCTTCACGGCATAACAACTCACGGAAGAGTTTACCCGATCTTTTCGATTTTCCATATTCACAGGATACATAACATTCATCGCCATCCATCCATAAGCCATGACGTGACAGTTGTTTTTGAATGAACGCGGAGGATAAATACATATCGGAAAGGAACAACACGCGTCGGCCATGATTGCGGGCGTTCTGTATGCGATCTCTTGCCCCGGGTACCGCTCTAATCACCTTAGCCTCCAGCTCGCACTCAAGATTCATCAACCGGAGAGAATATTCTTCCGTCAGCCCTAAGGAAGTTTGAACTTCTGCATAAATTTGACGCAGAGACACAGCGCCATCCTCTGCATTTTTCGTTGCGCGACGCTCGGCATCAATACGGACACAAGCAAAAGCTTCAGGCGTGCACCCAATCAACGACATGTTTTTCAGTATTCGGCCTAACAAGAGAAAGACAGCGGATGGCGTTCCAACGGCACGAGTTATGACGGTATCAAATACATCAAAAGAGGCTATTCGTTGCATACTTTTTGCTCTGTACGAAATCATCTTGCAGCAACTATCGTTGTCATTATCCTGAACAGGCGCCTGCAATCCTGGTTACCTTCGGTTCTTTGAACCGGATTGATCCCCAACTTGGATACCACTCTGACATTACCCCATCTTCCCCCTCAGACGCCATTACCTCAAAATATAAGACATCATTGATAATATCAAATTCCGTGCGCTTACTCAGGTAATTACCCTTACCTATCGCCAAATTACAATAGTACATACCTCTGGCAAGTCCGAGATCACGTAATTCCATCCTGAATGTGGCCACCTCACCTTTTTTAATTGAGTGAATCTCGGGACCAAGCACATTTCCCACCGGCGTATTGTCTGCGCGATAAATGCTCATACTAAAACGAAACTTATCAACAGATTCGTTGCCTCGCACTATAAGCCGCACTTGTATCTCAGCATCAGCCGGCACAAGCGTTGTTTGATGATTCTCCAATTCTACGGTGAGAAATTCTACCTGGCGGGAAAGGTCCCGGTATCTTCGGGGAGTGTTCTCCACATTATAGACAGTGGTAGAGCAATTTACCAAAGCGCTCATATAGTGTTTGACGACATCAGCAGTTTTCCCCTGAGAGACAAGTTTTCCCTTGTGCAGTAATAAACTTGTGCGAGTAAGTTGTTGCACTGCCGCCATGTTATGACTTACAAATAAAACCGTCCGGCCCTCCTTCACCACGTCACTCATCTTTCCGAGGCATTTTTTTTGAAATGACGCATCTCCTACCGCCAATACCTCATCGACGAGCAATATCTCCGGCTCCAAATGGGCAGCTACAGCAAAGGCAAGACGCAGATACATTCCGCTTGAGTAGTGCTTTACAGGAGTATCAATAAACTTTTCTACTTCAGCAAAGGCGACTATTTCGTCAAACTTATTGTCGATTTCAGTCCGTCGCATGCCCAGGATTGCTCCATTCAGATAGATATTTTCACGGCCGGTCAACTCTGGATGAAATCCTGTCCCCACCTCAAGCAATGACCCCACCCGGCCATGAATCTCAACTTTGCCTTCCGTCGGTTCTGTGATACGGGAGAGGATTTTCAGAAGTGTGCTCTTGCCGGCCCCGTTGCTTCCAATAATGCCAACAACTTCCCCTTGTTTTATCTCAAAAGAGATGTCTTTAAGCGCCCATATTATTTCATCCAATTCTGCCGCGCCTGCAGCCTTGCCCCGCAATAAGTTGCCCGCCCGCCGAAATGGCCCTAAAAAAGCGTCCGATATGGTGTCGCGGAGGGTTTTATACTTCTCCTGCCTCCTGCCGATATGATACAACTTGCCGAGTTGTTCTACAGATATTGAAATATCACTCATTTACGTTATACCTTCAGCAACTTTAATAGCGTCGCGGCAATTCGTAAATTGCCGCTACCAGGTCGGTTTGAAATTCCTTTGCCTGACTTATACCAGATCCGCAAAATATTTTTCCATCCGGCGAAAATAGAAAATCCCACCTGCCAGCAGAGATAATGCGGCGAATGAAGAAACGACGATGATCGGTCCCGGCGCTGTATTTGTGCCCAATAATGCCCAACGGAACCCCTCCACCACACCAACCATGGGATTAATTCCATAAAGAGTTTGCCAGGGTTTCGACAGCAGGCTACTTGGATAAGCAATGGGTGTTGCAAAGAGCCATAGTTGGGTTAAAAAAGGTATTATATAACGCACGTCACGGAACTGTACATTCATTGCAGAAAGCAATAAAGATACACCGAGAGACGTAACGAATGCTAATAGCAACAAGAAAGGGAGCCAAATCAAATTAATCGTGGGCACATATCCATAATAGAACAGCATACCGGTTAACATAAAAAACGCCAGGATAAAGTCAACAACTCCCGATAACACTGTTGCAATCGGTATTGCCAGGCGCGGAAAATATATTTTTTTAATAAGATTGGAGCTGGCTACCACGCTGTTTGATGCCTGACTCAGTCCGTTAGCAAAAAAGGTCCATGGTACCAATGCGGTGTAACTGAAGATTGGATAAGGTATGCCGTCTGACGGCACTTGAGCAAGTCTTCCAAAGAAAAGGCTAAACACCATCATGGTAAAAAAAGGCTGTATAATTGCCCACGCCGCTCCCAATACGGTCTGTTTGTAACGGACCTTAATGTCACGCCAGGCAAGGAAGTAGATTAATTCACGATATTCCCATAATTCATGTAACTTAAGCGAAACCCATCCCCTGGAAGGAGAGATAATGATAGTAGGCACGCTATATTTTTTGCCTTCTTCCCCGATATGATGGTTATCTGTCTTCATCTATTTTTTTATGCGTATGTGATTAATTTTCTCTGGGATTAACGTGACGCAAAAATTTACATAATAAAATATCATAACTCATATCATAATATATAGCAAGGGGTAAACCATCATGAATAAACCGATCAGGAGTAAGTTCTCTAAATCTTTGGAAACTTGTCTTTATTGCAAATATTGTTTCGTTTCCTTATCTCAAACCAGATAAATCTGTTGACAACAACACATCGTCTGTTAATATATCGGCTTTTATGCAAGTTTTTTTAACAAAATAATGGCATTACATTCAATAAAATTGTTTCAAGGAAAAGGCAAACATGAGAAAAGGTTTCTGGAGAATGATGGGTGTTCCTCTCTTTATTCTAGGACTGCTCTATACCACCCAGGTAAAAGCAGACGCCCCCGCTATTCATATCTGGTATGGCCATCATCAAGTTTTTGGGCGTTTTGGCCTCCCACAGCGCTGGGTCAATATCCTTGGCAACGTATCAGACCCGGATGGAATAACCTCGTTAAATTACTCACTAAATGGCCGGCCTGAACAGCCTCTTTCTCTGGGACCCGACAAGCGCCGTCTCGTTTCCCCTGGCGATTTCAATATCGAAATCGCATACGCAGACCTCATAATCGGCCAAAATCAGGTTGTCATTAAAGCCACAAATAGTCTTGGCAATCAGACCATTGAGACGGTAACGGTTGAGTGCACAAAAGGAAACGCCTGGCCTCTGCCATATGCTATAAACTGGAGTTCTGTGGAAAAAATACAAGATGTGGCCCAGATTGTCGACGGGTTGTGGTTTTTAGATAAAAATGGCATCCGTACGCACCCGGATCATGTTGGCTATGACCGCATTGTAGCCATTGGTGATATGCGTTGGACCGACTATGAGGTTACTGTCCCGGTTACGATTCACGCTATTGATGAATCGGCTTTTGACTCGAGCACAAGCGTGGGCCCCGGACTTGGCGTTCTTTTCCGCTGGCAGGGACACACAAATTTACCCGTGGTTTGTCCGCAACCGCACTGCGGTTGGGAGCCAGCGGGAGGTTCAAACTGGTATGAATGGAAAAGGAACCAGCGCAATCTGTTGCATATTCACGCCGGGCCTGGCAATCCACCAGACAGCCCTAGCCCCAGCACCGATACACACCAGTTTGAAACCGGGCATACCTATTGGTTTAAGGCAAGAGTGGAAACAATACAGGCCGGCAGCTTATATAGTCTCAAGGTGTGGGAAAAAGACGTAGAGTATGAGCCCATAACTTGGAACATCCGGAGACTAACTACCTCGGCCAACCTGTCCAGGGGTTCTTTTTTGCTCATTGCACACCACGTAGATGCGGCTTTTGGCAATCTAACGGTTGTACCGCTGAAGCCTCAAACACACTGGATACTGGTTACCAAACTCATCAGTTATTTATCCCATTCGCCCCTTTTTCTTGCTTCTTTTGCTGGAGTAATCCTGTCCTTAATATACAAGAAACGCTTTCCCAAAGTGTCACAATCGACCCTCATTGCAATGGTTATGCTCTTTATCGTGTCACTGGGAGGTACGTACGTAAATTTACAATTGCCCGGTATACTGCACGGACATGGGTGTAGTAGTCGCCGGATATTGATTATCGTGGCGGCAAGCGAATTTATCCAGTCTTTTATCATTGCAACATCATGGGGTCTCCTGTTGATTGCTGCCTTTCGGAGGCGGCGTGAAAAATGAAAAGTGTAAATCGTAACGTGTGATAATTTTAAAGGTGAGAATACCCCGAATACACCCCATGAGTTCTAAACAATGGCGGGATAGGGAATGGGAATGATGAATTTACCGCCACGCCTCCGGTATTCCTCTTGTTGCTGCAAAATTTCTTCCGAAAAATTCCAGGCAAGCAACAATACATAATCCGGCATGTCTTCCAAAAGCTTCGCGGGTGAAAAGATGCGCAAGCGATTGCCCCCCATATAGCGTCCATGCTTGAATTTGTTCATGTCCACCACATAATCCACAAGTTTTTTATCAATTCCGCAATAATTCAACAACGTAGTCGCCTTCGCCGCCGCTCCATAAGCCGCAATTTTCTTCCCTGCCTGTTTCAGATCCCGTAACAGATTACACAAAGAATTCTTTATCTCCTTTACCTGGTCTGCGAAATTGCGATAATACTCAACGCGATGAATTCCCTTCTTCCCCTCTTCATTCAGGAGCAAACGGAAAGATTCACCTGCGGCCGCGCGGTGTCCGATAAACAATCGCAACGATCCTCCATGTATTGGTACGCGCTTTATTTCATTAAGAAAAAGAGAATGCCTTCTCAATAATTTATCCAATGCAGTTACGGAAAAGTAGCAGAGGTGTTGATGGTAAATCGTGTCAAATTCGCAATGTTCAATAAGGTCAACTACGTAAGGCACTTCTATCACCGCTGTGCCTTCCTCTTTCAAGAGAATTCGAATGCCTTCCACAAAGCCATTAAGATCCGGCACGTGAGCCAGGACATTGTTGGCGAGAAAGACATCGGCCATCCGTCCCTCTTCCCGAAATTGCCTGGCCAGATCCTGCCCGAAGAATGTACAAAGCGTTGGGATACCGGCTTGCTGCGCCGCCCCGGCTGGTCCCATGGCCGGATCAATTCCCAGAACAGGAATCCCTTTTTCTACAAAATTTTTCAGCATGTACCCGTCGTTGCTGGCTGCTTCAACAACCAGACTGTCCGAATTCAAATGATGTGACTGTATTATAGCCAGCGCGCTTTCCCTGAAGTGTTGTAGCAGCGCCTTCGACACGGAAGAAAAATACGGGTAATCCCTGCAAAAGAGAATCTCGGGCGAAACCGATTCCGTTATCTGCACCAGGGAGCAATCAGGGCAAAATACCAGATCAAGAGGAGCCGTCAACTCCGGTTCTTTTAATTGTTCTTCCGTTAGCAATGCATCGGCCAGAGGTGTCCGGCCAAAAGACAAAATTGGTTCCAGGTCTTTCCCCCCGCAGGATCTACAAGCTATTTTTGTTTGATTCATGTGTAGCTCTTCTCTTTTCTTGATGTGTTTGCTGTGGCTTCCTCTTTTTTCCACCGGAGTGTCTCATCCAAACTACCCATGCTCAGCAACTTTTTAATGTGGCCAATGCGTTTGTATCTCGGCCCTTCAAAATCTTCCAGGGACAATCCGGTCTTCTTGTACGCCGCATACAATTGAGCCGCGCCCCTGCGCGCGTTCCATTGAGGCTTAAATTCCGGCAGCATACGGGCCAGTTTACTGCAATCAACACGATAGCAGCGCTTATCCGGTCCTGCGTCCTCGGCGTATTCAATATGGCATCCCGGCACTGTTTCTTTGACGATCTCCGCAATCTCCCTAATTTGATAATTCTCCCCATTGATGCCAACATTAAATGCCTGGTTATGCACGAGTTCCCTCGGCGCGCCCAGCGCCGCTATAAAGGCATGGGATATATCTTCGATATGGACAATAGGGCGCCAGGGGGTGCCGTCGCTCTTAATGTATACACGACCGGTAGTAAATGCCCAGGCGACCAGATTGTTGAGCACAAGGTCAAAGCGCAGGCGCGGCGATACCCCATAGGCTGTTGCATTACGGAGAAATGTGGGACTGAAGTCTGCATCCGCCAGCTTTGCCACCTCCCCCTCAACAAGCATTTTCGAGATACCATAGGGAGTAACCGGATGAAATTCTGCTTCTTCAGTCACCATATTCTCGCCCGCAACGCCATAGATGCTGCAAGACGATGAAAAAATAAAGCGCTTAATTCCAGCCTCTTTCGACAATTTAGCCAGGCGCACCGATGCAGTATGATTAATTTCATACGTTAATTCCGGATTCAAATCACCGAGCGGATCATTTGAAAGACCGGCAAGATGCAACACGGCGTCAAACCCATCAAGATCGGACAACTCAACATCCCGGATATCCTTTTTTAACGATGGGATGTTCTGAGTATCATCTCCAAACGTGCATTGTGCATAGAGATCGCTGTCCAGCCCCACCACCTCATGCCCCGCAGCAATAAGCATCGGCGTCATAACGGCGCCGATATAACCGTTGTGTCCTGTTACCAATATACGCATGCTATTCCCTCCAGATTTTCCAGGGCGCATTACCCTCTTGCCAAAGACTTTCCAATAATCTCTTATCACGCAACGTATCCATGCATTGCCAGAAAGATGTATGACGGTATGCCATTAACTGGCCGTCTTTCGCCAGTCTTTCCATCGGTTCTTTCTCCCACTGCGTGTCATTACCGTCGATATAATCAAATACCGTTGGCTCCAAAACAAAAAAAGCCCCATTAATCCACCCTTCGCTCGTCTGTGGCTTTTCGGAGAATTCCACCACACGATTGCCATCCAGCTCAAGATGACCAAACCGCGCAGGCGGCCGAACGGCAGTTAACGTAGCATACTTGCCGTGAGAGCGATGGAAACTGAGCAGATCATGCAAATTTACATCGGAAACCCCATCCCCCCATGTCAGCATAAACGTCTCGTTTCCCATGTATGGAGAAAGTTGCTTGATACGGCCACCCGTTAGCGTCGGTATGCCGGTGTCAACCAGATCGATTGTCCAATCTGTTTTCGCTGCACTATGGACCTTTACCTCCCCGCTACCCAAATGAACAGTCAAATTGCTGTTCAGTGAGCAATAATCCACCATATATTTTTTAATCACCTCCCCCTTATAACCGAGGGCAATCACAAAGTGTTTAAAGCCGTAATGAGAATAGTGCATCATAATATGCCAGAGAATCGGCCGGCCACCAATTTCTACCATCGGCTTCGGCTTTACCTCTGTTTCTTCAACGAGGCGGGTGCCAACGCCTCCAGCAAGAATGGCCACTTTCATAGAATGTCCTCCATCGTTTCTTCCCTCTATTTACCGGTTTTATTCCAGGCGACGGCCATAGGAATAGAATCAACACGAAATTCCGGAGCTTATCAGCGAATCATTGTTCATTTTTGCAAAAACACCCTTTTTGCTTTCCACAGAAAAATCCAAACCGCGGACCTGACGGCCATTATCAAATCTTTCAGCAACCACTGCCAGTTAAATTTCATCCCTAACCATTGCACCATGTGCAGATAACAACGCGCACGCTCATACCGGTTTAATGAGGCGCGTCTGAGCGACCTGAGATACTCTAAAAACCTTTTCCAGTGCGGAAATGCCACCTGTCTCTCTTTTGCCGGGTCAAACCACGCTGCGCGTGAGTAGAAAGAGACGTGCCTTATTGAACGTTGTGGATGGTCTCTTGAAAAGAAGAGCCGCTCAGGAATTTCATAAAATCTATTTATGAGACCAAGTTCTACCAACAAATTTCTGTCCGATCCGGTAAAGTTGCCGATAAGAGACGTCATTTTAAGGGCGCTTGCCCGAATTAACCCGAAAATCTGATAACAACCATGAAAGATACAGATAAGATCATGAAAACGTTCGTTCGGTTTCGACGAATCCGTGTTCAATTTCACATCGTAGTTCCTTAAAAATTTCCCATGTTCATCAATAATCTCCGTCCGGGGATAACACAGGACCACGGAAGCATCATGGTCGAGCACCTCAACGCATCTCAATAAAAAGTCTGGGGTTAACAGGTCATCATGGGCTGCCCATTTAAAATATTCACCCGATGATAACTCAAAGACCCGGTTAAAATTCCTGGCAGCTCCGAGATTCTTTTCATTTCTATAGTAACAAATGCGCCTGTCTCTGGCTTCATAGGCCTTACAAATTTCTTGTGTTTTATCGGTAGAGGCATTGTCAGAGATGATCAGTTCAAAATCTGAATACGTTTGGGAAAGAATTGAATCTATCGCCTCTTCAAGGTGCATCTCGCCATTAAACACGGGTAAGCCTATGCTTACCCGTGTTTTATTTTTACTCGTCATTCCTTTGTTAATTACAACCTTCTCCCTTCCAACCCCTATCAATTCATTTCCGTTAGGCCTTTAAGGAGCATTATACTAAATTTTCCAGGGAATTCAATAACCGATGCTATTGTACAAGTCTTGTACCTCCTGGTCGCTTAAGGGTTTATTGTAAAGGCGGACTTCGTCGATCTTGCCATTAAAATAACCATTATTAACCCTCGAGTACCCTATTCTCATATCAGCATAAGATGTCGATGGCACGATTGTATTACCGGCGGGATGGAATTTTGTATCAACCAGCAGGCCACCCACATAGAGCCTCTGTTCTCCCGTTGTCTTGTTGTATGTCCCTGCAACATGATACCACTTGCCCACTGAATTGCTCAAGTCCTTTACAGCAGTTTTCTGTGTTTTCTTCCCATTCCCATCCTGCGTCACAAGAATAAATTCAAGTCTATCAGGTGTGGTATTGTAAAATCGCACATCAAACCCCTCCTGAAGTTGCACATCAGAATTCCATTTCCATGCGCCCAAAATGGCATCAGCAGCCTTTTTATCATTTACGGTCTTGTAGAACCATGCAGCAATGGAAATTTCGTCCTGATTTGTCCGTGGAACTGACACGAAATCATTAATTCCATCAAAATTCAATGCCTTACCGTTTTTACCCGTTGTCCATGTTGCCCCCGCGATGGCGCCATCGTTACCATTGCCGGATGAATCTGTGGCGACCAATCCGCTTCCTTCATCGAACGTATAGCGGGACTGCATGCCATCGCTAACGGCATTATACAAATCTTGCACTTCCTGGTCGCTCAAAGGTTTATTGTAAAAGTAGACTTCGTCGATCTTGCCATTAAAATAACCATTATTAACCCTCGAGTACCCTATTCTCACATCAGCATAAGATGTCGATGGCACGATTGTATTACCGGCGGGATGGAATTTTGTATCAACCAGCAGGCCACCCACATAGAGCCTCTGTTCTCCCGTTGTCTTGTTGTATGTCCCTGCAACATGATACCACTTGCCCACTGAATTGCTCAAGTCCTTTACAGCAGTTTTCTGTGTTTTCTTCCCGTTCCCGTCTTGCGTCATAAGAATAAATTCAAGTCTATCAGGTGTGGTATTGTAAAATCGCACATCAAACCCCTCGCGAAGTTGAATATCTGAATTCCATTTCCACGCACCCAATATGGCATCAGCATCCGTTGTGTCATTTGCATTTTTATAAAACCATGCAGCAATGGAAATTTCATCATGGTTCAGAAGGGGAATTGATACAGAATTGCTGGCGCCATTAAAACTTAATCCCTTTCCTCTCTTCCCTGCCGCCCATGTAGCACCGTTGATCGCACCGTCGTTACCATTTCCGGACTTATCTGTAGCAATTGTCCCGGTCCCCTCATTGAAAGGATAGCATGCCTGCAGGCCGGTGCCGGTGTTCGTTTCCAACTTCTCAACGGTAATTGTATCTGTCCCTGTGTTGTTTGCCCCATCAGTGACTGTAACGGTAATTACATTATCACCTGTCGATAAACTTATACCGGAGATAGACCAACCGGTCGTTCCGCTGGCCGTGCCGCTTCCCCCCTTGTCGCTACTCCATGCCACCTTGCTTACACCGCTTGCGCTGTCTGAGGCGCTTCCGCCTAGAGTGATCGTGCCACTCGTTGTTGTATGAGTGGTATTGGATGTAGGACTCGTGATTGTTATCAGTGGAATAGTTGTATCTAAAGTGATTGAGTCGCTGGTTGTGTTTGATACATTCCCGGCGGCATCCTTATACCAGGCATATACCGTCTTGCCGCCGTCCCCGGCGCTTAGGTTATACGAAACGCTGGCATGAAAAGCAGTAGTGGATGATACCATAGTCCATTCTGCGGCCGATGCCAGAGGAACCGTTGAATCCATAGAGAGATAATACCCTGTCACCCCCACATCATCAGTAGCCGATAAATCCAGGGTCACGGCAGTGGATGTGGTATAGAAGTCGCCATTGTTGATGTTTACGGAACAATTTGGCGCAAGAGTGTCCGGTGTAATAAGGGACATTTCACTCCCGTATGCGGTCCCTGCGCTGTTCTGCGCCACCAGCCTGTAGTAATACGTCTTCGCTGCCGACAAGCCGTTTATGCCTATGCTTATTGCTGTGTCGCCTGAACTGCTGACACCCTGCGCCGATGACTTGCTGCCATATGTCCCGCTTATTGTGCCATACTCAAACCATGCTGTAGTTGATAAGCCATTGGCATTCACTGTGCCTCCCAACGTAGCGGAATTTGACGTCACATCGGTCGCTGACCCCGTCACAACCTTTGGAGGTATACCGGTTGATGTTGATACTGTAAAAATATATCCCCTCCCCTTCACCTGACCATTGGTTGCATCGACATCAATACTAACCCCACTCTTTAACCTTATTTCATCGCCAACTATTGCAACATCGGCGCTCCCATCCCCGGACTCAATAAAGTATCCATCGGCACGTTGTACCCCGGTGACCGTCTCACCCGCATTGAGTTTTACCACGCCGTTTTTCGTCACAAACACCACAAAGAGTTTTCCTGTCTTCGGCTGACGTGAATACATGACATCGCTGCTGGCATAACTCTTTGTGCTCCGATACACACTGCCATCCCATGAACGATCGGTGAGAGGAACATTATTTAAATTGTCCCAATTCGGCAAACACCGTATGAGTTTAAGTCTGGGATAGACTTCCGTGATGTTCTGAAAGCTCGGCATATTTCCCGTGCCGCCGAACCGCAGGAACCAATTATACCATGCCCTGTTGATACCAGCATTGGCCGCATAAAGACGATTTTCATACTCGTCGACACTGTTGGGCTGACTGATGCCCATCATATCTTTCGTAATAGCCAATCCTGAATTAAAAATAGCGCTATCATCTACAAATTCCGTACTAGAGCTTTCCTGTGAAATCATATCAGGGGTTAATTCATCTTTGTCTGTACGATCTTTTATCTGATTTATCCATCCCCAGTACACATCATATGGCTCTACGATCCATTTAGCATTAGGAAATTCAGCCAGCATTCTTGCCTTCAATTGTTTGAAAAAAGCAGCTTTCCCATCTTGATATGTTGCATATTCATGCGTTATAGTTCCGTGTAGTAAACCAGACTCTGTCCCCGTCCAATTGGATAAGTAAGTTACTTCATTATCTCCATTTATCCAATTAAAAAAATAACCATCAAGAGCAGGCTCATCATACATATGTCCGGCAAAGGTAAATGGCAAGCTTACATCTTCATAGTCATGGCACATAGCTATAACTCCCTCAACAACCATATCGATAACCGCCTGTTGCTGAAAATCCCAAAGTGGATTAAATTCCGTTGATGTGCCCTGAAACCAGCCCGTTGCTATATTGTCCGGAAACGGATCATAGCTCTTCCACGTCATATACTGATTGTAAAAATCTCGTTCTGCTTGTGAATAAGATTTTGTAATGTTTATATTCCTATCATATCCCATACTCCTAATCAGCATTTTATCAGGGTTAATGAAATAAAATTTAAAACCTGAAAAGGCTTGCTTGCCTTTATAGGTATCAGGGGAGGCATAGATACCGGATTTTATGTTTATAGAATCATACCCCATCTGCCTTGCATATTTTGCGCCACTTTCTGCTGATCCATCTACAGTAATACCATACCAACTTTTCCATGTATCATTCGCTGAAACCGTAGATATTAGCCCTGTTTCAAACAAGAAAAACACTTGAGTGAATACTAAAAACACATATCCTAAAAAAGTATTTGTAATTTTCATAAGTACTTCTCCCAACAAAAGATTTACTAAAACAAATATGGCAGCCTGGCATTCTTCATTGAAGACCCATAGCTTTGCGTCCCAATCTCACGATTGGTTTGCCTTTTTCAAATTTGCCACCTCTTTTGTAGGTCTAGCAAATTTGTTAATCCATTCCGATGCTCAATCACCTCGCTTTCTCAATAATTAAGTGTGGATTTAGTATCTTTAGTCGTTAGATGGTAAAATTATCGGCAGATTTGTTAAAATATTTAGTGTTTGAGCGGAAATTCGTCTGATAGGCGGGTGATGTCCTGGATATGAAGCGTGGATTTGACGAGAATAATCCGTACGATAATTTGGCGTGACTATCGGGGAATCAGGAAAAGATAGGGTGAAAGCTGTTTGAGGTAAGACGGCGAGACAAGGAGCCGAGACTGTTTTTGTATGACGTAACGACGGTAACCAAGCCGTAGATAGAGGCGTTGCAGATAAAGCTGCCAGAGGTATTACCGAGCCGGAACATAGGATAGTCACGAGAAAAAAGCTTCTTAATCAACGAAAAGACCAAAAGACTAAGGCTTTTCACTGCCTTTTTATTTTCCACTTCGGAGTGAACATCGTTCTAATGGTTCCCTTGGTCCGAGGATGAAGCGTATCTTGGCTGCAGTGAAGTTGATGGAAGTTATGGGTTAGGTGCGGGGCTAACTACGGGAAGGTCGTATAATTTAAAAATATACATCATCTAACGTATGCGAGTGTCTATGTGAATATCAAGGTGTGTCTCTTTACCTTTGATAATAGTTACTACGGTAGGTAAATCTTTTGTCATTTCTGATGATGAAGGGAGCATTTCAACGCGATAAGTCCCGCCAGGCAAGGTGATACTGTATCTGCCATCATTGTCAGTCGCTACGGTCTCTACAATCTTTCCTGATAAGGTCATGACCACAATTTTTACATCTATAGCCGGTTTTGTTTGAAGGTTCTCATCTTTACTCATAGGTGAAATTGGACCTCGTGTTACGACACCCACTAACTTTCCGCTTAATGTCTCTTTTTTTTCATTATTTCGCAAAGTATTGCCATAGTCTTTAACACAGCTAAAAACAAATGCCATCATTGCCACAGTTATGAATAGCCTGAACTGAACTGAGCTGATCATATCGATTGATTTTCCTGGTTTTACGTTCTGTGCCTTATCGCAGAATGCATATAAGTATCTATTTTATCAGTGTTTATCTAAGTGTATCTGTAAACATTTGGTAAAAATAAAAAAGGGGGGAGACTTGTCACTGCTCCCCCCTTTATGCAACAACGATCTAATCTAGAAATCATCCCTTAGAAACCAATTCTGACTATCCTCGAACCCCATGTAGTGGGATTAATGATTGTTTCATTGACAAGCCAGGCACGGAGTTGATTTACAACGATTGGATCAACAGTAACCGCTGAGTAATCACCCCATCGATAACTAGTATAATATGTAGGACTTGTGAAGGCTGCTACACCGCCGCCTATATTTAGGGGATCAAAATTCCTTCGGCCAGAGAGCCTTACTTGGGCGTTTGTGCCCGTGCTAGGATCATTTGATGTCCACGTTACAAATACATCACCAAAGTCATTTGCTGCAATCGAGGCATTCCAGTCATTGGACAAACCAGCCGCAAAGAAGGAATCGGCTACGGTAAGTGTGCCCATCCACCAATCGATCAGATACCAAACGGGTGTAGGTAATCCGCCCAGATCAACTGTGTGGACTTGATAGAGCTGATGACCCATCTGGGTGCCTGCGTTAACAAAACGGCAATCCAGGGTGTCGAGCACAGCAGCAGTACCGGGTTGGGTGGCGGAAGGTGGTATGAAGAAATCAGGAACATCTACATAATACGGCCCGAGTAAAGTGGTATATGCTGGATTTTCTGCATTTTGCAGGTAATAAAGGTATAATCCCGTATTATCAGTAAATGGATCTGCAACTGCTAAAGTTGCCCACTCATCCTGGTCACGCACTAAGGGTGGCGCAATGGTTCCTAAGAGACCACCCCAAAATGGGATGCCAAGACCTAACCCGTTGTATGCGCGAGCCTTTGACATAGTGAACAAAGCTGATCCAATATAAAAAGGATCAAAAAGGTATTCACGTCAGCCGAAGACAGGAAAACTCTTTGTGGTGTTTGTGACGAAAAACGGCGTGGTAAAACTCAATGCGGGTGAGACGGTCACCGGGGTACAACGTGCCGATGGATACTTTATTGAGTCCGGGGATGGGAGCGCCGATGTTGCAATAGTTGGCGATGAAATAAGGTTAAAGAGTGGGGTTAGTATTGATGTCGATGCAACCAATGGTCAGGTGAAGGGGAGGGGATATATTTTTACAGTATCAACATCAACCGGTATACCTCCAAAGGTTGTGACGGGGTCAGCGACCGATGTGACGTCAAATTCCGCTACGTTGGGAGGCACAGTGAATGCCAATGGCTTATCAACTACAGCATGGTTTGAGTATGGCACAATAAGCGGGACATATGGCAGCAAGTCATCGGCGCAGGGTGTCAGCAGTTCAGGCGACACAGCAATAAGCATAGGCATAAACGGCTTGTCGGCAGCGAAGACGTATTACTACAGGCTGGTGGCAAAAAACAGTTCCGGAACCAAATACGGAGGTGAAAGGTCCTTTACTACTAATTCCACAACAACCAATCTTGCCCCCAATCCTGGCTTTGAAACAGACCCCATGGTAAATTACTTCACTGCTGGCAAAGGAACATTCACCTGGACGACAGATGCCGCACATGGCGGAAGTCGATCCCTTAAAATAGTTTCCGGCCAATCAATCGGAACATTTGCGCGCTGGA